>JAKFVU010000046.1 GCA_021732025.1 Candidatus Obscuribacterales bacterium | reverse complement strand
TGTTCACAGAAAGAAACTTTCTCTGAGTTGCTCAGTCACAAACGGCACGAAACAACCTAGATGATTGATTAAAGGGTTTTCAACTGCGCCTCCACTATATCACGGATGGCGATCTATAGAAGAGAAGACCAATTAACGAAGCAATATCAATCACTAACTTTTAGCACCACATACAGTGGCAGCTGCAACTACATGATGGAGAAACCCAATGCAACCAAGTAATCTAAAGTGGCTATCGACGGCCCTATCCACTCTGGTGATCGGCGCACTAGCTGCCGTCCCAGCAATTGCCAAAGATGAAACTATCATCGGCAAGGGTTCAACTGCCGACACAGTAGACATAGTCAACGAATTGAAGCGTCGTGGCAATTTTCACAAGTTGCTGGACGGCCTATCTATTGCCTACAACCTAGATAACCAGTTGAAAGGCAAGGGCCCATACACATTGTTTGCCCCAGACGATAAAGCATTTTCAAAATTGCCAGAAGAAGACAGACAGTCGTTGTTTGGCAACCCCAAACGCCTATCTGAAGTTCTAAACTACCATGTAATCAAGGGCGAGCGGCTTAACTGTGATGCCATCAAGATGCAAAAGTCACTGAAGACCATGGATCCTAAGCATGACATCACTGTCTCGACAAAAGACGATGAAAACGGCAAAAGCGACCTATATGTCGACAAAGCTAAAGTCAAAGAAGCCGATATCAACTGCTCGAATGGTGTAATTCACATCGTGGACGGTCCGATTATGCCGCCCCTAGCTGAATAACAATTCCCAGTAAGTGACCTATATATGCAAAAAGGACTCACTCTGAGAGCGAGTCCTTTTTGGCGTGTTTTAAAGTACTAGTTGTTGGCACTAGAGTTTGTAATAATTAGGGTCACACCCCCAAGAGCCTTTTCTATGGCCGCTCTGTCGCAAAGTGTCAACAAAAAGACAGCTCTAGCTCTGCTTACCTCAGGGCTATTGTTCGCTATAGCTGTGGGTCTCACTACTTGGATGATTGCTCAACTGCGCTCTGCACAGTATTGGGTGGATCACACTCACTCAGTGATTGTCGGCTGTAAAGACCTTTTGATTCTATGCCTAGACGTCGAAACCGGCCAAAGAGGCTTTGTCGCTACTGGCAACTCCAAGTTTTTAGAGCCCCTTGTCAAATCAAAGAGCTTTATTGATCGTAGCGCCCAGCAACTGATTGACCTTACTGCCGATGACCCCGAAGAACATCAGCGCATGATCAGTGTTAAAGCGGCCTGCCTTGCCAAACTTAAATTTGTTGATACTGTCTCTACTCTGTATCTAACAAAACCGACTGAGGCGGTAGCCATTGTTGCCACCATGGAAGGCAAACGGTTGATGGACCAAGTGCGAGGTTTAATTGCCCAATCTCAGGCCAGACAAACCAAGCTACTTGCTGCTAGACAAGCATCAGTAGACCTTCTGCAGAACTGGATTGGCGCATTTATTGCATTATTTACCATTTTAGAAGCAGCGTCGCTCACATACATTTACAAGTTGAACCATGATTACGGAACCTACCAAGTGCGTCGGACAGCAGAGCTGGAGAGCGAAATTAGACTGCGAAAGGCCAGCGAAGCCTCTTTGCGGGAAGCCACCATTTTCCTTGAGCGCTCTAACCAAGATCTGCAGCAATTTGCCTATGTTGCCTCCCACGATTTGCAAGAACCGCTCAGAGCAGTGCAGGGCTTTACCACTCTACTTGCCAAAACCTACAAAGGACAATTTGACGAGAAAGGTGATGCCTGGATAGAACAAGTGGTGAGTGGCGTCGAGAGAATGCGCACTCTAATTAGCGGCTTACTTGAATATGCTCGAGTTGAGTCGCGTGGTGCTGAAATGCAAACGGTTGATCTCAACATGGTAATGGCCCAGGTAATAAAAGATCTAGCCATACCTATAGAAGAAAGCGCAGCCACAATCAAAATCGAGCAATCGCTGCCATCAATTTCAGGCGACACAGAACAACTGCGCCTGCTCTTCACTAATCTAATTTCCAACTCAATCAAATATCGCTCAACTCGAAAACTAGAAATTGAAATTAGTGCCGTAAAAATAGAACCCAACTGGCAAATTTGCATCGAAGACAACGGCATAGGATTCGATATGCAATACCAAGAAAAAATATTTGTGATTTTCCAAAGGCTACATTCGCGTAATCAATACGAAGGTACAGGGATTGGCCTGGCACTTTGTCGTAGAATTGCTGAACGTCATAGAGGAGCTATAGTTGCTCTCTCAACAGTCGATGTCGGATCCAAATTCATAGTCAAGTTTCCGATAGAAGAGGGAGTATGCGTTTATGAACGTAAAAGAGATTGAAATATTGATGGTAGAGGATAGCCCATCAGATTCGGAACTCGCCGTAGAAGCTTTCAAGCAAAGCCGAGTCATGAACAATCTCACCATCATCGACAATGGTGGTGATGCAATTTCGTATCTAAAACGCCAGGGTAAATTTGCCGATGCGATTTTGCCAGACCTGATTTTACTTGATTTAAATTTGCCAGTAAAAAGCGGCCACGAAGTGCTTGCCGAAATAAAACGAGATCCGCTTCTCAAGCGCATTCCGGTAGTTGTACTAACTACTTCTGAAAGTGAAAAAGATGTGCTTGAATCGTACAACCTTCAGGCCAGTGCTTTCATCACCAAACCAGTAGATTTCGACAAATTCATTAGTGTCATCAAAGATATTCAAAACTTCTACTTTGTGGTGGCAAAAACTCCACCAAACGGAACTCATCATGGTTAAAATCAAACCGACGTCTGTATTGCTCGTTGAAGACTCCGAGTCAGATGCAATGTTGATGATACAGATGCTCAGTGAAGTACAAGAATTTGATCATGTCCTTGATCACGTGCAGACACTCAATGAAGCCGTAACAAGCTTTAACGGCGAGCACCACGAGTGTATTATTCTCGACCTCAATTTACCCGACTCAAACGGCTTAGCCACCTATGCCAATATGCGAGCCACTGCTAGTAATACACCGATTATTATCGTAACTGGCATGGAAGACCGCGACATCTTGGCCCAAGCTCTCACCAGCGGAGCCGACAACTATTTGATAAAGGATAAGGCCGATGGCAGTCGCATAGCCATCGCGATTCTCTCGTCTATTCGCAATCGCTCAAAAAATCCCGGCTAACCATTCTATTTGTTAAGAGAGAGCATTAAATCTCTTCGTAATTCCACCCCCACAGCGTGATCCTACACTTGGCTACCGCGCCCCTTGCCCCTACATTGGGGGCACATCCCTCACTGGGGCAACTATGCCTATCCTCACAAGTGGCGACCTGGCGGCTCAAAACAATAAGACTCCATCAGGCGATGGAGTGAGCACCTTAGAACTCTTTGGTGAGACGGCCAAGCATTTGCCTGACGCTAGCGTCGCATTCGCCCAAGAGCTCTACAACAAACCAGTAGAAGCAGCTATTCACATCGGCACAACCCTTACGACCTCGGCAGCCATGGGGGTCGCCCTCGGCTATGTGCTACCTGGTCGTGGCCCTGCAGCTATGGCAATTGGGGCTGCATTTACCATGCCAGTCTTGGTGCACGGCTATAACCGCGTGCAGGAGGCCCACTTAGAGATCGGTCGAGGTGCAACCGTTGACCAAGCATCAAGAAAGTTAGCTCAAGAGGCTGTAGTAGGAGCCTTTGACCTTGGTCTCAACTTAGCTGGTGGCGTCGGCGGTACCGAGCTTGGTGCACGTCTAGCACGCCATGAATCAATCATCGGCAGCTTTGGTCAAACCACCCAACGTCTAATTCTCAAGGCCGAAAATGAAACACTCGTGCAGTTGGCGAAATGGAAAGGTGGCATCAAGAGCCAATTTACAGAAAGCCCAATGCCAACTTCGAGTGCTGAAATAAAGCCGAAAATTGAGCTTTTCCCAAAGGCTGAAAGCGCAGTCGAGTCCAAATCAAGTATCGAGTCTATCTTTAAACCAGGATCGATGGCTCGCCGCGTCGAGCAATACAGTATTGCTAACGGCAATATAGAGCGCAGCCTAGCTGGAAGCGACAGTCAGATGCAGATGTACTTTGGCTCTCTCCATGGCCACTCGCGCTATTCAGACGGTATGGGTCTGCCAAAAGACCTCTATGCCAAGGCCGCTAGCCAAGGGCAGCACGTCACCACCATCACCGATCACAACCATGCGGCGGCTCGAGGTGGCATTGGCCCTGGGGATGCCCGCGCAAAAGACCAAAGCGGCACACCTATAAATACTGAAAATCCTATTGAGTATTCGCAAACTTTCGCTGATGCGGCGGCAACCACAGTAAATGGCAAACACGTTTCTCTTGTGGGCACCGAGATGGGCACCACCGGAAAAGTCGGCAGTGAACACAAGCACAGCCACGGCATGGTCAATGCTTCATCGGTGGAAAAAGGAGCAAGCTCAGAAAAATTTGATCTCCATGAAGCCCGCCTAGAATCGAATGAAGCTGCTCACTTAGGCGGTGTAAACCATATCAATCTCTTTGAAGTTCCTACATTTTTCGAAGCCATACGTGAGCCTAAGACCGGCCTGCGTAGCTTCATTATGCGGACCGTAGGTAAAGAACCCGAAGTGGTAGTAAAACCACCAGATGTTGTTAAATACAACGATGGTGACTACAAGGGCTTAGTTGATCACCTCGACAAAATCAAAGACACCACCGGCAATACCCCGGTCATCCAACTCAATCACCCGCGCTACTTAGCCGATGAAAATCCAACTACTCCAGCTTGGAAGCGTGGACGAGACTATGGGCAAAAGTCTTTTAAAAATCAACAAGAGTGGCTCGATCGTTTCGCCGACAAATATGTACGCCAAATAGAATTGATCAAAGGTGGCGCTTTGAATCCCAGCCCCGTAGACAGAATACCAACCGGCGACCTCGACCCTACTAGCTTTGCTGGCTACATTGACAAACGTGTGCATGCTAGCCCAACCTTTGGTCGCGACTTCCACTTTGGTGAACCAGTAGGAAACCCAGGAGCAACAGGCTTCTACGCCAAATCTCTTGATAAGCCAAGCATTCTTGAAGCCATGCGCGAGCGCCGCACCATTGCCACAACCAGCTCCAAAAATCTCAGTGGCTTACTGACAGCCAACGACCGCTTTATTATGGGCAGCATCGTAGACCAAAGTGCAGTACCCAGCCTCTCACTAAAAATGCGCATTGAGGGAAACATCGATCCCGCTGCCAACTATGCTGTCAAACTTTGGGGTGATACCAAAATTGGTGACGGCAAACTAGCTGAAGTACTGCAACAAAGAGATCTTAGTGGAGCCGATTTGCTTAGCCAAGCGCAAACTGTAGCCTTCGACGCTATAACCGGCAAAGTCGGGCACAATTCGGCCTATTATGTGGAAGTTCAGAGAAAGGATCCAATAACGGCAAATTTAGATAGAATGTGGACGGCTCCTATCTGGTTAGAACAGCTAGCTGGCGGGCATTCACTATTCACGCGCTGGATGACCGGCAGCGGCTCTCAGCTACTACCTGTGCCCAACCAACAACGGTAAAACCTTCTCGTATGTCCATGGCCTAGAATGTCCATTCGCCTACAATGTATTCTGTTAATGCTGCTACCGGTTACTTGTGGCTTGATCAGCGTCGTGGCCGCGACCTATGCCCTGAATCGCCTCGAATACGAGTATGTTATCCACAAGCACTCCACCGAACGAGTGTTGACTCTCCTCGCCTTCGAAGAAAAAGTATCAAAGCTAGTTCGAGTTTTGAATACTGACCTAACCAGAGAGTCGACAGAGCGCGAACGGGTATTCAACGAATTAATTGTCGGCATCAAACAAGTACAGGGCGACCTGCCTGTGGCCATGAAAGAAAATCCTCGGCTGGCAGTACACGCCAAAGACATGAACGATCTTAGTAATGGATTTTTGAAACTCTTTGAACACGCCCACAAGTTTCTACTTACACCCGACGACCGGGTAGAAATGGAGCGACTGAAAATGGGCTTCTTTACCCTCGGACTAACGGCTCGTTCGATATTTGGCGACACTGAAGAAGCTGAGGACTGGCTGCAGAACATTTCGTTAGCCAATCTCAAAAGGCAAGAGCAGCTCTTTCTGCCCTTCTTGCTATTGGGCAATTTCATCACTCTCGCCGCCACCGCCTCTGCCATCATAATCTTTAACCGTCAAATTATTATTCCTCTGCACAAAGTCAAAGAAAACATCGAAAATGGAATACTAGTGGATGAAGACGAGCCTCTGCATAGATTTGGACGAGGCAGCAAGAAAGGCAACGAGATAGTTCAGCTAGATCAAGAAATACATGATGCCTTAGGTGAAATCTATAGGCTCAATCAATCAGAACTTGCAATCGTGCAATACTCTGGTGATGTTCTCTGCTCTCTCAATGCCAATGGCATCATCACTAGAATCAACAAGTCTTGCGAAACATTCTGGGGTTACCCAGCAGAAAGTCTAATCGGCGTGAGCTTAGAACAAATAATAGCTGAAGACTCTTTGGCACCAATTCTAAAAATGCTAAACAAAGCCAAAATTGAGGGCGGTGTGCGTACTGTTGAGTGCCAACACCTTGATGTTAGTGGCATTGACACTTACTTTTTGTGGACCATTCATTGGGTCAAAGAAGAACGAGAATTTTTGTGTGTCTGCCATGACATTACTCAGAAGCGTCAGATCGAAAGTTTGCGTGAAAATATCTGCGCCACTCTCAGCCATGACATGCGAACACCGCTAATGTCGATGTCTACAAGTATTGAGTTGCTCGTTATGAAAAATACCGAGGGCTCAGCGCGCCAGGCCGCCCTCTTGAAAGATTGTAGTCAACTGGCGCAAAAGTTGATAAAGCTTGTGACCGATGTACTCGACTGGAAGAAAATTGAATCTGGCAATTTCGGTTTGAGTGAAGAAAACATTGATTGCCTAGCGCTAACAACTGAAGTAGCTGAGCGCCTAGAGAGCCTCTATCCAGTGATAAGCATTGATTTAATCAATGAACGCAATTCAACTATCTGCGGTGACAATAGCTTATTGCTGCGGGCGTTAACATCAGTTTTCGAAATTTTAGTATCGCGGGTAGTGCGCAGCCAACAGTTTACAATAATCGTCAAGCAAGAAGGAAACCTCGCCAGCGTAAGTGCCTTTCTGCCTGACGCAACTAATGACGGTGACTTCTCCAAAGCACCGCCAGAAGAATTGATCACCAGTGACTCAATCATGGGCATGCACTTGCCCATGTCATTCTATTTAGTAGAAAATATCATAAAGAGTCATGGTGGCACAATCGCTGTCATCATCGATCAAGGCTTTATGCAAAAGGCCACAGTCAGACTGCCTTTAGCTAAACAAAAAAATGGCGAGGCCGAACAATGAAAGCCTTGACCTTAAAACAAATCGGTATTTCGGTTCTATCGATTCCGCTTGCCTGCCAAATAATTTTCTCAATCATTCTCTACACAAATGTCACCAATACCCAAAAAACTGTACAACGAGAAATAGCTGCCAAAAGCTTCACTGTCACTATTCAAAAGCTTGTCACGTCAATGCTTGAGCGGGTCTTATCAATTCGCTTGGAGCGCCACAATACTGGTGCTAATTTAGTAGCAGAAGCACGAACAACAAAAAATAGCCTTGATACCATTGCCCGCCAACTCTTTAGCTATGATGGCCTTTCGCCCATCGCAGTCGCCCGTTTAACAAGCGTCGTAAATAAATGGCAAACCACGGAAAAACAGCTTCCGTTAGTAGCTTTCGACACAAGCAATCCGGCCATATTAGCCAAGGTTGAGCAATCGGTTTCGACAATATTTAGCGAAATCAATTTAGTAAGCAATGAAGTGGCATCCCAAGGTCGGGCAGCCTCAGACAAGAACATTGCCACCTTAAGGCTAGTGCGATCGTATCTCTACGCCGCCCTGATATTGTCGTCAGTAGGGGGTATATTTTTGGCCTGGTTGGTGGGGCAGCTAGCCTATGCACCAATATCGCATATTCTCGCCAATGCCGCAGCTATGGCCCGAAACAAAGAGCTCAACCCACTAAATTCTGGGCCACCAGAATTGATGGCAATCGACAATGCCCTGCTCGAAATCGATCGCAAGCTCCATCATGCCAACTCAAGACAACACAGTCTCTACCAACTATCACCAGCCTTTCTCCTCGAACTTTCAGAAAACGGCAAAATAATCAAAGGCAATGAGATTGTCTCCAAATGGCTCGATTTTCAAGAAAAGAAAGAGTTTTTTGATTTCTTCGAAGGCGCCCACCGCCTCCGCCTAGAGAGCCAATTTGAGTTAGCGCGCGAAAGCAAAACACGCAAAGTCTTTCAACTATCGGCAGACAATCTCTTAGCGTTTCCTAGCCACAGCCAATGGACGATTACCTGGAATGACAAATCACATTCATATTTTTGCGTAGCCCACGACATTACCGATTCGACAAACATTGAGCAATTGCGCGATCAAATAAGTCGCTACCTGACTATTGAACTTGGGGCGCCACTAAAGACAATTGCCTCTCTCGTTGCTCAAAGCAAACAAATTACACTGAGCGAAGGGCGCGAAAGCTGGACAAACAAACAGCTAGCAGCTATATCAAACAATGTCGAAAGGCTGACCAATTTGCTCAATCAACTTGATCATTCAACAGACCCTCGCAACCTCGAACAATCATCACAGGGAGTCTGTTCTAACAAAATAGTGATAAACCATGCGACTGAAGCTGTACGCAGCCTAGCTCAAGCTAAAGGCGTGCAAATTGTCGCCAAAGTAGAATGGTCAATGGTTCGTGGCACCGAGTCTGAATTAGAGCGGGTCTTAATCAATCTAATTTCAAACGCCATTAAATATACGCCGAAGGGCACTCGCATTGAGGTTTTATCGACACCGGACAAAAATGACATGATTCGCTTTGCCGTAGTCGATCAGGGCTCTGGCATTCCAGAGCAAGCCAGACACGAAGTGTTTGCCCCGTTCAAACAACTGGCTAATGCCAAAACAGTTGATACGCCTTCAACTGGCTTAGGGTTAAGTGTGTGCAAAACAATTGTCGAGCGCAGCGGTGGCAAGATTTGGGTCGAGAACAGCAAAGACGGCGGAGCGTCCTTTAACTTTTTACTTCCGGCTAGCACTGCTGGCAGTCCAAAATTAATCGATTAAGGGCAAGCGAAAAGCAGTTTTAAAGTCCAATTGAGCGGGTATTATGGGTGTCTGTCCTGCCCTACCCTACTTAAGAAGGAATATATGCTCGACCGATTCAAGAACGTTATTAAAGGCATGCTCAACCAGGGCGTAAGCAAGCTTGAAACTCCGGCCATATTGGCTGAGCAGGCTCAGATGGAGCTAGAATCTGGTCTGAAGAAAGTCAAAGAAGCAGTGACAGTAGCAGTTACTAACGAAAAAATGCTAGAGACTCAGCTACAGAAAAACAAAGACGATCTGGCCCTCTGGGAAAAACGGGCGGTAATGGCAGTCGAGCAAAATAATGACGACCTGGCCAGACAGTGTATTGCCAAGAAAAAAGAATTTGCTGAGCATGTTCAATCGCTCGCCAATCAGCTTGCCGAACAAAAGAATAGCACCACAGCCATGAAGCAGAAGCTAAGCGAAATAGAAGAAGAATATCGCGAATTCAAAGTAAAGAAACAAGCAATGTTAGCCCGTGCCAAGGCTGCTGATGGAGTCGCCAAAGCCAATGAACTCATGTCAGGCGGCACTGCTGGTGGTGGCTCAAGCATGGACAAATGGGAAGAGAAAATTAAAGAGAAAGAAAACCGCAACGAAGCTCTCAAAGAGATAAGCGGTGTTTCAACTGAAAAGCACTTTGACGATGCCGCCAAAAGCCTTGATCTTGATGATGAGCTAGCCGCTCTTAAGGCAAAAATGACAACACCAAAACTTATCGAAGATAAGAGTGATAGCAAACCTATTGTCGACGCCAACCTGCCCATGATCCAGAAAAATCAGAATACCGAACTAGAAGTGGTCGATGCCGAAGTGGTAGACGAAAACAAATAAGTTACTTAGGAACTTTAGCTCAAACCTCCCGTCTTCGGCCCAGGAAACGGGAGAAAAAACATGTCAGATGATGAAAAACTGGTCACGCCTTCAACTGCCAACAGCGCCAGTGCCTTTACACAAGCTAAGCAAAGACTGGCTTCGCACCCAGATGCCAAGCCCGAGACTCTTGAAAAGCTCTCAGATAAGAGCAATAGCGAAGTGGTAACTCGAGTTGCTGAAAATGCTCAGGCTACAGCCAGTACTCTAGAAAAGCTCTCCACACATGAGTCTTCAGAGGTCCGCTCGGCTGTGTCCAAAAACCCAAATACCCCCAATGAGGTTTTGACCAACCTTGCCCACGATGAAAGCCCAGATGTGCGCTTTGAGTTGGCCGGCAACGCTAATACTCCAGTGGAAATTTTGGAATCACTAAAAGACGACGAAAACCCCTATGTAGTTGACCGCGCCGAAAAGACACTAAAGTCTGTCAAAAGCGTTCTGGAACATGCTGATGAACTGCTCTTGAACGGCTCCTTTGCCCAAGCGGAAGACTCTTACAAGACGCTGATTGCAGCGCTTGAGACTTTGATTGGGGCAGATCACCCTGAGGTAGCGAAAGCTCGCCATAAACTAGCCGCAGCTCTAGCAGGCCAAGAAAAGGGCGAGGAAGCGCAGGCCGTGGAGTTAAGAGCCCAAATGACAGTAGAAGCGGTAAGAGAAGCCAAACTAAACGCTAAATAACCAGCTCTACTTATGAGGCTTAGATAACTTGAGAAAGTCGATATTAGCCAGGGGCCAGTTGCGGCTGAGTACTTGCCTGGCTGGTAATTCAGAACCGGGAGTCCAGCCTTTGAAGTCTTGTAATACGACGTCACCATCGTGGTCGCCTAAAGCTTGAACATTGCTTGCATTTCGTACCGAGAAGGTTAGCTCATTGGCATTGCGCCATCGAGGTGCACAGCCAGCGAAATTGCCAGCGCTGTCAGCCAAGGGCTTTTCCAGAAGTGTAACCTGGCCACTGGTACCATCATCACTTAGGCTAATAAGGCGCACGGCCCCTTTACTTGAGCAAATAGCGATCTTGCTGCCATTCTGGTTAGGTTCAAAAGTCTCCAAATCAGAAGCTAAAGATGGTCCGTCGATTTTGATCTGCTCTACGCTTGGCTTACTAGCACGGTAAGACGGTCGATAGCGAAACAACGCGCGCTCTTGCAAACCAAACATTGCCCCAGCAGAAGGCAGCTTAATTGCAGTTGAACAGAATAGTAAACTGCCGTCTTCAAGGGCGCGAATTCTGCCACCACTTAAGATATCACCAGCACACTGAGCCAAGTCACGGCGCAACTTGCTGACGCTAAGTTTACCGCTGGCATCAGCCACCGCCAAGCTGCTGATCGTTGATACAGGAATAAATGTTGTGTAGGCTGAATTTTTAGGTGAAATTTCTCTGAAAAAATAAATCGAGCAGCTATCTTTAGACCACTCTGGTTCAGAAGCGTTGCTTGCCACAACGCTTGCAACACCACCAAGAGTGATGATAGAAATTCGATGCCGGCACTTGTCGGCTTGAGAAATTGCCACTAATTTTCCATTGGGCGAAAGACGCAAGTCTTCAATAGCCGTGTTGCTTTTAAACAAAACAGGCCCAGCAACCGCTTTGACCTCATTAACAGCACCAGAAAAATCGAAAATCTGTAGGTAGTCAACGCTTGTATCAGAATTTTTTGAGTTCTTTGAGCCACTTTTAAGTACATGATGCAAGCTACGACGATAAACAACCAAAGCGTGATGGTTATCTGGCAACCAACGGACTGCTATAACAGAACCAAATTGCTTCGTTAGGAGCGGTTTAGATATTGACTCTTTGTCAGCCACGTGCAGTTGGTCAGCTAGCACGGCCATGCGCTCTCCATCAGGAGACCAAACCACTCTCTCTTGGTAGTCACAAGAGGCCAAGGCGGCAATAGTAAATATAGATGCGGTGATTAGCTTTAGTAGTTTCATAGCACCTTAACAAACAATCGATGGAAATTAGCTGGGTCATTTTAGATCTTAAATCCAAAAGCTCAGCAATTTCCATCGATTGTCGTAATTAGCTGTTTAAAACCTACTCGGCTTTAACAATTTTACTGAGGTTACCGGCACACTTGCGACACTCATCAGCACAAGCCTTGATGTTGACATCAGAGTTCACTGTAGAACTGCCACAAGCTTTGATGCACTCGTTGCAAGCTTCAACTGTAATTGCTGCCGATTTTTTCTGCAAAGCCGAAGCATTGGCAATAAATTCAGATGATGACTTACAAGCAGTAATCACATCTTTAAGAGCATTGGTCATGGTTGCCTTGCCGTAGTTGCCTTTTTTGGAGACACAATAATTTAGTGTCTTGGCAGCGAAATTGGCACAAGAGTCACAGTTATTCTTAGCAATTTCAGCGGTGGTTTGAGCAGATGCTGAAAGGGTGTAGCCACTGAGAACAAATGTGCAGAGCACCATAAGCAGTGCATTTATCATTTTATTCATATCTTATCCTCTAAATTGAAAACTATATTGACCGGCAATTTATCTAACAGCGACAGCGCTTTCTAATTTAGATTGCAGACTGTTTAAATCATCAGTCATTACCTTGGCACCAGTAGCACTGATTGAAGCACCACTTCTATAACCGGCTTCACGAGCAGATAGTGCAGTCAAATCAGATTTGAATTGCAATAGTTGATCTTTGGTGATGTGTCCAAATGCATATTCATCTTCAATACGTCTGGTTAATTGAATTTTGCGGAAAGTCAGATCGTCAGCCAAAGTTAGGTGGCCATCAACAGTGACAAACTGAGGAGCAATTACGTTTGAATAGGTCTTTTCTGTAATTGGCACCAGACGGCTAGAAACAGAGTTAAGTCCAGAACCCATTTGAATTGCTCGGCTGTATGTAACCACACTAGATGATGAAGGCTCATAAGGAGTAACAGCAGCTAACTCTTGCCGCATAAGTTCGGCTTGGGCTGCCGCTAGACGACCTTTTGCTTGAGCTTCGGCAATCTGCGCTTCGAGATCCTTGCGCCTAGAATCAATTGAAAGCAGTAAAGTTTGATTGGCTGGAGCAACAGCGACGTCGACAATGTTGCCATACTGATCAACCATAGCCACCATTGCCCTTGTGCTTTCGTCAACAATGACATAACCAGATGAAAGCGGGGAGCCATTAACTAAATGGGTAACTGTATTGTATGTACCCTTAGCAACTCCAGTAATGGGGTCGACAACAATGTAACTTGAACTTGGTGACAAAACATATGTTGTAGTTGTAGATACTGGAGAAGTAGTAGATCTTGTAGTTGTAGTGGTCACCTGGGTATCAGCATAAGCGGCCATAGAGCCAGTTAATGCGAAGCCCGCCAAAATGGCATATACGGATGTATAACGGTTAGTTTGCGTGCGACGCATAATATTTTCTCCATCAGCTGTAATGATGCACAAGTGCCATCAGCAGGCAGAGACTGAAAGAAATCAAAGAAGTTCCAATTATTTGGCAATTGCCAAGCCATCAATTACTTGGACGTTAGGCAACTTCAACAACTGGTCAGGTTTTAGAACAACTTTAGTCGAACGATTGCCACCACCCAAGATTACTTCTAGTGCGCTTGCCATCACTGAGGCATCGACATACAACGGAATGTCAGACAAGCCAAAAGGAGCAACACCGCCAATCTGCATCCCTGTCAAAGCCATGGTCTGTTCTGCTGTTGCAAATGACACTTTCTTTGCTTCGAGCAATTTTGCCACTGTTCTATTGACGTCTAGTTTTGTATTAGCAAGCACAATGCAGCATGCGTAACGAATTGGTTCGACTTTAGTAGCAACAATAATGGCGTTAGCTGATTGGCCTAACTGAAAGCCATATTTTTCGCAAAAAAGCGCAGTATCAGCAAAATCGGGATCGCAGGCAAAGACACTATATTCAAGTTGGTGACTTGCTAAGGCTGTGGCAACTTGGTCGTGAAGCTTATCAGTCAACTGTCAATTTCTCCTCACTTGAGGCCAAGGTAGCCAAGCGTTAAAATCTCAAGACCAAACGATTATCATGCATAAATTCAGCTTGGAATAGTTGATAATTCTAACGGCTTTTAGAAGGATTGAAACTATGCAGCGGTGGTTGGCACTAGCAATTATTATTCTCACAATTCAGCCCGCCTACGCTGAAACCTGGGACGAGCACAACAAAAGCGGTTTAGCGGCTTTACACGATGGCAACTATTCGGAAGCAGAAAAGCAATTTGCTATCTGCCGCCGCCAAGCAGAAAAAAGTGGTGCTCGCTACGGTAATTTTGCCACCACTCTTCTCAACCAAGGCCTGCTCTACGACAAGAAAGATAACTTGGATGAATCTGAAAAAGATTACAAAGAAGCACTCGCCATCTACGAAAAATCATATGGCAAAGATGCCATTCAGGTTTCTAACGCCCTCAATGGACTGGCCGACCTCTATCGCCATAAGAAACGCTACGCCGAAGCGGTCCCACTATATCTTCGAGCCAAACAAATCAGAGAAAAAGTTGCACCAGATCACCCCGATTTTGCTGACACACTGAACGGGCTAGCTGATGTTTACCGCAAAACAGGCAAGAACGGTGAAGCGGCAGTCGTCTACACAAAAGTACTAGATATTCGCAAAAAAGCATTCGGTGCTAATCATCCGAAAACAGCTAAGTCTCTTGAAAATTTAGCTAGCGCTTATAGCGACAGTGGCAAACTAGATATGGCAGAGCCAGTATACGAGAACCTCGTCACCACAAGGGAAAGTATAGGTGGCCCAGAAGACCCCAAAGTAGCTCAAGCCCTTGAAGACTTGGCGGCAGTACAAACAAAAAACGGTAAATTCAAGAAAGCTGAGAGTCGCTACAAACGAGCCCTGGCAATCAGAGAAAAGAATGCAAAAGCTAGCCCAGCCGAACTGGCCAGCTGCCTCAATGGTTACGCCCAACTATTGCGCAAAACCGGCCTCAACGATGAAGCAAGCAAGCTCGAGGCCCGGGCCAAGAAACTTGGTGGCAAATAGCTTCTAGCTTCTAGGTTCTATTCTCAATTGGCCGTTTTATCTAGGTAAGTTTCAAGTGCAGTCAACCTGGTACTAGTGACTCGCGCTCTCTTCTGGGCACTATCTTTTATTCTAGCCTCAGCAATTGCGTCAACAGTGACACTACTGCCGATACCAAGATTTTTTCCTCTAGCAACCGGTTGAAAATTTACAAGACTACCACTGACGGCCAGAGGAGTGCTCTCCGGCTTTGAATCTTCAGGAGCGCAAGCTTGTATGTCTTGAGATTGATCATTACTCATAAACGAATGTCTCAAGCGTTCAACAAAGCTTAGGTGACGAGTTTTCTGCTCTACCGCTCTCAATCGATTTGTTGTGGTAGCGCTGACGGGCAGCTCTTCAGTCTTTTGAAACTTGATCGCCCCAAATGCCTGGCCAACGATCTTTTCATAAAGCATGCTACTTAATGACATTTGTTACTCCTTAGAATTCATATCCTCTTACCAACATATAGGCCATAGGCAAAGTCGACCATCCCCCTTCATGACTATGTCTTACTCTTTCAGGGTGATATTGAGTAGAATAGGAGAGTGAATGTTCGCAAGGAAACAAACTTAGCCAATGAGTCTCAGCGGGCCCACCAACGCTCCTCAAACCCAAATATCGATCATGCTTGTGGAAGATCACCAGATCACTCGCATGGGCTTAAGGTTCGCCCTTGAGCAGTTTCACGACCTCAAAATTGTGGCGGAGGCAGATGACGGTAACGTTGCTGTGATCAAAGCATTACAGACCAAGCCCGACGTCATCCTTATGGATATCGGCCTGCCGGGCATCAATGGCATTGATGCCGCTCAACAAATCAAAGCAAAAGACGCAACAATTCGCATTGTCATGTTGACATCACACAACCTGGACCAAGATATACTGGCCGCCCTGGCTGCCAATTGCGATGGATACTGTTTAAAAGACGTGGCAGCTGATCAATTGGTTAATGCCATAAGAACAGTTAACAGTGGGGGAATCTGGCTAGATCCATCAATTGCCAAGCGGGTAATTCGCCCCTTTGTCGATCAAAAGCCCGTAGCCACCCCAGTCGCCACCTCACTTTCAGATCGTGAGCTAGAAGTTCTCACCTTGGTAGTTGAAGGCCTGAGCAATCAAGAAATAGCAGACCGTCTCATTCTCAGCACCGAGACTGTCAAAACTCATATGCGCCACCTGATGGAAAAACTATCTGTATCAGACCGCACACAGGCAGCCGTGAAGGCCTTGCGCACCGGCCTAGTTTAACAATTAAGTTAGAAGCATTCCGCTTATAGGAAGCTTAACCGTAATAGTTGTACCGTTTTCTATATCGCTTTCACAGGTAATACGGCCTTGATGCAATTGGGCAATTCTATGACAGAGATAGAGACCTAGACCTGTCTTAGCCACATAGGTTTTGCCAGGAACACCTTGCCAGAACTTGGAGACCATACTGGTTTTAACCTCTTCTGGCATGGGCTTACCAAAATTATGGACACGAACGCACAACTTAGAATCGACCAATTCTGCTGAAATATCAACAGATTGGCCACTGTCACTGTATTTGACGGCATTGTCGAGTAAGTTCCAAAACATGGCATTGAGGGCCTCTTGGTCTCCCCAAATACGGCAGCCAGGTTCAAGGGCATCGAATGAGCAGTTAATTTGCACTTGCTTATTCTCTGAAAAACCAGTTACACAGTCGACTAATAGCTCTTTGGCATTGAGAATGCGGCGGTCAAGATCGCTGCCGACTTCATAGCGATAGATCTCGAGCAAGCGATTAACAAGTTGGAGCTGACTTTGATTAGCTTCTTTCATCACCATCAGAGCTTCACTCTGCTCAGCATTTAACTGCCCGAGATGTCCGCTCAAGAGGCCGCGTAAAAGATTTTCTGTTCCTATTAATGGAACGTTCATATCGTGAGCTAGAGTAGCAATAAAGTCTTGTATGGCTGCCATTCTTTGTGTCTGTTCTTCAGACCGCCTTCTTTGAATGGCGTAGCGAATGCTGCGCACAAGCGACTCATTACCTATGTGCTGTTTGACTAAATAGTCTTGGGCACCCAGGCTGACTGACTGCAACCCAAGCTGTTCGTTGTCGCTGCTGGTCAATATAATGATTGGGCATCCATCGGCAAATTCTCTTGCTCGGCTGAGCGACTCAAGGCCGTGACTATCAGGTAAATTGAGGTCAAGCAAAACTACATCAGGTGTTTCGTCTTTCAAGTAGCGCTGAGCTTCTGCCATGTCACTAGCGCGCTGCACTTCAAACTGAGGCTGCTTGCGAGAGGCGAGTAGTCGTCGCACATACTCGCAATAATATTTATCGTCTTCAATCATGAAGACGTTCACGAGCTGCATAGTCTCATTTGCTAGCATTTCAAATTAGTGCACCAGACTTGCCAAACAGTTGGTTGATTAAGGACACAAGTGTCCCTATTTCATCATACCCTTTCAAGAAATGAGCGCATCCCCCATCTGGTTTGCCTAAGGGGGAACTTTCAATAGCAGATAACGACGGTCGGGTGATGGCACAATTTTGTCCCACAGGGGAAAATTGCTTTATGAACACACCCACAAAAATTCTCATCGTTGATGATGACCCATTTTTTCGCCAGCTGCTTGTTCGCATTCTCACAGCAGCTGGGTACCAAGTAATCGACTCTCGTAGTGTTGCCGATGCCATCAATGCTCTGGCACAGTCACCTGACTTAGCAATCATCGACTATCGTATGCCAAGCAACGACGGCGCTACATTTATAAAAGACCTGCGAGAAAAAGGCTATAAATTTCCAATTGTCTTCTGCTCTGGCTCAGGCATTGATCAAAAGACCTTTGCCTCCCTACGCAATGTCTATCAAGTCGATATGATCATTCAAAAGCCAATTCATCCTGAGATGTTCGTCCAACAAATTGCTGAACTTTTGAAAGAAAAGTGCGTCAACGCTCCTAGCCAACAAGATCAAGAACAAGAACAAGAGCAAGAGCTAGACTCAGAACTAGAGCCAGAACTAGTTTTAGTGGACGAACTAATTTTGAATGAAAACCAGCAAACCCTAGACCAATTTTTACGTCAAGAAAACTTGTTACCAGAATCAGATTGCCCGATCACAAAAGAAGAACAGGCAGCTAGAGCCGTTAGAGAGACGGAGCTGGCCATAGCTGAGTTGGGTAATATTTATTTGCTTGAACTCGGAGGAGAGTTTGAACAACTAATAAATGAAATAAACAGCGCTTCAGAACAAAAAGATCAGGTATCGCTAAACCGTGCTACCAGTCGCGCCCATCAACTAAAAGGCACGGCAGGCTCGCTTAGCTTCGATGAACTAAGCAAAATCGGTTCGATCCTAGAAAAAGAGTTAATTGCCATAAGCAAAGCCGACACTATGGCTCCTGATAGCAAATGGAGTGAAATTCTCCTGTTAGTGGAACAGGCTACAGCAGCAGTTGACAGCAGATTGCGAGATCTCAACTTAAAAGAAGCAGCGATAGAAAATGAAGATAACAGAGACAGAGACAGAGAAGAAAACCTATCTGAGCAAGTCGAGGCCAAAACAGAAACAGACACAGAAATCATTAGCACAGCCAATCATCTTTCCAGCAGCCTAGTGCCCCCACGAGTACTAGTGATTGCTAGTGATCGTGAATTGCTAAGCACGTTAGAAACTATCTTGGCGCAAGAGCAAATCGCTGTGACATCGCTGCAGAGCAGCATGGAAGCCTTCTCGGTACTTGACGATTTACAGCCCAGCCTTGTGCTTTTACAAGAGACAATGCCAAGCGTTAGCGGCAATGACCTCTGCCGCATGATTCGCTGTAACATCCGCTGGCAGACACTGCCACTATTGATTATCGCCGACGGCAAAGCTTGCTCAGTTGAAACTCGTGAAAAACTATTCGAAGCCGGGGCTAGCGACTACATACTTACTCCGGTCGCCCCACTTGAACTGAGAGCAAAACTAAAAACTCATCTGCGCCGTGGCACATTCGAGACTCTACAGAAAGCTTACTGAAAGCATCCTGTTTGCGTGACCACTTCCGGGCTAGGCAAACTTGGGCTTGTACTATAGCAACAACAAAATGGAACTTATTACCTGCTGGCCAGTCTTGAGTTTCTACCTGCTAGTCTTGTACTGCTTAAATTTCGGTTTGCAATAAACAAAAGGAACATCCATGCTTCAGAAGAACTCTGCTTTACCCTTTTTACTCACCATAGTTACTTTAGCTTCAACCCTTTCACTAGGGCAGCCAGCTTGCGCGGCTCCTAGAGTAACAACTACAAAAACAACAACCACCACAGTAACTAAAAGAGTGCCGGTCTGGGCCAACAAAATAAAAGTGCCATACCGCGCTTGGTTGCCCATAAATCAGCCTAAAGAAGTATTGCTCTGTGTGCACGGCCTAGGCTTCAGCAGTGCTTCTTATGCAGATTTTGGAAGAAGCATGGCTGGCCGTGGCTTTGCCGTTTATGCCGTAGACGTGCGTGGCTTTGGCCAATGGGCCAAGCGCAAGGGTCAAGATACAGTAGATTTTGAAGCCTGCTTACTCGACATAGAACAAGCTCTTAAATCACTGCGCAAGGCTTACCCAGGCGTACCAATATTTATGGTAGGTGAATCAATGGGTGGTGCTATCGCCATGGCCACCACGGCTCGCCATCCAGAACTTGTAGACGGCCTGGTATCATCAGTGCCATCAAGTGATCGCTACTACAAGATTGGTGGCGAAATCGTTGTTGGTGCTCACTATCTAGAAGATCCTGACAAGAAAATGGATCCTGAAATCATTGACAAGATCAGCACCAATGAAAAACTTCGCACCGAAATGAGTCATAACTCGATGAATCGTCTCGAGTTGTCTCCAAAAGAGTTGAAGCAGTTTGAGACCTTTATGAAAGGCAATTTTGATAACGCCCACTTGATTGAAAAGCCACCAGTGTTAATGATGGCAGGTTTTAAAGATAGGCTCGTCAAACCAGAAGGAACAATTGAACTGTTCAACGCTATTTCAAGCCAGGACAAACTGATGATGATGATTGGCGACGGTGAGCATTTGTTGCTCGAAGAAAACCAATTGACTGAACAACTGGCTCAGATGCTCAACGTTTGGATTACAGATGAAGGCAGAGCCTACAGAAACAAAATGCGCTAACTAGCAGCAAAATAGAAGCACTAAGGTCTAATGCTGACACGGAAAGGCGCAGCGGGTAAATTCTCTGTATTGAAGAGAGTAGCCTTAGCTGCGTCTTTCCAGTCGTAACGAACTTCAATTGGATTAAGTACTTGAGTGTTACTTACAAGTAAATCGTTATCGACAATTTTTGCTTCGGCGGCAAATGTTCTACCTTTGGTATCAATCATTTCAAAGCCAGTTGGTTGACCATGTTTCAAGCGCAAAGCTAAGCCATTTTTGCAATTGCTAAAGTGCACTTTAATGGCAGATCCCTGACTATCATATGATTCATAGATTGGCCCAAAGGCGGCCTTGGTAGACTCAAACAACTTAGTCAAAATGGCCTGACTGACCCGATTTGGTAAGCCATCTATGCTATTTAAACTGTGGTGCTGACTATAATCATTGGTGACAATCATTGCAGTCGAACCAACAGCTAGCCCTGATGCTTGAGCATCGCGCAGACCGACCCACAGATCTGAAGCACCAACACAAGCTGGTAGCGAATTGGGATCAAAAGTAACAGAGGCAATCTGGCTACTAGGCAACTGCACAAAAAAGAACGGTATATCAGGTTCTTGAGCCCAGCGAGCACGCCAGTCGCGAATCATCATCGGCAACAATTTGCGATAGCTAGTTGCCTGTCCTAAATCATGCAAACCTTGAAACCAGATTATGGCCTTAAGGCTATAACCAACAAGTGGTGCCACCATGCCATTATAGGCAACGCACGGTTTAGTATTTGCTTTAAAAGTGTGCTTGCCATCAGCCGAAACGGTGATCTCTGGCTCTTTATAGCCTGGCTCTAAAACCGGTCGAAAAACCGACATCTGATTTAAACGATCTTTGGAAATCCACGAAGCTATTGGAGTTTCATGATAAGAGCAATCAATAATGCCAACCGGTACTTTCAAATTCGTTTGTAAGTTGCTGCCAAGGTTATAGCCAAGTGCTGAACAATCCGCCAGAGCCGATTTGTCACCGGCTAGCTTCCAACTTCCAGCAAGGGTACCAGCCGGATTTGCACTTACTCTCTTAGGCACAACAAAATATCGCACTTTGTTGTTAGCTGGTGCCGGCACCACTTTTTCACTCACTGCTAGACTCTTGAGAGTATCTAGCAATTCACTTTGTCCAGCACAGAGAAAAACTTCGCCCATTTGCACATCTTTAATTACAACAAGATTTTCGCCTTGCACCTTAAGTTCTAGTGCAGCACTAGGTCGAGCTTCTTCGATAATGACATGCCAATTACCATTTTTATTGGCGACACAAGTGGCACGTTCGCTACCCAAGCTCACTTGAATTTTCTCAGCGGGCTTAGCAGTGCCCCAAATCTTTATTGGCTGATCTTGCTGTAAGACCATATGGTCAGAAAATATTGCAGGCAATTTCACTGCAGCAGAAACAGGCTGGCCCATAAGCGCTAGCAATACAACAAACAGGAACCGTCTCAAAAACAATTTCTTACCGTGCCGTTACACCAATATCAAGAGTTCAAAGTATCAGATAGATTTGTCCAGAGGTGTGAAAATTGTCTCACTACCCCTTTAGAGCTTCGCGGGTTGAAAAGTAGCGCCGGCTGAAGCATTTTGTCGAACACTAAAAAATCGTAGACATTATAAGATTGCAAGAGAATCTACACTCTCTTGCTTCTATCTCCTGACAATCTTTGTATGAACCCCAAAATTAAAGGCTCAAAAATCTATATAGCCACGGCGCTGCTTCTCGCATTGGCCAATGCAGCGGCAATTGCGCAGCCAGAAGAGATGAAAGCTAGTGAACGGGCATCTATTCAGCAGATACGAGACCTGAGAAAAAGCGGCAAATTCAAAGAAATAGGGGCCATCCTCAAGTCCATAAATCCCAAAGCTCACAGCCTCAGTTACAGCCTGGCACTTCCTCATGCAGCCACAAGCAAAGCTAATAATCTCCAAGCCATAGCCGACTATCTCACAGCGGCAATCAAGTGTTTTCCTAAAAGCGACCAACTCTATCTAGCCCGAGCTGAAATATGGCTCAAAGTTGACGAGAGCGAGTTAGCAGAACCTGATATCAGGCATGCAATTGCACTCAATCCGCGCTCTGCCGATGCCCACTCAGATTTAGCTGAGTTCTTGCGCAATCAGCAAAAGTTTAAAGAAGCCCTAGCAGAAGTAGAGAAAGCCATTGAGTACGGCGGGCCGAAAGACCAGCTCTACGATCAAAAGGCCGAAATTCACCTACAACTGTTTCAGATCAATGCCGCTGAGCAAGCCTACAAAGAAGCCATTAAATATTCAGATGCGTCCAGGGTCTGGTTGCCGCGACAGCATCTGGCCCGCATGTACACCACGAGCAAACGCTACAACGAAGGGCTAGCAGAGTTCCGCGCTATGGGGGGCGCCAATCCTAAGCCTGAATACCGAATCGAAATAGCTACTTGTTTAATTGGTTTAGGAAAGTACAAAGAAGCACTTGCTGCACTCAATGCTGATTTTCCCGAGGAGTTTAACTTAAACAGTCATAGACTGAAGAAACAGTGCTTCATGGCCCTTAAAGACACGACAAGGGCCAAGCAAGAAGATGCGATAATGGCCAAGCTTAGTGCTGATTTCTAGAAGTTTTTTATGGTGAACTGATGAAAAAACGACTCCTCTTTTTTGGCCTAATCGGTGCTGCAGTGGCAGCTGGCATCGCGCAAAGCGAAGCAGTCTCTAAAGCAGAGCAGCCCAAGTACGACGTCTTAGAGAGCCACGGCACTATAGAAATCAGACAGTACGACCCCACAGTTGTAGCCGAAGTAGAAATAGCAGGAAATCAGAAAGAAGCACTTGAAACCGGTTTTCGTGTGCTGGCCGGCTATATCTTTGGTAAAAATCAATCAAATCAAACTTTTAGTACTCAAAAAATTGCCATGACGGCACCTGTTTCGCAGCAGAAGAGCGAAAAAATCGCCATGACCGCTCCTGTCACAGCTGAGGCCCATGGCAGCATCTGGAAGATACGCTTCACCATGCCCTCGCAGTACAGCTTAGCCACGCTGCCCCAGCCTAAAGATGAGCGCATCCAGTTGCTAGAAGTAGCCGGTGAGCGCATTGCCGCTATTCGGTTTTCAGGCTTAGCCGATCAAAAAGACATGGAAAAAAAAGCGGAAGAGCTTGAGACATTTTTGATTAAGAACAACAAAAAAAGCCTCGGCGAACCAGTTCATGCTTATTACAATCCGCCTTGGACTTTGCCATTTCTGCGCAGAAATGAAGTGCTGATCAAGCTCTCAATCTAATCATTCATAGACAAAAAAAATTCAACCGGCCAAAAGTTAGACAGAATTTGGCCCTATTGTAGTTGCCAAGGAACACCCCCCAAGTTCCTGACACCCACTAGGGATTCTGAAAACCATTTGGAGGTTTCGTTATGGCCAGTGATTCAGCAGGTAGATTTGTTGTAAGAGATTGTTTCGGCGGCGGCAATAATTACGGCCATGGCGAACAAACAGATCACTTCAATACACCAGTCGATTTAGTTTCACAAACCTACTCTTTTGCTCGCAACGACCAGCAAACTAGGCATGAAATGGGCCATGAATTTGGTCGGCGTATTTGCCCTGAAATCTATCCCAGCTTCGAACCGCAACGAGTGAACAACAGAAACGGCAGCGAAATTAGATTTGACGAGTTTGATCGAGTAACGGGCATGAGAGATGCTGCCAATCGCAACTTTGAATTTAAATACGATCGCAAAACCGGTGAACTTAACCAAGTAAAAAATGAATATGGCACATGGCACAGACAGAAACATAGTGATGAATGGAAATCAGATGATGGTGCCAAATGGAGAGGTGAAATAGAAGTCAACGCTCGGGGCTATTCGTATACAAATTACGATGCCAGTGTTGGCCGCGGTGATCGCACAGTCTATCGTCCTGATGGCAGCAAAGCTGTGGAATGGCTGGGTGCAAATCGGGAAGTACTTTCGCGCCATAGAGAAGACAGAAATGGCAATACCGCCAACGAAGATTTCGCCTCAGGCAAAGCTAACTACACAATGAGCAATGGAAGGCGAGCCAATCGCGACCTCAACAACGGTTCAGTTGTTGTTTACGACGCCGATGGCAATCTCACAGCCATGCGAGACGCTGGTGGCAAAAGTTTCAAATTCTCAGACTTCGATGATCGCGGTCGCCCACAAAGTATTACCGATGAGCGGGGCGGCTGGACACGCCACGGCCAAGACTATTGGGTAAACAAAGAAACGGGCAAAGGCTGGTATGGTCAAGTTGAGATTGATAAAGACGGAGTCTACTCTTATTCAGATTCTGGATCAGGACGCAAAGTAAGCCATAACCGAAATGGAGAAACAATAGTTAGGGATCGCGGTATTGTCACCACTGTCGACAAAGACGGCAGCAAAATCGACAATTTCATCGACGGTGAAACTGTTCAAGACGGGGCTAAAGCAGCTATTCAGTTCAAAGTAGTTAAAGGCCAAACCACCGAAGGAGTACTTAACTTTAGCAACAAAGGTGAAGCGAGCAAAGTCAATGTAGAAGTAGTGCGCGACAAAGATGATATTCATGCCTTAGTGCATAGCAAACCAGATAGTGCAGTGCGGGCCATGCAGGAAGGTCAAGTAGTCTACAGCTTCAACCATAAAGACAGCAATCACCGCGCCGGCAATGCCACAGACAGACTTGGGTCTGCCGACTTGGCCATGCTTGATCGCTACAGAAAGAACAATCCAGATCAAGACATCGTGGTTATGGCATGTTATGACAAACAAGCCAAAGGTCTCAGATATCAAATATACGGCGGCCTCGATCTTGCTAGCACCAAAGCCGGTGACACGATCAAAGCTGGCGACGTCATAGGACGCTCTGGAGAGCAAGGCTATACCTATGCTGCTAGACGGCAGCGCCTAACAGGTAAAGCTGTTGACTTGAAAGTGCTAGGTGCCAAATAGTTTTTCACCGGGGCAGATATTGCGAGCGCTATAAGCCGTTATAGCGTTCGCGATCATCTGAATTTCATTGATCAAAATCTAAAACAAAGCCAAAGAGCTAGACGAATATGTCAGTCGAAAGAAACCATAGAAGCAACATTGAAAACATAAAGCCAGAGAGCCACAGAGAAAAGAGCAACAATCATCTCCTCGACTCTGCCAAACACTCAGAATTGAAGGCAACCGATTCAGGCAAAAATCATGGTGCTCAAAAACACTTGCCCACTCTTGAAATTGTCGATCATAAAAGATTGCAAGACAAAGTAGTTGATCAAAGTCACAAGCACAAAGCAGAAGATCGCCTTCACGCAGCCCACAAGCTCTACAAGAACCACCACAGTCAGTTTTCAGCCAACGACAAAAACGGAAAAACTCATCATTATCAAATTGTAGAAAAACCAATTGAAAAAACAAAAAATATAAAAGTAGCGGTGTTTGAAATCGAAGGTAAAAAGCTTCGTCTCGCTCTCCATGGCACCATGAAACCTGATGGTGATTTCGAAAACGTTAAAGACCTTGATCTGCCAAGAAAGCGAGAACAAAAACGAGAAAGAAAAATAGAAACAGAAAGAGATAATATCGACGACCAGCCTGAGCACCGAAGACATAGACGGCACCGTCACCATGCCAGCGAAAGCCATAGTAGAGATATAGAGAAAGTGAGACCCACTCTGGACAATCACACAGCCAGAGAAACGCTCAACACCGCTGCAAGACTTGATTTGCCCAGTGATCGGCTGATTAAGCTAAGTAATGGTCTCGTGTACTTACGCTCAAAACTTGCTGTTGACGCCGATGGCGGCTCAGACTGGCGCAAAGACCCTTATGGTCAAGCCACCACTAGTCTAACCAATGCCGATGGCAGCGCCCTTGATGCCAACAAAGTCAACTATTTTGTCTTGCCTATGACCGATGAATACAAGCAACTTGGCATAAAACTTGGCGACCTAGCTTGGGTAAGAAATGTCACCAATGGCAAAATGGTGGCTGCCATATTTGGCGACCTCGGACCGCAACGAAAAATTGGCGAAGGCTCACAGGCTCTCTGTCGCGCCCTTGGACTCAGTGGCAACCCCTTGCACGGCGGTACGGACAAGAAAGAAATCGAATTTCTCATTCAACCCAACTCAGGAAACGGTAGAGGCGACATAGCCAAAAACCCAGATGCAATGGTAGCCCGATTGAACCCACTGCAAAGACCCTTTAATTCTGACAACACTGACAATGAAACAGGCATCGCAGCCAAAATAGTTGCTAGCGCCAAATTGGCCGAAGGCAAAAAGCTCTGGACTGAGCAAGCTAAGGCCACCAAGAACGGCCGCCTAGGCTGTGCTATATCAACATCTGAAGTCTTAGAAGATGCCGGTCTTGATATCGACAAAGAGACAGGAGCTTGTGCTCTAGTTGAGCAATTGCAAGATCGCGGCTGGGACAAAATAGCCGTCTGGCAAGCCCAACCTGGAGACGTAATCTACGGCGCCCGGCCCGGAACGAACGCTGCCAAAGGTGGCGGCAATGCTCATGTAGGCATAGTAGGCGAAGACAAAGCAGGCAAACTAATGGTATACGCCAACGTCTCAGCAACCGGGCGCTGGACATACGAGGCAGCGAAGCGCGCCTTTAGTCCCAACCGCTTTGGTGATCAAGTTTGGGCATTCCGTCCCCCTCAGACTGCGCAGGCATAACTTAGGTTAAACTTAGCTTCTTATGTTTAGCCGCTTCAATCTAACTTTATCGCGCAAGGCAATTATTCTTGTCTCGGTGCCTCTTATTTTCGAGTTGCTCTTCGTCGCCGGTCTCGTTACTCTGCTTGAACAAGCTGAGCAAGAAAGAGCCAGGGAAGCTCACGCCAGAGACGTAGCCACCCATGCTAATTCTCTCTTGCGACTACTTTTAGACGCTGGCATTTCTAGCATACTGACATATTTGACTGAGTCAGAAAGCCATCATAAACGCTATCGTCACTTAGTTGATGTCTTCAATAGCGAAGCGCGACAGTTAAAGATGCTAGTCAGTAACAACGAACATGAAAGCGCTATTTTTGACCGTCTCGCTGTGCTCAATCAAGTCTGCATCAAAGAACTAAATACCACCCACGATTCAATGGTGAGCGGCGACAAAGTTGCTCTCTTGAAAAAGTGGGTTTCATTGCAAAAGACCCTCAATCAAATTTTTCAACTAGCCGATCAACTAGTAGAAGAACAACAAGCAGTGCAGCTGGCCAAAAAAGAGGCCCAGATTCAATATAGAAACGGCGTCAAACTGCTTATTTTTGTGGCAGTCATTTTCAATATTCTACTCGCCCTAGCCTTAGTTGCCTACTATAATCGCGGCACCACAAGAAGGCTCAAAGCCCTGGTGGACAACACCAGACAATTAGCTGCTAACAAGCCATTGAATGCACCTATCAAAGGCGACAATGACGAAATTGCTGAGCTAGATAGCACCTTTCGCTCTATGGCTTTAGCATTGGCTGAAGCCTTAAGAAAAGAAAGAGCAGTAGTAGAAAATGCCGCTGACGTGATCTGCTCGATTGATGAACAGGGTCGCCTGGCCGGCGTCAACAATGCCGCCATAAAAGTATGGGGCTATGAGCCAGATCAACTAATAGGACTTAGACTAAGCCAACTTCTTGAGGGCGAACAGCAACAAAGCACACTAGCCAGCATTAACACAATTGTTAGCACCAAAGGTGAAGGCACCTTTGAAAATCAAATTAAGCATAAAGATGGAAAACTTGTCGACATGCTCTGGACCGGCCAGTGGTCAGAGCAAGAGAAAGCCCTGTTCTGCGTGGCACACGACATAACCGAACGTAAAAAAATCGAGAGCCTTAAGCAAGACTTTATCGCCATGATCTCACACGACCTGCGCACCCCATTGACTTCGGTGCAAGGTTTTCTCGACTTACTCGAAGTCGAAGCTTACGGGCCAATGTCAAGGGCTGGCAAGGAAAGTCTAGAGCTGGCAGAAATGAACATCGACCGTGTGGTGCACCTAGTCAATGACATTCTCGACATTGAAAAGCTTGAGAGCGGTATGCTCACATTTCAGATGGAGACTGTCAATTTAGATGCAGTGATTGTCAGATCGATTGAATCAGTAACCGGTTTTGCCAAACAACAACAGGTATCAATCACCTACGATCGAGCCTTAGCTGACACGCATATCGAGGTAATGGGCGACTTTGAGCGACTGACTCAAGTGGTGGTCAATCTGCTAGCCAATGCCGTCAAATTTTCTGAAAAAAATGGACTTGTACAAGTCGTTTTAAAATTAGCCGAAGATATAAAACTAGCTGAAGAAGTAGAATTTTCCCAACAAATACAAGTCGAAATTATTGATGGTGGACGGGGTGTGCCAAAGAATCAACGGGCTTCAATCTTTGAGCGCTTTCGCCAAGTTGAGCTCAGCGATGGCCATGAGGGATCTGGCCTCGGCCTGGCGATATGCCGTGCATTAATCGAAGAGCACGGTGGCACAATAGGTGTAGACGACCTCGAAAATGGTGTTAAAGGCAGCAAGTTTTGGTTTAAACTGCCCAGAAAGAAATAAGTGCGAACTATGGGGTGACAGGCAGTGAACAGGGGTGCTCGATGGCAAAGATCTTACTGGTAGAAGACGACGCCGGGCTCTGCCGTATGATTAACGACTGGCTCGCCCTTGAGCACCATCACCTAGAAATTTCTTCAGATGGCAAAGATGGTTTGGAGAAAATGCGCTTCTACCAGTATGACCTGGCCATCTTCGACTGGTCATTACCTCTCATGTCTGGTATTGAAATTTTGCAAGAAATTCGCAGACTGGGCCTTACAACTCCAGTAATTATGCTGACCGGACGCAATACCATTCCCGATAAAGAAGTTGGACTAGATGCCGGTGCTGACGACTATCTCACTAAGCCATTTCACATGAAAGAACTTAGCGCCCGCATCAGGGCCTTGCTGCGCCGCCCTTCAGCCATGGTGGGAGAAGTCTTCAAATGTGGCGACCTAATAGTCGACCGTGGCACCTACAAAGTGACAAAGGCTGGCGTTGAGCTAAAGCTACAACCCACCGAGTACTCACTGCTCGAATTTTTGCTGCGACACCCCAACCAAGTCTTTACCCAAGAAGCACTGCTCGACCGGGTCTGGTCATCGCAATCTGACGCCACCAGTAATGCCCTGACTACATGTGTTAAACGGCTACGCAAAAAAATCGATAGCGAGAACCAAGAATCGATTATCAAAACCGTTTATGGTGTCGGCTATAAGTTAGAAATTTGACCTTATCCATTTGCCTGCATGCAAATGACAACCTAAATTTTGTTACTCAGCTTGAACCTTCGAGCAGTCAAGATTTACTGGGGTGCCAAGCGTGCTAACTTTCTACATTGACAAGGTAAAACATAAATGGAGGCCGCGTGAAGAACATCGGCATTATCACATCTGGCGGAGACTGCGGCGGACTCAATGGCGTCATCAAGGGAGCCGCGCTCAGTGCCTTAAACAAAGGCATGACAGCCTGGATCATTCCCAATGGCTACGCTGGCCTCTACAACTTGGTAGACCTAAAATCTTTGACCGAGCTGAATCGCGAAAGAGTTGCCGCCATTGACGTTTTCATGGCAGGTAGCGAAGCTGGCAATTCGCGAGTAAAAGTCTCCAAAATCAAAGACGATAAAAAATACGATCGCATCAAAGACGGCCTAAAAAAATTCAACCTTGATGCTCTCGTCATTGCTGGCGGTGACGACACCGGCAGCGTTGTCGTTGACCTATCAGCCCAAGGTATCGCTTGCGTGCACGCGCCCAAGACCATGGACCTTGACCTCATGCCTTACAGCGTCGGTGGCGACTCAACTATCAATCGCATCGCTGAGCAGGTGCGCGACTTACACACTACCGGTCGCACTCACAATAGAATTCTTGTCATGGAAGTATTTGGCCGCTACGCTGGTCACACAGCCTTCAGAGGCGGTGTAGCAGCCGACGCCGATGCTATTCTCATTCCAGAAATCCCAGTTGATTTTGATGTGCTCTACAAGCATGTCAAAGGGCTATTCATCAAACGCATAGAAGAAAGCGACGTCTTTGCTGGCACAGTAATGATTGTGGTAGCAGAAGGCTTGCGTGATTCATCGGGTAACGAATTAGTCGATATGAACTCGCAGCCAGACTCATTTGGCCACCGCAAATTGATCGGAGCGGGAACCTACGTCGTCAAACAATTGAGCGACAGAATCAAGGCCGACCCTGAAATCAAAGAGTTCATGAAGCGCACAGGTCAATTTGTCGAAGGAGTTTACGAAACTCCCGAAGTGCGAGACCTACGCCCAGGCCACTTGGTCAGATGTGGATTCGCCACTCCAGTTGATGCGAACTTTGGCTTAGAAGTGGGAGCTGCAGCCGTCGAACTTATATCCCAAGGAACTTTTGGCGTTACTGTGGTTTCGTACCAAGACGGCAAAATCGAGTACATGGATGTAGCAGACGCAATCAAACAGCGTTTTGTCAGCCCAGAAGATGTGGCGCTCTATGAGAGCTTAGGCACTTCTTTTGGACGTGTGCCAGTCAAAGCAAAAGTTGAGACGGTCAAGGTTAGTGGCCGACCTAGTCGGGTGTACTAAGCCATATTTTTGGCTAGGTCAACATCGATGAGCTTCAACGGCATAATCGCAGAATTAGACATTGCCAGATTGGCGCCCTCTGCAAATGCTGAGCCTGATATTAGGCCCCTAGCGGGCTTACGTTTTGCCGTTAAAGACTTATTTGCAGTAGCAGGACGCACCACAGGTTTTGGCAATCCCGACTGGCAAAAATCACACTCAATTGAAAGCAGCAATGCTGAAGTCATAGATCAATTACTAGATGCCGGGGCCAGACTGGTGGCCATCACTTGTACTGACGAAATGGCATTTAGCCTTGATGGCATCAATATTCACTTTGGCACGCCATTAAATACCCAATTACCCGGCCACATTCCTGGTGGCTCATCGAGCGGCTCGGCCTCGGCAGTAGCAGCCGGTCTAGTCGACTTTGCCTTGGGTACTGATACGGCTGGATCCATTCGAGTGCCTGCAAGCTACTGCGGCATATGGGGCATCAGACCAAGCCATGGTGCCATATCTAGCCAAGGTGTATTGCCCTTGGGACCCTCTTTCGATACGGTTGGAATTCTCACCCCGAGTCGCAGTATTTTAGCCCGGGTAGCCGCTATTCTTCTTGGTCTTGGTGGCCAGAGCCATAAACTTACGAAAGATAGACAAATAAAAAAGCTATTGATATGCGACGATTTTCTCGCTCTGGCAGCGCCAAATATAGCACCAGATATAGTGTCAGCAATGGCGAGCGCCCAAGGCCACTTTGACTCAGTCAAACACATAAACATAAGTGACACAATCAAAAGCGACTGCATTGAGTTATTCAATAGCATTCGCGGCTTTGAAGCCTGGCAATGTCACGGCCAGTGGCTAGAGGAATTTGACCCGGTTATGGCACCGGCAATAAAAGAGCGTTTCTTAAATTGCAAGAATGCCACCGAGGATGAGGCAAACAAAGGGCGCACGCAGCAACGAGAACTGCAGCAAAAATTAGCCGAATTGCTCAATGATGATACGGCCTTGTGCTTTCCTACCACCACGGCTCTGCCGCCCCTAGAAACAGCATCGGCAGAAGCTCTTCAACAGAATAGAATGGCCAACATGGCCCTTTGTGCAGTGGCCTCTCTCGGTGGCTTTCCTCAAGTTTCGATACCGATTGGTTTAACTAGTTACAAGCCATTTGTAAAGACAGGACTGTCTCTCCTGGCCAATTTCGGGATGGATCTTGCCATTATTAATGCCGCGGCAGCCTTTGAATAATATATTATAGAGATCTATGAACATAGACGAATTGATCTTTAAAACAAAAATGGTATGCCGACTACCCTTAATTGAGGGCGGTGACCAAATTAGGCCTAACAACATGTTAAAAAATAAGCCTAACAATAAAGGTAAGCGTCGCCAGCGGGGCTCGGCCATTGCCGAATTTGGACCCGCTCTCTTCTTCATCTTTATCTTCGCAGTCTTTCCCGTAATCGATATCATAGCCCTCAGCTTTAATTACACCGCCTGCGCTTCCCTCAATGATATTCAGTTGCGAGAAGCGGTGAAGTTGCCGAAAAGCATTGCTACCAACCCTAAAGGACCAGTGCTGGGCACAATTCCAGACAAATGGATGGCCACCGTTCTCGGCGGCGCCTCGGGCATGATCGAGAGGCCAGCAACTACTGTCGATTATGACCCCAGTTCAGGGAATATGTATGTGCAGGTGTCCACAACGGTAACTGTGCGTCCATTGCTCAACATCCCCTTCTTCTTCAAAGTTCCCGGCTTAGGCGCGCCGGCAACCTTCACGGTCTCCAGCAGTCGATTAATTGAAAACCCTATATTCGCGGCTCAATAAACCCTATGCCATCGACAAGAAGCCAAAATCGCATAAAGAGCAACGCCCCAAAGGCTAGAGGTAACTTTAGAGTTAATCCAAGACGTGCCAGTGCCCAAACATTGATTGAAGCAATGGTCGGCTTCATTGTTTTAATTCCCATAGCTCTTTTTGCAGTAGATGTAGTCGCTCTCTTGAGCACAGCTCAAACCAACGAGCAATGGGCAGAAACAGCGGCCCGTGCGGCTGGTAGCTGCAGCTGTGAAACAATGGCTCAAAATGCCGTCAAGAATTCGCTGAAACGCTTTGTGCCATCAAGTATAGCTAGCTCCCTTGAGTTAGAAAAAATCACTTTTGACCAAATCAATGGCCAGGTAACAGTGGCAACAGTAATGCAAATAAATGTGCCCATCCCTCTACCTTGGATGAATCAATTTCAATTGAGAGCCAGTGCCATTCAGCCTCTACTCGGCACACCTGCGGCTCAGTAAAATAGCTAAAAACATTTCGAGAGTAAAAATGTCGCAAAAGCCCTCAAAGTTAATCACCCGCGGTCGGGGCAAGCAGAAAACTAGGCGTAGCAAAAGAGCTGCCTCTTTAATTTTGGTAATTGCCTGCGGCTTTGGGCTAATGGCTTTGATTTATGGTCTCTTCACTCTCGCCATGTTTTTAGGTGGTAGCCGACAGGTGAGAAATGCCGCAGATGCTGGCGCACTAAACGTATCGCGCAAAATGATGGACATCCGCGTGCCCACCGACCCAAAATATGCTGATGTTGCTGATACTAACGGCAAAGTAGGTATGAGCAACGTCAATAGGCTCTGGGGCAAAGCCTATTTAATCAATGCCAATTTAGAGGAAATGCAAAAAAGTGGCCAGGCTGGACCGAAAGCTGGTGGCAACGGAGATGCGGCCTATCAGATTGCCCAAACAATAAACGACAATCTCTACACCAATCTAGCCAATAGCAAGACTCAAGATTTGTTCTTTAGTCAGATGGCCGGTCGACGCACCGCCAATATGATTAATCCGGGTATGGGAATCGACAAAAATAACAAACAGTACGTCTGCCCTATCGCCATGGTTGACCGGGGCGATGAGAGCAATTTGGTGATGACGCCTGGTCAAATTCCCGATGGCATTACCGCGGGCAAAGTCGACAAAGGTTCAAAGAGCTTTATGCAGGGCTACGTGCCCATGGTAGCCAACAATAAGAAATTCACTTTTACTGTATTTCACGAAGGCGAGCAGCCCCACCTCATTTCAGAGTCAGTCTTCGACCCAAATCGCGCTGACATTGCACCAATCGAAGGCAGCGCCACGGTTATTCCAAACGCCTTTCGCCAATCGGCCGTAGCCGGCAATGGTCAGATAGATTCAACCGCTACAGCCAGTGCCGTGGCCAATCCAATTCGCAGTTACAGCATGACTATTCCTGAGTCGTACATCACAGTGCACGTGCAGAACATGTCTAACTGGAATGTGGACGGCAAAAAAGTCAAATCAATTCCCTATGAGACTAAAGCCGACCAGACAATTCACGGCTTAGTTGACCACCAAACTCCCACCCGGGTAATCAATTGCTTTGGCAAAGTGGGCGGCGAATATGCCAGTGGGCACAACATTATGGCCATTATCAAAGCCCTGAAGGCCGACTACCAACCGGCTATGAAAAAGCTCTTGCAGCGCGTTCAAGGCATGGACCCTAGCTACACCATGGCCAAGCTGGTCAAATTGCTAGAAAACCAAAACTATGACAAAAACGCCAAGCGCTACTATATTTTCGCCAAAGATGACAGCGCTGACCACACTGACCCACAAATTCAAATTCAAGCCGACAACGGCAGTCTGCCACCCTGGATTGACGTCTCAACCTGGGAGCAAGACTTTGATGGCATCCAGAAAGACTTGGTCACCGAGCCGACCACAACCGATGAGTATGCCAATGCCTGGCAAAGTCCACCGGGCACTCCTCAACCATCCGCTAAAAACTCAGGAGTGATGATGTGGCAGCCCGGCTCCGGTTACACTAAAGCTGTAGGCAACCTATTTATCTCCAGAACCACCACCCTCAATTTCTCAAGCAAGCCATGAAAGCCATCCGCACCACAATTATTAGCCTAAGCAAACTAGCCTGTGGCTTGGCTGTGGCCGTTCTAACTTCTACTATAGTTTTCCCCCTAGCTGTTTGCGCTGAAAATGCCGCCATGACAGAAGGTATTGAGGCCTTCAAAGATGGGGATTTTAAACTGGCCGAATCGCGGCTCGGTTGTGCCCAAGCGGCTGAGTTTAGCAATCCGGTTTATCACTATTATTTGGCCAATACTTATATCAAGCTCAATAAGAAAGAACTGGCGATCCAAGAATATCGCATCTCTTTTGCCCTCGCCCCCGAAAAAGAAGTCGGCAAACTGTCAAAGCAGGCATTGATTTCGCTCGGCCTTGAATCTGAAGAGAAAAAGGCTGCCAAAGCCGATCTGCCCAAGGTAAAAGAGCCACCCAAAGATCTAGTACTCGAGCATGCTAAAAGCTCACTGCAACAACAAGCAGAAAATGCTAAGAATTCCACCCGCTCTAAAGGTGAGCGCGACGCTATGGAAGCCGCTCGGGTTCAAAGCGAGGCCATTGCCAAAGCGCAAAAAGAGCTAGAAGACAATATCGCCAAAGGCAAAGGCAATAAAGAATCGCTCAAACAGCTACAACAGCTCAAGCAATACTATGATTCGCAGCGCACTTCGCTAGAGCGCGGCAACAGTCGGGCCCAAGAAATTCAGAAGAGCGCAGATAACTTGCAGACTCTTTTAGATGAGAAGAAACCGATTGGTACGCGCAAACTCAGCCCAGTTGGCACGAACCTTTACGTGCGCAATTATGCCGACGCTTACTCCCGGCCTGCGGCCACGCCGACCAGTTCAACAGCAACCACTTCAACACCGGCTGCTTCAACAACAGGCTCAAAGCCGCAGGGAGCGGTCACTCCTAATATTGCCCCGACATTGCCGCACTAATCTTACATGTAAGCTGGTCTAATCATAAATCGGCAAACAGGACATCGACGTCCAATTACCTCTTATTACAGACTATTGAGCTGACAGCTTCCGGCTAGGCCGATGGCTGCGCCTTCTTGGCTCGCTAGGCACACACTTTTAGCAGTTTAATCTGAACTTTGCCTTTGGGCTGATTCACCCAGGGCAAAGCACGGTAGAACTGTTAAAGAGGATAAAAGGAGCGGGATGGCCGATCGATATACCGAATGAATGCTTTCGATGACCCTATCGAAGAAACTCAAGCGAGTCTCTCTATAGCTCAGGAAGCCTTTAGGCAATGGCAGGCAGGCGAGATAGAGCCTGTTATTGCTGCGCAGCGCCTATCCCAAGCTGCCAGCCAACTAGAAGTGACCAGGGCAATCTGGATGGAGACTGCTAGGCAAGGTGTTTCTCGTCTCTCCACACGCACAGAGCGCGAGTTGCTCAATTTTTGCGAGCTCGTCAAAGGCATAGACAACCAGAAAGATTATGGAGTTAGCCTCCTTGAACACGTTCTCAGAGACGCTCTAGTGTCTCTTGAGGCCGGTTTAGCATTGAAGGGCCACGAGGGTGAAGATACAGTTAGTTCAGTCATAGACTCTTGCTCCATCGTTTTAGCCATTAAGTCAGCTTTACTTGAAACTCTTTCGCTCAAAGCTACAATTGAAGCCAACGGCCAATCTACTTCTCAAGTGGAAGAGTTAAAAAAGCGCCACGCTGTAGTTAAGAGCTTGCAAGAGCGTCTACAAACGGCTGCAAAAGACGGTTAGTAGATAGTGTCGGTTAAGACCCATCGAGTTCAAAATGTCATTTAAACCAGCAATTACAAAATTTGCAGACCTTACTGTTAGCGATCAAGAATTGGTCAAAGGTGCATGGAGTGCAGCCAAAGCGGCCCACGCACCATACTCTAAGTTTTACGTTGGCTCAGTTATCGAAGCACAAAATAAAGATGGAAAGGTGCAGCGTTTCTCCGGTTGCAATATTGAAAATGCTAGTTATGGCGGTGCCATTTGCGCCGAACGAACAGCCGCTGTCAAAGCGGTTTCGGAAGGTTTCACAAAATTCTTGCGTATTTCAGTAGTGTGCGCCACGAAACCAGGTGGATCTCCCTGTGGCATTTGTCGTCAATTTTTGCGCGAATTTGGCGGTCTAGACCTGGTGGTGGTATCTATTCAAAATGAAGCCAACGATGTCTGTATCTGGAAATTTGACGATCTGCTGCCAGATTCATTCGGACCAGAAGCACTCGATTTTTAAGGGCGTAATTACTGAAAAAGTATTTCGAAATTTTAGATAATTAGAGAATAGGGGAAAACACATGGCCGTCCGCAAGAAAAGTAATCTCAATAAATTCTTTCAACTGCGAATCAATTTGAAAGACGCTCCCCTTCCAATCTGGCGCCGGCTCTTAGTCAATGGCGATGTCACCCTAGATCAATTGCACGAAATTTTGCAATTATCAATGGGTTGGTCAGGCTATCACATTCATCACTTTCATTTTGGCAACACCATATATGGTGACATTGCCGACGCCAAGAATAAAAAGATAAAGGATCAAACAGCCATAAAGCTCAGTGACATCCTCAATGAGGAAGGCGACCAATTTGTTTACGAATACGACTTAGCCGACTCATGGCAGCACGAAGCAAAAGTTGAACGTGTGGTCGAGCTTGATGGTGGCCCAGCCCTCGCTCGCTGCATTATGGGCAAACGCGCTTGTCCACCCGAAGATGTGGGCGGCACCGAAGGCTATCGCAGCTTCTTAGAAGTAGTGGAAGATCCAGAGAACCCAGAAATAGAAGAAAAATTGACTTGGGTAGGATGCGATTTTGACGCCAATAGCTTTGATGCTCGGCTCGTCAATTTACAACTCACTCTCATGGAAGCAAACTTGAGTGGCGCTCTGGCCTCAATTTTCTAAACCTAAACCTATTTGCTCGACTGCAGCACGCGAATAAGATCGTATCGTCGCACGTCCATATCAACTGGTGTAGCGCACATGCAATAGTATTGAGCCGTGTCAGCATTGTCTTTGCTTAGCTTGAGCACGGTAATTCCGCTCATGGCCACCGCAGTAGTTGGATTTCTCTTACTCACAAGATCATAGCTAAACTCAACAGCTAGAGACCCTGGAGCATAGCGACTGAAGTCTTGAACGCCCACAACTTTGAAGTTAGGCAGAAGCTTTGCAGTTTGAGTTTGCGTCACCAAGTCGATCATAATTGTCTTTAAATCGCGGCCACTAGCAGCAATTTGGCTAAGCGTTAGAGTTGAGACTCCATCAGGCTCAATCAGGGTAAAGAGAGCCGATTTATCTTTCACTTGAGGTTGACCAAAGCGAGCCGGCACCATAAGAGCAGGAGCAATGGAAAGGTTAGCTGGTTGCATGGCAGCTTTTGGCAACTGCACAGACGCGCAATATATCAAACCACCCAGCAACAATAAGGCAACAGTGTTGAGCTCGAAGAGAGAGAGAACTGAATTCTCCTCTTTGACTAAGCCCTTCTCGATAGAGCGAACAGCCCTTATGAGCAAATAAACTAAGACAACGGTAGCGAATAAGGCACCTGTCTCTAATATTCCAGTAGAGCGCAACCACACTTCTTGGCCGGGCCAAGCCCAGCTGATCAAAAAATTGACAGCAAAGGCCAAAGCACACGCGGCAAGCCAACGCCAAGGCGAAATAGATGAAGAAGAAGAAGAAGAAGAATTATTGCCGACAATAAGGGCCAGCAATAGCGCTGCAATTCCAGCTGAAAGATAGAGAGCAACTAAATAATAATCAAAAAATAGACTGGTGTGAAATGGTGCTACCAATATGCGCCAGTGATCAGGGAGAGGCAGATCCACTGTGGTTTTGGAAAAGGAAGCGAAGCCGCTAGCAAAGGCTAAACAAGCAAAAATTATGGCGGCTTTACTACTAGATTTATCACTAGTTTTATTGATACTTTGGCTAGTTGAATAATCTACCAGGCTTTTTTGATATGCAACCACCATTGCCACTAGTGCCAGTGCTGCCACAAAAATAGCTGAGCGCAAGGCAATAGACAAAAGAGGCAATACAGGCTCTTGTGCGGCAATAAAGCCCTTATTGGTGAAGGTAGCAATTTCATCTTGCCAAACAGTATTCAATCCCGGTAGGCTCCATCCGCCCAGAGCCAATTTGTCTAATATATTTAAGGGATAACTAAGAAGGGCACCAGCACAAAATATCTGGAAGATCTCAGATATCTTCAAGGGCAGTTGAGAAAAGCGCCGACTGGCAAAAACATACAGAAAATATGGCAGGCCAACGTCAATAATTCCTCTAAACATATAGAGGAATATTTCATTCATGACGCCAAAGTCTTTAATAGCACAACGGGCATGGATTTCAAGCAAGGCGAAGAGCACAATGCTGCCAAAGATAGCGAGGCGACCAATAGAAGGAAATGTCTTAGAATTCTGCAGACTCATTTCTAAACCAACGGTGTGAAAGAGCCACAATAGCCACATTGAAAAGGTCATTAGAAGAATAATCGAGTGAGTATCAGAACGGCCAAATGAGAGCCACTGAAACATATACTCGCTCACTGCAAACCAAGAAAGGGCAGAGAAGTAGAGTAGTGTGCTGGCGCTATCAGCGTGCAAGCGCTTCTTAGCCCAAAGCCAAACTAGGGCGACCAAATCGAAGAGAAAAAACCACTTCAAAACCGCCGCTGAAAATGAATTGATCGGCTCACTCCAATACCATTTTGTGCCTTGATAGAAAGGTACTGAAATACTGCTGAGAAAGTCATAAGGCACAGCCCAACTGACAAGGTCGTTGCGCCACATCAAAAGACTAGCAGCCAAGATCAAGAGCACAACCACCGGCATATAGATAGCACTGGGCAAAGCTTCTCTAATTGACTTGGTGATTACTTTGGTGTTCTTAATCAACTTAAAAACAATACCAATTCCGATGAAATACCAGACTGGCCAGAGATAACCGTTCCAGAGGCTCATTTCAGACAATAGCTGACCAGAAAATGCAGCGGCACCACCGCGGCAAACTAGCGTGATTAGAAAAACCAACGTAATGGACGTCAAAACAAAAGCACTCACAGCTACCGTTGCCGGCTTGCGCAAAAGAGACGATAGCCGCAGCGCTGTGCCACTTCGAATGGGCCGCTCATATTTTCCCGCTGGGCCGCGGCAAAAAGTGTTTATGCTCAAAGCTAACATTACTCCAATGACAATTCCTGATTCGAGCACAAAGGGCTTAAAGAGAGGCTGCAACGGAGTCAAAGCTAGCAAATAAACACCAGCAGGTGCACCAACTACAAGTGCCACCAACGTTGAGAGCAGCCGATCCAAACCGGGCCTTTTCAAAGTGCGCTCACTAAAACTCAGTGCCAAAAAAACCACTAAAGGCAAAAGAGCGTTGCTATAAGCACGCGGAATAAATAAGGCGGAGGCACCAAAAAGAGTTATATAGATAACGGTGACAAAGCAAAAGAATATACGATTACAAACGGCTGAGCCGGCCAATATACAGCCCCAGGCAAGTGCTGCCGCTATCACCCAAAGATAGATAGACCATAGTGGGGCACTACCAGTGGCACCAGCTAAAGTAGTCAAAGTTACAGTCGGTTTAGGAAAGACTGAGAGTAAAGGCAAAAGAATTGTTAGTGCCACTGTGGTTAAGAAGAGTGGTCTCAGTATTGTCAAACTACCAGCTGGTAGCCGCTCGACCACAAGGCGATCTTGAGCATAGTCTTTCCAGTAAAAGCGTCGAATAGCTGGAGTAGCAGCTTTGACTACTGTCGACTGCTGAAACTTGTCGAGCTGCTCTTTTATTTTCGCATCGGAACTGGCCCGCGCCTGAGCAGCCGTGGCAAGGCGAATGAAAGGCGCCAAGAGCCAATCTACTATGGTGCCAAGCACGGGAAAAAGGCCAACGACGAAATTCCCAAACTTACGCAAAGAAGCAATCATGCTCAGCCAGTTCATAACATAGATTTTGAAATTCTTGACTAGTATTTGTCAACAGATAGGAAAGACATAACTTTAGAGCGTATTCTCAGACGTTCCAAATGACCTTGTATTTGGTAGGATCAGGCAAATAAATGAGTAATCAAGATGTCACAAGAAAAATCCTTTCGTTATCAGCTGAAAAATAAAGCGTTCAAACTCAGCCTTAGTCTCGCTCTTACTATTGTTCCTTTTATGCTCGTGAGCCAGCAGGCAGCTCGGCCGCAAGTTACCCTCTGGCAAAGTTATGCAGAGGCCGGACATAAAGCCATGAAAGCGGCCCGCTACGCTGAAGCTGAGCGACTATTTACCGAAGCTCTCGAAGCCTCGCGCAGTATTAAAGACAAAGGCAATCGCCTCAGTCAGACGCTCATTAACCTATCAAACTGCTACGCCGAGCAGAGCTACTATAAAAAAGCCGAAGATATGTACAAACAAGCAATTGTTGTACTTGAAGAAAATAAAGGTGGTGAGAGCATCAGCATGGCTCTTGTGCTCAACAATTTAGCCAGCATTTACGACAAACAAGGCCGCTTCAGTGAAGCCGAACAATTCTATCGCCGCGCCATTAGTATGGGCGAAAAAGCTGTGGGCGCTAAAGAAGTAGGGCTGGCTCTGGGCTGGAACAATCTGGCTCAACTATTGCTTACTTTCGGACGATTTGACGAGTCTGAAAAAGCAATCAAACGTTGTGACGCCCTATTTGACAATGCTAAGAAAAAGAATAGTCTCAACTATGCCATCTTGCTTTGCAATAAAGGCTATTTACAAGAAGCACGCGGCCACTTCAGTGAAGCTGAAAATTATTACCATGAAGAACAAGCTGTCATGGAAAAGGTCTTAGGCAACAAAGCTCCGCTCTATGGCAAAGGTATGCAAGTTCTAGCAGAGCTTTATGTCAAAGAAGGAAAATACAAAGAAGCAGAAGCTTCTGCTAAACAAGCCTACGAGATCATGAAGCTCACCTACAATAATGAGCACCCTGATATTGCAGTGGCCATGGAAACTCTAGCCAACGTCTATGTGGACATGGGCCGCTATCAAGATGCTGAGCCACTGTGCAAGAAGGCCCTCGAAATTCGCCAAAACGTATTCGGCAAAGACAATGCTTTGCTCAGTCGCAGTCTAACTCTACTGGCCCGCACCTACCAACAGCAAGGCAACTACAGTGAAGCAAGACCACTGTTTGAACGCTCACTGGCTTTGAGAGAGCGAGAACTCGGTCATGAACACACCTTAGTTGCGCAAAGTCTAAAAGACTTGGGCGCCCTCGATCAAGAAGAAGGAAAATATTCAGAATCGCTCGTCTATCTAGACAAGGCACTCAGTATTGACGAAGCAAAACTTGGCCCGGATCATCCAGACGTTGCTGAAATCATTCGCTACCTAGCCATTGCTTATGCCCATGCTCCAGCTAGCGAGAATAAGGCACAACAGGCCGAAGAATATTACAAGAAATCTATAGCCTCACTAGAAAAGACCATGGGTACTAGCAATACCCAGTACGGCAGCAGTGTGCGCGAACTGGCAGCCTTCTACGTAACCCAAGGCAAAACAAAAGAAGCTATCGATCTCTATCAACAAGTACTAAGTATTGATGAAACCACCTATGGTGCCAACAGCGCTAAGGTGGCAGGCGACCTTGAGACCCTGGCCAAAATCATGAACAAAGCAGGGGATGCTACCGGTAAGGAACTCAGTGCCAGAGCTTTAGAGATTAAGAAGAGTCTTCCTGGCTCAGCCCTACTTGGCCAATTGGCAGAATCACAAGCGACCAATGCCAAAGCCAGTCAAGCCTCAGCTTCGCCCTCAGCAGAAAAACCAGTAGCAGATAAATGGGCTCTAGTAGTTGGTATAAGCAATTTCAAAGACCCCTCTATCAATTTAAAATATGCGGCCAAAGATGCCACTGACTTCCGTAACTATTTAGTATCCAAAGGCAACTTCCAAGCCGACCATGTCAAACTGCTTGTAGACGGCAGCGCTAGCCGCCAGAACATCATCGACCAACTTGGTGACAAGTGGCTAGGCCGAGTTGCTAACCGCGACGACCTAGTTGTGGTCTATGTCTCAAGCCATGGCAGCGGAGCCATGGAGCAAGCAGGTGGTGTCAACTTTTTGGTGGCACACGACACCAATAAAAACAGTTTGCTCGCCACAGGCATTCCGATGCAATGGCTTACCAATATGGTGAAAGAACAAGTGCACTCAGATCGCACTGTAATTATCATGGACGTCTGCCACGGCGGCTCGGCTGCACCTGCAGAAAAGAGCTTGACACGTAATACCGGCCTCGACCTAGAGAAATTGAACCTCGGCAATGGTCAAGCTGTATTGTGCTCGAGCTTAGCTGATCAAGTTTCGTGGGAGTCTAAGTCATATCAAAACAGTGTCTTCACCAGACGCCTAATAGAAGGCTTAGAATCAAAAGGCAACAAGACTAATCTAGCTGATGCCTATGATTATTTAAAAGACGCAGTAGAATCAGAAGTACTGCGCGATCGCGGTGAATTGCAAACGCCAGTTCTCAATACTAAGCTTTGGTTAGGAAGTGGTGCCATTCTTGCAGTTAAGCCAGTCAAACCGAGACCTAACCTCAAATAGATAGCACCAATACTTTGATGTTTCATTAGTTTTGATAAATGCCGTCGTAAGAGACAACAATGTCTTCACCGACTACTCGAAAAACGAGCTTGAGCATGTGCTTAGAGCGGCCCACAGCAGACCAAAGGAAGAAATCTTGGGCCCACTTGTGGCCGCCATCAGAGACATAAATAATGGTGTTATGGGATGCCGTACCGCGAGGCACCGGGCCAGAACTCCACTGTTTATCATCAAAGTTGAATACTTGCACACTAGCAAAAGCTGCTTCTGGTGGCATCACTAAACGCGACGCTGAAAGCTCAAAATCACGCACCGCGTGATCTATTTCTTCGGCTGTAAGACCAGGGGCCAGCTTGAACTCGCGCTGTATGCCCCAATATTGTCCGGCCACTAGAAGCTGCAAGACTCGCTTTGTATAGTGCTTCGATAGCTGGACAATCTCTTCCACAAAAACTCCACGGTCTTACAATTTAGAAAGCATATTTTGATATTTTTCTACCTGCTCAATATTATTCTGATTTTCGTAAAATTTGATCAGTTTGCTAATACTTTGACTTGCTTGTGCCGTCGACTTTTTATCAAGGCTTTGTTCTAGGCGCTTCATGGCAAGCTTAGTGAGATAGCCTTGTGGGCCAAAGAGCAGGCGCGATACCACTATTGAAATGCCAAAAAATACAATGGTAACGAGCACAGAAGCGTAAGGATCGCCTTTGGTATCATGGCGTTTAAAGCTAGCATCAGCGCGCTCTTGAAAGCGCTTGGCCAGGGCCAAATCGCTGGCTGCAGCGCGGATTCGCAAGAGCTTGGCATACTCCACCAATGTCTCGGCCACTTTGGTACTGCCTGGACCAAACTGTTTCTCTCGCATACGCAAAGCTTCAATATAGAGCGGCTCAGCCTCACTAAACTTACCTTGATCTCGCAGATTGTCAGCTACTTGAGTGATGATTTGACCCATGCCAGTATTCTTCAAAACAGCGCGTGAAATAGACAGAGCCTGCTTGCTAATTTCTTCGGCCTTGGCAAAATTTCCCTCTTTACGATAGAGATTGGCAGAATCAGCCAATATACCGGCATAGAGTTCACTTTCAACGCCAAACAACTGTTTGCGCATGGCCATGAGTTCGCCTGTCAACTCTCGGGCGTGCTCGTGCTTTCCGGCCTCGATATAGGCGCCAGTAAGTATCTCCATCGAGTAAGCGGGGTGAATTACCGGTATAGCGACATTGGCCGGAGATCTTGTGAGAGCGGCATAGATTGATCGAGGGAATCCATAATGGTTCATGTAGATAGCGCGAGAAAGGCCGTAATTGCCAGTGTAAGCAGCAGCGAGAGCTGTTAGGTCAATCAACAAAAAGACAGTAACGGAGAGCCAGCAAGTAAAAACCAGTGCCCTTCCTGACTTTCGCAATAAATCAAGAGCTTTCCATTTGGTCCCTAACTCATCTAGAACCATGTTTTCGATGCGAGTGGCTTTGCTGCGGTTTTGCCGCAACCTCAATACCAACACAAAAAGGAAAATGACCACTTCAAAGGCAATGGCCCGCAGCAACTCTTCTGACGGATAGGCAGTGGCGTAAATTATGAAGTAGCAAAAGACTAAAAGTCCCACCGCTACGCTAAGCGCCGTGCTGTATCTACCCATTTCCTCTATGTCCTTTGCTACATAATTAGTGACAACATAACCGCCACAGCACTCCTCTGCAATACGGCAATTCCCCATCACCTAATAGATTTGGGCAGGATTTACTCCAGATTTAGGCAGGATCTATTCAAGATTTGAGCAGGATCTACTCTAAATTTCGGCCAAATTTGGGCAGATATTTGCGCTATCAATTTAGTAACGGAAAGTCACCATTTCAGTCAGGCTGTTTTTTTCATGGTTGCCTAGCTGCTATCCTCAGCTGCAGCATTGATTTAATGGAAAGGCAGGGAAGCTAATGGAATTAGGATTGAAGGGCAAAAAAGCTCTGATTACTGGCGCTAGTTACGGTTTAGGCCACGCATGCGCCATTTCTCTTGCCGAAGAAGGCGTCGACATAGCGATTTCATCAAGGCACGTCGACAAAATTGACCTAGTTTCGGCTGAAATTGCCGCTGCTACTGGAGTCAAGGTGGTGGGAATCGCTGCCGACCTGACAAAAATGGAAGATTTAGAAAAAACCGCCCGCGAAGCCCAAGAGGGTCTCGGCGACATCGACATTCTAATTGTCAGCACAGGCCATCCGCCAACCTACCCTTTCTCTGAAGCCACCGACGAGCAATGGCAGTACGGACACGACCTAGTGCTGCGGCCACCGATTGTCCTCACTCGCCTTTTGCTAGAGAGCATGCGCAAGAAAAACTATGGTCGGGTGATATTCATTGGCTCAATTTTCGGCATAGAAGCCGAAGCCAGCTCGGTAGTACAAAGCACTCTGCGCACCGGACTAAATGCCTTGACCAAGTGCATTGCCACTGAAGTGGCAGCCGACGGCGTTACTGTAAACGTCATTTGCCCTGGTTATTTCGACACACCTTTAGTGCACGAACTAGCTAAGCAATACGCCACAACTCACGGTGTCGCAGCACAAGAAGTGGTCAACGCCTGGAAATACTCAGCTCCCGTTAAAAAATTCGGCAAGCCTGAAGACCTCGGCGCCTTGATTGCCTTTTTGGCTTCGCCCAAAGGCGAATTTATCACCGGCACAGCAATCACCATAGATGGTGGCGCAGTTAAACAGTACTAAATGCTTTCAATCAAAGTGACAAGCTTCAGAAAAATCGCGATCGGCTTTACTGCAGGGTTGCTCACAGCGGTGGTACCCGCAGCAATATTGCTCATACTCGGAGCAGCTCCGGCCTGGGCCGACCGCGATGAAAATTACACAGACGGAGTGGAAGCCTACAACCGGGGCAACTTCCGCATGGCCACTCAATATTTACTTGACGCTCTAAAAGAAGGCAACTCTGACGCTATCGTCATGCTCTACCTGGCCCATTCTTATGCTGCCCAAGGCCAATACAAACTAGCCCTTCCTATCTATCGCAATATTCGCGACAGCTTCAGCGGGAGCCCAGAAGCAGCACAAGCAGCCAGTTGCGTATTACGTTTAGAAAATCCAGCCACCTTTGCCGCCCAAAAAGGCCAGAGTCAAACTGCAACCTTCTACAATCGCGTTAAGCCACTCCCGCCCAAGAAAGGGCACATAGCCGTTGGCAAAGCGACGGTGGCAACCGTGCAAAAAACGATTTTAGGAATGCCTAGAGCTATCTACCAATTGCTTGATACGGCGGCAGTTACAGTAAGCATTGCTCCTTCGGCCCAAGATAAATTGGCCGCTAATTCTAACCTAAAAGACGCGGCGATTCTAAACGGCAAAGAAATCACAGTTTTCGAAAACCTGATGGTTACAGACAAAAGTAAAAAAGTATCTAAGGCCAAACCTTTTAGTTCTACAGAAATAAAAGATGCTTTCCTCAAAAAAGTTGGCAGCGCCATTGAGCAATGCTCTGGCGGACTATCTCGCGATCCTGACTTCCACGCAGCCTACATGTTAGACAAGCGAGACCTGGCACCGGCCATTGAAGAATCGCTACCATTCTTAGCTCCGCCAGCCAACCAGGCAGAGCCGGAAGTATGCGCATATATAATTGCTGGTATCGCCGGTGGTTCAGACACTGCGACAACGTGCGTCTCCAAGAATTTTCCAAAAACCAGAGCCTGGCTTATCAATAAATTGCGCTTGCAGAACTAGGCCAGGGCCTCAGTCAGCCACTTGCTCATGCGCTCTTTCTTGTCAGTACTGATTTGTTTAGCTGTGCTTCCCAGCACATCAGCAATTGACACCTTGCCCAATTCTTTGCGCCAAGCGTCTTCGGCCTTCCACATCGATACAGCGATATTGCAAGGGATGTTGTAGCTGGGCTTATCGATAGAAGGGATAGCACAGGGCCCGTCTTGGCGAATCTCAGTACAGCGGAAGCACGGATCATCACCTTCTAACGCTATATAGATGTCTAGCAAACTAATTTTGTCGCTGGCACGAGCCAGGCGATAACCGCCCTGTGGGCCGGTTACTG
>JAKFVU010000041.1 GCA_021732025.1 Candidatus Obscuribacterales bacterium | reverse complement strand
CCACCGCCCCAACCGTGGTAACCCCAGTGGTTCCAGTGGTCAGCGCGAGCCCAACCGCCCCAATGACCGCGATCTCTACCCCAGCCACCGTTCCAGCCTCGGTTGCCACGGTCGAAACCGCGGTCTCCGCGACCATCGCCTCTATCGCCACCGCGGCCGCCCTCGCCTCTACCGCCTTCTCCTCTACCTCCCTCTCCTCTACCGCCACCTCCACGTCCGCCTTCATGGCCGCCTCCGCCACCGCCGCCCTTTCCGTAAGCGGAATCTGGGAAGATGAAGTTAGCGAGAATAACCACCACAGCTAAGGTGGTAATTACACGTTTGCCTAGGTTGAGTAAGGTTTCCCAATCGCCACTCCAGTCAACCAATTTTTCTTTCAATAAATTTAGTTCGTTGACAATGCGCAGTGGTAGTTCTGAAGCACGTCTTAGTAGTGTATCTACTAGACTCTTGAGGTCGAGCGCTTCGAGGAATGTCGCAGGATCAACCATGAACCGTGACAACAAAAGTTTGGTTCTTTGGGGCTGTAAGCCTGGCATCAGGTTGATTACGTCGTCAAATAATTCTTGTTCTCGTTTGCTCTGATCTTGTGTGGCAGCTAACGTTTCTGCTGCTTCTGGCATTTCATCATAGTTAGCAGTAAGTGCATTCCAGTACTTGTTGTTATTGTTATGGTCATTAATGCTGTCACCATCTACAGTGCAATCGAGAGCCGTGCAATCGATTGCTATGGATGAATTGGCTAGGGGAGAATCTGTCTCTAAATAGGCAAGAAAAATTGAGTTTCCGTGCTGCTCTGGTATTGCTATTGTTTGTATTTTTTCAAAGCCAAGCGGGAACAAAAAGAGATGCTCGAAGTCGATAACATCTTGTGCCGAAATTGTGTTTTGTTTCGAGCTAGCGAGTAAAAATCCCCAATCAGGACCATAACCTAAAGCACTGAATGAGGGGATGCTCACTCGGTAAGGGCGGCTATCGAGACCGGCTGCCCGCATGGCGTTGAAGATACTCCAATAGGCACTGGGAGTGGCTGACGGCGATACGGCGTTGCTAGCTAGAACTCCTGCTTCGCCTAAGAGAGCGGCAATTGAGCGGTACCATTCGACACTATGAAACTTGGCTCCAGCTGCATCTTTTGCTACAGTCAGGTCAATGATAATTAAGTCATATTGTTTGTTTGCACTCTGACAATTCTGCACATACTGCCAGGCATCTGTGACATGAACAGTAGTGCGCTCATTGCTCAAGCTATCGCCGTTTAACTGGCTCAATTCAGCCTTTGCCAGGTCTAAGACTTCGGGGTCGTAGTCGACCAAATCAATGGTATCTATCTTGTCTGAAGCTAATAATTCTCTTGCAGTGAGACCATCTCCGCCACCAATGATGAGCGCTTTCAAGCCAAGATTGCTACCTTGCTTGTCGGCTTTTGTTTGTAAGCGCTTCTCTGCTAGCTTAAGAGCTGGTCCGGCAAGCCCTTCGTGATAAATTCTTTCGTCATGTTCATCAAATTGCAGATCGCCGTCGATAAAGAGGGCAAGAGAACCATCAGGACGGCGATTGAGGAAAGTTGACATGCGTTTCAATTTCTCGCGGTAGGAAGCATCGTTAATTTAGCCCAATGCGGTGAAATCAACATTAAAGAAGAGGTTTTAATACAGGCCGTGCATTCATGGTCTATACTTCTCTTGACGACATTGGCTTCTAGGTCAACTGTGACAGTTACATTCTGGAGACCCATGAGTTTTTACAAACACATTTTGCTTGGCAGCATACTGCTCACCTCAATTCTCCCAGCCTGGGCTGGAGAGCTTGTGAGCGATCAGCCAAATTCTGCGCCAACTGTTACACCTGTTGCGACAGCTTCTGTAAGCGTTGAATCAACTGCGGTTACCGAGAAAACCACTACTCAAGCAAAAGTTGGCAAAATTTCAAAAGTCGAAAAAGACTCAAAGTCGATAGTGGTCGGCAGCGCTTCTAAAGATACTGTGGTGCCGAAGAAAATTGTCAAAGAGAAGAAACCCTTTTATCTCAATCCGTTTAAGCGCATTGCCCATGACAGTAAGGTAATTCTCACCCCTCTTTTAGAGAACGTTGGAGCACCCCTTAAGGCAACTGAAGATAATTTGCGCGCACTGCAGAGCCCTCTGCGCAATCTAGAAGAGCCGCTCACTGGTATCAAAACATCGGTCGGAGAACTGAAGACTCCGCTTCAAGATTTGCAAAAGCCAATGGCTGAAATTAAGCAACCTATTGTTGAACTACGTAAGCCTATCGGTGCCTTGAAGCAACCTATTGCCGACCTGCGTAAGCCCATCGCCGATTTGTCCAAGCCAATCCATGAGTTGAATGTACCAATTAGCCATTTGCAGCGCAGTATGAATTCGCTGCCCCGACCATTAGAAAGCTTAGTTCAACCACTAGATCAACTGCGAAAACCGCTAGACGGTATTGCCGAACCATTGAGCAATCTTGAACCAAGCGTGCGCAAATTGGCACCACCAGTGAGCAAATTATCTAGCTCTGTAGACGTTCTGCAAACTCAGGTGGCATCTTTATCTGGTGAAATGAAAGATCTGCGAAAGTCTTTGCTTGATATATGCATTTATATTAGCTTGGCTATAGTCTTAGGCTGCGCCATGATTTCTGGCACTTTGATCTGGCTAATCAAGCACTTTGCCAGAAGCTACGGCTTGAGCCCAGCGCGGGCCATGCATTTTGTCGCTAATCCCGATGAACTAAAGAAGAAATAGGCTCTGAAAATTTAGTTGAGATTTGTCTAGGAGCGAGAGTATATCTCTAGATACTCTTTGTGGTTGGCGTCCCAGCTACCTGTAAGGCCATTGTGTAAGAGCTTCCATTCTTTAGCGATCTTTTGATAGAAGGCCTTACTGGCGCAACAACTTTTCTCCCCAATAACAATAATTTTTTGCCCTTTGTATTCACTTAGTGCCTTAAAGGCCATGGTGTTTTGTGGTGGCCAGCACATCAGCAGGGTGTAGTTCGGATAGTCTACAACTGAGCTGCTGTCTCCTTTTTCTATTCGTGTCCAACTCTTGCCGTTGGTGGTTGGCAAACCAACAATGCTAGTGCTGAAAAACCAATTCTTCCCTTCTTCTACGGGAAAGGCATCTAGTGCAATTGTCTCAACTCCCAATTGCTGCAAGAGCCAGGCATTGTAGCCGTTGCCGGCGCCTAGCTCTACTAAGGGGCCATGTTCAGCAATTTGGTCGAGCACTTGCCTTGATAGCACTGAGTATGAATACTTTTCTCTTAGAGACTCAAAGAAAATCTCTTCTACGGCTTTGGCATTGTAAAACGGCAGAAGAGAAAGCACTTTTATTGAAGCTTTCTTTATTTGGTCTAGATCGGCTAGATTAGCCAGTTCTACGATTTGTTTTGATGACTCTTTGATGTTTGCTGTTCGCAGAGCAACTAGTTTGGAATAGATATCCCAATACGGATGTTGAAGATCTTCAGGCATCTATTTGCCCTTTCCTTTCACTGTGCCAGATACTTTTGATACACCAAGGCTAGGATTGGCGAGCTTTCCGCCCGACAATAGCGCTTTGTGTTGTGTATTGAGAAGCGACAACTCCGTTTTCAACGATTCAAATTCGCCTGCTAGGTTGCGTTCGGCTTCTACAATTTTACTGCGCTTCAATAATTCGCCATCGGCATTGGCGCTCTCGCGCTTGGCATTAGCCAGTCGACCTTCTGCATTGGAGAGGTCTAGTTCAGCCCGAGCTAGCCGTTCTTGGTCTGCTTGCATTTGATGAGAGAGCTTGGCATTTTCTGCCTCAGAGATCATCATACCAGGGCAAAGATGTGGTGGCGGTATTGGTGGCAGGTGATATTGGTCAACGTGCATAGTATATTTTTTAGCGTGCTCTTTGTAGAGCCTCTCTGCTTCTTTGCAGTGGCCAATGTCGCGCTCTACTTGGTCAAGGTGTGCCTTGTAGCTATTGACGTGATCTCTGAAAGCACTAAGATCGCTCTTATATTGGTCGAGGTTGGCAGGCGACATTTTTGTTAGTTTATTGGCACCGCCGGTGAGGCCTCTGGCGTTGCGAATGGCATCGCGCATATTTACTGTTGACTGAGAAGCGTTCAAACGAAAGTCTTTGCCTTCGGCAATTAGCTCACGGGCTGACTCTACCCTTCCTGGCTGGGTACACAATTCGTCTGGAATTGTTTTGCTAGAACACTTGCTCGAACATGTTTTACCAGTGCTCTCTTTATTTATGTATTTGCTAGAATCGGCTCGAGCCGCTAATGTGAGGGATATTGCGGCCGCAGATGAGAACACAAGAGCAGCGGCGGCTACTCGGCTCAGTCTGTTTGATTTGCTTTCCATTCTTTTTTCCTGGATATTACCGAAGTTTGTGCGCTTTGGCAGCTAGCTCAACTGGTGCGTCATCGGCCACTGGGTCATCGTTGAAGCTCGGTGTGTCGCTGCCATAATAGCGTACATAAAGGTTTGTACCCAGCGCACGCAATTTAGCATTACCTGGTCTAACTGGTTGCATCATTTGGGCTTTGAGATTGGCGGCACTTTGGGCGACAAATGCAGCTTTGCGTGCGGCCTCGGCCCGTATCTTTGTAGCCTGCACAGCAGCATCATTGCGTACATAGTTAGTGCGAAGGTTGGCTAGATTAGACTGTTCAGTATCGTCGTAACCTTGGTAGCCGCGCCGATTGAGTAAACTTACGCTGGTGTGATTGTCTTGGGCAATGCGGCGCAACTGAATGTTAGCGAGGTCAGTACGCCAACGTGACCATCTCTGACCTTCTGCAGCGTGTAAGTTGCTCAAGTCATTAGATTGTTTGTTGATGAGTTTAATGGTGCGCTCTACTATAAGCGGAGAGTCTTGTGGCTGGGTGCGAATGTATGAGTCACGTTTAGCCAAGCCCAGCAGTTTAGCCTTGCCATAGCGGCCATATTGACCGAATGGATCAACCTCGAAACCAGCTCTATAAGCTTCTTTGGCACCTTCGTAGTCTTTCAGTTTAACTAAAATATCGCCAAGATAAGCATAGGCAGGCGAATAGCGAGGGTTTATGTTAATCACCTTGAGATAGGCGTCTGCTGCTGCGTGGTATCTCTTTTGTTTTAATTCTTGCGCCGCCAAGGCATAAGCTTTGTTGAATGTCAGTTTTTCAGGTTTTCTTGCTTTGGATTTGTCAGCCTTAAGCGCCGCCAATGCCGCTTGTTCAGCTGCAATCGCTTTAGCTTTGTCGTCGGCTTTCTTTTGGGCCAGTGCCTCTAGTACCTGTTCAATCTTGCCTATGCGGACATTATTCTCTAGCGTCTCATTGGCCTGACCGAAGACCAAGTATTCAAGGCGGCGTAATCTTTTGGGCTCACTTTCAGTGGTGAAGCCATGGCCGAAGTAGTGAGATTCAAGAACACTGAGCTTTTCATTGTTAGAAGAGTTTGCGCTGCTTGGTCCCAGGCCTGAAGCTGGTGTTAGAGCTGAAGGGGTTGCAACCATAGGCGGAACCATGGCTACAGAATCAGCCCAGGCCGCTGTTCCACTGATAACTGACAGTGTAATTGCGGATGCTAGTACTGCGCAAAGGCGTCTATAAATCGTCATCATGGTTACTAATGGGGATGACCTATTATACATGCAAACCGCCGTTGTCAAGCGTTTGATTTTAGAGCTTGTGTTCCTTCAACCATTGCGCCAGCAGGGTTACACGCTCATTTTCCGGGTCAAGGTTATGCGCTACTTTGTAGCTCTTTTGAGCGGCCTGGTTGTGCCCTTGTTGAATCTGGAAACTTGCTAGATTGCACCAACTAGCAACGTCTTTGGGATTTTTCTCAAGTAAAGTTCGCGTGGTCGACTCGGCATCACTGGTCAGGCCCAATTCAGAATAGATGGCCGATAGGTTCTGATAAGGCCATTCAAAGCCCGGGTACTCCTTGATACATTCCTCAAGAAGGGTCTGGGCTTCGGCGTTGCGGCCTAAGTGGCAAAGGTTCCAAGCCTGGTTGTTTAGCTCTAGAGCCCGTGCCGGCGGATCGGTCAAAGGTAACTCTGTGGCGATTGTGCGCTTGGCCTTCCGCGCCAACCCACTATTAGGTTTTTGAGCTATGACTTTCTGCAGTGCCTTTCGGGCAGCATCGGGCCAACCCATATCTAGCATTTGCGTGCCCAAAATCCAATACTGCTCAGCGTTAAGGCCATCAGGCACAATCTTTTCGGGGCACTCAGTGCGTTTTAGCAGCAAACTTAGCGTCCTATCATCACGTTTAATCTTCAACTCTGATGTGTCACCGGCGCGCCCTTGCAAAAGAAAGAGAATGTCGGCAGCATCGAGGTTGCTTACGTCAATATTGTCGATTGACTTAATTACATCTTGGTCAGCCAACCCAGCAGCTCCAGCAGGCGAATATTTGCGCACCCGCAGTACAACGTTACGGCTCAATTCAGCACCGAAATAGCCGACTTTGGTTGTGTTAGCGCTTGGCTTTGAATCGCAAGCGTCGCTACAGTGGGCTGGATTTATTGCGGTCAGATTGATAGAAATGGCCATGAGAGTTGCCGCTGTAAGCATCGCGGTCTTGAAGTGACTACATGCAAAAGCGCTTCCGTTAAGAAAACTACCGAAATTACTGCCCATTTCTCGACCTCTTTTTGCTTTGTAAGCTTGCCTTTCAGGGGCAGTTTAAGCATTGAATGGGAGTATTTCGTGAAGATTGATTGGCTTGTCGCCATTGGCTGGATCGCGCAATTGCCTCTAATTGCCTGTAAGTGCTTGCAATCTAGATGTGCAGGCTCGATAATTTTTCTACTTACTAGAGAGAGTTACCTTTTGCCTCCCCACAATAGATATCAAAGGAACCGTTTCCTTTATCTACCGTTTCTTGCCTGCCTACTTAGTGTAAGTTTAGGCCTAAGTTTAAGCTCAAACCTTTTAGCGGCTGCAGCTAAGCCTGAGCATAAAGCAGAACATAAGCCCGAACATAAAGCTGACCTTAAGGCTGAACATGCAAATGGTCACAAAGTTAATCAGTCTCACGGGAAAAACTCCGCCAAGGCGGCTCATTCTGCTGTTTTGGATGCCATGCGCATTGAGCTTGACCGATCATTTGCCAGTTTGAAAAATGCTGGTGAGGCACCACTCTATTTTCTCTCTTATTCGCTTTACGATGTCGAATCGCTTACTGTGCAAGCCGATTATGGTGCGCTCTATTCGCAAGAAAACAACGATCACTCTCGTAGTCTCGATATTGATTTACGCGTTGGTAGTCCAAAAGTAGACAGTAGTCACAAGTTGAGAGACAACGACTTAGGGCTAGATTCGATGGACTTTGCTAGTTCTGGCCCGGCTTTTCCTCTTGGTGATGATCAGGCAGCTATTCGCACTGCTCTTTGGTTGCGCACCGATACTGCCTTTAAGAAGGCTCAGAAAAAATATCGAAAAGTCGTAACCAATAAAGGAGTCAAGGTCGAGGAAGACGATACGTCTGACGACTTTTCCCTCGAAAGCCCACACTCAGAGACTTTGCCATCAACTGCTTTTGCTCCTGATAGAAGCGCATGGGAAGAACGCGTGCGTAGACTATCCGCTATCTACAAACTCTATCCCTCTGTGCAAGATTCAAATATTTCTTTCTCGGCGTCAAAAACCAAGCACTATTTGGTCAACAGTGAAGGCACCAACATAGTCGATGAGCGCATTCAGTACCGAATATCTACAACGGTGACCGCCACCGCCAGCGATGGTATGAAGCTTTGGCTTTTTGACGGAGTTGAAGCCAGTAGCCCCGCCGAAATACCTAATGATGCTGCACTAGAAAAAATGGTGCGCAAGCTGGCCGAAGATTTAACGAATTTAAAAACAGCTCAGCGAGCTGAGCCATTCGCTGGCCCTGCCATTTTGCGCGCCAAGGCAGCCGGCGTATTCTTCCATGAGATCTTTGGTCACAGAATTGAAGGGCATAGACAAAAAGACGAATCAGAGGGCCGCACTTTCACCAAGAAAGTTGGTCAGCTGATTATGCCACCATTTGTTTCGGTGATCGATGATCCAACTCTTCAACGCTTCGGCACTAAGCCGTTGAATGGTTACTACAAGTACGACGACGAGGGTGTGCCGGCCGAGAAAGTCGTATTGGTTGATCACGGCATTTTGAAAAGTTTCTTGATGGCGCGCTCGCCGGTTAAAGGCTTCGCTCGCTCTAACGGCCATGGCCGTTCCTCGAGAGGTCATGCTGTGGTGGCTCGTCAGGGCAACTTGATTGTAGACTCATCAAAGCGAGTGCCCATGGCTGAGTTGAGACAGATGCTAGTGGCCGAGGCTAAAAAGCAAGGCAAGCCTTACGGATTATTATTCGATGAGATAGCTGGTGGCTTTACGATGACTCAAACATTCATGCCACAATCATTTAAGTTGCTGCCTCTGCGTGTTTGGAAAGTCTTTACCGATGGCCGCCCCGATGAGTTATTGCGTGGCGTTGATTTGGTGGGAACTCCACTTTCGTCATTAGAGCGCATATTGTGTGCTGCCGATGATGACGATACTTTCAATGGTACCTGCGGTGCAGAGTCAGGCTGGGTGCCGGTGTCGGCCACTTCTCCAAGTCTGTTAGTGGGAACTATTGAGGTCGAGCTGCAATCCAAAGCCCAAGAGAAACCGCCACTTTTGCCCTCCCCACTCTTTGATAAGGAGGAGGTCAAATAATGAAAATCAGATTGCAAAGTAAATCGATTCGATTAGCCCTGACTGTCTGTCTCGCCTCTCTTATTCTGGTACTACCGAGTGCGAGTGCCGCTGACGACGATATTGTTGGGCTGGCCTTAAAAGACGAAATGAAGCGGAGCATTAGTCGCCTTCATCTCGACCAGTACAAAGGGCCGTATTTTGGCTCTTACACCATCGAACAGTTTGACACCCATCATGTGGCAGCGTCATTTGGCGCGCTCAATTCTGACTACAGATCGCGTACTCGTTCACTGTCGGTCGTGATGCGTGAAGGAAGCTATGCTTTAGATAGCTCAGGGATGGGCTCAGGTGGTGCACTTTCGGCCTTGCTTGGCAAAATGCCAACGGGCAGTTCTATCACTTGCGATGATAATTATGATGCTATTCGTCATGAAGCCTGGCTCAAAACTGATGAGGCTTACAAGAAAGCAATTGAAGACCTGGCCGCTAAAAAAGCATATTTAGTCGAGAACAATGTCAAAGACATGCCTGAGTCGATGTCCAAAGAAGAGCCAATAGTTATAGTTGATGAAATAGCGAAGTTGAGCGGTGACGACAAGAAGGTAAGCGACCTTGTAACTCATTTGTCTTCAATTTTCCGCAAATATCCACAGGTACAAAAGTCATTCGTCAAACTCGATGAAGATGCTTATACCCGCTGGTTTGTGAACAGCGAAGGATTTTACCATCGCGTACCTCACAACGAGTGTCATCTGGTTATAGCAGCCAGTGGACAGAGTTCGGATGGTTCTATTATTGCTGATGCCGAGAAAATAAATTTTGAAAACAGCAATGAACTGCCACTGCCTGCGGAGCTGGAAGCGCGAGTCAATAAGCTAGCTGAGCGTGTAACTAAACTCGTCAATGCCCCTGAAATAGAAGAGTATCATGGCCCAATTTTATTTGAAGGGGGAGCTGCCGCTTCATTCTTCGCAGATGTTTTACAGCCCCATCTTGGTTATAGCGCGCCACCACTGAGTAAATTTAGCGCCTTAGATGGTCAAAGTGCCAATCCTTTGGCGGAAAAAATTGGTACCCGAGTAATGCCTGCATTTCTCTCAGTAGTGGACGATCCGCTCAGTAAGAAGTTTGGTAACACCAAGATGTTAGGCAGCTATCTTGTTGATGATGAAGGCGTCAAAGCGGAACGAATTACCTTAATTGACAAAGGCATACTAAAGACATTTGCCATGGGCCGCGTGCCATCGAAAACGATCAAGCATAGCAATGGACATGGAAATGGTGGCAACGGCAATGGCAACGCCCAGAATGTCTATATTACATCTGACGTGAAAATGACACCAGAACAGCTGAAAGAGCGCTTGATCGTTCTTGGTAAAGAAGAAGGTTTGAAAGATGTCTTGATTGTTCGGCGCCTAGCTAACTCAATTAGTGGTGCACTTTCTCCGCAGTCTATTTTGTCGAGCATGCTTGGGATGTTTGGAAAGTCGGGCGAAGTGAAGCTCTCGGCACCAGTCGAATTGGTGCGAGTATCTGTTGCTGATGGTCATGAAGAGCTGGTACGCGGTGGACAGTTTAGTAATCTAACTATGCGTGTTTTGCGAGATATTGATGCCGCTGGCGATGACGCCAAAGTCTACCGTGCTAGCTCAGCTGCTACTGGCGGTTTTGGCTCGTTAGTTGGTGGCGCAGAATGCACGATTGTGACACCATCGATATTGGTGAAAGAAATTGAATTACAGAAGCCCTCGAAGCAAACAGACTTGCTGCCGATTTTGAAGAATCCGTATTTCGAGCAGAAGTAAAAATCGCTTTCTTTATTCACCGGCACCATTGATAGCACCACCAAGAAGCTTGAGGTTGAGGCTGCCACCATTGAAGAGCATATCTTCAAGTGCGAGAGTGACATGCTCTTCTCTTAGAGCGTCTTTGCCGCCCGATTGAAGCAGATGTTGAGCCGAGCGTCGCATCAGTTCTTTTATGAATGCAGGACTTGCCTGCTCAGTTTTCGTTACGATTAGGTCTGAAAGTTTTTCATTGACGCTTAAGCCCCGTCCATATAATTTCACTAGCTTGCGTCTTCCATCTGCATCTGGCAACGGGAACTCAATTGATTGATCGATTCGCCCAGGTCGTGAAGATAGTGCAGTTTCTAGTTGTTCGGGCCTATTTGTTGTTAGAACAAATAGTACCTCCGCATCTTCGCGAAGGCCGTCCATTTCGTTTAGAAGCTGATTGAGCAAGCTTTCTTCGCACGGGCTATCCATATCATCGCGATTTCGGGCAATAAGGTCAGCGTCTTCGATAACGAGCATCGCTGGCTGTAAGAACCTTGCCAGTGCACAATACTCTTCAAGCAGACCAACCTGATTGGCTGTTATAAGCAAAGTGGTATGGTCTGGCAGTTGACTGGCCAAATAATGAATCGTGTGAGTCTTCCCTGTTCCAGGAGGTCCATAAAAAAGTAACCCTTTTTTCACAGGCATTCCTAGCTCACGCAGTTTTGCGCGACACTGAATGAACTCGGTGACGTTGCGCTCTAGCAGTTGCAGAGTCTTGCTCGGCAAAATCACGTCTTCTCGCACTACTTGCCTTAGCTTGTGGACCCTTACTGCGCCTGATTTGCCTGAATAACGGGCTGTCTGCTCAAGTGATATCACCTTCCCTCTAAATGAACTATTTTTGTTGACCAACTGCTCTAGTTCATGAAGGAATTTTCTTGAAAGATCTAACCCCGCCTCGCCGGGCGGAACGGCGATAGTGAGTGATATGCCTTCTTCAGAATGCCTCTCTGGAAAAGCTAGAATTACAGAAAAGAGTGTTTTTCCGTCACGGCAGGTCCACAGTGACTGCCTCATGCAACGAGCTGGAAATTCATCACCTATTTCGACTTCGTCGTATTGCAATGGGCCAACGAGAACGGGATCGTGGCCATCGGACATGCAGTCAGCGAAACTTAGTGCCGAAATGCCATAACTTCTGTGTGCCCCATAGGCTTTTGCCTCAAATTTCGTAGCGAAGATTTGATCTACTGCGCGTTGCAAATCTACTCTGGCTGTAATTGGAAATTGCCTAGTTGAAGTAATTAGATCTGCTAGTGTTGTTTTACCAAAGTGTTTGATCAGAGCAGTCTTAATTAAAGTGCTGGGGTCACGCTTTTGCTTTTTTGTCATCTTTGACCTTCGTATTTTGCTGCGTTATCAAACTGCATTTTGAACTTATGCCCATTTTGAAATTATCGACCAACCCTAAGCATTTCTTGTAATCGAGTGGCAAAATATTGTCATAAGGCGAAGGAGTATTATTATTTTTCCCTATTCAAGAAGCACAGCTCCTTTTCTGGCCGTTATGTTTGCTATAGGGGCTTTATTGAGTATCCAGCCCTACTGCTTTGGCGCTGACAGTGAAGATTCTGGAAAGATTTACGAACTGGTTGAGCAAAGTGCTAACACGACCAACGTTGCGAGCAATTCCTACAATAAAATCTTAGGAAATTACAGGACGGATCTAAGTAGGAAGATTAAGAGATGTTGGTTTCCGCCTAAAGATGGTAGAGGTGGAGTGCTCCGCTTTACTTTGAACCGCAGCGGTGAGGTCTCTAATTTGTCGCTTCGTTTTAGCTCTGGAATTACTGCCAGTGACGAGGCTGTTCTAAATGCAGTTAGACTAGCAATGCCCTTTAAGGCTGTTCCGCCGGAACTGCCAGCACCTTTGGAGGTTGAGTTAGAATTGCGCTCATATACTTCTCAACCCCCTAAAGGTAAGCCAGACGGGATGATTTTGAGAAGTCGCAGATAAGGATGAAAGCAAATGGTTCGCTTGTCAGCGCAGGCATGATCTTGTATTGATGACCGCAAGTGGAGACTGGAGTATCTTAATGCCAAGCAAAATCAGAATTGCTGCTGGTATTTCAGAAAAATAGTCCGCATGAGCTCGAATGTAGTCGCTAGTGGCACCAGCAATATTGCCCAGTTTGAAATTTATGTAGGCTCGTCTTTCGTAGCTGTACAAATCATTTGGATGCAGTTGAATTGCTTTGCTAAGGTCACGATGAGCCTCTGCCAAATTGCCTATGGCCTCAAATGCTTTTCCTCTGCACACATAGAGGTCTGAAGCAATTGGACACATCAGCAGTGCTTTATTGCAATCCGCAATGGCGCCAGCAAAGTCTTTTAACTCAGCTCGTAATTTGGCTCTGCCTGAATACATGAAGAAATAGGTTGGCCCCATCAAGATTGCCGCATCAAAGTCGGCGAGCGCACCTGCCTTGTCATTTAAATGGAGTTTTTCTTCTCCTCTTAATCCGAGAACGAAGGAGTCACGAGGATTTAGTTTTAACGCTTGCTTGTAATCATCTAGAGCCTTGGAACAGTCGCCCAATTTCTCAAAGCAATCTCCGCGGCATGCGTAAGCTAGTGTAAGTTTCGGGTTTAGCCGTATTGCTCGCGTGTAGTAGTCCACAGCGCTTTTAAAATTGCGGCGGTCGTATTCCCTGTGCCCTAGCCTATTCAGTTTGTTTGAAGCAGCAATATTGGTCTGACCTGCGCAAGGTCCTTCGCACTCAGCAAAAGCTGCCGCACTGAAAATGAACGGCGCAATGATTAGAACGAACGAGACTACTTGGGCTAGTGTGTGGTGGCTGCTCATACTATGAGAATATACCCAACTGGTGGCAGCGCCAATGGGAGTTTCATCCCTCATTGCCACTTCAGCGATAGACAGCATACTGCCTACTAACCTAAGATATAAATGTAAGAGGGCAAGACATAACGAAGAGCCGTTCTAACATCGATGAATACCTTCTACAATCCCCACTACTTTCACTTTTTTGATGCTACTACTATAGCCATCATGCTTCCAGCCCTTCTTCTTGCCTTTCTTGTCTATGCTGCCACATTGAAGAAACGCTACTGGGCATTAGAGTCGCGTTGCAAGTCCATAACTGCATTTGGGGTTAATGAAGCGCAGACCGATGTATCACAAGTCGATGATGGTCGCATTGCATTTGTCATAAAGCGGCTTGATCTTTACTTGTATTGTCTTATTCTTGCCAGCGCACAGGCAGCCTTTTTTGTTTCGCAGCTAAACTATGACATTCTGCTTGGAGATTCTTTTCATAGCTTACTCGTTCGCTGTATACCCAATATGATTTGGGCGGTAGCCATTTCAATTTTGGATGTATTGCCGCTGTTTGCCTTAGTGCAAGCATTGAGAAATCGAAAGGGTCAATTCGTCTCAGTTGAGGGTCCTGGCACTCCAACGAGATTCATGTTTTCCTGCATGGCTTTTATCTGTTTAGCTTTTTGGATTGTTCCTCTCACCCAAGCCACATTGGTGGCTATCGGTGTCTTGCCCGGTAATCTAGACCTTACAAAAGATCTATTTAGAGTGGGAGTTGCTTTCTCGGCAGTTCCTCTTTCTGTGATGGGTATGATGGTAGCTTTTACAAGTAACTCGAGTTTGTCTTCAAGTTTAGCCTGCGGACGTGCGCAGCAGCGCCTTCATCTCCAGTCACTCTCTCCTGAATGTCTATCTTCACTTTCTGACGAGAGACTTCATCAGATTGTTGACGATGCCAGGTTGACTCATAATATCGAGGCCGCTGAGATAGTCTCACTGCATTTGCTTGAAAGGGCTGAAGCTTTGTAGCGAGTTTAGTGGCCTCTCAATGCGGTTCTTCATCACTTGGAAGGACCAAGTCTGCTTCAGGCTGTCTTATTCACACTCAACAAATCAACAGTCATTCTCACTACTGAAGAAGAGCGCTGAAGCTTTTTGATTGGATATTTGGAGTGACGGAGAAAGTTCTGCATCTTGCTATTTTCAGGCATGATGTAGCAAACAAACTGAGATACGCCCTTAGTCACTGCAATTTGAGCTAGGTGATCGAGCAAAATGTTTCCGATGCCGTGTCTTTGATATTCTTCGCCTACCAGCAAGGCAAGCTCGGCACCGGCTTTATCTTCGCCTTCGGGTTGGGTGATGTAGCGGCCCACGGCTATGGGTGTTTCTCGCTCATCACAGAGGCTTACAATCAAGGCGATATGGCTATCGAAGTCAATTTCAGTGAAATATTTGAGTTCTTGGAGGGTCAATAGCTTCTTGGCGCAAAAGAATCGATAATATCGCGATTCGGCGCTTACATCTTTCATAATCTGCTGTAGCAGCTCTTTGTCGTCGGCCCGTATGGCCCGCACAATTACTGCTGTGCCGTCTTTTAAGCGGTCTCTGGCGGCATACTCGTGGTTGCCTTCGAACATTGGGATACCTTGAACGTTGACTGAACTGAGCCTGTACGAGACTATTTGTAGCAGCTTTCGGGTTAAGGTGAGACTAAATTGCGAAGTGTGTGTTGCATGATGTAAGAAAACAGGCTCACTGCACCAAATCAACAAACATCTGAGATGGTGAGCTGATATAGAGAATATCTTCTATTTTGGTCGCCTTTTTATATTTTAAGACGCTAGCGAAATCTGGCATTGCTAGTTTTTGTACCCGTATTTTTCCTGTGGTGAGGGCCGCACCATAAGAGTTGTCACTGCGCAAACCAATTAAGCTGTATGGAATCCCGAGCGAACATGGCAGGCTATTAAGTCGACTCAGTATTTGCGAACCTTGCTTCTGTAGATTAGTTTGGAGAATGATGAGCTTATAGTCTTTAACCACAATGACTTCGCGATCCATTTTCTCATTCAGAAATGAGGTCTTACTGGTGGTGTTCTCTAGTTCATATTCGTACCATACCCGGCCATTTCGGTGAATTTCTCTGTGCTTAGACGGTAATTTAATTTCGGTTGTGGGTGAAAAAGCGCCCATCGCGCCTATCAAAGACGATTTCTTCAAGACTTCTGCGTAAGTCATCATTTTGTAGAGTCGCTTGTCAGGGCGGTAAAAATAAGTGTTCCAGTCTGGAGCTTTGCTAATAACTAGGTATCCTTGTTTTGGTACGTTTACCTTAAACCAGTCTGTAGCAATCTCAACTTTTACCTGCGAACCTAGTGTCAATGAACTCTGCTCCAGAACTAGGCCAATTTCATCTCTAGGCGTAGCCCAAGCCGATTGTTGAAAGTATAGGGTGGCGACTAATAATATAAAGGGGATTTTCATTACTTTAGCCAATCGACTGGTGACTCACCACCGAAAGCATTGGCATCTTGTATCATGCTTCTCATCTCAATCTTTAGTTTTCTGCCAGGGTATGTGGCATGTATTCGTTTGATAGTTTCACGTGAGATGGCACAGTTGCTCACATCAATTTTTTTCAGCTTCGGAAGTTTGCAGAGAAATTCTAGGGTTTCGTCGTCTAGTCTGCTTGCTTCGAGATTGAGAATTTCCAAGTTCTTGCAGTCGGCTAGTAGCTTGGCGTGCTCCATCGTAAAGGTGTCACTGGGATTATCTAGGGCCAGTCTGTCTAATTTTTGTGAGCCTTTGAGAGCCAAAAGTAGAGCAGGAACCTCTTTGTTATAGCCAAAATATAACTCGTTCAGATTTTTTAGACCTGAATATTTGGCCAAGCCACTGCCGGTTACATCTGTGGTGCCCACATTCAAGATTACTAGATTAGGCAATTTTTCTAAATATGGAATTATTGAATTGTCTGCTTTGCTGCCTTTGAGGTGCAGTGCTTGAAGTCCTGTAAGCTTTGCCAAGTGTGGCATTAGAACTTTGCAGTCGTTGTCACTGCCAATCACTTCTGGAGTGGTGAAGGCCCACAAATCGGTGGGCCTAAATAAATCTAACAAGCTCGGATGTGCACAAAGAAATTCATTCGCATAAAGTGATACGCGACCTTTGATTTTGAGTATTGTTTTTCCTTTTGCATCCATGCGCTTGTTCATGTAGTAGTTGCCAATTTGACCAAGCGATTGATCTATAGGAAAGTCAAACTGAATTGATTGGCCATCATTAAAGATGGTGGAGTAGAAGGCAGGGTGCGCGTTGTCGACAGTAGAATTTTGTTGTGCCACTATAGGCGATGTCGCTGTGGTTTCGTTTTTTTGCAGGTTTTTTACAGCTTTTTCTACTGCGGCAGCCGATCCAGGCTTAATTATTCTCGCTTTGGCTGCCTTTTCTGCCTTTTTCGCTTCATAGATTTGCACGCCCGCTACAACGGCAGCGATAGCACCAAGTATGAGTATAGAGCCGGTAATGGCAAAAGTTTTTTGTTTTAGTTGGGACGATTGAACTATTTGTATTTCTTCTTCTTCATCGATAACGTCTTCGTAGTTGCCGTCTCTATTAAGATTGACTTTGTTCGCGAATGGTGAAGTGCTAATTTCTTCGCCGGCTAGAATTTTCTCTAAATCACTGCCAACCCTCTCGAGGTTTGGATAGCGATTCATAGGTGCTTTGGCCAGCATAGTAGCGATCAGATGTTCAATTGAATCAGGAAAATCGATACCGCTGGCTTGTTTAAGCGTTGGCGGATCGGCTTGGCTGTGCAATAGCATTGTTGCTACTTTGTTCTCGCCACGGAAGGGCGTTTTACCGGTAAGAATTTCGAAGAATGTGCAGCCGAGAGAGTAAATATCTGAGCGGGCGTCAATTCTTTTGCCTTCGCATTGCTCTGGGCTCATGTAAAGTGGGCTGCCGAAAACCTCGCCAACATTGGTAAGTTTCTGATTGTTTGGATCGATCGTTCCAGCCAATTTTGCTATGCCAAAGTCTACGATTTTTACTGTGGCACCATTGACGTCGACTTCGTCCAGAATCACAATGTTGCCTGGTTTGATATCGCGGTGCACAATACCTTTTTTGTGAGCGAAACCGAGGCCGTCACAGATTTCAATAAATATTGGAAGGCTTTGTTCAAGGGTTAATCGCTTTGAGCGTTTTAAATGCTGGGCCAGGTTGCTGCCTTCGAGAAAATCCATAACATAATATGGAACAGTGCCATTGTGCATACCAAAATTGTGAATGAAGACGATGTTTGGATGGTTAATGCGAGCGATTGCTTGAGCTTCAACTTGCAGCCTGCGCCAGGCCATTTCTGACATCTGCTCACTGTCTATGGTCTTCATGGCATAAATTTTGTTGAGAATGCGGTGGCGTACTTTATAGACATATCCCATGCCACCAACACCAATTAAGTCGATGATGGTGTAGTTATCACCGACTGTATCACCAGGCTGAAATTTGCTGTCTGAAAGAAAAGGCTTGGCAAGGGCTTCTGACCTCAGACCTGATGGCACAGTTTTTGCTGCCATCAAGTCTGTTTCGGTTTGACCATCAGGGTCAACCTGTTTTACCGTGCGTTCAGTCTCTTCTGGGTCCATTAATTTGGTAACCGCTTTCCGCCTATGCATTATGCCCAGTATTGAAGCATAGTGGGCTTAATCTAGACTTAGAAAGTCGAGATAAGCTATTTCGTCAAGAACCAATCAGCTGGATTTTCACCGCCGAACGACTTGTCTAAGGTCGTGCGGACGTTTTTAGCACGGGCCAAATCTAGCCTTTTTCCTGCATGAACTTTTTTCACTTTGTCAATGCAAGCTTGAGATATTGGGCAGGCTGTGATGCCGATAAAATCAATATGTGGCATGTCTGCCAATATCTCTAGCACTCTGTCGTTGGCACTCGATGCTTCTATATCTAAATGTCTTAGATTCTTGCAGCTAGCTAACAGTTTTGCAGCTTCTTCGTCAATATTTTGTCCTTCCAAATATAACGAGTCAATTTCAGTTGAGCCAGCTAGGGCCTTGAGCATGTCCTTGCAGTCATTGTTGTGGCTGAACGAAAGAGATGTAAGGTTTTTCAGTCTTTTTAGTTTGCTCAGTCCAGCGCCGCTCATATCGGTGTTGTTGAGTTTTAGAACTCTCAAATTAACAAGCTTATTGAGATCTTCTATTGCTGAATCAGAGGCGTTGGTGACATCGAGGCCAAGATGTTTTAGACCAGTTAGATTGCCAATGTGAGCTAGCGCTATGTTTACGTCGGTGTCTTGAGCGCCTTTGTTTACGTCAGTCACCATTGAGTTCTGGGGTGCCGTTATGGCATGTAAGTCATCGGCTCTGAATGAGTCAAAAATTTCAGGATGGGCAATAGCATAGTCATTGGCCATGAAGTATAGTTTGTCATCTTTGCGAAAGCTTACACTAGATTGAGCCTGCACGCCCTTCTTGTCGTTGAAATGCGTTGAAATTGTACCTAGTGACTGCTTCTCTGGAAAGTTGAACCTTACGTAGCCGTCGCTTAGTAACTGCGAATATTTTTCGACAGGGGCAGAGGGAGCCGTTTTAACTAGTGCTTTAGTGGCTACAGCTGTTGTTGTATCTATGGTGCGCTGGTTAGTAAAGTAGAGAGTTATTGATACTAGTGATACTACCAATAGAGCGGCTAGCGCGGCAATCTTTATTGGTGTGATGCTTGCTATCGCCTTGATTGCTTTTGTGTCTGCTACAGTGTTTGATTGATTGTTGAGGTTGTTGCCACCGCGCCTGTGGCTGCCGGTGGGTCCAGCAAAGGGAGATTCATCTATCTCTCCACCTTCCATTATTTTTTGTAGATCTTCTGCTACTCGCTCGAGATTTGGATAGCGGTTCATTGGAGCTTTCGCAAGCATCGTTGCAACAAGCTTTTCCATAGATTCGGGAAATTCTATGCCGCATCCTTCGTACAGTGTTGGTGGCTCGGCTTGCGTGTGCATTAGCATCGTTGCTACTGGATTTTCTCCATGAAATGGAGCGTCTCCAGTTAGTGTTTCGAAGAAGGTGCAGCCGAGTGAATATATGTCAGAGCGAGCATCAATGCGCTTGCCTTCGCATTGTTCGGGGCTCATGTAGAGAGGACTACCGAAGACTTCACCAATGGTGGTCAGTTTTTGATTTTCTGGATCTACGGTGCCGGCTAGTTTGGCAATACCAAAGTCTACTAATTTTACTCTGGCACCACTAAAGTCTGGTTGATCCAGAATGACTATATTTCCTGGTTTTATGTCGCGATGAACTATGCCTTTTTTGTGAGCATAGCCAAGACCTTTGCAGATCTCAATGAAGAGTGGCAAGCTAGCCTCTAAGCTCAGGTGTCGTTTTCGTCGCAAGATCTCGGCTAGGTTTTCTCCTTTGAGATAGTCCATAACGTAGTACGGAATTCTGTTTTGCTGAGCGCCGTTGTGAACTCCTAAATTATGGATACCGACGATATTGGGATGATTGATGCGGGCGATCGCTTGTGCTTCAACCTGCAATCGACGCCAAGCCATTTCAGAGACTTGATCAGAGCCAATTGTTTTCATGGCGTAGATTTTTTCGAGAATAAGGTGGCGCACTTTGTAGACATAGCCCATGCCGCCTACGCCAAGCAACTCTATGATCACGTAATTTTCGCCGACGATATCACCAGGTTGCAGTTTGTCGTCTGAGATATATGGTTTGGCGATTGAATCGGTCTGGCCTTGGCCAGAGGTTAAGCGCGTGTTGCCCTGACCATCTGGGTCACCAGCATCAAATGAATTCTGAGATTCGTGTGGTTCCATATTGCTAGTAACCGTAATGTGCCTAAGCATTATGCCCATTACTACGAAGAATCGGCTTTATCTCTTCAAGACTGCTTTCAGCTTTTTCTCGCAAACGACCGTCCAGTGCTTATTCTTCACAGTTACTTCTTCGATGGCTTTCATCTTTTTGAATGATTTAATTGCATTTTCATCGACTGTGCCATTTTGGGCTGATAATTTTGTTAGTTTCGGCAAGCTGGATAGTATTTCAATGTCGTCGTTGGTGATTGCGTTGTCATCTAGCTCGAGTATTTTAAGATTAGGCAGAGTGGCGATGTTTCTGATGTCTTCCTTGGTCAGGTGGCCACCGCTGACACTATTGATTTTGAGCCAGAGCATGTTTTTACTCCCCGCCAGGGCCCGCAACACTGGTGTGATGTGGGGACAAGTGGAGAAGTCAAGATTCTTTAGACGCTTCAAAACCGGTAGTTTTGCCACCTCATAGCCATTGGCATTGGTATTGGTCAAGTCAAGATGCGTGAGTTTTGGAAACTGGTTAAGCAGCACAATGTCATTGTCTGTGAGTTGACTGCAGTGAGCTAAGCTCAGGTTCGATAACTTGTCTAAGTGTGCCATTTGCAACAGTGCGCCTCGCAGGTCGGCAAAGGTTGGTTCCGGGGTGGGGAAGAATGAATCGCTTTTTGCTGGTTTACCTTCGCCAAGGTAGCGCAGCCGAATTCCCCAGAAGTCGCCGTTACGAAAGGCTTTGAAGTTTTCTGGATGGGTCATCATATGTCCGTGTGATGCGAAAAGTAGCTCATCGTCGGCCGCATATTCTTTGGTGCCGGATGCTAACCACTCTTTCTTTTCGGCACCTTCGCTGTAGATCGTGCCAAAAACTATTTTGGGAAAAGTGAAAACTTTCACTAGCTTTTGGTTGCGCTTTTCGTATTTACAGATTGGCCCCACAAGCCTATCTTTGTCTAATTTCTCGTATCTGACTTTGGTAGCAGTTTCTTCGTTTATTTTGCTTTCAACTTTGCTTGTACTAAAGTCTTGCTGGCCTACAAATAGTCTAGTTAAAGCCGGTATGTTGGCGCTGCCGCCCACAGCGAGAAAAGCTAGGCTGCCAACGACTATTGTGCAAAGTGCAATCGCCACCACAGCAACTGCGACATTTCGTTTGAGCTGATTTGACTGATCATTTTCTTCGGGTAACTCTAATAAAGCGGTTATTTTGTCTAGGTCTTCGACTACAGCAGCGAGATTCTGATAGCGCTCCATTGGCTTTTTCGCTAGCATTTTTGTTAGCACCAGCTCTAGTGCCTCAGGAAATTCAGTTTTTTTCTTGCTCTTTTCTGCCAAGGTGGGTATTGGTGCCCCTTGATGCAACATCATTGTTTGCACTTGGTTGTTGCCGCGAAAGGGCGGTTGGCCAGTAAGTGCCTCAAACATGGTGCAGCCCAAAGCATAGACATCAGAGCGGGCGTCGGTGCGCTCTGCCAAGCACTGCTCAGGGCTCATGTACAAAGGACTGCCGAAAATCTCACCCATTGATGTGAGGTTTTGATTGTTGGGATCGCTTGTGCCGGCTAGCTTTGCGATGCCAAAATCGACAATTTTTACTTTGGCACCAGATGAGTCTGCTTTCTTTAAGAGAATAATATTGCCGGGCTTTATGTCGCGGTGAATAATCCCCTTTTTGTGAGCATAATTGAGGCCAGTAGCGACTTCGCGAAAAATCGTCAGAGCCTCTGATATAGATAGTGGTCCTTGTGATTTTAGTTTTTCAGCTAGACTGGTTCCCCTCAATAAGTCCATGACATAGAATGGCCGACCCTCATGCACGCCAAAGTTGTGAATGCCGACAATATTGGGATGATTCATTCGAGCAATAGCCTGGGCCTCAATCTGCATGCGGCGCCAGATAGTTTCGCTGAGACAATCAGCTCTTATTGTTTTGATGGCATAGACTTTATTGAGAACCTGGTGGCGGGCTTCATAGACATAGCCCATGCCGCCGACGCCAAGAAGGCTAATCACTTCATAGTCGCCTACCATGTCGCCAGCGCTGAGCTCATAATTATCATTGAATGCAAAATCTGGCTGATTGCTGATGCTTCGCCGAGTTACGGCGTCATCGTCATGGTCGTCAGTGTTGTTATTGTCCATGGGGTTCACGGCAGACTGGAACGACAATTAGTCGTTAAACACCACTGTGCTTAATCTGGGGAATTGCTGTTTCAACAGGGCTTGGCGGCGCGGTGTCCAGGTCGGAGAGGAGAGGTCGAGAAACTCAAGTTTCTTCATTTTTTGCATGCTTAGCAAGCAATTTTCGTCGAGCCTGTTGTATTCAGTATAAAGCTCTTTGAGGTGAGGCAGGGTAGCGATGATAGCTAGGCCATTATTGTCGATAGCGCAGTCGTCTAGATCGAGGCGCGTCAGGTTTTTGCAGCTAGCAATATTTTTGAGGTCGCTTTCAGTCAAGGCTCTGCTGCTAGGTCGGTCTATGCCTAGGCTGGTTAGTTTTTTTGAGCCAGCCAGTGCCTTGAGCAGTGCACTTACTTTTGTACCTTTGGTGTAAGTCAAACTCTCTAATTCTTTTAGTCTACTCAAATTGCTCAGACCCTCACCCGTGATGCTGGTGTCGCTGGCCCGCAGATCGATAATATTGGGTAACTTATTGATTGAAGCAATTGCCTTATCATTGGCATTGGGACAGTCAATCAAATCAAGTTTTCGTAAACTGGTTATGTGCTGTAAGTGTTTGAGCGCGGCTGGAATGTCACTGTCATAACTTTCAGGCAGCAGGAAGTCGTTGCCGGAACTAGTGTTGGCATTGGTAGTACCTGCCTTTGGAGTGGGCATGGCTTGCTGGAACAAACGCACGCCGTACAGGTCGTCAGGGCGGAAGCGATCAAAATTGTCGAGTTGAGCCATCAGTTGAGGCGACGCTACTAGTTCAAGCTTGGCGGATGCTGGAAACTGTTTTGTGCCTTTCGCTTCCCAGTATTCAGTACTGTCGTTGATGATTATGCGGCCGAGATAATTGTCGCTGGGGAAGTCAAATTGTTTGACTGCTTTGCCGTCTTTATCTACAGTGGCATGACTGAAAGGTTGCGGTAGTCCTATGGCTGTTGGGGCGAGCTTGGTACTACTGGCGATGCCAACTTTCTTGGCGTCTGCAACTTTTACTTCTGCAACTTTTTTGCTGCTTGGTCGCTCGCTTTGTTTCGCTTGAATGAACCATACTGCTGCTCCTATGAGCACGGCTATAGTGGCGGCTAGAGATAGCGTCACGCCCAGGGCAAGGTTTTTGTTTGGAGTCTTTTCTTCGTCGTCTTCTGCTTCGAAAAATGTGTGAGTATCAAAGAGTGCTTTTGTTTGTATCTCTCTTCCTGAGGCAATCGATTGCAAGTCTTCAGCAACTTTGTCTAAACTCTGATAGCGATCCATTGGCGCCTTGGCCAAGAGCTGAGCTACAAGTTCTTCAATCTCGTCAGGAAACTTCTTGCCGGCAGCGGCACTCATTGATGGTGGCTCGTGACTTTGGTGCATGACCATAGTCTGCACGGGGTTGTTTCCTCTAAATGGAGGATGGCCCACTAAAGCTTCAAAAAGAGTACAACCGACTGAGTAGATATCAGAGCGGGCGTCGATGCGCTTGCCTTCGCACTGCTCTGGGCTCATGTAATATGGGCTGCCGAAAACTTCGCCTACGCAAGTAAGATTCTGGTTGCTCGGATCGCTGGCACCAGATAGCTTAGCTATGCCGAAGTCGACTATTTTTACTGTGGCGCCGGAGCTATCAGGCTCTTTCAGTAAGATGATATTGCCAGGTTTTATATCGCGGTGAATAATGCCTTTCTTGTGGGCGTAGCCGAGACCTCTGCAAACTTCAATAAAAATCGGCAGAGCTTGGCTTAGGGTGAGGCTGCCGCGCTTTAAACGATCGGCCAAAGCTTCTCCATCAAGGAGATCCATAACATAGTATGGCAGCCGATCTTCGTGCAACCCAAGGTTGTGTATACCAACAATATTGGGGTGGTTCATGCGGGCGATAGCTTGAGCTTCTACCTGCAACCGACGCCAGGCAATTTCGCTGACATGCTGAGAGCTGAGAGTTTTCATGGCATAGAGCTTTTGCAAAATGCGATGACGAACCCGGTAGACATAACCCATTCCGCCCACACCGATGAGCGAAATAATTTCATAGTTTTCGCCCACCAAATCGAGGGCATGAAGTTTGCCGTCATTTAGCTGGGCCGGGGCCATTGTAATACTTGAATCTGGCAGCCCTAATATGGGGCTGTTGGTTAATCTTGTGCTGTCCTGGCATTCTACACTCAGGTTTGGACCTGGGTCTGTATTAACGCCAGAATAGCTCTGGGATTGGTCGTGTGGATTCATGTTTTAGGATTCCGGGATGCCAAATTGCCACACTAGTTATATAGCTTTTGTATAGAAAAAACTGTATTGCAATACCCTTGCTAAATATCTAGTTTTGCTATCTCAGATTTCAAGGTGGCCGAGTTCGATTGACATAAATCGAGCAAGATGGCAGCCTGTTGCCATTCTGCTTCTTTCAGGGCGCGTTTCAGTTGGGGCAAGGTCTGCCGCAGCTTTTCTAATGAGGCTTGCGCCTTGGTGGCATTGGGATGGTGCTTTTTCAGCAGGCTGGCCATTCTTGCCAAATCTTCTCGTAAACTGGTCGACTCACTAGACGAAAGATTAAAATTGACGGCCTGATCATCTTTATCTGTCTGTCCGCGACGTTCGGCATGAACCTCATATTTCATTAGGGCTTGTGTTTCGATTTGACCTAAGCGCAAGAATTTTTCTAAGTCGTTAGTGTCGCCTTTCATATAGGCATCTAAGGCTGATTGTAAGCTCTTCTCGAGTGAATGCATTTGCGAACGAACTTGGTTGAGCTGGTTCAAAGCTGGCGCTGCGGAGAGCCGCGAAAACTTGGTTGTGATTTGCCAGGCAAAGCCATTGAGAGAGCGAATCGCTTTGTTGGAATGCTTTTTGGCGTAAAGTTCATCGTTAGTCAGGTGGCCATAGATAAACTGAGCCCACACAAGACCGCTCTCGGCAAGTTTTGTCGCCTCTATGTTACTAACTCCAGACTGGCCATAGTTCTCTATTGCATCTTGAAGAGTCTGCACGACTTCTAATAGTCGCTCTTTCAGTCTGCGGTTCAAGACGATTTTTTTGTATTCGACCACCAATTTTATTTGGGTTATTGCTTCAATCAGCGTTTGAATGCTTTCTTCGCAAGAGCCTTCAGCAAATTGAGGGGTGGGAGCGGTTAGTTGTGATAGCTCTATTTTGTTGCTGTTGAAATGTCGTTTTGCTAAATCGACATGCAGCAAGCCGCGCCTGGCGTGCTCAATGGCATCTTCGTGCTCGTCGTCGGTAATTGCATTTTTTGCTTTGTGATAGGCACGGCGAGCCTTGGCTAGCCTCATTAATGAAAGTCTTCTGTGTACTCCCTCGTTGCTAGTCTCGTTTCGACTGCTGTCGGTTTCATTTTGATCTTTTTCGTACTGAGCCGATTCATGACAGTTGATGCTGCTCTCAGCAATACTCTCTGAGAGCAAGGCCAGAAGTTCTTCAGCCACTTGCGGTGTCTGCTTCAATGCTTTATCAAAATCGAAATTGTGTTTGTCGATCATTTGCCATCTTCTTCGTCGCTCGAAGCTGCGTCCAGCAGCTCTCCTTCGTAACTGAGCAATCTTTTTTCTAAGCGAATAGCAGTGTCCTCGAACCAAGTTTGAACTTGCTTCGGCGTTTCAACCAAGTCTAAGTATGTGCCCTGTCCGAGAATGTGCTCAGTCGCTTCTGCCGCTAAAATATCCTGGGCAAATTTGGCATAAAACCAAGCCACATTCAAGAGTTTAGCTGTGTTAGGGCGGTCGTATTGAGCCAGGCTTTTGACTGCCTCTGAGAGGGCTGATTCAGCGTTGATAATTGATAAGTCAACTGCTTCGTTTTGGTGATAGTCAGCAGCAGCTTGCGCCTCTTTGACGACGCAGACAAATTGTTCGAGGGCGGCAATGCGCTCTATTAGTTGCTTGCTTTGACTGAGCTTCGCCATGATTTAACAGCAGCGCAATGGCGGGCCTGACTGGCATTCGGCAATGATGTTTTCTTTGCTCAACCGGTCATCTCCGCCTACAAAGGTCTGCTCTCCAGTTTCGTTCTTGGTCGTGCTTGTGTCAAGATTAGCCATCCGTGCTCGGTCTGGCTTAAGCCAGTTGCGTATCGATTCAAATAGAATTATCAAAACCAGCACTATAAAGAGACTGCCCAGAGCTGCATCAAGATAATCGTTAAAGATCAAAATCTTAGTGGTGGCGCTTTCTGTAGCAGATAGTCCAGCGGCCGAATGAAGCTTCGCCTCTAGCATGTGGGCATGGGCTAAAAATCCAAGTTTGGCATCGGGCGAAAAGATTTTTAGATAGCCAGCCGTAAAGGTGACTGTCAGGAGCCAACAGAGTGGGCCTAGAGTTACCCAGGCGTATGAGCGTTTACCCATGGCTATCAAGCACGAAGTAGCGACACATAGTGCCACTACAGACAGTAGCTGATTGCTAATGCCAAAGAGAGGCCAGAGACTATTAATACCGCCAAGTGGATCTATTACCCCTTGATAGAGAAAATAGCCCCAGCCTCCTACAACTAGTGCTGAGCTTAGTGCCACAGCAGGATACCAGTCAGTTTTGCCTAAGGGTTTATAGAGAAGGCCAAGAAAATCTTGTAGTAGAAATCGGCCCACCCTAGTTCCTGCATCTAAACAGGTGAGAATGAACAGTGCTTCAAACATAATGGCGAAGTGATACCAGAATGAAATGGTTACTTCTGAAAGCCCTTTGATTGGAGCTGAGGCCAGCACCCGGGCAAAAATTTGGGCCATGCCCACAGCCAGAGTCGGTCCGCCGCCGGTGCGACCCCAGAGGCTATCTTCGCCCATTTCTTTGGCTAGTTCTTGCATGCCGCTTGGCCCTGTGTCACTGACCGGATAGCCCCACGAGCTGATTGTGGCCGCTGCCGCTACATGGTCGGTGCCGACCACACCCTTGGGTGAGTTAATGGCAAAGTAAGTACCAGGCGCTAGAACGCAGGCCGAGATAATGGCCATGATGGCCACCGCAGCTTCGCACAACATACTGGCATAGCCAATTGGACGAGCATGGGTTTCTTTGGCAATCATTTTGGGAGTGGTGCCGGATGAGACCAGTGAGTGGAAGCCAGAGATGGCACCGCAAGCAATGGTAATGAAGCAAAATGGAAATATATTGCCGCTAAAGAGTGGCCCCTGGCCATTGATAAAGACTGTCAGCGCAGGCATTTCTAAGTCAGGGCGCAGCACAAGAATGCCGATTGCTAACAGCGAAATGACACCAATTTTGAGAAATGCTGAAAGATAATCGCGGGGCGCTAGTAAAATCCATACGGGTAAAACAGAAGCAACGAAGCCGTAAATCATGACGCTTACGGCCAATTGTGTGCCGCTCAGTGTGAAAATCGGCGCCCAAGTTGGGTCTTGACCGACCCATTTGCCTGCCACTACAGCTAGTATCGTTAGTAGCACCCCTATAGTTGAGCCTTCCATAATTTTATGAGGGCGCAAAACTTTCATATAGACGCCAATTATCATGGCAATCGGCACAGTCATGAGTAGAGTAAACGCGCCCCAGGGGCTAGCTTTCAGGGCGTTGACTATAACTAGGGCAAGAACTGCCATTAGTATCATCATGATTAATAGAATGGCGATTAGTGCCACCGTTCCTGCCAGCGGACTAATTTCATCGCGCGCCATTTGGCCTAGCGATTTGCCACCACGACGCATTGATGCGGCCAAGATGACAAAGTCTTGAACGGCGCCAGCGAGCACGGCACCGACAATAATCCAGATCGTGCCCGGTAGAAAACCAAACTGCGACGCGAGAATTGGCCCGACTAGGGGCCCTGCTCCGGCTATGGCGGCAAAGTGGTGGCCAAATAGAACCCATTTGTGGGTTGGTACATAGTCTTTGCCGTCATCAACAATTGATGCTGGCGTTTCATGGGCATCTTGTAGGGCAAAAACTTTTTCTGCCAAAAACTTACTATAAAAGCGGTAAGCGACAGCAAAAGTACAAGAGCTGGCCAATATCAGCCAAACAGCGTTGACTTTTTCGCCTCGCGAAGAGGCCATGGTGTAGAGCGAAAAGAGTGCTATCAATGCGATGGGGAGCCATATTGCCATGCCCTTTAGTTTGCCGCTCGCGGTTGCGCTCATTATGGTTCCTTTTCTTTATTGCAATGGTTATGTTAGCAAGCCCGCTAGGGTTGCTGAAAGGTAAGAGGCAAGGGTGCCACAGATTAGTGCTTTTACTCCTAGTCTAGCCAAGTCTTCGCGTCTATTCGGTGCAATTTCACCGATGCCACCAATTTGGATGGCTATCGATGAGAAATTAGCGAAGCCGCAAAGAGCAAATGTGGCAATAGTTTCGGCCTGGGCAGAAAGTGTATTGGCTGGGTCTTTGAGCATGTTTGACAAGTCAGTGTAGGCAACGAACTCGTTGATAACTAGTTTTTCGCCCATGAGTCGGCCCACGGTGTGAGCGTCTACCCACGGTACCCCTAATACAAAAGCTACTGGGGCGAACAAGGCACCAAAAATACTTTTTAGTTCTAAGTGCGCCAAATCGATGCCGACGCCATCAAGACGCATTCCCCAAATATATAACCAATTGCCGGCCCAACCAATAACTGCATCACAGAGGGCTATCAGAGCGATAAAGGCTATAAGCATTCCAACTACGTTGAGGCCAATGCGCAAACCTTCAGAGGCACCATGGGCGGCGGCATCAATAATGTTGGCCTGGCTTTTCTTGACCTCAACTTTTACTTCGCCTTTAGTGTCAGAAACTTCTGTTTCAGGCCAGACAATTTTGGCAATAACCAGAGCACCAGGAGCGGCCATGATGCTGGCCGTAAGTAGGTAAGAGGCTTTGATGCCGAGGCCGATATAAACAGCTAGCACACCTCCGGCTACACAAGCCATAGAACCAGCCATCGAAGCCAGAAGTTCAGACATTGTCATGGTCGGCACATAGGGCTTTATGAGAAGCTGGGCCTCGACTTGTCCGACAAAAACTGAACCAGCATTTGATAATGCTTCGGCACCACTGGCGCCCATTGTTACCGAGACGATCTTGGCGACAATCTGCACAAACTTTTGCATGATGCCAAGAAAATAGGAGATGCTGACAAGGCTAGAGACAAATATGATTGTTGGCACAACGCGGAAGGCAAAAATGTAGTCGGCACCAGGGCCAAATACTTTGACAAGATTTTCAGGGTTCTGCACTAGTGGGCCAAAAACAAAACCAGCGCCTTTGTCGGAGAAGTGCAACAGCTGGGTGATGCCATCGCCTAAATTGCGAAAGAGCATTTGACCAAACTCAACTTTTAAAACGAATATTGCTAAGAGCAGTTGTAGAACTAAGCCTGATATTACCAAGCGATAGTTTATCTTTGAGCGGTTATTTGACATCAAATAGGCGGTGCCTAAGATGAGCACGAAGCCTACCAGTCCCATTGCTTTGGAAGTCATGCTCACATCCGCGTTTGTATAGGGCTGCAATAATTCACGCCACTATAACCCACGAGCGCCTGCTAGGTCTCAGCTTAGAAAATTTTTCTAGGCTTGCAAAGGCGGTTTACTTTCAACCGCTTTGCCAATAATTTGTCCTTGGGTCTTGTTGAACAGCTCTCGGGCTTCTTGTTTCATTAGTACAGCGAGGGATGTTTCCCCCTGTAGACCTTTGACTTCGGCTAGGGTGTAGCGGGCCATGGCCTGCTCGCCGGCGGCTTTGAGCAAAGGCTCTTGGGCTTTAACCAAGGCTTCAGAGGCTGCCTTCAATTGATTTTCTGAGGCTTTGGCTACATCAAAGCTCTTCAGAACGTCTGGATATTTTCCCACCTCTTTGCGCAGCTCTGCTGCAAGTGACGGGCTTAAGGTATCGCTCTGCATGAGGTTGACCATGGTCGATACTTCTTTTCTCTTTTCTTCTGGCAGTTCTTGTATATTGGCGTTGAGCGACTGTACCGAACCCATAAAAGCTGAACCTTTGAACATTACATCTCTGCGGGCAAGACCGAGTTTGCCCCAGTTTTCAGCCACCGAATCAGCATAGTCTTTGTCTGACTGTTTCACGGCCGCTTCGAACTTAGGCTCATAGCTTGCCGCTGCGCCTTTCATGTCTTTTTCACCAGCTAATTGCACAGCAGCTTCTCTGGCTTGTTTCATCCCGGGGCCTAGCTGATCTGGATTGATCTTAGCCAGATAAGTGATTGCATCTTCTTTCGGTTGAGCTGGTTTGTCGGTTACCGTGTCTGCAACCTTAATCAGTTCGGGTTTCTCGACTTTTGACCCTCGGAGGTCGTGCGCCTCCTTTTGCAATGCATCTATTGAAGACAAAGGCTCAGCAACAACTTTGGCTGACAGGTCTGATTCTGGGCGATGGGCCATGGGTAATGCCTCAGATAACAGGAATTTGCTACTTGACAAGAGTACCTCTGTGTCCAGATTCTGAGAAGGGTGGAATTCCCATTTTATGGTCGGCTTGAGCGAAGGCTTAAAAACCGGCGCTGAGCAATTGTCATCTTTAGGTCTGGAAATGTGTAGGCAAATTAAAGACTGCTGTTGACATTGTTTGGGTTGCCCTGTAATGTCGATATAAGATTAAGGGTGCAACCAGCAAAATGTTTTCGTTCAATATCACTACAACTACAAACCGCCGACGCCGCGAATTCCTAGTGAACTCGGGGTCGATAGCGTAGCTGATATTTAGCACCATTATCGAATTTGTCTCCCCGGGTTTATATGACCCGGGGATTTTTTTTAGGAAAAGTATCATGGCAGTGCAATTAGAACAAATGAAGACGGTTGAAGGCTTTTCTAGCAAAGACACTAAAAAAGTGGCTGTTGTCGGTGCCACGGGCTACACCGGTCAAGAACTTGTACGTCTATTACTACAGCATGATAGAGCGCAGCTGCACACTGCCGTGTCGCAGAGCAGTGACGGAAAGAAACTCGCTTCAGTCTATCCCGGCTTGCAAAAGCATACCGACCTTGTTTGCAAGAACGAAGATCTCGAAGAGCTTGCAGAGAAAGTCGATTTGCTGTTTCTAGCACTACCGCACGGCAACGCCGCTGGTAAAGTGAGCAAGAGTATTTTGGCCAAGTGTAAGGTGATTGATCTCGGCGCTGATTTTCGTTTGAAGAGCGCGGCTGACTACGAAACTTGGTACAAATTCAAACATCCACAACCAGAGCTTCTCGCTCAAGCTGTCTACGGCCTACCTGAACTCAATCGCAAAGCTATTAGTCAGGCCTCTCTGGTTGCCAATCCTGGATGTTATGCCACTTGCTCGATACTGACATTGGCACCACTTTTGCAGGCCGGCATAATCGACGCTAAGTCTATAATCATAGACGCCAAATCAGGAGTTTCTGGTGCCGGTAGAGCGGCAGCTCTAGGTACGCATTTTAACGAATGCAATGAGTCGATAAAAGCCTACAATGTTGGCTGCCACAGGCACACCCCAGAGATTGAAGAACAGCTTGCGGCTTTCACAAGTACGTCTTTTTGCACCTCATTTACACCGCATCTGGTGCCAATGAATAGAGGTATTCTGGTTACTGCTTACGCCTCGCTTATAAGTAATATATCTAATAAAGAGTTATATAGTTTATACGAATCGTTCTACGAAAATGAGCTATTCATCAGGCTCTTCTCTCCCGATGCCGAGGAGTATAAGATGCCTGAAACACGTTTTGTTAAAGGGGCAAATTTCTGCGATATTGGTATGACAATTGATCAAAGAACTAACCGCGTGATTGCCGTTGGTGCTTTAGACAATTTAGTCAAAGGCGCAGCGGGACAGGCTATACAGAACATGAATATACTTTTTGACTGGCCCGAATCTACTGGGCTAAATCAATCGCCAATTTTTCCTTCGTGATGTTTTTTTAGAAATCGTTGACATCGACGCGAAACGATCGTAACCTGTCCAAAAGTTAGTGAGGCAATTTTCAATGTTCGCTTCTGGCGCAACCCACCACACCAATAACCACACAGACAGCCGAAGAAGCTCGCGACGCCGTTTAGCGCGCTCGGGTTTAGTTTGGTTGTGTTGATTTGATCAACAACTAAATTTTTTATCCCTGAGTGCAAGGCAAGCATTCAGGGATTTTTTTTACGCATTCGCCCATAGATACACGAAAAGGGAAGACAAAATTGAACTCAATAGCTAGACTCCAATCAACCCGCAATTCAGCCAATTCAGCAGCCATAGCTGCTGAAGCTATAGCTGGTGAAGCATTAGCAGCGGCCGTTGTTACTACTGCCCAGAAGACAAAAGTCAGCCCAGCCGTAGATGTAGACGGCTTCACTGGCGGTGTCACTAGCCCCCAGGGCTTTATGGCAGCTGGCGCTCACATCGGCGTCAAGCGCAAACGCAAAGATCTCTCTTTGATTTGGAGTGAAGTTCCGGCCCATCTGGCAGCGGCTTTTACTACCAATGTCATGAGAGCTGCACCGATTCTTTGGAATGAAAAGGTGGTTGCGGGCGGTAAGACTGTGCGTGGCATTGTGGTTAACAGTGGTAATGCCAATGCCTGCACTGGCGAGCTAGGCATGGTCAATGCTGAAGTTATGGCCGCTACCTATGCTGAAAGCATGGGCGTAAGCAAAGAGGAAATCATCATCGCTTCTACCGGAGTGATTGGCGTGCAACTGCCAATTCAACTGATCAAGCAAGGCATAGTGAGTACCTGTGAGCAGTTGGACCCATCGCCTGCAGCCGGTTTGAGCGCTGCGCAGGCGATTATGACCACCGACACCTACGTCAAGCAAACTTCGCTAGAATTTGAAGTCGATGGTAAGAAAGTCACTATCGGTGCCATGGCCAAGGGTAGCGGCATGATTCACCCAAATATGGCTACCATGCTTAGTTTTCTCACTACTGATCTAAATATTTCTCCAGCACTTTTAAACAAAGCTCTGAAAGAAAGTACTGCTGAAACCTACAACATGATTAGCGTTGATGGTGATACCAGCACCAATGACATGGTTGCTATCCTAGCCAACGGTAAGGCCGGAAACACACTAATTGACAGCGTCGGCAAAGACTATTTCACCTTCTGTCAGGCGCTCAAGACTATCAACACCGACCTTGCCAAAGCAATAGTGCAAGATGGCGAAGGCGCCACCAAGTTTCTCGAGGTTCAAGTCAAGCACGCAGACAGCATTGAAGAGGCCCGTAAGTTGGGTCGCTCCATTGTTTCTTCCAGCTTGGTAAAAACAGCCTTCTTTGGTGAAGACGCCAATTGGGGCAGGATCATCTGTGCTATGGGCTACAGTGGCGTTAAGTTCAAACCAGAAACTGTCTCAATTGCCATAGAAAGTGCCGCAGGACGGCTAGAGCTTATGCACGAAGGCGAACCTGCCGTCGTTAACGAGATTCTCGGTAAAGCTGTATTGGCAGAGAAAAACATCACTATCCACATTGACATGAAAGAGGGCTTCAGTGAAGCAACCGCCTGGGGCTGTGACCTCAGTTATGAATATGTGCGTATCAACGGCTCTTACAGGACATAGGTGGCAACAATGGTAGCTTCAATGAATTTAAAATCTGTGGCAGCGATGCCCTTTGATATCTCACTGGCTAAAGAGACACTAAAACAAAACGCCTACGAAGTTGTCGTCTTGAAATTCGGAGGCAATGCTATAGGCAATGAGGTGGTGCTGGATGCACTTATCGATGAAGCCGTTGTCCTGATCAAAGCCGGCATACATGTCATCGTTGTCCATGGTGGTGGTAATGCAGTCAACGATGCTTTGGCATCTATCGGTAAAGAGACTAAAAAGATAGACGGACTGCGGGTAACTGATGAGGAGACCCTATCTATTGCAGTTAAAGTATTTAGTGATATTAATAACAAACTGACTGAGAAATTTCGGCAAAGAGGTATCAGCGCCTTGAGCTTTTGCTCTAAGTCGGCAATACCTTTTCAAACCGAACAAATGTCGGCGGATCTTGGCTGGGTAGGTGAAATAGTAGATGTTCACTCTAAAGGCATTGACAGCTGGATGTGGGCGGGCTGGACGCCAATTGTTTCGCCCCTTGGCCTTGACAGTAGCGGTCAGTTTTATAACATCAATGCCGATCATGCCGCACTGGCTCTAGCAACTAGCCTGGAAGCCGATGGTCTGATCTTCATGACTGATGTACCCGGTGTGCTCAAAGATTTCAAAGTGCCACAGTCTAGGATTGGTCACGTTACGCCAAGCAGTGCCCAAGAGCTTATTGACGATGGTACCGTGAGCGGTGGCATGCTGCCCAAGATCAAAAGTTGCGTTAGGGGCATCAAGAATGGCATCAGACGCATCGCCATAATTAATAGCTTTGCACCAAACGCTCTGGTCAGTGGCTTTTTAGCGCCGCAAGAGACAGGCACACTTATTACCGGAGATAGAGATAAATATGACCATTAGTGTATGCGCCGAATCTTCCCAGTCAACCTCAACCCAAAGCGATTGGGTGGAGCGCGGCAAGAAAGTGCTGATGCAAACTTATGCCACCCAGCCCATGGTTCTATCCGAGGGAAAGGGCAGCTATGTTAGGGATGTTGACGGTAAAGACTATCTTGATTTTGCCTCAGGCATTGCTGTTAATGCCCTTGGTCACTGTCATCCTGCCTATGTAGAAGCGTTGACTCAGCAACTAAGTAAACTGAGTCATTGCTCTAATCTCTATTACAACCAGCCGGCTATTGAGCTTGCCGAGAAGCTTGTGGCCAATAGTGCTTTTGACCGCGCCTTCTTTTGCAACAGCGGTGCTGAGGCTATAGAGGGTGCTCTCAAGCTCAGTCGCAAATACGCAAAGAAGAACAAAGGCGAGAACTGCACGAAAATTCTTACCATGAGCAATTCTTTTCATGGACGCACCTACGGTGCCCTTTCAGCCACGGCGCAAACTAAGTACCAAGAAGGCTACCACCCACTGGTGCCAGACGTTAGTGTGGTGGAGTTCAATAATATTGATTCGATACTAGCGCATAACTTAGCTGAGGTCGCAGCCATAATCGTCGAGCCAGTCCAAGGTGAAGGCGGCGTGCATTTGGCCGATATCGGTTTTCTCAAGAAAGTGAGAGCGCTCTGCGACGAGCACAAGATTGTTTTGATATTTGATGAAATTCAGTGTGGTGTCGGTCGCAGTGGCAGCTTCTTTGCCAGCGACAATTTTGCCCTTGCCCCAGATGTAGTAGCGTTAGCCAAAGGTCTAGGTGGCGGCTTCCCTATCGGGGCTATTCTGGCGAAAGAAAGTATTGCCTGCGCATTTAATCCGGGTGACCATGGCTCGACTTTTGGCGGTAATCCGCTGGCTGCAACTGCGGCATTGGCCTGCGTCAGTATCATTCGCGATCAGCAGTTTTTAGGGTCTGTAAAGACTAAAAGTGAGCTGCTATTAGCAGAGCTGGTCGATCTCAAGTCTAAGTGCCCATCAATCAAAGCAATTCGTGGACTGGGCCTGATGCTTGGTATTGAGTTTGATATCCCGGTGAAACCAATTATTCAGAAGTGCGCGGCAGAAGGGCTATTGCTTGTTGGTGCCGGCGAAAATGTCATACGACTTTTGCCGCCTCTGACAGTAAGCGATGATGAGATCAATGAGGCAATTGGAATATTGGCGAAGGTTATAGCGTCGCAATAAATTGTCCGCCGGCGAATGGCACCGATTAGCAATGAATGGTTAGCTCTGCTCGGTTAGTCGTTTTTATTTACTTGGATAGCGAATTTTGTCGCTAAATTCTCTAATCTTCGCTCACCGCAATGGGGGCAAGGTCCAAATCCAATTTCATCCATTGGCAGTTTTCGTAACGCTCGCCTAGGGGTATTGCTGTTGCGCGGGCAATTAATGTATCTAGCTGCTGGCTTATTTCAGGGTGGCTTTCTTTGGGGTGGCTGCTGGCAATTGGTTGAGGGTCTTTGCCGGTGATAAGAAAAGCTAGGGTTGCACCAAAGGCATAGATATCGCTCTGCGGTGTGGCTTCGCCGCGATACTGCTCCGGCGGCGTGTAAGAGTGTTTGCCGGCGCACTCGGCACTCTCACCTGCTTTGTATAAGTGTGAAATGCTGAAGTCAATTAGTTTCAATTTACCATTCGGCTCAAGGATAAGATTATCGGGCGTGAAATCGCGGTGCACCACTTGAGGATTTTGCTCTTCTAAATAACTTAAAATTGCCACCATCTGCTCGGCTAGCGAACGTACCTGCTCTTCTTTTAGAGCACCCTCATCACTCACCAACTGACGCAGAGTTTTACCTTCCACATATTCAATCACTAGGTAAGCTCGGCCGTTTTCAATAAACTGATCGTGCAGACGGACAATCTGAGGGTGATCGAGTCGGCTTAAAATGAGACTCTCGTTTTCAAATTCGACCATTGATTCAAGCTGGTTTTCTACCCGGCCTTCTGGCAGCACAAACTCTTTGAGAATGAATGATTTACCCTCGTGGTCGTTTGCCAGGTAGACGCTTGCTTGGCCGCCGCTAGCTAGCTTATTTAAAAACATGTACTTGCCGTTGCGTAGACTGATATTCGAATTTTTAGAGCCAGTATGTGCTCTGTTGGCCTGATCAAGCAGTAGGTCAAACCAAAGTTCGGTGTGTTTGGGATCGCGCAGTACTGTCGAGCCAACCAGTGCCTTTTGTGCTCTTTCTGAGATGGTGGCTTGTGGTGCGTATTTGCGGATGTAGAAAAATACGTTTTTCTTCTGTTCGCTATCAAGCTCATCTAATTTGATTTCAATAATGTCGCCGTGCTTACCGCTTATCTCGAGGCGATTGCCATTTGCCTTGTTCATTGAAATCGCATCAGTCAGCGCAGCCAATCTGTTTAGCATTTTATAGAGCGCGCTTTGCTCTCTAAAAAACATTGGCGGTAGCGGATAGAGTCGGAAGCTATTGCCGACCTTAAAATCCACGTCACGGACATCTTTCCAGAATAATTCGGAGGAGAATAGGTTGCTTTGCCAGCCCCAAAACATGCATACTGAAAACCAACCTTTGGCGTTCTGCTTTTCTATTTTTACTTCAGTCAGATCGATATCGTATTCAGCACTGAGAAAATTAAGTGGGAAGGTAAACCAGGCTCTGAAAAATAGTACTGACAGACAGCTTGCCACTGAGCCAAGATAGAGATTAATGAACATTATTTTGAGGAATTCTGGATCTCGCGAAGGATTGCCAAAGATGGCATCTACACCGCCGATGCAATACAAATAATAAGAGATAAAAGCGGGCAAGCCACTGGCGAATATGGTCGTGAGAGTAACAGCGAAGGCGCGTGAGTGTATGAAGCCTTCTTCGTGCTTATCTTGAACATCTAGGTTCTGTCTAAGTACTAGAGCGTTCTTGCTCTTTTCTTGCTGTTGTCGAGTCTCAAGGTATTTCTCAAAGCCAGTTGTCCTGGCTAGCCAATGGCCAACAATCATAACTAGAGCAATCGGGGGAATGGCATATAGGCCCATTGTGAGGAAGGGAGCAATGTTCTTTAAAACTATGGCCCATTGCTGAGCTGCTGGGTTGCGGCATATTTTGCCGAAGACTGTAGGCTCTAACTTCTTTGTGAGAGCCGCAGGCAAAAGGCAGTCACAGACTTTATAAGACGACCAAATAAGCAGAGTGAAAAGTACAGCAGCAACTGCCAGCTTTGCTGAGACAGCTAAGAGTAACAAGAGAAGCACTGCCGGTAATGCACGATAAAGCACGTCGGTGCCATAACCTTCAGCCTGAACATCGATTAGATAGTCTTGAAAATTGAGCCTTTCTTTGTCAAAGGCCTGCTGCCCACTCCACTCGTAGTCGTACTGATTGGTTTGACCGGGCTTTAGTACTTTTCTATATGTACTGAAACAGTCTGCTACTACCTTTAGCTTTAAGAGGTAGAGCTTGCTTTGGCAATATAGAGAGATGGAGGAGCCGATGCGATCGGCTAGCTTGTAATGCTTGAGTGAAGCCTTTATTTTTTTTGTCTCTTCTTGTACTCGTTCTCCTTCTTGCAATGGTAAAGGGGGTGAACGGAAATTTTCATTGCCAACCATGCTGATTGCATCTTTCAGTTTGCTAGGTAAAAAGTAATCGCCGCGCTCTGGTTGCATTAGTTGGCATCCTCCAGGCTTGTTAGAATTTCTTCGAAAGATGCTGGCCTCTGCTCAGCATCATATTCGGTGCAGCGCTTGATCAGGTCGTTCAATTTATGTGATATGGCGAAGGCGCCTTTGCCAGGATCTGACTGGCTCAGTGCCTTAGGTTCTTTGCCCGTGAAGAGATAGTTTAGACAACACCCGAAGCTATAGATGTCGCTCTGTAGGGTTGCTTTGCCGCGCAGCTGCTCGGGGGCGATGTAAGCCTGTTTGCCTACCAGTGTGCCGGTGATGCCTTCGGCAAACTGATGAGCCGAGCCGAAATCTATTAAGGCAATTGTCCCTTCTGGTGTAAGAACTATATTGTCAGGGGTGAGATCGCGATGGATGATTGCCGGTTTATTGTTGTGCAACGTGAGCATCAGTTTGGCAATATCTTTGGCAATTTGGTACAGCGAATCTTCGCTCAGAGTTTCGCCCTCGTTGACTAGATGAAAGAGGTCTTTGCCGACTTTATATTCAAGCAGCAGAAATTGCGAATTATCCACCCTGAATGTCTTATAGACCTTGCTTATGCCGCTTACATCTAGAGATTCAAGTAGTTTGCATTCGCGCTCAAAGTCGCTCACTAACTTCTCTAAGCTCTCGCTTTGCACGGCCAGAGAAAATTGTTTGAGAACGGCGAGTTGGCCTGCGGCAGTTCGCACTAGATAGACTGCCGAGAGCGGCTTGCTGCTAAGCATGCGCACGATTCTCAGAGTGTTATCTACAATCTCTCCTTGATTGTAGGGCGTGAATACCGTGGCGTTGAATTTTCGCTGGCTAAGCCTGGTCGGTTTTTCTTCTTCTTTGGCACTTGCTTGCAGTCGTGCCTGCAAGTTTGAACGGTAGAGCAACACGGCTGGCTCAATTTGGCAGTTAGGCGCGCATTCGTCTATGGTTTCAAGCAGAATCTGCATTTGACTCGGGTCGACTTGCTGGGGCGCAAATTTATATATTTCTCCATCGCCGAACCTGAGCACAACGGTGCCGGTAGCAGAGCTATCCACTTTCCCTTTGATAGATACCGATTTGAGATCTTGCCAGAGATGAATTGGTTTGGTAAAGGGTAGACTAGCTTGAAAGCGCTTGCGAAAAAGGCCCCAAGGCCTTACCTGGAGCTGTCCTGACTTAGTCGGAGGGAGGAAAGCTGTCGTCATTATTGCTAGTGGTGCAGCACCAATCAGAGCGACAAAGCTGGCCAAAAACTCTCGCAATTTAGGAGTGCTAGAAACGTCGATAGTACTGAACACACTAGATTTTTCGTTGACCGATTGCAAACTCTCTTGGAGAAATTGAGTTAGAGTCTGGCCGAGAGCACCAGGGCAGTGAGCCAAGAGTGTATAGAGAAAGCCGTAACAGATTGCAAGCCAGAGGGCAGTCTGGAAGCTGTGCTTGATGGTCGGGTGAGCTGCCTTTATTGTTAGGTCTAGATTGGTGCAGTTGACGCTTTGGGAGGCTGATTGTAGAGCTCCCTTGGCGTATTTCTTGTAGTTTCTGTTTTCCAGCTCTATAGCTAAGTTCATAGCAATGAATGTAATCGGCTTTGAAAATGCATAGTAGAGAAGCAAAGCAATAAATATTTTGAAGGGGGCCCAAGCTTGGCTGTAGTCAGAGCTCAGGTCGATATTAGCATCGCGCACACTGGCGCAGAGCCAATTGATGACCAAGTCTGCGATACCAAAAGTAGTGAAAGGAATTCCTGCCACAAAGATGCAGATTAGGCCGCCCATGAGAAGTACTAGACTGTAAGTCAAGTTTAGGCGTGCGGAGGTGCTGAGACGATGGGCAAATTGCTTATAGGCGAGAAATGTGGTGCCAAGCCCGGCCGTTAGTATTGCTAACTTTTGCCACAGAAAATGTGTATCGATTAGAGGCCTGTCGCGCGGCAGCCAGTCTAGTGCATGAGGTAGGGTGCTGACGGTGTAGCCCAATAAGATCGAGGCAAAATAAGCAATGGCCGCTTTAATGAGGGTCTCCCAATTAAAGATGATGCGGCACCAGCGACTGCCCTGTCTGACAAAGGCCTCTGGCTGTTTGTAAGCAAACCAACAGGCTGCCGAGAGCGCAGCGATCACAGAGAAAGTGACTATCCATGACGGTATGTGCAGAGCTATGGTGACTAGGCTGGTGGCAAGAACCCAACGCCACAGTTCATATTTGTCTTGGCTTATCTCATTGACGAGTCTTTCAAAGCGGGCTTGCAGGCGCGTTTCTGCTTGATCAGAAAAGGGGGCATCGCTGACGCCCGATTTAAAAAAGCTAGTATCAAGAGAGGCTGTTTCAACTAGGGGTTCAGTTCTTTCCTGTAGAGCTTCAGCAGGCACGTTTGTTTTCAAGCTCTGCTGGTCCTCGAACTCTACCAGGGCAGGCGCTACGGAAGACAGCTTGATTTGAGCCGACCGACGGCGGAAAGCTTGCAGTTTCATTTTTCTACTAACCCCAACCTGATGCAAGCTTAAGGGTTAGGCGGCTGTTGTCAAGTGAAATGTAGCGTTCGAGCTATGTACGCCAGCGCAATACTTTCTCTTTGATCGGATTGATAAAAGCACGACCTTGGTCGTAGGCATCGTTCCATTCTTTCTTCAGCATGAAATACCAGTGGCCTGGAGTGCCAGCATCTTTGATAGTCATGATCAATCTTGGATTGTATTTGTTGATGATCTTCTCTTGCATCAGGGCTAGAGTTTGATCTTGCATAAGGAAGGCCGTAACAAAGTAATCAACTATCGGTGAAAACATCTGGGTTAGCGGTGGTGCCCAGGTCCAGTAAGTGGTGTGATTGAGTTCTGTATGAGTATCGTCGATTGGTGTCAGCGTAGTGATACCAGACATTTTAGTACTGTCGTGGTAAGTGAAATATTCACGACGACAGCCAGGCAAGCGGAAGCTGATTTCTGTTTCTATGTATTTGCCAATGAGCTTGAATAGCAGTGAGCCCTGCGATGGTTTGTGCTTCACCATTGTCCAGCCTGTACCAGCTGGCACATAAGTTTTGGCTTTTTCTTTCAAAACTTTTTGTGAGCGCCACCACCAAGCGTTGTGCACAAAAGGCACATGGGCGGTGTCTATCAGCGCGGCAACTGCATAATCAATATGAGTTGGCAGAAGCAAAGTTGTGGTTGTCTTAGCATATGTACAACCTTCTAAACCGGGTGCATGAGGCACTTCTGGTAAGTCGGCTTCAGCAACTGGCTTGTCCCCGAAGTATACCCAGATGCTGTCTAATACTTCACGACATGGATAAGTGCGGCTTTTTATGCCACAAAGATTGAGTTTTTGATCAGAGCAAAGTGAGGGAATAGCTGTGCAGACACCGCTGGTGTCAAATTTCCAACCATGAAATGGACACTCTACTTCTTTGCCATCGAAGTGACCCGCTGATAGCGGTACCGCTTGGTGAGGGCAAATATCACGCATAGCAAAGACTTTGCCATCGCTGTCTCGGCCAACCAGTATCGGTTGATTCAACATTACCTTTGCTACTTTCTCTCCGCGCTTGAGCGCGCCAGAATGAGAGGCAAAGTACCACATGTTTTTTGTGAAAGTCTTGCCGTAGGGTGAGACATAATTGTCAGATTGCTCAGTGTTGAAGGTTTCAGCTTCAGCAGTTGCTTCTAAGTCCACGTCTTTGACTTGTCTTTTTGTTTCAGAGATCATTGTAAGTTGTATTTTGTTGTTCGAATCCAACTACAAGCTTACAACCTTAGATAGCAAAGATATCAAGAACAGCTAATAAATTTCGTTAAGGCTACAAGCTACAGCCACGGTTGCCCGTTCTCTAGTGTTCTAAGGTGACACCGAGATAGTCTTGGCGTTTGAAGTCGAGCCATTTAGAAAATGTTTTATAGCCCGGTTTCTTAATTTCGAGCAAGTGATAACCATTGCTAAGGTGACACCAGAATGCCCCTCCGCTCAGTCCTGAGTTATTGGCAGAGGAGATTTTGCCCAGACTTGTACCATCTACATAGACAATGCCGCCCACCGATTCAGAGTCGCCATTAAGAAACAGATTCGAATTGCACTGGCCGCTGGTTCTTGTCTCGGCAAATAGTATGGCCAAGACGATGGCAGCAACAGTTAACCACAGCCTAGGCGCTTGAGAGCGCTTTGGTAAGTATTGCTCTGTGGTTGTACTAATACCTGAAGAGGTCACCTTGTAGCGCCTTCTTTGGGTGTGGCTGGCATCCACAAGGTTGGTGCAGCATAAGGCATTAGGCGCTTTTCTGATTCTGGTTTTTCTTTTGCCGGTTCGGGGGCAACTGCTGGCTCAGCAGTTGAGTTGCCGATTTGTGGAGCCAGTGCCGGAGTAGTTGATGAAGATGAAGAAGTTGCTGTAGAAGTCGAAGTTGACGAAGATGAAGATGAAGAAGAAGACGAGGAGCTAGGGTTAGCCACGGTAGTTTCAGGCTGTATCGGAGTACCTGGAGTGGGGGCGCTTTCGTTGGTTGGGGATAGTGACTGTGCTTCAGCTTTTAACTCTGAGCTGTTGTCGCTCGTGTTGCTAGCGCTGGTCTCATCTTTGCTGGTAGATGAATCTGGGTTTTTCGCTAACTGATCGCCACCCTTCTTCTCGTCTGGTACAAACTGAGTCGGCGCCATAAAGCTGCCAGGGGCGGTAGGGCGGGCTTTATAGAAAGCTTCGTTGTAATCGTGCCAAATCTTAGCCATGATTACGCCGCCGGTGACGTTCTTGCCTTCGATTGCTTTGTTTTCGTCGTTGCCGCCCCAGACTGCAGTCACCATATCTGGTGTGAAGCCAATGAACCAAATATCTTTGCCTTCATCAGCGGTGCCTGTTTTTCCGGCCACTGGACGGTCTGCTAACTTAGCCTGAGTGCCTGTTCCCCAGCGTACGCAGTCTTGCATACACTCAACCAGGCGGGCAACTGGCTCGACCTGGAAGGCACGATCAGCTCTTGGATCAAACACTTCTATTACTTGGCCTCGGTTGTTTTCGATTTTGCGAATAACCTGAGGTTTTATGGCGATACCAAATCTGGCAAAGGTTGAGTAGGCGCCGGCCATCTCTAGAGGTGAAGCAGCTGAGCTACCCAGAGCAAGCGATAGGTTCGGGTCAAGCTTGGCTGTAACGCCTGCCAAACGAGCGGTTTCAATTACGCTTTCCATGCCCACTTGCTGACCGACTTTGACAGCAGGCACGTTGCGCGATAATGCTAGGGCACGACGTATCTGAATCCGACCGTAGAATTTGTGGTCAAAGTTTTTAGGAGCATAGGGGGCTTGGCCCCATGGTGATTTGATTACTAATGGGCTGTCATCAATCATGCTGTCGGGGCCTAAGACGTTCTTGCAGAAGGCTGTTAGGTAGACGAAAGGCTTAAAGGAAGAGCCGACAGTGTGAGGATTGGTGGCACGATTGAATTGGTTTTTCCAGAAATTACCAACGCCACCAACTAAGGCAATTACTTCTCCGCCACTGACTGAAACTGAAACTAGAGCACCTTGAGTGACACCTTTTGGCGCTTTCTTGATGCCATCATTGAGTGACTTTTCAGCTAACTCTTGGGCCACAGGGTCGAGGTTTGTGTAGACACGCAGACCCTGCCTGCGTAGTTCAGCCTGGCTAAAGCGCTCACGCAAAACTTGTAGAACATAACTTATGTAGTAAGGATATTTCTGCAGCGAGTTGGTGCCTTTTTTGAAGGCCAATTTCTGCGCTTTGGCTTCCTTCGCTTGAGGCTCAGTGATGTAGCCATATTCAACCATCTTGTCGATGATTTCTTTTTGTCTGCTGTAGGCTGATGCTCGATTTTGCGGTAATCCCAGTTCTGACGGTGCTTTGACGAGACCGGCTAGAAAAGCTGCTTGAGCCAGCGACAATTGTGCGGCACTGCGATCAAAATAACGAGAAGCGGCACGCTCAATGCCATAGGCATTGTTGCCGAAGTAGACTTGGTTGAGATACATATTGAGAATACGCTCTTTGCTGTAGCGTCTCTCTAAGTCCCAGGCGACATAGGCTTCTTTGATTTTGCGATCATAAGTTCTTCCGGCATCGGCAAAGAACAAATTTTTGGCTAGCTGTTGGGTGATGGTTGAGCCACCCTCTTTAACGTGTCCGGCAACCATGTTGGCCATGGAGGCGCGGAAGATACTAAAGAAATTAATGCCGTTGTGTTCGTAGAAGTGGTGATCTTCAGCGGCTAGAATGGCCTGCTGCATCTTTGTAGAAATTTGATTGAGAGGAACGACACGTCTGTCTTCGTCGCCTTCTACTGTGCAAATCAAATGGTCTTGTTTATCCAGAATTTGAATCGCTTCGATTGGTTCGAAGCGTTCCACCATAGTAACGTCTGGTAGTTCTTGAATTTGCTTCCACATAGAAGCACCGACATAACCAAACCCTAGGGCCCCCACTATCAGGCCAATGGTGATAGAGCGGCGGGCAAAGACACCGGCGTTTCCTAAAACCCCTTTGTTCTTGCGTCTGGCTACAGATCTTCGGTTGGCCACGCTTTACTTTCTCAATTCTCAATAGTTAGAGCACCCCTGACATTATATATATTAAGGTGCTGCCGCGCTTCCTCCGTCAAATTCACGTAAAGAAAAGAGAGCGACTGCTCGCCCTCTTGCCTTTACGTTCTCATTAACTATGGTTTAGTTAGTTGTTTATGCTCTGGGATGAGTGTTCATGTAGACCCGTCTCAAGCGGTCCAGGCTTACGTGTGTGTAAATCTGGGTGGTGTTGATAGTGGTGTGACCTAGAAGGTCTTGAACTACACGCAGATCAGCGCCACCTTCAAGCAAGTGAGTAGCGAAGGTATGTCTCAAAGTGTGGGGAGTGATTGGTTTGTTGATACCAGCTTTGAGGGCATACTTCATGACGATGCGGTGCACAGATCTTGACGATAAGCGGGTTGCTTGGCGGCTGACAAACAGAGGATGCTCTGCTTGAGGTGTGCGACCTTCGGCTAACTTGGTCCAGGTTTCGCTGAGATATTTTTTCAGCCAGTTGTGAGCGCTTTGATTGAGTAGTACCACTCTCTCTTTGCCGCCCTTACCGAGAACGCGCATTTCCATGCCTTCTTGGTTGTAGTCTTGAACTCTGAGACCACAAAGTTCGCTGACGCGCATACCGGTGGCATACAAAACTTCCATCAAGGCGCGGTCACGTGCACCTAAAACTGAATTGGTATCAGGTGACATTAACAAGCGCACGATTTCTTCTTTATCTAAGCAGGCAGGCAGTCTACGGGTTAGTTTTGGTCCGCGTACTTGTTTTGAAGGATCTTCGTCGATCAGTTGTTCTCTTCTCAAGTAGCGATAGAAAGATCTGATTGCCGAAATTTTGCGGGCAACTGTTGGTCTTGAATATTGCTCTTGAATTTGTCTGATGTAGGCGCGCAGTCCCTCAGCTTCAAGCCAGCCTGAGCCAGTTGTAGCTGATGTAGTTGTTTGCTCTGTTGAGTTAACGCTGGTATCAGTAGATGAATTAGTTGTAGATATTGGGGCACTACCGGTAGTTGTGTTAACTGTTGTATGGCCATTGTAAGAATTCTGCTGTTCACTCTTAACTGCGTCCGCTGGAGTTTCACCAGAAGCGCTAACGTCGCTGCCAATCAGCTGTTTGAGGTCATTCATGTAAGCGCGAATTGTATGGGAGGAATAATTGCGCTCTACTTCTAAGTAGCCTGCGAATTGATCGAGCCAAATTTTATGAGCGTTTGCTTGGCCATTTTCTAGGCCGTCGACACTTTTCTCAAGAGCAGTGTGCATGCCTGGAATGGCTTCTGGCAAGCCATTTATCAGACCTCCAGACTGTGCTCCGTGCGTTCCATGCATGTTATTTGTTCCGTTTTGAAATGTCACTATTAACCGTCTTTCTAGATTTAGTAATTGATGTGCACCACAATTACTAATTATGAGAACTTTGAAAGCTTTGTAAAGACCCCAATAGTCAGTATCCGAGTAGTCATGAGGCAAATACGATCGCGTTTATCAGCACTGCTTTGACAAAAAAGCGGTGCTACAGATGGTGGCGCAAAGCTACTAGAATTCGGGGATGCGTGGGAATCGAACCCACCCAGGGCAGCGTAAATCTACCCCGCAACGATTTTGAAGACCGCACACCACACCAGCGATGCTCCATCCCCAGGTCTCAATCGATTTAGCCTACTTCATTCAAACCTTGGTGAACTGTCGATCTTAGTAACTTAGGTAAGTTTCATAGTCATTAAGAAAAACAAAAGATATTAATGAAATTTTATGAAGATTCGCTATCGCTCATCCGGCCAGTTGATCGGGGATCGTGTAAAACTTCTAATAAGGGTTGTAAGGAGCCCGAGATCGTCACAGTTCCCTACATTTGCATTGACAATATTATAGATAGATACGTATAGTTCCATCCCTGTGCCTGCAATTGCCCTCGGCAACTGCGGTTTCGTGCACAGATATGCTTTCGCATATGAGCAGCCACTCAACAGAGGTAACCGATGGCTTTAGAGTTGTCTGAGCGCGTCCGAACCTTCGGGGCGGGAAGTTCGCGCATCGCGGATTTACCTGATCTCGCTGAAATTCAGAAAAGTTCGTTCAAATGGTTTATCGAAGAAGGTCTAGCAGAGGAACTGCGGGCTTTCAGTCCTATCAAGGACTACACGGGAAGGTTGGAGCTCCACTTCCTGACTAATTACAATTTTGAGGATCATACTGAGCCTAACAAGCCCAAGACTCCTGAAGATGCAAGGGCCCTAGATGCCAGCTACACCAAGAAGCTGCGTATTCAGATGCGTCTTGTCAATCGCGAGATGGGTGAGATCAAAGAGCAAGAGATCTACGTCGGCGACATTCCAATGATGACCGACCGCGGTACCTTCATTATTAATGGCGCTGAGCGTGTAATCGTTTCTCAGATCGTCCGCTCCCCTGGCATCTACTATAAAAGGGAAGTCGACACTAACGGTAAGAGAACCTTCTCCGCTACCCTTATACCTAACCGTGGCGCTTGGCTGAAGTTTGAAACTGACGTCAACGACATCATCTATGTAAAGATAGATAAAAACAGAAAATTACCTGCCACCACCCTCTTGAGAGCCCTGGGCTATTCAGATAGTGAAATGGAAGGTATTTTCCGTCACAAAGAATTCCTCAAGAAAACTCTTGATAAAGACTCCAACAAGACTCGTGAAGATTCGTTAATCGAAGTCTATCGCAAGCTTCGTCCAGGCGACCCGCCCTCGGTTGCTGGTGGTCAAAGCATTCTTGACAGCCGCTTCTTCGATGACAAACGTTATGACCTCGGTCGCGTTGGTCGCTATAAGTTGAATAAGAAGCTCAGCTTGTCGGTGCCAGAAGCACAGCGCACACTGACTAGAGAAGACATCGTTGCAGCAGTTGATTATCTAATCGGCTTGCACTACGACGAAGGCCACGTCGATGATATCGACCACCTCGGCAACCGTCGTATTAGATCAGTTGGCGAACTACTGCAGAACCAATTCAGAATCGGTCTTACTCGCCTTGAGAGAATTGTGCGCGAGCGCATGACTTTGCAAGACGCCGATACTCTCACTCCAGCTAACTTGCTCAACACCAAACCATTGGTTGCAGCCATCCGCGAATTCTTCGGATCATCGCAGTTGTCTCAGTTCATGGACCAAACCAATCCTCTTGCTGAACTAACGCACAAGCGCAGACTTTCAGCCCTAGGACCTGGCGGTTTGTCGAGAGAAAGAGCCGGTTTCGCTGTTCGAGACATTCACCCTAGCCACTACGGACGTATTTGTCCTGTAGAAACTCCGGAAGGACCTAACGCTGGTCTGATTGGCTCACTAGCTACCCATGCTCGTGTTAACGCTTACGGTTTCATTGAAACTCCATATCGCCGTGTTGAAGGCGGACTCGTTACCGACCAGATTCACTACCTAACAGCTGACGAAGAAGATAACTTCAGAGTAGCTCCGGGTGATGCTCCTGTTAACGATGACGGTACTTTCGTCCATCCTCTAGTACCAGTGCGTTACCGCGCTGAGTTCATCGAGACTGGACCAGAGCAAGTCGACTATGTCGGCGTCAGCCCTATTCAAATCGTTTCTGTGGGAACGGCCTTAATTCCGTTCCTTGAGCACGATGACGCTAACCGCGCCTTGATGGGTTCAAACATGCAACGTCAGTCTGTACCGTTGGTACGCACTGAGCGTCCACTAGTCACAACTGGTATTGAGCGTCAATCAGCTCGAGATTCAGGGATGGTGATTGTGGCCGACGTAGAAGGCGTGGCTGAATATGTTTCGGCTACATCTATACACGTTCGCACTAAAGATAAACGTCTAGTCAAATACAGACTGTCTAAGTTCCAACGTTCAAACCAAGATACTTGCTTGAACCAAAAACCAATCTTGCGTGTTGGCGACAACTGCAAGCCTGGTGATGTCATCGCCGACGGTGCTGCCACCAATTCTGGTGAGCTATCCGTAGGTCGTAACTTGCTCGTGGCCTTTATGCCATGGGAAGGCTACAACTTTGAAGATGCCATCTTGATCAGCCAACGCCTTGTCTTTGAAGACGTTTTGACTTCAATTCACATCGAGAAACTTGAAATCGATGCTCGTTCTACCAAGCTTGGTCCTGAAGAAATCACTAGAGAAGTTCCAAACGTCTCTGAAGAATCTCTTCGTCACTTAGATGAAAACGGCATTGTTCGCATCGGTTCAAGAGTCTATCCAGATGACATTTTGGTCGGCAAGATCACCCCTAAAGGTGAATCTGAACACCCACCAGAAGAGAAACTGCTTCGCGCCATCTTCGGCGAAAAAGCACGCGACGTTCGTGATAACTCGCTAAGAGTTCCTCACGGCGAAGGCGGCCGGGTTGTAGACGTTAAAGTCTTCGACCGCGAAAAAGGCGATGAACTGCCTCCTGTTGCTAACAAAGTGGTGCGCGTCTACATCGCTCAGAAACGTAAGGTTTCTGTCGGCGATAAAGTAGCCGGACGTCACGGTAACAAAGGGATCGTCGCTAAGATTCTGCCAACCGAAGACATGCCTTTCTTGCCAGATGGCACACCAGTCGACATCGTATTGAATCCACTGGGCGTACCTTCTCGTATGAACGTTGGTCAAACTTTCGAAACTCTGCTTGGTTTGGCAGCAATGCTCACCAACCAGCGCTACGAAGTGCCACCATTCGATGAAATGTATGAAAAAGAAGCTTCATCGATGACTGTTCACCGTGAAGT
>JAKFVU010000081.1 GCA_021732025.1 Candidatus Obscuribacterales bacterium | reverse complement strand
GGGCTTCAACGCCAATACTACGAATTCGAGCCCCTGCCGCTTTTGCCAATTAAAGACTAAGTCAGCAGATATAAAGCTTATCTGATTTATCTATTTTATATGTGTTGTAGACTATGCACCGTAGTTCAAGCTTGGGGGTGTTCTGTGTCTCGCCTTGCGCCTATTAACTTCATGGGCTGGATTAACGACAATCGCCATTTGCTCAAGCCTCCGGTGGGCAACAAGCTCATTTGGGAAGATAGCGACGTCATCGTTATGGTGGTGGGTGGGCCCAATTCGCGTACTGACTACCATGTCAATGGTGGCGAAGAGTTTTTCTATCAAGTTGAAGGCGATATCACTCTTAAGGTTTTTGACGAAGGCAAGCACCAAGACGTAGTCATCAAGCAAGGCGAAATATTCTTGCTTCCGCCCAGTGTGCCCCATTCTCCTCGCCGTCCAGCTAATACTGTCGGCCTTGTTATTGAACAGAAGCGACAAGAAGGCGAAGAAGATGGCTTTATCTGGTTCTGCGAAAAGTGTGGTGAAAAACTCTACGAAGAGTATTTCGCTCTGACTAACATAGCCACACAATTTCCGCCTATATTTGAGCGCTTCTATGCTAGTGAAAATACACTGTGCAAGAAGTGTGGCAGCAAAGTTGTGAAACCATAAACATAGAACTAAACATAGAACTGACGCATGAAAAAGATTGATATTCATACTCATATTTTGCCAAAGCACTTGCCCAAGTTTAAAGACAAGTACGGCTACGGCGGCTTCATAGAGCTTGAACATCACAAGCCTTGCTGCGCGCGCATGGTGCGCGACGATGGCAAGTTCTTTCGTGACATAGAAGAAAATTGCTGGGAGCCATCCGCTCGCATCAAAGACTGCCATCAGTCGGGAGTCACCATGCAAGTTTTATCGACTGTGCCGGTGATGTTTAGCTATTGGGCACAGCCGAAAGATTGTCTAGATCTCTCTAGTCATCTAAACGATCATATTGCCGATGTGGTGCGTGAGCATCCACAGTATTTCGCTGGCCTTGGCACTATCCCTATGCAAGACCCAGATTTGGCTATCAAAGAAATGACACGTTGCGTTAAAGAATTGGGTTTGCGCGGAGTGCAGATTGGCTCACACGTCAACGATTGGAATTTATGCGAAGAAAGGCTCTTTCCTGTTTTTGAAGCAGCAAGTGAATTAGGTGCTGCAATTTTTGTGCACCCCTGGGATATGATGGGCGAAAATCGCATGTCTAAGTATATGCTGCCCTGGTTAGTGGGGATGCCAGCAGAGGTTTCGCTCGCCATTTGTTCAATGATTTTTGGTGGAGTGTTCGAACGCTTGCCTAAGCTGCGAGTTGCCTTCGCCCATGGTGGCGGTGCATTTCCTATGACCCTCGGTCGCATTGCCCATGGTTTCTCTACCCGTCAAGATCTTTGCGCCGTAGATAATCCTATTTGTCCTAGCAATTATGTTGGTCGCTTTTATGTTGATGCCTTAGTGCACGACGCCAATGTCTTGCGTTTTATACTCAATTTATTCGGCGAAAATTGTATTGCTCTTGGTAGCGATTATCCCTTTCCTTTGATGGAAAGTGAGCCTGGCAAGATGATTGAAACTTTGACTGATGTCAGTGACAACGTGAAAGAGCGGTTGCTCAGTGGAACAGCCCTAGAATGGCTTGGTATGCACTAGTGCTATTGCGGAGAGCAAGTTTCTTGAAAAAGCACTGGCAATAGGCGTTAAGGTGAAAGAGCTAGAAAGTTAGAAAGTTAGGAAGTGGGGAAGCGAGGAAGTAATGGACAGCTTGAAAGTAAAAAACGAATCGAAGCAAGTTCAGTATCAATTTGAAAACTCACTTGAATTTGCTAAGTCGCTCGATCAATCTGACGAGCTGTCTTATCTGCGCGAACAATTTATTCTTCCTCAAGACTTGGCTGCAAGTGGCGGTAGCTCTTGTGTTTACCTGGCCGGTAATTCGCTAGGTTTGCAACCAAAACGGGCCAAAGAGTATATCAATGCTGAACTTGAAGATTGGGCCAAGTTAGGTGTTGAAGGGCACTTACACGCACGACATGCCTGGTTGCCTTATCACGAATTTGTCACTGATATGAGTGCACGCTTGGTTGGCGCGCAGCCCTCAGAAGTAGTGGTGATGAACACTTTAACTGTCAATTTGCATTTGATGATGGTGTCATTCTACCGACCAACAAACGAGCGCTACAAAATTGTAGTAGAGAAAAATGCTTTCCCCTCTGATCAGTATGCTGTGGCCTCTCAAGCTCGCTTTCACGGCTATGACCCTGTCAATGCAATTATTGAACTGACACCCCGGTCTGGCGCTGACACTTTAGAGACAGAAGATATTTTAGAGACCTTGCGTCAGCATGGTAGCGAAGTTGCCTTGGTGCTATTGGGTAATGTCAATTATCTTAGTGGTCAAGCTTTTGAAGTGGATAAAATCGCTGCTGAGGCGCATAAGCAAGGCGCTCAGTTTGGTCTAAACTTGGCTCATGGTGCTGGAAATTTGGAGCTACAACTTCACGACTGGCAAGTTGATTTTGCCGTGTGGTGCTCGTACAAATATTTGAATGCAGGGCCCGGCGGCTTGTCTGGTTGCTTCGTGCATGAGAAGCATGGTCATTCTTTTGACTTGCCTCGTTTTGCTGGATGGTGGGGGCACAACAAAGAAGATCGATTCAAGATGGCTCCTGTATTTGATCCGATGGCTGGTGCTGAAGGCTGGCAGCTATCTAATCCGCCCATTTTCCAACTTGCTGCTCTGCGCGCCTCCCTAGAACTATTTGACCAAGCGACCATGCCTAAGCTGCGACAGAGAGGCGATAAGCTGACAGGCTTTATGGAGTACTTGCTCAAATCAGTTGAAGGTTTTTGCTCAATAATTACGCCCGCTGATGTAGCGCAACGGGGCAGTCAATTGAGTATTCGCTTCAAAGGCGACGGCAAAGAATTGTTAGAGCAGTTCAAGCAAAAGGGCGTTGTCTGTGACTTCCGTGAACCAGATATCATTCGAGCTACACCAACGGCAATGTATAACACCTTTGAAGACGTCTATCGTTTTTATGACGTGGTGAAAAAGTTTGCAGTAAACACGCACAAGTAGGTCTATTGTTGCTGCTGAATAGCAACAAAGAAGAGTGGAACCAGTAGTAGTAGGTTCTGAAAGAGTACAACCGAAAGAGTAAATCCAGAACGAGCAAAACTAGGAAGGCTAAAGAAATGGCTGAAGAGAATGATTTTCAAAGAGAAGCTGAGATAGCAATTGTTGGTGCTGGACTGGTAGGTTCACTTCTGGCAATCTTTATGGCTAAGCGTGGTTTCAAAATTGATGTTTACGAACGTCGCGTTGATATGCGCAAAGAGCAAATTTCAGCTGGTCGTTCTATCAATTTGGCGATTTCGACAAGGGGTCTGAAAGCCATGCATTTGGCGGGTCTCGATGACGATGTACTAGCTCAGGCTGTGCCCATGCGCGGTCGTATGATGCATTCTAAGACTGGAGAATTGACCTATCAGCCATACGGCAAGAGTGATGATGAATACATCAACTCAATTTCTCGGGCTAGTCTAAATCAGCTGCTCATGACCAAAGCCGAGGCCACTGGTGCAGTTCATTTTCATTTTGAGCAGAAGGCCAATGGTCTAGACATCGCTTCTAATTCGGTTTTGTTTGTCGATGAATCAGTCGAACCGCATAAAGACTATCAAGTGAAAGCAGCCATTGTCATTGGTACCGACGGCTCAGCTTCAAAAGTTCGTGATGATATTACTTCGCAGTATGGCTATAAGTGCACTGAGTCTCGGCTCAACTATGGCTACAAAGAGCTTGTCATTCCAGCCGGCCCTGCTGGTGCTTTCCAGATGGAAAAGCACGCCTTGCACATTTGGCCGCGTGGCGCTTATATGCTTATTGCTTTGCCAAACTTTGACGGCAGCTTTACTTGTACATTGTTCCTACCTTTTGAAGGTGTCGATAGCTTTGAGCAACTAACCACTAGAGAAGCGGTTGATCAATTCTTCAACGCGCAGTTTGCTGACGCGATACCCTTGATACCAAATCTGGTGGATCATTTCTTTGCCAATCCTACAGGACACATGGATACAGTGAAGGCTTATCCGTGGAACGTTGATGGCCGTGCTTTGTTGCTGGGTGACGCCGCCCATGCCATTGTTCCTTTCTTCGGGCAAGGCGCAAATTGCGGCTTTGAAGACCTCACCATTTTGGAAGAGTGTATAGATGAGCACATTGCTCGCGGCGGCAGTCTCTATATTGATCATCGCGAGAAACCCGTAACTGAGCCGTCTGATGAGAGTGCTGGACATCACCGGCGCATGAAAGACGGCGTGTTTAATTGGCAAATTATTTTTGACGAGTTGGTTAAGCGTCGCAAGGCAAACTGTGATGCAATAGCCGATATGGCAGTTGAGAACTTTACTGAAATGCGCGACAAAGTAGGCGACCCTAAATTCTTGCTAGGCAAGGGAGTGGAGAAGCTGTTAGAGAAAGAATTCGCAGGTGCATATCGCTCCCGCTATTCCCTGGTGACTTTTAGCAATTATCCTTATAAGCTGGCTCTTGAAGCTGGTGTCGTCTGTGAGGAAATTTTGTCTGAACTATGCTCCAATATAGAGAGACCAGAGCAAGTTGACTTAGTTTTAGCTAAAAAGCTTATCGATGCTAAGCTCGCGCCGCTTCTGTTGCAGTATGGTGTCACCAGTGAAGCTGTCGCCGCCAGATGAACTGGTGAAGACGAAAAGCTGCTGGTATTGAAAGGAAGCAATTGACCGAAGATAAATTTCCCGCTACTCGACTGATCGTCACTGCCAATATTTTGGTTTTTGTCGCCATGTGTGTTGTTTCGGGTGGACAGGCTTTAACGACGCCTAGCTCAGAAATGCTTCTTGATTGGGGTGGTAACTTTGCTCCCCTCACTTTCAACGGAGAGTGGTGGCGCATGTTCTCGTCTATGTTTTTACACATGGGTTTCGTACATATTGCTTTCAATATGGCGGCTTTATGGAACATGGGGCAGTCGGCCGAAGAGCTTTTTGGCACCCGTCGTTTTGTCAATTTGTACTTCATCTCTGGCTTCGGTGGCTCTTGTCTGAGCTTACTCTTTAATCCAGGCGTTTTATCCGCAGGGGCATCGGGCGCAATATTTGGCGTGTATGGTGCTCTTTTCGCTTTCTTTTTTGCTCACCGAAAAGAAATGGGCAAGGAGGCGTTTTTAGCTGGAACTAAGTCGGCAACTGCTTTTCTTGTTTTGAACATAGTTTTAGGATTAACTTTCGGATTCGACAATTTTTGCCATTTGGGCGGTCTGGTGTCTGGTTTTGTTTGCGGCACTTTCTACCTTCCGCGAGCAAACAAGCCACTTTCCAAGCACCCAGTATTAGGTACCTTTCTTCTCATTGGTACAATCTACGGCCTATTCAATTATGCCAAAACGGTTCCCTTCGATTTAGGTGATCGCTATTACGTTTCTGCTGCTCGTGAATTCTTGCAGAATGATCAATATGCAGAGGCCAACGCAATGCTTAACAAGGCCATAGTGAAAAAGCCTAATAACGCCGAGGCTATCTTCTTGCGCGGCTTTGCACTAATGAAGACAAAGCACTACAACGAAGCATTGGCAGATTTTGAAAAAGCTGCCAATCTTGACCCCAAGTTAAAGCAGGCTGTTGAATTGCGTGATGCTCTTAAAGCCGCTTTCGTTCCGGCAAAGCCACAGACGCCTTAACCAAGCACTTCGCTGAGGAAATTTTGCATTGATTGCCAGGAACGCTTGTCGGCGGTGGCGTTGTATTGCAAGCCGTTTTCAGGCATGTTCATACCAGGATTGGTGAAAGCGTGACTGGTGTGGCCGTAGGCATGCAGCTGCCAGTCAGCTTTAGCGTCGGTCAGTTCTTTCGCGATGGCAACGACATCGGTGGGAGTGGCCATGGGATCATCGTAGCCGTGCAAAATGAGAATTTTTGCCGCAATGTCTTCTTGCTTACCTAAAGCCGGTGGGTGGAAGAGGCCGTGGAAGCTAACTGCACCCACAACACCACTTTTGCTGCCGCCGGCACCATTGGCTCCGTCACCACTTTTTGTGGAAACTCTGGCTAAATCAAGAGCGCAGAGACCTCCAAAACAAAAACCGATTACTGCAATCTTGTCGCTCACCATAGGGTGTTTCTGAGCTGCTGCTAGTCCAGCCAGGAGCCTCTGGCGCAGCATAGCGCGGTCGTCCATGAATGGCTGCATCAATTTGCCATTCTCTTCCATTGAGCCGCCACGTTTGCCCTTGCCGTAATTGTCGAGGGCAAAACCAACATAGCCCAGTTCAGCTAATTTCTTGGCTTTCTCTTGCTCAAAAGTACTTTGACCGCCCCAAGCGTGGCAAATCAGAACAGCTGGGCGTTTCTCTTTATTTGAATCTTCATAAGCCACAAACGCTTCGCAGATTTGTTTATCGTCGGAATACTCAAGTAATTCAGTGTGCACGGCCTAATGCTCCTATTTAATTGACAGGCTTGATTATTAATCGGATCTACGGTCGCATTTTGCGGTCTCGAAATGGTTTCCATGGAAACCATCTTAAAAACGCCAAAGAAGTGTTCACCCTAGCATATTGTTGGGGCTCAAATTGAAGTTTGAAATGCTCCAGTTTAAAAGCTTAAACGGAGTAGTTTGCGTAAACGCGGGTGAGCAATTCTATAAATTGATCGGGAGTCTGTGCGCCAGAGGCCACCACATCTCCTTCTAGAACAAATGCAGGAACGCCGCTGATACCTAGGCGGATGCCGCGTTGAGCTTCGGCTTTGACTTCTACTTCACCCTTGTCTGAATTCAAGAATGCTCGTACTTCTTCTTGGTCTAGACCAGCCTTGGCTGCAATACCGGCCAATATTTCCACATTACCGATATCAGCGCCTTCAGTGAAGTAGCTGTGAAATAGCAAGCGCGCTATTTCTTCTTGAATACCCTTCTTCTTGCTGTCTTTTTCGCCGACTTGTTCGGCAAACCAAAGCAGGCGGTGGCCTTTGAATGTACTTGGGGTGCGGGTCAGTTTGTCGAGGTTAAAAGTTAGCCCTTCATGGGCGGCCTTGACGGTGATGTCCCTATCCATTTCTTGAGAACGTTCCCAGCTGCCGAACTTGCAGGTGCGATATTCTTTGCGGTCCATTCCCTCAGGGGGCATCGATGGATTGAGTTCGAATGGCCGCCAGACCACTTCAAAATTGACTTTGTCGCCCAAGGTCTCTAGCGCTTTATCTAGTCGTACCTTGCCGACGTAACACCATGGGCAAATAATGTCTGAATAAATTTCTAGCTTCATGTTCTGTCTCTGTTCTCTACTTTTTATGCTCTACTTCAAATGCTCTACTTCATATTTCGCGCGCAAAAGTGAAAGTGCCACAAAAGTTAGTCTAGCTGGCATTAGCACTGATCTGCGCGTTTTCTAAACTTTTTAGAACCTTTTCTGTCGTTGACAAAATTGGGTCAGCACTTATAGTGGAAGTATGAGTTACGCAACCCGCCCAGCTAGACTTTCGTCATCATCATCTTCGAATTTTCCGAGATGCGGGTGCAGCTTGTCTTTCAACTCATAGTTTTAGTGATTTGAATTTTAGAGGCCCGCCTAGGCGAGGCCTCTTTTTTGTGCCTCGCTACCAGTAAAATTAAGAGGTAGTGATGATCGATATTGAACAAATTAGAACTAATCCAGATGCTTTCAAACGCGCTATTGCCACCAAGCGCATAAAGCTTGATTTAGACCGCCTTCTGCAAGTTGATGAAGAGCGGCGAGCGCTCACTAAGGAAGTAAATCAACTACGCGAACAGCGCAATCGGGTCACCGATCTGGTCACAACAGATGGCCAAAATCGGGCCGATCATATTGCCCGCTCTAAAGAAATTGGCGCTGCATTGGTGTTGAAGGAAATTGAGTTAAAGGCAGTAGATATTGAATATGCCGCGCTCATGGCCCATGTGCCCGGCCTGCCCGCTGCTAGCGTACCTGAAGGTGTTGATGATAACGATAACGTTGAGCTTTATCGCGTTGGCGAAGTGGTCTTGCCCGAGTTTAATCAACGCGATCATATCGAGCTAGCCCTGCTCAATAAGATGGTCGATTTTGAGGGTGCTCGGTTTGCTGCAGGCTCCAGAGCCTATGGTCTAATGGGTGATGGGGCCTTGCTGGAGCTAGCGGTCTTGCGCTTTGCTCTCGACCATGTTTTGGCTAAGGGATTTACTGCGGTGTTGCCACCACTGATAGTGAATGAAGCAGCCATGTTCGGCACTGGTTATTTTCCCATGGGTGAAGACAATGCCTATCAGTTAGAAGAGGGAAAGCGCTTTTTGACTGGTACTTCTGAAGTAGGTATAGTCGCCATGCAAGCTAATCGCATGCTTGAGGGGTTAACAAGAGAGGCCGGCGAAGACGCATACAAAGCCCTACGCTTTGCTGGCATCTCTGCTTGCTTCAGGCGAGAAGCCGGTGCAGCTGGGCGCGATACAAAAGGGCTCTATCGCGTGCATCAGTTTCAAAAAGTAGAGCAGGTAGTCTTCTGTCCTAATGATAAAGATGTCTCTGAACAAGAGCACATGCGCTTGCTCAAGAACTCTGAAGAGATTGTCCAGGCTCTTGAACTTCCCTACCGCGTGGTGGCAGTTTGCACCGGTGATATGGGTCTCGGTCAAGTGCGCAAGCACGATATTGAAACTTGGATGCCGAGCCGTAATGCCTATTGCGAAACTCATTCTTGCTCTACTTTTCATGACTTTCAAGCGAGGCGGCTGGGTATTCGTTACCTAGATGCTGAGGGAAAGAAGCTCTATGCACACACATTGAATAACACCGCCATTGCTTCTCCGCGTATTTTGATCGCATTGCTGGAAAACCATCAGAATAAAGACGGCACTATCTATGTGCCTAAAGTCTTGCGGCCATACTTAGGTGGACGAGAGGTGCTTGGTGGGTGAACGTAAAAGCTCAATGGGTCTCAATGGGTCTTGTAGCTAAGGGAGTATTTAGATGAATTCAACAGAAAGATTTTCCGGCCTGGCCGATATATACGCAGCTTCTCGACCTAGTTATCCAGTTGAGGCAATAGACTTCATCGTTCAAGCTTGCGGTTTAACTAAGCAATCGCTTGTTGTGGATGTCGGCTGTGGCACCGGTATATCGACAAGATTGTTTGAACAGCGTGGTTTTGCTGTTGTTGGCATTGAACCGAATGAGGATATGCGCAGTGCAGCAATACGTGACAGCATTCGCGTGGTTGGTGAATCGGATGCCAATGCTTCAAAATACTGTAGTGGCACCGCTGAAAATACTGGCTTGGCAAATGAATGTGCTGACCTTGTTTTATGTGCTCAGGCTTTTCATTGGTTTGATGCGAACAAAGCACTTGCTGAGTTTCAGCGAATTCTCAAGCCTGGTGGTCATGTCGTTTTGATCTGGAACGAGCGTAATGAAGTTGATGATCTAACCCGAGGTTATGGTGATCTTTTTCGACAAATTCCCGAGACTGCCAAGGTTGAGATGCGGCGAGGAATCGCTGGTGAGCCGCTTCTTCAAAGTACGCTTTTCTCTAATGCGGCCCGGACGAATTTCGCTTTCTCTCAGAGAGTTGACCTAAGCGGCTTGTTAGGACGGGCGTTCTCGGCCTCATATGCCCCCAAAGAAGGTGCCTCAGCTGAGGCATTGAGAGCCGGTCTCACTGCTTTGTTTGAGCAGTCTCAAGTAGATGGTTTTGCCGACCTGCAGTACGAGACATCGGTGTTTATTGCTGAGCGCAAGGTCTGAAGCCATTTTTAGTCAAGACTAACAAAAGCCTGCTAAGATATACTACTGCGCATAGTATTTATCCCGCAAAAAAAAAGTAGGCGTGCAGCCCGATAGTCATTCATAGAGAATGACCATCGGGCTGAATGCTGGGTTAGTCTAATATGCTAGGAGGAGGTGTGTACATTTTCAGATGAACACGATCTTTGCAAGAGCCGAAACGGCTTAAGAAAGAGTCTGGGGTGATGAAGCTCAGGAGCCAGCTCTTCTTTTTGAAATACTCGATTAGTAGTTTCTGGTCGTCGTAGTTCAAGCGACGCGGAAGAGGTGCAGAGCCGCCTTTGGTGCCATGAGCTCCTATTATCCAAATGATCGGAACAAGAACATCATCAAACTCTCCATCTTCGATTCGTGCAAAGACATTGGGGCGGTTCTTTGATTCGAATTCTAGCCGTTCTTGTGCGGTGGGAATAGTATCGGTGATTTTCGACATGATTTTTCTCTTGGTTCGATTTCTAGTTTCTCTCTTTACGGGACGAAGCTGCCAGCAGGCAGGACGATATAGTTGCGAATATCCCAATCGCCGTTGAGGCTAATTGACCAGTGATAGAGCGCGGAAGAACTGTCTTTGTTCACCGAGGTCTTGCGCCAGATAGCCTCATTGTTTAACTCGGCGCTCTCAATGATGAAGGTGTTGCTCGGTAATATCTGCGCGCTCAGGCTGCCATCGACATTCTTTGTATAGACTCGATAAGCTGGAATGCCCAAAACCGCGCTCGCAGGATAAAAGAAAGCTCCCGTTTTACCATTAGCAGAGCGGATGGCAACGAGTTGCCGATTCACTTCTGTGGTCTTATTGGGAACAGCACAAGATATGCCGATGGCGATGAAGAAACCGGCGAGTGCGCTTGCCACTGTGCATGCTACAAGGTTTGCAACTGGTTCGACAAAGGTACCTCCGCGCAGACGAGTGCGAATGTAGACAATGGCGTAGCTGACCCAGCTCAATGCCAGGCAGAGAAGGATGGTCTTCATGACCTTTTTCCTTTCGCAGTTATGCCAATCGCTAGCGAATGACATAATTTCTATTTGATTGTTTTTTAGCCCAGGGAGCGACCGTGGCGTATTGCTAGGTTGATAAGACCACCCAGGGTCGTGTAAATGATCATCTTGATCATGGTGTCGCTGGTGAATCCTTTTTCAAAGTCACGAATGAACCATTCCATGAGGAAGAAAGAGATGCTTATCACGCATCCGTGAAGAACGTAAGAGCGGTACGAGTTCAGGTATTCCGCGAATACGGTGACCATAAATATTAGGCGTACAGCAAGTACGAAGCCGGTTAGCGCAGCAATTTTGAGATGAAGAGTGGTTTGCCAGCCCAAAGCGTATTGGATGAACTGGGCCAGCAAGAACAGAAGAATGCCTGCGGAGATTCCGAAGCCGGAAGAAAGAGCTATTTTTTTCACGATCGTTTCTTTCTTTGATCGGATTGATTGTTGATGGGTTGGTATTTCTTGATATGGCGGTCTATAGCTCACGGCTGTGAGTTGTGATTTTAGTTGTAATGCATATTAGTTGTGCGAGAAGTCGAAGACCGCCGAGAGAGAAGAAATTGAATAGATTCCTTCAATCTAGATCGACTAGCGGCCACTTTGCAATCGTGCTGAAGACAGATCGCTAAATTTTTTCGTAAAGGGCATGAAATCAGTGTTTCGCAGCTGGTATTAGTTCTGCTAGTTGCACTAGGTGTGGTATCGTATATGGTATCAAAACGCAAACGCAGATAGTTCGAAATTTTCGAACTATCTGCGCATAAATTTTCTGCGTCGATTATTTTTACCGACTGCAGCACTTTAAAGAAATGCGCGTTAAAACCACGTTTAGGTTGTGTCTAGAATTATTGCTAACTCTTCGCAACTCAGCTAGTTGTGCGCAGCTAGCTCCGCTTGCTTGTCTCTATGTCGTTTGCCGTGCACCAAGCTAAAGACCACCGGTACCCAGACCAAGGTGAAGAATGTTGCCACTACCAGTCCGCCAATTACGGCTCGGCCCAATGGTGCGTTTTGGGCACCGCCAGCGCCGCTGCCGATGGCCATAGGCACCATACCTATGACCATGGCCGCTGCCGTCATCAAAACCGGTCTAAAGCGAGTACGGCCAGCTTCAAGAGCAGCTTTAAGAGGGTCAACGCCAGCAGCAAGTTGCTCCCGCGCGAAGCTAACAATGAGAATACTGTTGGCCGAAGCCACGCCAATACTCATAATCGCCCCCATTAGGGCGGGCACACTTACTGTGGTTTGAGTGAGGAATAGTGACCAGACGATACCGCAGAGAGCACCGGGAATGGCCATGAGAATAATTAGTGGATCGGTCCAAGACTGAAAATTGATCACTAAGAGCAGATAGACCAGCACTAGGGCAAAGGCCATTCCCGTAAGTAAACCGGTGTAAGCTGTGCGCATACTGACCATCTGTCCGCGGATATCGAGGAACATTCCGTGGGGCAACTTGCCTTTGTACGAAGCCACAATCGCTTCTACTTTTTTACCGACTGAGTTCAGATCGGTTCCATCGACGCTGGCGAGTACATCAATTACTGGCTGCACATTGTAGTGGTTGATGATGGTTGGTGTTACACCGCGATTGAATTCAGCCAGGTTGCCCAGCAGCTGTCTCTTATCACCATCGGCAGTTGTGACCACGGTATTTGAGAGGTCTGTCATATTGGCAATTAGCCTTTGCGGTGTCTGCACTGCAAGGCTGTAGTTAACACCGTTTTTTGGGTTGACCCAGAAGTTTGGTGCTGTTTGAAAACTTGAGCTTAACGAAACCAGCATTGAACTGGCTACGTCGCGCTGAGTGAAGCCCAGTTGTGACGCCTTCTGCCTGTCGACATCAACGTTTATCACCGGCCCAGCAATTGATTGCTTGATGTGCACATCGGCAGCACCAGGAATGGCAATTATTTTGTTTCTGATTTCTTCTGCTAGAAGATAGTTGGCATTTAGGTCTTGGCCTCTCACCTGTACGTCAATTGGTGCGGCCAAACCAGCGTTGAGAATTTGAGTGACGATATCGGCAGGCTGAAAGAAGAACTCGCAACCTGGAAATTGTTTCGGCAGTGCTTTGCGAATTTCTTTGCGGTAGAACGAACTAGGTTTCTTGTGCTTGCCAATCAATGTCACCAGAATTTCGCCGTCCGATTCGGTGTAATTTACACTGTCGCTTGATGATAGGTTTAGTGCCGAGTTCGGTACACCAATAATATCGGCGACGCTATCGACCTCAGCGGCTGGAATGATTTGCGTCAGTGAGCGCTCGATATTTTTGATTATGCGTTCTGTTTCTTCAACACGGGTGCCGCGCGGAGCGCTGACGTGCATACGCAAAACGCCACCATCAATGGCTGGGAAAAAGTCTTCGCCTAAAAAAGGAATGCAGCTGAACGACATTACCATGAAAAGTACTACGCCACTGACCACAAGCATGCGGTGGTTGAGAACGTGAGTGAGGCCAATATGATATCGATCGCGCACATAATTGAAGCCTTTGTCAACGCTTTTAACTACGGCCGAAAAGGCTTTAGCAATAGCACCGACAGCATGCCCGTGGCTGGGCTCTATGTGGCCAGCTAGCATGTATTTGGCCATGACCGGTACTACCGTTCTGGATAGGAAATATGAGGCAATCATCGAGCCGCAGACTGCCATTGCCAGTGGAGTGAACAATGATTTTGCCGGCTCAGTAAGCAGTAAGACTGGAGTGAATACAATGCAGATTGAAATAGTAGAAACAAAGGCTGGCACAGCAATTTCATTAGCGGCATCGAGAATGGCGGTGCGCAAGAACTTATTGTTGAGCAGCTTTTCTGTAATTTTATCTGGATTGGCTACGTAGCCTTCGGATTCTCTCTGCTTGCGCACATTGTCTAAGTGACGGTGAATATTTTCTACTTCTACTGTGGCATCGTCTACAAGCATCCCCACAGCTAGGGCAAATCCGCCAAGAGTCATGGTGTTGAGCGTCTGGCCGGTCACTTTTAAGAAAATCAATCCAGCTAGCACAGAGAGCGGAATTGAGATCGCTACAATTACTGTACTTTCCCAATCACCTAGTAATAACAGCATCAGTAGTGCGGTTAGCCCAGCGGCGGTTAGCCCTTCCTTAACTACGTCGTCCACTGATTCTTGTACGAAAATTGATTGGTCGTTGAGAATGCGCAAATCAACACCGGCCGGAAGAATGTTCTCAATGGCGGGGATTTGTGCTTTGACACGATTGACCACATCGATAGTAGAGGCCGCTCCCATTTTGATGATATTCTGCAATACAGCTCTAGAGCCGCTTTCGTTAACTATATTAGTTTGCACCGCTAGGCCGTCGTGAATCTGAGCGACGTCTTTCATCAAAATCGTGGCATTGCCCGATTGTTTAACCGGCAATTCGTTGAGCTGCTCAAGTACTGTCGGGCTACTGTTCAGCTGCACGACATATTCGGTGCTGCCCAATTTGGCCGTGCCAGCAGGAAGAATGATGTTCTGTAGATTAATCGCAGCCGCGACGTCAGCTGCTGAAAGACCTTTTGCAGCAAGTTTTTGCGGTTCGATATCGACCATGATTTGCCGGGCGGCGCCGCCATACGGATACGGCAGCGAGGCACCTTGCACGGTGGCAAGTTGCGTGCGGATGAAGTTGTTAGTAAAGTCAAAGAGCTTTGTTTCTGGTAGTTGGTTGGAGCTAATACAGAGCTGCATGACTGGAATGTCTGTGGCGCTGAACGCCGTTACCAGTGGGGGTGTTGCTCCCTGCGGTAACTGCTTCAAAATGGTCTGACAAATAGCTGCAAATTCGGCCAGAGACTCTTGGGCGTTGGCGTCAGGCTGCAGGTAGAGCTTTATCACCGACATGCCCATTAATGACAGTGACTCAATGTGCTCAATGCCGGTTACTGTGGTGGTCGAGGCCCGCTCTGTAATATTGGTAATGCGTCGCTCAACATCTAGTGGTGGCAAACCCGTATAGGTCCACACGCAGGTCAGAACCGGAATATTGATTCGCGGAAAAATGTCGACTGACATTTGTTTGACTGAGAGCGTCCCGAAAATGGCTATTAAAATCGCCACTACGACAAATGTGTAGGGTCGATCTAGGGCGAGGCGGACAATCCACATGCAGAGCACCTCAGTTTATTGATTCCTAGTTTCATTATAGTCAGAATAAAGGCAAACTATCGATAGTTTGAGATATGATGTAAGTACCTGGCAATAAAGTTAGTTTTGGCGATGACCAGCCTGCTGTAAATTTGGGTGCCAGTGCCGTTCTTGGAAACTCAGTAAAACTATCGATAATTTGGAGATACCCTTCATTGCAAGCTTCCCGGGAAAATTCTACACTTAAGCCAAGAGATTGCGTTAGCGACCGAATTAAAGAGGTCATTCTGCAGCGTATTTGCGATGGCACATATGCTCCTGGTCAGAAACTTGTAGAACTACAAATCGCCCGCGAATTTGAGACGAGCCAGGCTCCGGTGCGCGAAGCGTTCTGCGAGTTAGAAGCTATTCGTATTGTCGAAACCGAACCTTATAAAGGAACGCGCGTTCGTCGTGTTTCGGCCGATGAAATGGCCGAGTGCCTAGAGATTCGAGGGGTTTTGGAACAGCTTGCTGCTGAGAAAATTGGCACGGCCCTGCAAGACAAAATCGATATTTTGAAGGAGAAAGCCGCTGAAACTGTTGAGGCTGCGCGTATCGGCGATGTACAAAGATACAGTGCCGCTAATTTGGATTTTCATCGCATCATCGTTGAAGCCACTAATAATCCCACTCTTATTATGGTTTGGCATTCTCTTGCACCAGAAGTGCGAATAAGAGCCTGTGTCAATGCCAATGTAGCTAACTTGAGTGAGTGCGCTGAGGAGCACATGGAAATAGTTGAAGCGTTTGCAGAGGGCGATAATCGCTACGCCGGTCGTCTTCTCAAAAAACATACAGAGACAATCACTATTCATACGCGTGCGCTATGAGGGAATCTATGAAGCCGCCAGTTGAACCTATTCTAAGTGCAGACGAAGAGTCGGCTAACATCGATCCAGTCACGGCTGAGTCTAGTAAAGTTGAGGCAGGCAACGTCAACGCGGCCAGAACTAATGAGCAAGCTAAATCTGCCGAAGAGCAAGTTGATTTCAGCACTACTTTGCAGCAGAAGGCACTAGCTGAAGCGAAAATACTTGAAGCTGCAAATGCTGCTTCAAAGGCAGATTCTAAGGCTGGTACTAAAGGCAAAATATCTGGTGGCACCGTAATTGCGATAGCTCTGGTGATCGGTATCTTGATTGGCATGTTGGCTTTCGGTGCATTGCCTCGACTGAAGCAGCAAGAGACTCTTGTCACTGAAACTAAGAAGCAAATTTCTGAAGCTCCCTCGGTATCTGTTGTGGTCGCTCAGCCAGGTGCAGCCATTGAAGAATTTACGCTGCCTGGTTCAACTGAGGCGATTCAAGATGCCCCTATTTACGCTCGCGTCAACGGCTATTTGCACAAACGCTATGTGAATATTGGCGACCAGGTGAAAGCCGGACAGCTGTTGGCTGACATTGATACTCCTGAAATAGACCAGCAAGTCTCTGCCGCTGAAAGTAACGTGCAACAAGCTACCGCTGCGGTGGAAAGTGCTCGCGAAGTGCTCAAGCGTAATCAGGCTGCCGCTACCAGTGCTGCTGCCAACGTGCGTAAAGGCGAGACCGATTTGCAATTCTTTTCAAAAGAAGTAAAACGGTATCAAGAGTTAGCAGATCAAGGTGCAGTCAGTCTGGAAGCCCGTGACGCTAGAGCCCAAGAATACAATGCTGGGGTTGCCAGCCTTGATGCTTTGCGAGGAGTTGAGCGCGGATCTGCTGCCAGTATCAATTCGGCTAAGGCAGCGGTCAGTGTCGCCGATTCGGCCCTGAATGTGGCTAAGGCTCAGCTGAAGCAGATCGTAGCAACGCGTTCGTTCAAAAATGTTACCGCTCTTTTCGATGGCGTCGTGATCAAGAGAAATGTCGACGCTGGTGCGCTGGTAACATCAGGAAGCAATAACAGTAATGCCGTTTTATTTGAAATCGCCAAAACCGATGTGTTGCGCGTCTTTGTCAATGTGCCTGAGCAGTACGTATCGTTTATTCATGTCAATCAGGTTGCTCACTTGCGCTTTCAAGAGTATCCCGGCCGAGACTTTAGCGGGACAGTAACCAATGTGGCTGGTGGTCTCGATCCAGCTTCTAAAACTTTGCAAGTGGAAATTCACCTAAACAATGCTAATCATGCCCTTATGCCTGGTATGTACGCTAAAGTAAGCTTCCAATCTAAATCAGAAATACGCCTTCCAATTATTCCTGCCACCACTTTGCAGACCAAGCCTGATGGTTCGTTTATTTTCGTTGTTGATGAACAGAACCGCGCCCATTTGCGTCGTATGGAAATCGGTCGAGATCTTGGTGGTCAGTTTGAGGTGTCGAGTGGTGTCACTGCTGGCGAAAGGGTAATTGTGCATCCGCCTGATGACCTTGTCGACGGTATGCTCGTGAGAGCTGTACCCGTTACTGTTGCTGCACCTGTTTCAGCCGCTGCTCCAGTTCTCCCTACGACTGCAGCGCCAGCGTCTGGTCAAGCAGCAGAAGCTGTGCCTGCATCTACTCCTACCGCCAAATAGAATTATGACTTCAGGTCCAATTCCCAAACTTTTCATGTTCTATGTAGGTGGCGATTTTCGCAATTCTAATATCGAATTGCACGACGTTCGCTTCAGCTTGGGCGCAACTCCTCAAGCCTGTTACGACGATTTGAGAAAGCAGTGGTGGGGCACTCCAAGCAGCCTGCATATTGATAGCTGGGCCGAAGTTTCACACGCTGATGGATACGAAGTTGTATTGTCACGCACGCCATTTGATGGCGAGGAGAAATTGTATTTTCTCAATTTAGGTGGCTACAATAGTGAAGATTTCGAGGAAGTGCATAAGAACATTTTGGTAGTCGCCAATAGCCAGAAGCTTGCCATTCAAAAATCTGTTAAAGCACAAGTGCAGTGGAAGCTGCCCCACAAAGACGCAGTACTGGAGTTGGAGAAGGCTGTGCTACTTAGCATCATGTTCAAGAAGGAAGGAATTTTTCTGCACTTGTTGCCGAGTGCAGAAACTAAACCGCTTGCATTCACTTCAAAATATATTCGTTTGCATCGAGACACTGGTCGAACATAGAAGGATACTTTCAACTTGAAAAAGCAAATGATTGAATTCGTAGAGACTAAGGTTCCCTGTTTAGATCCCGTAACACGGTTTGGTGGCAAGCCAACCTGGTTTGCTACTCCCCAATGGCCGCTCAGTCGCTCTACCGGCCAACCTATGATGTTTATCTGCCAAATATTACTGACGCCGCCCATTTTCGAGCAATGTTCGCCAGAGAGAATGGCTTACTTGTTTATGAGTGCTTCCGATGACGAGTATATAGACGGAACCTTCGACCCTGATCGAGGTGAAAATGCTTTTTTAATTCAGGCGAGAACTGGCGACATTCCTATAGAACCGGAAGTTGGAGCTAATTTACTAAAGAAACGAATTGATTTGCCAAATTGCGCTCCTTTATTTGAGCCTTGCGAGTTTATTGCAAAACTAACAACATGTGATGAGTCACTCACGCAGCCACAGGCATTGGATGGGATGGGAACTGAGCCTTTCGAGAACAAGATTGGGGGCTCTCCTGTTTTTCTGCAAAACGATGAGTTTCCTACTGGCGGTAATTGGAAATTGGCGCTGCAGTTGAGTGATTCAAGTGTTCCGTTTTGGGTAAATTTCGGCGACGGCTGCGGATATGCCTTCGTAGATGAAAGTGCGCAACTCGGAAAGTTTTTGTGGCAATGTTATTGACACTTTTCCTGCATTGCGCCAAAGCTCAATAGCTAGACACAATTCGGGTGGATAACTTTTTTGCCGTCATAAGCTAGCGTTGAGGAAAAGCCACCACGTGACCTTCTTTGATTAGCTCATCATGATGTTTCCCGGCATTACTGGCGGCACCAATATTGATAGCTTTTCCTTTGTCATCATCTTTGATCATTTGATCAACGTCGGCGATGTTGCCAACTAAATCAAATTCTTCAAAGACATATGGTATGCCTTCAGCGCCCAATGGCTCTGGGCCTTCTGTGACATGGAAGTGCAGGTGAGGCCCGTCGCTATTGCCGCTGTTTCCTAGTGAAGCTAACTGTTGACCCTGTTTAACGACATCACCTTCGTGAACCAAAATCGAACCGGGCTTCAGGTGGGCATAAAATGTATAAATGCCTGGCTCTGCCTCAATAGTGATACTGTTGCCGCCTGGGTGATACTTATCACCAGAAGCCACTCCAAATTTTTGATCCGGCAAGCTGCTATAAACGCCCACGACTTTGCCAGCAAGTGCGGCATAAATAGGTAAGCCATAGCATTTGCTGGCTGTGACATTGCTAAGATCGCCTTCCCTAGTAATGTTTTTATCGTCGGCAACAATCCAGTCGATGGCATATTTTTGAGCGGCCACCAAATGATTGTCGATGGGAAAGATAGCGCGACGATGGCCAAGCTTGCCACAATAACCACCAGCGGCGATCCACTTACCTCCGGCGAGGGGAGAGGCGATTCGAATTGGTGGCTTTTGTACGACTGCTAACGGCGCACTTGTAATACTTTCTTCACCTTTGTTTTTTGCTCCAGCTAGCTGATACTGAATGCGGTGCACCAGTTCTTTTGGTATTTGCTTTTCGTCGTCAAAAACAACGTTGACGAAAATAATTGCAGAGCCGCCGGCGGCCACTACAGTGTCTTTCTTGACGGGCGGTATGGGCAAGAAGCAATCTGTTAGTTTCTCGATTGTGAGATCAAGCACTGGTTTATTGTTCTGTTGGTCCAAAACAGCAAATGATTTTATTGTTGCATCTGTCACGTTAAAGTTGGACAGCTGCATTTCATAGACCAAATTCCATTTGCCATCGCTGCCGCGAAAGGCTCTTGGATGGCCGTTGGGCGTCATCAATATTGAGGTCCAGTTAGCAGGGGCCGTAGCAGGATTTGCTTTTAAGGTTGTATTTACTGGTTCAATGCTGGCAAGCGCACTAGCACTCGAGGCCGCTACGAGCAGAGTTGTGGCCGCGGCTATGCGCAAGCCCTTCGCTATCTTTGTTTGTCGCACAATAGCTCCTGAGTTTTAGAGTGGCTCTAGCGCTCTACCCAGACTCTGTGTCTTTGTTGTGGCTGAGCTACTGGAGCGTAATTTTGACCATAGTTCTCTTGCGGGTAGGCTTGAGAATAGTTCTGCTGCGGCATCGTGTTTACTGCTTGGGTTTGCTGGTTAGCATTTTGAGCAAAGCTTTGCTTTGATGCGTACAACAGTTGCTGCTCGTAGCTCGCTGGCGCTGCGGAGTTAGCGGCCTGATTGCCTTGTATGCTTTGCTGTGCTGCTGCGCTCATATCTTGCATAGCGGCTTGCTCTGGCATCTCTGCTGATTGTGTTAGCTCAGGCGATTGCTGTTGTTGTTCTAGCGCTGCTTTGTTCTGTTTGTGCGCCCAAGGAAGCTCAACGCCTTCAGCATCCCAGTTAATGCAGAAGGGCAAAAGCATTAGTACAAACACAAAAAGAGCGAAAAATATCGGCAGTATGGTTGGGTTGGGCAGGGAGGTGATTGGCTTATTGCCGCCTTGAAGAGCGCTGCTCCATCCGGCTGATTGATCTGGATGCCCGCCTTGAACCCCGTGATGACCGCCATGGCCATGCCCGCCGCCGCTTGTATGACTCATTCAGTGACTCCGCCTCGCCTGCATACAATGATAACTGCCAAAGGAGTAAATTGTTGATTATTTCTCAGGCGTCAGTGGGAATTGCCGCAAGGGGCCCATGGGCTCAAAGTTAAATAGGTATGACGTGATCGGCCATGGCCTTGCTTGTTTCAATCAGCCTGGCATTAGGTAAGTCAGTTGATTCCATTTTGCGACGAGCATCTTCTGGGCTGCGACCACCTTTTATGTGCCGCTCCAGTAGCCGCGGTTCGATTTTTTGCAAATTGCTTTCGATGTACCAAGTCTCATCGAGCATTGGTTTAATCTTGCCCCAGGGGTTGCTTGCTAGTAGCAAATAATTCCCTTCAATAACTATTAGTTTGTGGTTCGGCTGCACCAAAATGGCGTTCTCTGTAGGCTCTTCTATTTTGCGATCGAAGGCTGGGCAACCTACTTGGCTGTTGGTATGTTCGCGTATGCCGGTTAATAAATTGATGAAAGCTTCTGCATTAAAGCTGTCGGGGATGCCTTTTAATTCCCAGATGCCCCAAGCCTTAAGCTCGGCATTGCTTCGGTGGAAGCCGTCCATAGGCACAACTATAGCCACTTTATTTTTGGCATCTTTGTTGATGCCTTTGGCTAAGTCTTTTGCTAAGGTGCTTTTGCCTGATGCCGGTGAGCCGACGATACCTAAAAGGTAACGCTGATTGTCACCCAGTTCTAACACTTTTGCTAAAAGTGCATTGTAGAGGTCTTTTGGTAATTTACTGAGAGACACTGACTTTAGGAGAAGGTTGGGGGAAATAACCAGAGTTCCGCAGCTGGTGGCCGGGAACTCTGGTTATAGAAATGAACAGAGACTCTTTTTACTTCTGTTTTACTGCTTCTACTTCGATGCTCACTTTGACGTCGTCTCCGACTACGCTAGAGCCGTTGTCGAGGGCTTTGTTGAAGGAGATACCAAAGTCTTTGCGATTGATTTTAGTTGTGGCTGATGCACCAATTCTGGTACCACCTTGCATGTCTTTGATCTGCTCGGTTGGTCCTTCAACATCTAGGGTAACTTCTTTGGTTACGCCTTTCATAGTCAAATCGCCGGTCACTGTAAATTTGCCTTTGCCTGCACTTTTAACTTTCTTAGATTTGAAGGTCATAGTTGGGAATTTAGCAGCGTCAAAGAAATCGGCCCCTCTAAGGTGTTCGTCGCGGCCTTTTTCGCCAGTGTCTACTGAGGCGATTTCAATCGAAGAGTCTATCTTTATTGATTTAAGATCTTTGCCGTCGTAGTCAACGGTGCCGCTAACTTTGGTGAAATGACCTTTGACGTTCGAGATCATTAAGTGGCGCACTGAGAAATCGACGTTGGAATGAGCTCCATCGATTTTCCATACAGCTGTTGCCGTTTCAGCTGCTTTTGCTGGTTTGGCTGCTTTTGCTGGTTTGGCTTCTTTCGCTGGTGCGGTTTTGCTGGCGCTAGGAGCGGCCGAAACGAAATTGATCGAGATCATGCTGACAAGAGCCAGTGCTCCGCAGATAGATTTTATTGACATCTGTTACTCCTAAACTGTTTCGTGCTGATTACTGCCTGTCGTTGTTGGTTTTTCAGCCTGTTGGTTTGTACTCAATGGGCTTTCTTGCCATTACGGGTATAGTAACTTTGACAGTTCTATTTTGGCGCTATCGAGATGGGAGTACCATCGATTAGTCGATATGCTATCAGTGCTGTAACATAAATCTGTAAAGTTGTTTGTTGGAGGCAGTCATGGGAAAAGAGCAAGTCAAAAAGAAAGAAGTCAAAAAGAAGGCTTCTAAAACGATGAAAGAGAAGAAGGTCGCCAAGGCCGAGAAAAAGGCAAGTCGCTAGACAATAGCTTTGCTAGTGCCGTGGCGGAAAACGCCAGGTGATGTGCCCACTACCCGTCTAAAAGCCTTGCTGAACGCTGCTTCTGATTGATATCCGACGCTCTGAGAGATCTCAGCCAGGCCTTTATTGGTGGCATTGAGAGTCTCTTTGGCCTTTTCCATGCGCCAGAACGTTAAATAGTCTACTGGTGTTGTTTGTGTATATTGACTGAATTTTTGGGCAAAAGCTGAACGCGACATGCCCACCTCTGCCGCCAGGGTTGCCACTGTCCATGGTGCGTCTGGTTGTCTGTGCATCAAGCTAATTGCTTGGCTGATCTGGGGGTCAGCCATGGCCTTAAGCCATCCGTGTGATACAGGGCAGTCTCTAATGCGCTGCATGTGAGTGCGCATGATCTGTATAAACAAGAGGTCGGTCAGGCGAGCGATAACGAGAGTGGAGCCTTGCTTGGGTTGGCTCGCTTCGTGCAGCAGAAATTGGATAGTGGAGTTAAGCCAGGGTTCGGTTTCGACGTCTTCTGCCGTGAGGTGCATGACTGGTGGCAGAGCATCTATAAATGGGTGCTTGGCGCTAAATTCGTAGGTGAAGCAACCGGCTACCATGCTGGTTTTTAGGCCACCACCGCCAAAGGTTATTGGTCCTGGGTTTTCGAAGTCGACTAGGGTTTCAATGCCAACAACAGCGCTGTCTTGTGCATCTTGCAATGTATGGCTGCTCGCTTGAGGCAAAAGCACGAGGTCGCCGCCGGTGAGGGTTATAGCTGGATTATCCCCGACTGTTAAAAGGGCGCTGCCGCGGCTCACTATATAAAAGAGGGCGTGACCGGTGCAGCCTGAGGCTGACAATCCCCAAGGGGCAGAGAATTGGCAGGGAGAGTAAATCTTGCCGCTTATTCTGATTGATTGGAAGACTTCTGAAAGGGGGTCATTGCTAGAGGAAGTGTTGGCGACCTTAACTGTATTGTCTAATGGTTCACTCATGGACAGTCACCTTGGACGATTGGACAATAAATCGGGAGTTTTGAGCATAGCTAGTCTTGTTGATTCATTGTATCGTCAAATTGTGAATTTGCCCAGGAGGTCTATTAAATGCCTAAAGTTCTTTGTATTGACTCAAGCAGTCGCTCTGCTACTTCTGTTACTCGCCAATTGACCGAGGCGTTCATGGCTCGCTTTAAGAGCAGCAATCCAACTGCTGAGATTGTGCACCGAGACTTGATCGCCGATGGTATTTCTTTTGTCACCGACGCCTCTATTTCTACGCTTTACACCCCATCTGAGCAGCGTACGCCAGCCATGGCAGCTCTCTACGAACAGGTGTCGGTTTACGCCGATGAACTCGTGGCCGCCGATCTAATTGTTTTAGGCGCGCCTATGTACAACTTTACGGTGCCGGCGGCTTTGAAAGCCTACATAGACATGATTGTTTTTCCCGGCAAAACCTTTGCCTATGATGGTGGTGCACCTGTGGCCATGCTGGCAGGGCAAAACAAGAAGATTATTGTTTTCACTGCCAGTGGTGGCAATTATGATGAGCTTCCATATAAAGCATATGACTTCTTAGAGCCATACCTTCGCGCTATCTTTGCCTTCATTGGTATTACCGACATTGAGTTTGTCAAAGTGCAGGGGCACGACCAAGCCGCTGTGCAAGCCGAGACTGAAAAGGCCATGGCCAAAATTGAGAATCTGGTTGCACAACTAGTTGCACAACCCGTTGCTGTATAAGCTCTTACTTTTGCTCGACGAAGAGACCGTAGCCAACACCGTGCACGTTGCGAATAATCGAGGTTTCTGACTCGCCATCAAGCTTTTTGCGCAGTCTCTTGATACAGGTAGTCAGGGCTTCTCTGGTTGAATCTGATTGACAGGGCCAAACGCTGTCAAGTAGCTTGTCTACGCCGAATAGCTCTCCTGGATGTCGCATGAGAAACTCCAGGAGGGCAAATTCTTTTGGCACCAGCTTAATTTCTTGGCCTCTTAATGTGACTTTGAAATCTTTGGGATCGAGTTCGAGCGGTCCCACCTGTAAAACGTCGCCCACGAGTGCCGTGGGGCGGCGTAGAAGCGCTCGTACCCTGGAATTAAGTTCTCTTGAGTCGAATGGTTTAGTAAGGTAGTCGTCAGCGCCGGCATCTAGGCCTTCGAGCTTATCGGCAAGGTCTCTACGCCCGGTTAAGAACAAGACCGGCGTGACGCCCCCGCGGGCGCGGAACTCTTGGAGAATGCCAAGTCCAGTCACTTCTGGCAAGTTCCAGTCAAGAATTATCAAATCAAAAATATAGAGTTTGACCTGGCTAAGGGCGTCGGCACCATTGTCGACGTGTTCCACCAAGTGATTTTCGCGGCCTAGGCATTGAACAATAAGATCAGCCAACTGCGGGTCGTCTTCAACGATAAGAATTTTTGCCATCAGTTTTCCAGGTAATACTTGCTATGGGATGCCAGGGTAAACCAGAATGTGCTGCCTTTTCCTTCAACTGATTCTACCCCAATCTCTCCTCCATGCTGCTCGATAATCGCTTTACAAATTGCCAGGCCGAGTCCGCTGCCGCGATTGCTGCGGCCATCTTCATTTTTAACCTGGCTAAAACGTTCAAAAATGCTGGCTGCTTTATCGGCAGGAATTCCCCGCCCTTGGTCGCTAATGTCTATTCTTAGCATGCCTTCGCGGCTTTCGTTTCGGCTGGTTTTATCTACATGTCTGGCGCTGATGGTTATGGTTGAGCCGTTGGGAGAGAACTTCAGGGCATTAGATAGCAGGTTGACCACTACTTGTGTAATTCGCTCTGAATCAACGTAAGCCTCTAAATTGTTGTCAATAGAATTGGCGATTGTAATCTTTTGTTTTTTGGCCAGTGCTTCCACGGCGCCAATTGAAGTGTCGATTGCTTTTCTCAATGGTGCCTGTTCCATGATTAATTCGACATATCCGGCATCGAGCTTTTCTAAATCAAGAAGGTTGTTGATCAGTGCCATGAGGCGGCTGACATTGTCTTGAGCATTGCTCAGATTCTTCATCGCCTGTGGTGGCAATACTCCTTCGGCATCCTCTTTGAGCATCGAGTGAATCATTTGAATCGAGGTAAGTGGTGTGCGCAAATCATGCGAGACCACTGCCACAAAATCGCGCTTCATTTGTTCTAATTGCTTGCGTGCTCCTACGTCTTGAATGACGCAGTAGAGCAGTTGCTCGTCCTCTGACCAAGTGGCTGACCAGGCACTTTCGCAAATGGATCCGTCCGCTTTCATTACTTTTACATCAAAGCGTTTGGAACCTTTTTCTTCAATCACTTCCATCAGTTTAGCCCGCGCTTCGCTGCGTTCTGATTCGTCAAAAAGGTCTACTACGCGTCTACCAATGATTGAGTCTTGTTCGTAGCGCCACATGTCTATAACTGCTTCGTTCACGCTATTGAAAATTAGTTGACGGTCTAGTGAACAGACAATGTCTGCTACGTTTTCTAAGACGGCCATCTCTTTTCGCCGCATGGTTGCTAGTTCTTTGTACATGCGGTGATAAACGCGATCTATTTGCGCTAGCTCGTCGTCTCCGTTGAGCCGCGTGATTGGAGGCTTGCCCACACTCATTCTTTGAGTGTTTTGCATAATCACATTGAGTCGATCGGTGGTACTGCGATTGAAGAGAATGGCTAGGCCAAAGGCTGTGCCGACACTGAGTAGAACGGAGCTGAATAATATCAAGTGCAGGATTTCATCGTCGCGTTTTAGCCTTGCTTGTTTGTCTTTATCTAGTAGCTCGTTTTTTCGCGACATTTTATTTGCTATGTCAATTAGCTCATCTATTTCGCCTTGAATGCGAGCCCAGGCTACTCCCGCTGCCAATTTATTGCCAGCATCATAGTCAGCTTTGGCGCCATCGAAGCCCCCTCGTATCTGGTTGAGAAGGTCTGCCACCTTGAGCCAGGTTTCTTTATCTGAGCCTTTGCCCTGCTGAGCAAGATCGCGCACGATTCTTACTTCTTGCATTATTTTCGAAGCCAAACCTTCTTGCCGCTTCATCAGTTCCGGAGTGTGATTATTGCTGGCCCAGATGACAAGGTTACTGCGTTGCATGTACAAAAACATGGCCGAATTTATGTGCGCACTCAGTTCGCGCGTATAAGACTCGTCTTTGCGAGCCTGATCGACCTTACTCAGTTGAAAGAGCAAGGCGCCCACAAGACCCAGTTCTGCGACAACGGGAATGGTGACAATGAGTAAAACTTTGCGCGAGAGCTTCAATAGAAAGACCGCTTAGATAAGGCTTTCAGGAATAGAAGCTAATTTTAGCATTTGTGCCACTACTCGGGAGTTTGTTCTGTGCGCTTTACTTTGTCTCTCAGGCGTTGATCGATGAAAGGCACGATGATTTGGAGAAATTCGGCCGGTTGAAGATTGTTGGGTACGACTTTGCGGGCACCACTTTTTATCGCCTGTAGTTCAGTTGCTTCGTCAGGCATGCTATCGAGGCAAAACAAAAATGGAATGGCAGAAAGTTCATCGTCTTGCCGAATCTCCTGGAGGAAGGTCAGGCCGTCGCCATCGGTCATGTTTAGATCGCTGATGATTATATCTGGCAAGTTTTTATGGGCTAAAAATAGAGCAAGAGACATAGCCGGGGATGGCACAATCTGGTAGCCAAGCTGTTCTACCGCTTGCCGCACGAGGGCAAGAGTTTGTTCTGAGCGGCCAGCAATTAGTAGTTTAGGAGTTTCCATGTTGACTCGAAGGTTCAAGCTAAGACCGACCAACTATAGCGTCTTTGGTCCAGCAGATCTAATTTTGCTGTTTACTTTTGGGAGCTGTTGCGGGCTTGCTTATTTCGCTATCACCCGACTTGATCACTGCTGATACAGAGGTTTCTGCTGGCTTCAACACTTTTTTTAAGTAGCGATCGCTGGTTTCCCACGGTTTGGGAGTATAGCCAGTCAATACCCGTAAGCGCTTTTTCGCTCTTCCGGCCCAGTCTTCGTCGGCATACTGTCCTGACATAAAACCAATGCCCTTGAAGGTCATGCCCTTCTCTAGGCCGATTTCCTGCCGGGCTACGATCAGCCACGACTTAACACATTCATTGAAAATCTCAGGATCTTTTTCTGCTTGGTGGCTCAGTTTCTCTTCCAGCGCTTCTGCGTAGAGGACGCGGATGTCCATGTCGTCGTCATTTAGCTTGATAGCGCGCTTGAGGAGTCTTAATGCCTTGTTGTAGTTGTGATGACGCATAAATTGCTTGGCTTGCAACAACAAAGCGCTGGGGGTCTCTTCTGTAAAAATCTCACTACCTTCACGAGCTGGAGGAGTGGGATCTTCGTTTAGTCGGCGTCGTTCGGCTCGGGCCCTGCTGCTCTCTTCTTGCGGAGCAGGGTTGTCCGGCTCAACTGCATTAACTGAGTTAGCGGTGGCTAGCCATGCAGTTAGGAGATTGAGCGCAATAATTGAGGACTTGAACTTGGACAACACTTGATTTGATTCCCTGTTGCGGGCACTCATCATAACCTTTGTATGAAGACATATTGCTGACTGCTTGTCAATTGATTGGCGCTTTGCTGATTAATAACGTGCAATCCCTTTGGTTTGTTGGTGGTTGACAGCAACTGCTTGTGCCCATAACATCGATTGACAGTGCAAGAGTAAATCGTGCAATTTCGAAAAGTGCAGTTCTGAAAGGTGCAGTTTGGAAAGGTGTAAGACCCTATTTGCTAAGACTTATTTTGCTAAGACCTTATTTGCTAAGTCCTAATATCAGACGACTAAAATACTTGATGACTATCTACCCGATCACTAAATTTGTAAAATGCTGGCCAAATAAGTTTGCCTCTTTAGTGGTTGCCTCTTCTGTTGTTTTTATCGTCTCTATTGCACTGCTGTTGCCGCCGGCATCTGCTGCAGGCAAGCATCCAGCCGGCAGAGCTGCCTGGTGCCATGCTGTAGTCGCCCAGCCATTGCCGAGCCAGGCAATTGGTGGCACTGTTGGTGGCAAGCCTTTTAAGCCTGACACAGTTCAATGGAACAGCTATAGCATTACTTTGAAGCAAAGCCACAAGCGCTACTGCAAAGTTGTGGTCAATATGATGAAAAGCCAAAAGCCGCTCTGCGATTTGTCTTTCACCTCTGATACCAATCAGAGGCCTCATATCTATGTCTATACCCGCAACTCTATGTCAGAACCAGTTCTGGAACAGCATTACACTAACAAAGATGGCTACGGCCTTAAGCTCGTATTGCTTTCGCCCCAGACGGCTGACTTAGTTCCCGGTAGCCTCTCTCTGCGATTGCCAGATGGCAGTTTTGTAGCGGGAAAGTTTACAGCAGGAAAAGCGCCACGCCTCATTTGGGACGATCAGACCTTCACTCCTTAGATTGGTTTCTTGTAGCTGATGCGATAGATTACTCCGGCGCTGTCGTCTGATACGAAGAGTGCACCATCGTCGGCTACCACGATGTCAACCGGCCTTCCTGCGTATTCTTGCTTGTCTTGATTGAGCCAGCCTTCGGCAAATACTTCATACTTGTTGGCTTTCTTGTTTGTGGTGTCATCTAGTATTACTCGAGTAATTCGGCATCCTGTTTTTTTACTACGATTCCACGAGCCGTGTTCGGCAATAAATATATTGCCCTGGTAAGCGCTAGGGAACTGTTTGCCGTTGTAAAAGCGCATGCCAAGTGCGGCTACGTGTGCACCGAGGGGTACGACCGGCGGTGTAAAGTTGCTCTCTGTTTTTGCCTTGCCACCAAATATGGGGTCAGGAATGTTATTCCCGTAGCGATATGGAAAACCAAAATTCATTCCTGCTCTTTCAGCGCAGTTAAGTTCGTCGGGCGGAATGTCATCTCCCAATAGATCTCTGCCGTTGTCTGTAAACCATAGTTGCTTTGTCTGCGGATGAAAGTCAAAACCAACTGTGTTGCGAATGCCACTGGCGAAAAGCTCGAGGTTGCTGCCGTCCTTATTCATCCTCATTATCGAGGCAAATATGCTTTTGTCTGGTTCACAGACATTGCATGGCGCTCCAACCGGAACATACAATTTGTTGTCGGGGCCAAAGCGAATATATTTCCAGCCGTGATGACCTTCGCTGGGAAACTGATTATTCACCACTACTGGGGGAGCCAGTTTTGGTGAATTGGAGAGCTGGCTCTCTATATCGTCATAACGCAATATTCTGTTGATTTCAGCCACATACAGAGCGCCATCGTGAAAAGCAACACCGTTTGGGCATTTTAGGTTGTCGGCGATGGTAAACACTTGGTCGCCAACATTGTCTTTGTTCTTGTTGGTGATGGCATAGACCTTGCCGTTTTGATTTATTTTGGTACCGACGAAAAGAGTACCTTTGGGTGAGAGCGCCAGTTGTCTTGGGCATTCCAGACCTTTGGCGTAGACGTCTACGGTAAATCCTGGTGGCACTTTAATGAAGCTAGTGAGCGGATCTTTACTGGCCTCTTCAGTATTTATATTTCCGTTTAGATTTTTATTGGCATTTGCGTTTGCACTGAAATTCGCGTTTGCATTGGAGTTCGGGTTTGCACTTGTAGGCAATACTACTTGCGGTTGCAGCGGCGGCTGAATAAGTGACTGACAGCCGCTCATTGATAAAATCGCGGCGGCAATGGTTAATAGTCTTAAAAGTCTCATTCTTGTATTTTAAACTCTTTTGATATTTGCTTTTTGTTCTTTGTAAGAGTTGATTGTTTCGTCGCCAATGGTGGCGTCAGTTAGAATCATGTTGACCTGCTGGCATTGGCAGATTATGTACGGTGAGGCGGTATCGATTTTGTCTGCCGAAGCTAAGACTATAGTATTTGCGGCAACGGCCTGTAAGGCTCGCTTTATATATGATTCTTCTAGGTCGCCGGTGCTCAAACCCACTTCTGCATGAACTCCCGTAACTCCCATAAAGTATGTGTCGGTGCGGATTCTGCTTATGGCGTCGAGTGCTGCAGCGCCGACGGTAACCGCTGAGTGTTTGAATAATTTGCCGCCGATTATCACCACTTCAATTTCTGGGTGCTCAATTAGAGCTACAGCAATGGTGGGGCTGTGGGTGATTACTGTGGCACGGAGGGAAAGCGGCAGGTTTTTAACTAGCTGGGCATTGGTCGTGCCGCCATCTATAAAGACTACTTGGCCAGGTTTTATTAGTTTTGCTGCTGCTTGACCCAGTTTGCTTTTGGAGTGTTGGGCGAGTTTTTGCCTGCCCTTTAAGTCGACCATCGCTGGAGAGCTGGCTAGTTTTGCCGTGGTCGTTGGCATAGCTCCTCCGTGTACGCGCTGCAGTAAGCCTTCTTGGGCCAATTCGCGCAGGTCACGTCTAATGGTGTCTTCGGAAACTTCCCATTGCAAGCTTAGTTCTTTGGCTACTATCTGGCCGTTGTCTCTTAAGCTCTCTAAAATTAGATGTTTGCGTTGGCTTGTTAACATATTTGCACGACTTTGCTTGATTTTGTATACAACTGCTTGATTTTACACGAAGTTGCACGATAATGTAAGGTGTTCGCCAGCAAGTGGGGCAAATAGTGGATAGAGTAAAAATTAAGAGCAGCACGCTGCTGTCTGATGATTGGTTCATCCTGAAAAAGCATCATTTTGAGTATATGCGCTCTGATGGTGTCTGGCAGGAGCAAACTCGCGAAACATACGACCGCGGCAATGGTGCCACCATACTGCCATATAATAGAGCAGCAAGAACTGTCGTTTTAGTGAAACAGTTTCGGCTGGCTGCCTATGTCAACGGCCATGACGGCTTCTTGATCGAGGCATGCGCTGGATTGCTAGATAGCGATGATCCCGATACGGCAATTAAACGCGAATTGGCTGAAGAAGCCGGTCTTGAAGTACTGCGCATCGAGAAAGTTTTTGACTGCTTTATGAGTCCTGGTTCTGTTACCGAGAGACTGCATTTTTATATTGGCGAGTATGAAAAATGTGAGATCGCGGCGAGGGGTGGTGTCGATGGCGAAGATATCGAGATACTTGAATTGCCATTTGAAGAGGCCTTGGCGATGGTTAAGAGCGGCGAAATCCTAGACGCCAAAACAATTATGTTGTTGCAGTATTTGCAATTGCATGTGATGAAGAATTAGAGAAGACGCCAACTAAATCATTTGCGAACTGAAGAAATCGCGAACTGAATCATTTGTGAACTAAAACAGGCGCCAACTAAAGCAATCGCGAACTAAAGTTTTGTACTTTAACAGTGTCGTCAAGAATCTTATTTGCTTGTTCCGGGCCGCGTGCCGGTAAATGTAAGCTGCCGAGTGAGTCTTGGTCGTGCAAGATGCCAACCTGCATAATTACGCTTGCTTGATCCCAGTAAACGTTCAGGCGAGATAGTTTGTCAGCGCGAAATGTTGCTAGCATCACCAGTGGTATCTTAATTTTAGACTGAGTCGGTGCTACTCCGGGGAGAATGAAGTCCATTTGCCTGTCGTGAGTGAACGAAAGAACTAGTTCATCGACTACACGATTAGTATTGACAGTGCGAGATACTGTGGTGAGCTGCGCGTCTCCACTAAGCGCTTTGAATAGGTCTTGATAGAAGCGCTTAAGTTCATTGACACCATGTCCTCCGGCTAAAGTTGGCACGAATGTCACTATTGCGTCTTCGGTCAGAGTCTCAATTGTTCCTTCAAGATCTCTTTGATTTAGAGCTGTAAAAAGATGGTGATCGAACAACTCTTCGGTGTGTACTGTCGGTCCGATATGCGCGCGCAAGAATTCTATAGTGCGAGATTGCGCAAGCAGTGCGGCCCGCTGGTTGTAAGAAGCGCGTGCCTCACAGTTGAAGCCGTGGCCAGTGTTTTCGTAAACGAAAACTCGCGCATCGTGACGCGTCACCATCTTGAGCATTAGCTTTTCCATCGACGTTGGTGGAATTAGTTGGTCGTCTGCACCAAGGTGGAAAATAATCGGTGCCGTCAATTTGTCTGCCTCTTGCAGATGCTTGTCTATGTCAGCGCCGTAGTAACTAACTGCTGCCTCCAGTTTCGTCTGGGCTGCCAGTCGATATGCCAGTCTCCCGCCTAGGCAAAAACCAATGGCAGCAATGCCACCGCTGACCTGAGGTGATTGGCGCAAATATTCCACAGCTGAGTGCAGATCTTTGAGGCCTTGCTCTTCATCGAATTTTTCTTTGTATCCTAAAGCTGTTTCCATGTCACTGCCGCTGTAGCCGAGTTCAACGTTGGGCCACATGCGGAAAAATAGGTCTGCTGCCAGTACTACATAGCCTTCCTGGGCATAGTAGTCTGCGACCTTGCGCATATGAGGATTGATGCCAAAGATTTCTTGAATCAAAAGTATGGCTGGCCCCATGCCTGACTCTGGTAGCGCCAGGTAGCCAGAGAAGTTCTCGCCGTCTTGAGCCGTTATTGTGACTTTTTGATGAGACATTTATTCCTCTGAGTTGTGCGCATGGGTTGTTTAGAGCAGTTTATTTGTTCGAATGATATTTCTCAAATCACTGTTACTCAAACCAGCTTAGTAGCTCAACCGGCAAGTAATCTCCTTCTGGGAGAAATTCGAGATCTTGAGCAAAGTGCATGAGGCAGTCGGCTTTCGCTAGGCCGGTCAGCATGTGTGATTCTTGCCCTACTGTCGGCATTACTTCTAGGTCACTCGCCAGGCCGCCTTTTGTGTCGTGTCTTGGCGCTGTCTGACTGTAGCCTACTGTATCGTGTCTTTGCCCTGGTACTACCTTGAGTGTCCCGCGAACGAAGTCGAGTCTTCCAGTTTTCTTCTTGAGGTTACGAGCGGCTTTCGCTTGAAAGATCCTCGGGTTAATAACTCTACCTTGCAGGCGAGCAATTGCTGGTTTGACAAATAGATTGAATGTCACCAATGCTGATACCGGATTTCCGGGAAGTCCAAACACTAGTTTGGCCTCCTGCTTTCGGTTGGCCACACCGAAATATACTGGTTTACCGGGTTTGATCGCGATGCGCCAAAATATTGTTTCTACTCCCTGCTCTTCGCATACGTCTTTAACAAAGTCATATTCGCCGACTGATACACCGCCAGCCGAAATAACTATGTCCGCGTATGCCAATGCTTCTTGCAATACTCTAGTTGTTTCTTCCCGAGTATCACGGCAGTGGAAGCGCTTGACCTCATTTATCCCTAGGCCATTCAAAGCGGCAACAAGTGCGTACGAATTAGATTCGTAGATCTGTCCTTCTGCTAAGGGTAGGCCGGGTTCTATCAATTCGTCTCCAGTAGCAATTACTGCCACTCGCGGAACACGGTAAACGTCCAAGGCTGTTATTCCAAGGCTGGCAATCACTCCCACGACCGGGGGAGTGATCAGTGTACCTTTCGGTAGCACAGTGGCACCGGCCTCAATCTCTTCGCCTTGCAGTCTGATGTTTTCGCCTATTCTTGTGGCGGCAGACACACTTATTGTTTCTGGCTCGCCATCAAGCTTTTGGCAGACTTCTTTCATCACCACTGCTTCGACTGTTCCTGGAACTGGAGCTCCTGTGAGAATGCGCACGCACTGACCCGGATTGAGCTGGATACTATTAGAGTGAGGCTGGATCCCAGCAATCGCCGCTACTTGTCCTGCGCCTGCTGCTACTTGTCCTGCACCTGCCGCTACTTGTCTTGAGCCTGCTGCTACTTCGCCTATGAGAACCAGAGGCACCGGACTTTCCGGAGAAGCACCGATGAGATCCTCAACCAGCACTCCGAAGCCATCTACGGCTGAGTTGTTGAACTGCGGCAAATCGATAGAGGAGGTTAAGGGGGTAGCTAGTACGCGCCTGAGGCAGTGTTTGAGATCAATCGATTCGCTTGCCAGGGGGCGACAATTGTCTAGAATTTCCTTGAGGGCTTCAACGTAGGTAAGCATTGCTGTTTATTCCTTGGCTATTCTTGGATCTTCTTGGCTGCTCTTCGTTGTTGCTCTGCTTAACTCTTCTTCTCGCTGTTTTGCACTTTGTGATCTCCACCCTCAATCATTTTGAATGCGTGATTAATGGCTGGGAAAAGAACTGTGATTCCATCTTGGGCAGCTCCCAGTGAGCCAGGCAGGCTGACAATGATGGTGTTCCCGCGTGTACCCGCTACTCCCCTAGAGAGCATAGAGTACGAATTGCGTTCTTGTCCGTAGTTTCTAATTGCTTCAGAAATTCCAGGTAGGTCGCGCTCGATCAGGTCTCTTAGTGCTTCTGGGGTACTGTCCCTTGGGCTAAGTCCAGTACCGCCGGTGGTGATGAGCAAATTTACCTTCAGCTCATCACAAATTCTTTTTACAGCAGGAGCGATCACCGATTGATCATCAGACAGTACTGTTAATTCTGCTATATCAAAGTCGCGCTCCTCCAACTGCTGAGCGATGTACTTACCGGAGCGATCTTCTGCTTGGCCCGCTGATACGCGGTCAGATAAGACTAAAATTGCGGCTCTGCGTATTGATTGCAGCTCAGGCGCAATCGAATAGTCACTTTTTCCGCCTGTTTTGCTGACCAAGGTTACTGATTCGATTTGCATCAACTCGTCGACCATTTTTGCCATATCGTATATGGTTAAAGCTGCGACTGAGGCGGCTGTTAGAGCTTCCATCTCCACGCCTGTTTTGTAAACCGCTTTGACGGTCACTAGAATTTCAATCAAGTCTTCGTCTAATTGAAAATTTACTCCTACGTATTCGACAGGCATAGGATGACAATACGGAATAATTTGGCTGGTGTTCTTAGCTGCTTGAATGGCCGCTACTTTTGCTACGTCTAATGGATTTCCCTTGGGCAATGTATTGTTCTTAATTTGGCTGATGGTGCTTGGGCTTACGCGCAAAATTGCTTTTGCTACAGCCGTTCTCAGCGTGCTAACTTTATGCGATACATCGCGCATGGTGGCTAGTGTTATCCTCCGATTTCAATCATGGCTCTGTTCTCGCCAGCCGCAATTTCTTCGGCTGGAGGATGAGCTTCTGGTTTTTGTGCGAGCGAGAACAAAATCATTTCTTTTAGATCTTTGTCGCTGGCGCCTTCTCGCATGGCGTCTCGAAGATTGATTTCGGCTGCGTAAAAGAGACACGACTTAATCGACCCATCGGCCGTTAAGCGCAGGCGATTACAAGTTGAGCAGAAGCTCTCGGACATAGACGTTATGAAGCTCACTGAGCCTCCGCCGGTTATAGCGTAATCTTTAGCGACAGCGGATCGATCGCCCTCAATTCGCTTAAGCTCATAGCGACGTTCGATCTGCTCGAGCATATCTTTGTATGTAACTACTTTGTCGCTGGCCCAGGAATTGTCTTTGAATGGCATGTACTCTATAAAGCGCACATTGATTTTGTGCGTGGCAGCAAAATCGGCGAAGGCCATGATCTCGTCGTCATTTACTCCGGCCATAACTACCATATTCAGCTTTAAGCTCGCGAAGCCGCAGGCGATGGCTGTATGGATTCCATTGATTACTTGGTCAAATTGATCTAAACGAGTAATTGCTTGAAAGCGTTCTTTAGAGAATGTATCGAGACTGATGTTGAGCGCGTTTAGCCCCAAATCTTTGAGAGTTTGGGCATGCTCCGCCAAAAGCGTGGCGTTGGTAGTCATAGCCAGTGTTTTCAGATTGGGAATTTGTCCCAAGGCTTTAACAAGCGTCGTTAGTTCGCTTCTGACCATTGGTTCGCCGCCGGTTAGCCTGATTTTGTTGATACCCATCGCTGTGAAAATATGAGCCAGACGAGTTATTTCTTCGTATGTCAGAAGTTGATCTCGCTTTTTCCATTTCATGCCTTCGTGTGGCATGCAGTAGGTGCAGCGGAGATTACAGCGGTCGGTAACCGATATGCGCAAATAAGTGTGCGCGCGTCCAAAGCTATCGACAAGCTGATTAGGGCTAGCCGATGGATTTAGAATGGTCGGTTCTGTGTCGCTCATTCTGGTATCACTGACTCTGGTGTTGCATGTTGTGGTGTTGCTTGTTGTGGTGCTGCATGTTGTTGTGCCGCTTTGTGATTGCTTGCGTGTGTATGCTGGCAGTTAACCCAACCAGAAGATCCGTCCTTATAGGTTTCTTTCTTCCAAATTGGTAGACGCGTTTTTATTTCGTCGATTATGTAGCGGCATCCTTGAAATGCCTCATCTCTGTGTGCTGAAGTGACGCCAACGAATACAGCTGGCTCGCCAATACTGAGAAGACCTGTGCGGTGCACGCAAACCGCCGCAATTAGTGCGAACTGTTGGCGCGCCTCTTCTAATATTTTCTGAGCCTCTGCCTCGGCCAAGGTCTCGTAGGCCTCGTATTCTAAAGTGACGACCTCGCGGCCCTCGTTGTGATTGCGCACAACTCCTTCAAAACAGACAAGAGCGCCTGCTAACGGATTTCCCATGGTGGCTTTCAGAGCAGAGGTCTCGATGGTTGTATGGGCGAATTTGAACACAGTGTCTTCTCTTAAGCCGGGTTTTTGATCGGCTTTCTGAGCTGCGTGTTGCTCTGAATTGTTCTTTATCATCACTAGTTAGCCACCAGCCACAGGCGGAATGAAAACTACTTGTGTTCCATCCTTTACTTGGTCGTTCCAGTTGACAAAGCAATCGTCGACAGCAACTCTGAGTTGTTCTTTTGTCAATGAAAAATGATGTTGTGCTGAGAGCTCAGCAAACAAACTCGCCAGGTCGCTTGCGTCAGTGCGAATCTGTTCGCTCGCTTGGCCGCGCTCTTCTTTAAGTATGGCAAAGTAGCGAACAGTAACATTTACTGACACTGATTTCGATTGACCTCATAGCCTGTCAGCAATTATATACTGTGGTCTGGCTGCCGCTGCTCGTTTGAAGTTTTCTATTAGCTCGTTCTGTCTATTTGTCTATTCGTTTGGGGAAAGTCCATGCCTGAAGTAAAGAGTGAAGCTGTCGCGAATCTTCCCTGTGGCGCGTGGCCGTCACCGATTGCGGCCGAACAAGTCGCTCGCGGTGCGTTGCGGCTGAGCCAGACGGCTTTCGACACGTACGGTAGTGCACTTTATTGGTTAGAGGGCCGGCCATCAGAGGGTGGACGCTCTGTTCTCGTGAAGCATTCCACTGCTAGTCAAGATAGAGCTGCCAATACTGACGTAAATTTGGCGCCCGTGAGCATTCGTTCGCTCGTTCACGAGTATGGTGGTGGTTCGTTTTTTACCGATATCGGTAAAGTTTTCTACGTTCAATTCGACGATCAACGAATTTATTGCATCAACGGAAGCGCCGCGCCAATTCCGTTGACACCTGCCTACGATTCAAGTCAGTCGCACAGATTCACTGATTTTTGCCTGGATCGCCAACGCAACAGGCTTATTTGTGTAATGGAGGTACATCAATCGGGAGGCCATGAGCCTGAGAATATGCTTGTCTCAGTGCCTTTACTTTCGGCAGCAAGCGATGCAATCAAAGAGCCACTAGTTCTAGCTTCCGGCTTCGACTTTTATTCGACGCCTCGTATCAGTCCTGACGGTCGGTTTTTTGCATATTTGGCATGGCGCCATCCCAACATGCCGTGGGATGGATGTGAATTGCATGTTGCCGAGGTCGATTCGGAGGGGCAGCTCCGGAATGATAAGTTGGTGGCCGGTGGGCCTGATTGCTCTATATTCCAGCCCCAGTGGTCGCCTGATGGCAGGCTGTATTTCATTTCGGATCATTCAGGCTTTTGGCAGCCACAGGTCATATCTGACTTTGCTAGCTTCCAGGTAGTCCCGCTCCTGCCTTCTAATTCGCCTTTCAATCAATGCGAGTTCGGTGTGCCAATGTGGGTATTTGGCCAATCGACTTACGCTATTGTCTCTGAGCGAGAGCTTGTGTTTGCATTCAATCGTTCGGGTATATGGAGCCTGCTCAAGGTTGAACTCGGTTTCGATACTAGCGGCTCTCACAAATATACTGAGCTAGAATCGCCTTATACAGACTTTTCCTATTTGACTGCCGGTAATGGCAAGCTAGCTATGCTAGCCGCATCAGCCTGCGAAGCTCAATCTGTAGTAGAGCTTGATTTGCAGAGCAACAGGTTCGTAACTCTCAAATCGTCGGCTTCCGATCTCCCTGGCCCAGCTTATTTTTCAAAACCTGAAGTCATTGAATTTCCTACTGATGAGGGACGAACGGCTTTTGCCTTTTTCTACCCACCAACGAATCCGAGTTGTTCGCCGTTAGCTGGGGAGAAGCCGCCTCTGATTGTCAAATGCCATGGTGGGCCAACTGGCGCAGCCTCGAGCTCTCTGTCGCTGGGAATTCAGTACTGGACCTCCCGTGGTTTTGCCGTAGTAGACGTTAATTATGGCGGTAGCACTGGATTTGGAAGAGATTATCGCAAGCGACTGAACCAAAATTGGGGAGTCGTTGATGTAGCCGATTGCCAAAATTGTGTGAAATATCTTGTCTCTAAAGAGTTGGTAGATCCCAAACGAGTGGCTATTTCTGGCGGTAGCGCTGGCGGTTATACAGTTCTTTGTGCTTTGACCTTTACAAGCGTATTTACTGCTGGTGCGAGCCATTATGGTATTGGTGATCTAGAGGCTCTAGCAAGAGATACTCACAAGTTCGAGTCGCGATATTTGGATAACCTAGTGGCGCCTTATCCCTCTGGGCGTGAGCTCTATGTAGAGCGAGCTCCCCTAAATCATGTTGAGAAGCTCAATTGTCCAGTGATTTTCTTTCAGGGACTTGACGACAAAGTCGTGCCTCCCAACCAAGCAGAAGCTATGGTTAATGCCCTTCGCACTAAGGGCATCCCTGTTGCATATATTGCCTATGAAGGCGAAGCACATGGTTTTCGCAAAGCAGAAAACATAATCAGGACAATCCAATCGGAGCAATATTTCTTCACTCGTATCTTTGAAATCCCATTAGACGACTCTCTTGGACCTGTAGAAATCGAGAACTTGACTTGTTAAGGGAGCAGATTGTTGAGACAAGAGAAGTGTTACAGAGAATTTAATTGTCAACAGCAGTAAAACCTAGTGTGATAGTGAATCGTTAGAACTAGAGTGCGCCCTAGTAGGCGCAAGGTATCCACTTCGAGCACTGGAGTCATTCTATGGGAAGCACTTGTACCAAGCTGCTCGTTTGCACAAAAGGAAAGCATTGTGCCGCACGTGACTCGCAAGACGTCTTAACCTTTTTGCGAAAAACGGTTGAAAAAGCTCAATTAGACAACCTATACAAAGTGAAGAAGTCCGACTGCCTTGGCCATTGTAAGCACGGTCCGGTGGTTGTGGTTAATCCACTGGGACTGAGTTATGGTGGAGTTACCGAAATTGATTGCATTGACATTCTCCAGAGGCATGTCGCTAAGAAGAAACCAATTAAGAGATTATTGATTAAGAGTGGCAAACATAAATAGCCTTTCTACTGTAAATTAGCAGTAGAAATTGAGCTTCTGAACGTAGTTAAGGATTGCCATGTCCAACCAGCCTCTGAATTCACCAAGCAAAAGCAGTAGTGAACCACTTTTCACTAGAGTACTAAATGACTTGCGTCAGCATAGGCCTCAGCTAGCTGAAAGAATCGCAGCTAATTCGTCAGTTTTAGAGCGGGTCCGCGACTATGAGAAACAGACGGCCTTAGTTACTAAGCAAGTTACGTTGTCGGCTGCCAAAGGTGAAGACATTGAGCGCCTGGCGCTATTAGATCCAATTACTGAACTTTATAATCATCGTGCCTTCGTCAAGGAACTCAAGGCCGAATTGGCACGTGCGAAGCGCTACAAGCATCCCGCTTCTCTAGTTTTACTTAGTATCGATGGCTATGATGAGCTGGCAGGTCAGTATGGTCCCTTGACTGCAGAAGCGATCCAAAAGATTGTTTCTCACGCTATTCGCAGTGCGTTGCGCGAAGTTGATGTGGCATCGAAATACAATCAGTGGCAGTATGCTGTGATTCTGCCCCAAACTAATGCCGCTGGAGCATCCTTGGTTGGTGAACGAATACGTCTAAGAGTAAATAGCCAGGCTATTAATCATAATGGTCAGAACTTTTCAGTTACAGCCAGTATCGGCGTGGCCACGTTCCCCGATCATGCTAATGAGTATGACTTATTGATAGCATGCGCCATTGAAGCCTTAGAAACAGCTTTGCTTCGCGGTGGAGATAGGGTCGTTTCTGTTTAGTTCAGTCTGCCGGTGGCAGTGATACTATCAGTGGTGAAATGTAGCCAAGTATTTCCTGGATCTGAATTGGTTCGCCCCGCAAAAGTATTCTAAGTAATGAGTCTTCTGGCCACCTAACCCCGTCTTGATGACACCAGAATGCGCCTAAATAGAGTTGAAGGTATTTGCGGCTAACCCCGCCATAGATTGCTTCAATAGTGCTGAAAGCGCGCTCTGCAATTGATAGCACTTTTGGGTCGAATGGTTTGGCACAAGCACGAGATTTACTCTGTTTTGTACGAATAAAAAGGTTTCCGGGAAGCGCCTGAATCAGCCCCGAAAGTTCAAGTATTACTAGAGCGGAAGAGACTCGTGCTGCAGCCATTCCGCTTAGTTCGCAAAGTGAATCTTGTGAGATGGGTGTCAGCCCAATTAGATCAAGAATTAGTTTGTCGTCTTCTGCAAGATCATTGACGCTGCTTTCGTCATTCCGCTCTTCCGAAGAATCTGGGCCAGAAGAAAAGTTCTGTTGTCGTTGTTTCTTCTTTGTCGTTGTTCCATTTGCTGCTTTGAAATCCTCTACTTCTTCTTCATCCGGTGGTTCTTTGGGATGTTTAAGGCTGCATGAAATAAGACTTCGTTTGAATAGTAGGTCTAAGAACGCATTCAGCGGAGCTGTGGGGCACGTTTCGGCAAAGTTCTGCTCAAGTTCTTGGTGTATATGCAGACCCAAAGTTGTGACAATATTGTGAGCTGTAGCCGATGCTATGTTGCACAAGCGAGTCAATCTATAGCTTGTCACTAGAACACGGCGCTCTTTCAGAAAGATAGCTCCGAGCCATGCTTTGAGCTGTTTGCAATAACGAAAGCGTGTTGCTGCCATGAAGCGGATTTTTCGTGAGCATTTTAAGCAGATCAAAACTCGTAAATCACGATGCACAAAACTTTCTTGTGAATCGTTTCCGCAATGACAAGTGATCATTTTGTGTTGAAATAATTTTGCTAGTACAAATTCTAAAGCTGCCAGATTGTCTGGTATTAGTGATTCGAATTCTGGCCACAGATTTGCTATCGCGTCTTGATTTGCATCTAAAATTTTCTGATCGCGTTTTCCCATTGTCCGCTCCTCCCTCGTACTTGTATAACGAGGCGAAGGGCGAAAAAGTTCAAATTTTGCTTTTGGATTTTTTTTGATTTTGAGCTTAAGGGTAGGGAATTTTTTACCGATATCGGTAAAAAATTCCCTACCCTACTTCAATCAAATCAAATTGAACTTTTTAACCACCAAAAAAATTTTCCATATTAAATCGACGGCAAAGTCAACTTTCGAGTTGTCCGTATCCACCACCGCCAGGGGTTTGAATCTCAATTGCATCGCCGCATCCTGCGTCTATTGTTGCGGTCGATCCCAGCGATTCTACTTCTCCGGTTGCTCGAATAATTCTATTGAGTCCGCATTGGCCGTCAGCACCGCCGTTCAATCCCGGTGGCTTGATTGAGCGGCGATTTGAAAGAATTGATGCTGACATAGGTTTGAGGAAGCGCAGGCGGCGAACGGCTCCGTCTCCGCCTTTAAATTTGCCAGCGCCACCACTATTTTTTCTGATAGAGAACTCTTCTACCAGAACAGGAAAACGTGATTCTAAAATTTCTGGGTCGGTTAACCGCGAGTTGGTCATATGAGTCTGAATGGCGTCAGCGCCTGCAAATGAGAACCCCGCTCCCGAGCCACCGCAAATAGTTTCGTAGTATTGTTTATCGTCGTCACCGAAGGTGAAATTGTTCATGGTTCCTTGAGAGGCAGCCATTATATTGAGTGCTCTGTATAGCGTGTCGACTATTATCTGAGAGGTTTCAACGTTTCCTGCAACTACCGCTGCAGGCTCACGGGGATTGAGCAGCGAACCGCTTGGAATTATCAGTTCGAGGGGATCCATGCAGCCATCATTCAGCGGAATGTTTGCTTTGGTTAAGGTGCGAAAGACATAGAGAACGGCGGCTCTCGTTACCGCCAGAGGCGTGTTGAGATTATTTTTCGTTTGGACCGAGGTGCCGGTGAAGTCTATTAATGCTGTGCGCAGACTTTTGTTGATGCGTATGCTGACCACTACTTCGCTGCCATCATCCATAGTGCTGGTAGCTTGACCATCGTTTAGGTCTGCCAATAGGTCGGAGATTGCAGCTGCTGCGTTAGCCCTAACGTATTCCATATAGTTGGTGACCGTTTTTCTGCCATATTTTTGCACCATAGCTTGGAGGGCCGCTATGCCTTTATTGTTAGCGGCAATCTGTGCCTTTATGTCGTTTATGTTTTGGCGAATATTGCGAGGCGGATAGATGGCAGATTGAAGTTTCTCTACAAAGAGGGTTTCGTCAAATTTGCCGTCAGCAACGATTAGAAGGTTGTCGAGCAACACTCCCTCCTCGTCAATGTGGCTACTCATCGGTGGCATTGAGCCCGGCGTGATACCTCCGATATCGGCATGATGTCCTCTTGAAGCGACGAAGAATAGTCGTTGATTTTGTTCATCAAAGACCGGACTAATCACTGTGATATCGGGCAAGTGGGTGCCGCCATTGAATGGATTGTTCAAGACATAAACATCTCCGGCCGTTATTGGCCTTGTGCTTGTATCGTTGTCTCTTGACCTGATTAGACTTACGACTGAGTCTCCCATCGAGCCTAGGTGAACTGGTATATGAGGAGCGTTGGCGATGAGTCGACCGGAACTATCGAAAAGAGCGCAAGAGAAATCTAGTCGTTCTTTGATGTTGACTGAGTGGCTGACTTGCTGAAGAGTAATTCCCATTTCCTCAGCAATCGACATGAACATGTTGCTAAATAGCTCAAGTTTCACCGGGTCGACCTTAGCCTCGCCGTTTTCTTCCGTTGCCACTTCGATTTGATTACTGCGCAAAAGGAGCGAACCGTCGTACAAAACTTCTGCTGTCCAGCCTGGTTCTAAGACAGTTGTTGCGGTGTACTCTGCAATTAGTGCAGGACCCTTAATAGTTGAACCGACTTCGAGCTTGTCGCGCATGAGCACTTCTGTCGTATGCCAGTGCCCTTGAGCAAAGAGGCGATGCTCGCCTTTGGGTGTAGGTGAAGCAGGGGGTGAAGATAAAGGTGCAGGTGAAGCAGCGGGCGAAGAATAAATGACATCTGCAGACGACACCTGCTCAATAGAGGTGATAGAGAGTTTGGGAGCTGGACTATAGGCAGTTACTCTTATCTCTTCCAGGATTGGCCTGCTACTCTCAAAGGCGAAGCCAAAGAGCTTCTTATGACGGGAGTGAAATTCGGCGATTATTGCTTCTTGGTTGCCGTTCAATGGGATGGCTAAAGTGGTATCAGAATCTTGATAGCGCAAGAAAAGTTGGCTCTCGAACGTTACTTCCTTGGGATTTTGCACAAGGACCTTTTGTCGGGCGCGTTGGCTCAGGTTCTCGATGTGGCTCTGAAGTTCTGCTAATGGTGTATCGGTTAATTCTTGGCGCACTGAGAGTTCTGCCGTTGCCGACATAGCTGTGGCGCCGATTCCATAGGCAGATAACACTCCTGCCAGTGGGCTTATTAATACCTGCTTTACTCCTAGTCTTTCTGCTATCAGACAAGCATGTTGACCGCCAGCTCCGCCAAAGGCCACAATTGTTGCTTCGCTAACATCGTGTCCTTTTTGTGTGGAGACCTTAGAGATCGCTTGCGCCATTTTCTCAACTGCAACCGTGAGAAAGCCCCAAGCTATTGATTCAATTGTTTTGTATTTTGCGCTGCTGTTTATTTTATCGCGTAAGACTTTGAAGCTGCTCCTAGTTGCCACCAAATCTAGTGGCTGTTTGTGATCGGTTCCGAAGGAGTGAGGAAAGTGTGCTGTTGAGATGCGTCCCAGCATAAGGTTCGCGTCAGTCACTGTCAAAGGGCCATTATGGCCGTAACAAGCTGGCCCTGGCTGTGCTCCTGCTGATTGTGGACCGACGAGAAAACGGTCGCCTGCAAAGCTTAGAATTGAACCACCACCAGCTGCTACGGTGTGCACGGCCAGCATCGGAGCGCGTACTCGAATGCCATCTACTGTCGTTTCAAAGACGCGCTCAAATTCACCCTGAAAGTAACACACATCGGTTGATGTGCCGCCCATATCGAATCCGACAATGTTGCGTAGCCCGTGAACTGCTGCTGATTTGGTGGCTCCCACTACGCCGCCGGCCGGACCAGAAATCAGAGCGTCCCTGCCTCGAAAGAAATCTTTAGTAGTGAGTCCTCCATCAGATTTCATAAATCTGATCTCTAAATCAGCCATTTTATTTTTATCGTTAACTGCGGTATCAGAATTGTCAGAAGCCAATCTAAGACTGTTATCTAGGCTCTGTATTTCATTCCCCAGTTTGTCAATGTAGCGGTGGAGAGCTGGCGTCAAATAGCCATCAACCAAAGTGGTATCACCACGACTAATGAATTTTATCAATGGATTGATTTCACTTGAAGTTGTCACATTTTTAAAGCCCAGTTCTTTGGCGATAGCGGCACATTGCCTTTCGTGCTGGGGATATTTGTAGCTGTGCATGAAGACTATTGCTACTGATTCAATTCCCGAATCTTTCGCTGCTTTTAAGAGAAGGGTGGTTTGCTCCGTGTCAAAGCACTCTATTTCTTCGCCTCTATCGCTAAAGCGCCCAGGAACTTCAATAACTTCTGAAAAAATTGGGGTAGTTTTTATAATTTCAAGAGCAAATATATCGGAGCGATTTTGGTAACCGATTTTAAGTGCATCTTTCATGCCTCTGTTTGTAACTAAGAGCAAGGGTTCGCCTTTGCGCTCTAGCAAGGCATTCGTCGCTACGGTTGTGCCGATTCGAACTTGCTTGATAGAGCCGTATGGCTTGTCTTTGTCAATTTCAGCTTTGCTAGCGGCAGCTCGATTTTGGTCATTGTCAGCTTGAACTCGGTTGGCTTGAGCACTTTCGTCTTTAGCTTTTTCAGCTTGAGATAGAATATTGGTAATTCCGACTACAGCCGGATCGCTGCTTATACCAGGCAGTTCAGAGAGAATTTTATGGACGAATATTCGTCCATCAGGAGCAAGCGCTACGATGTCGGTGAAAGTTCCGCCACGGTCTATGTAAAATTCAAAAGGCATGGCCAGATTGTAGTTTAAATGTCCGGTAGATTTATCGATCAACTTGAAGTACTACTTGAAGTGTTAGATGAATGCTTTTGATAGCTGCGAGTTATCTCGGATTGTTATCACCGCCGGTTATCGCTGCTAGTTCGAGTTGCTAGTTATCGCTACTAGTTATTGCTGCCAGTTATCGCCATTGACCATTGAGTTGTATGTGTTAATAAGTGTCAGTTAGAGCTAAAGAAAATTTTCGATTGGAATCTCCTAGCCGGATCATGTTCGGATAGATTCAGTGCCGTAAGACAGGCGATAGCTCTAATTGATTATCTTGACTTCGCTGCGCGCTCTGGCTCTCGGCTCACAAATGAGAAATTGCCAACTAAGACTATGAGGGCTAGAGCTTCTGCGGCAGCTCGGAGTGTATATACTATTGAGTTGTGGTTAAAGAGCAGTTCCTAGTTCGTAGGGCTGCGAGCCTATACTAACTAAGAGTGAGCATTGTAATGAGCGCAAATGACATCCAGGCCGCAAGCACTTCAACTGAAGCTGCTCAGACGCCTGAGCGTCTTGATCAGATCGCCAAGTGGCAGACAGCCAGCGAGGAGGCTCATGCGGCCTTTGAAGTAAGGCGTTACACCCAGGCTGAGACACGCTTCTTGGATGCTCTGATTCTGGCCGAACAGCTATCAGGGGTTGTTACAGTCGAAGCTAAAGATGAGCTTGAGCAAAATATCATCACCTCTATTGCCACTATGGCTAAGAATGCCGTTGATACTAAGCCTCAGAGCCCAACTCAATTTTTGCGACCAGCTTACAAAATTGTCGATGTAAGTGAAGAAGACTTGACCAGGCTAGCTAAGAGCCTTAATAACCTGGCGGCCCTCTATCATTTGCAGGGCAAGTTCTTTTTGGCTGAGAATTTATACGATCGCTGTCTCGATATAAAGTTGGCCCTATACGGTGAAGAGCACTTAGAGACTGCTATTAATCTGCATAATTTGGCAGTTCTAAACTGCGCCAAAAAGAAATGGGAAAAAGCCGAAATCTTGTTTAAGAGAGCTTTGGAGATTCGTGAAAAACTCTTGAGTGATACAGATAAAGAGCTAGTTCCTATTTTGAAGAATTACGGAATCATGCTGCGCAAGACATTGCGAGAAGACGATGCTAAAGCCGTAGAAGCTCGTATGGCGGCTATCGAAGCTCAGACTCAGACTTAGTCTGAGCTGCTTCTCTATCTATTAGGGCTCGTTTGCGTTCGACTCCCCAGCGATAGCCGGAGAGCGAACCGTCGGTTCTCACCACTCGATGGCAGGGAATGACCACTGCTAGTGCATTTGCGGCACAGGCGCTGGCAACGGCGCGTACCGCTTTAGGGGCGCCAATAATTCTACCGATATCGGTATAGTTTCTAGTTTCGCCCGCTGGAATTTGCCGCAAAGCTTGCCATACCCTTTGTTGAAAAGTAGTACCGCGTATGTCAAGCGGCAGCAGGAAGCCTTGTGCTGGTTCCTCAATGTAAGCAATTACTTGGCTAACCACAGTGTCAAAATTCTGGTCTCCGCCAGTCAGCTCCGCCTGTGGAAATCGATTCTGTAAATCGCGCAACAAGTCGTCTGCATCGTCGCCAATTAAGATGGCGCAAACTCCTTTTTCGCTTTGGGCAACGAGAATTGACCCGAGAAAACATTCACCTATAGCAAAATATATTTTGGTGTTTTTGCCGCCAGACTTGAAGGCGGTTGCTGTCATACCTAGCATAGAGTCTGCTTCTTCGTAGAATCGACCACTGGAATTGTAGCCTGCATCGAATATTGCTTGAGTGATGCTGTCATTGCTACTTAATTTTTCCCTCAGGCGCATGGCTCTACGGGCGGTGGCATATTCCGCTGGTGTTACACCGGTGATTGATTTGAATGTTCGATGAAAGTGGTAAGTGCTTAGACCAGCTGCTTTGGCCAACTCTTCAACAGAAGGTCTTTGGTCTGAGCTTTCAATCAGTCGGCATATATCTGCAATTAGTTTGGTGTGGTGCTCGACCAAGCTCTCCTCATTAGGTCGGCAGCGTTTGCAGGGCCGGAAGCCGGCGTTTTCTGCCTCGTTACATGTTAGGTGAAACTGAACGTTGCTGAAGTTGGCTAGACGCGCGCCGCAAGATGGTCGGCAGTAGACTCCTGTGGTTTTGACAGAATAGAAAAATTGGCCGTCAAATTGTTTGTCGCGTTCGACCACGGCTTGCCAACGCGTATCGCTTATCTGCTCTGTATTCATTGCTTTCTTTTTCTCGTTTTTCATCTAAGTCTATTTAGTTCGTTCATCTAGATCTTTCTGCTTCCGGATCTTTCAGCTTCCGGACCCATCTGCTTCCGGACCTATCTACTTCTGGACCTTTCGGCTTCCTGACCTTTGCCTTAGGTCTTCAGAGCGCCTGATTAGTAATTTAGCAACTGTTGATGGATTGCACACTCCGAGTCTTGCTTTTGAATTCGAGCAGGGATTAGCCATTATCCTGCGAGATTTAAGGCGAGTTTATCCAAAGTGTTGGTGAGAATAAAACTCATCGTAAAGGAAATCTAAATGCGTTTAAGTCGCTGTTTAAGAGATGGGCATTGTGAAGTAGGTGGTGGTGCCGCGTCCGGCTTCTGATTCAGCCCAGATAAGACCACCCAGGCGTTCCACATTGTTGCGTGCTAAGTACATAGAGAGCCTTGAGCCATAGGTATCTTGTGTATGTTTTCCTTCGATGAAACCAACGAACATCTCAGCGATTTCTGACTCTGGTAGTGCGGGTCCAGAACTTGATACGCCAATGCGCATCTCGTTTCCGCGTACTTGAGATTCGACACGAACACGGCCGCCGGCAGCCGTCACCATGATCATGCGTTCTAACACTTGACGGAGGATTCCGATAATTGCCTCGCGGTTTCCGGCGATTGGTGGCAGTCCGGTAACTGTCTTGTAGTCGAGTAGAAGCTGTCTATCCCTGGCCAGCGGTGTAACTTCTTCCAAACAGTCGGCGACGACCCGAGTAATATTGATCTGTTCTTTTACCGCTGCCGGTGGTGGCACAAATCCACCATACATCATGAGCAAACTATCCACCACTCCAACTAACTGGTCGTAGTGCAAATGTAACTCTGCTAGAGCTTGGCCAACAGAAGGATGCATTGTATTGCGAGCGTTGGCGAGAATGGCATGCCAGCTCAATTCTGCTCCGGTGAGAGGGCCGCGAATATTGTCTTGCAACATGCTGACAATTTCTTGGCGCAGCAACTGGTTTTCGCTTCTTAGCGACTTGTCGCGCAAGACCATGATATAGCCCATGATTGATCCATCATCGCCTGAAAGCGGCTGCAGATGCGCCAACACTTGAACGGTCTTTTCGCTGGAGCGTTGGAAGATAACTCCTTCAGGATAGAACTGATTGATCAGTGCCATCGGATCGCCACCATGCTGGGTAAAAGCTTGCCCCATACCATGACTTTGTGGTGTCTCACCTGGTTTAAGCACTAAATCAAAGCATAGTCTTCCCGCGATTTCGCCCTCAGACATTCCGGTCCAATTAAGGAAGACCGGGTTGGCATGCAAGATGTTGCCGTATTGATCAAGTATGAGGAAACCTTCTGTCGAGCTTTGCAGAACAGCGTCTAACTGCTGTTGCAGCACTGTTGCTTGGCGCCCAGCTTGGTTGACGTGTCGCGAAAGCTCCGCCACTTTTTGCGCTTGGGTGGTAATTTGTCGATTGAGCGTATCGACTTGTTGTGTCGATTGTTCAGCGATTAATCCGCGCTCTTTTACAGCTTCTACTTGCTTATTGAGCTGAATCTTGAGATTTTGCGTCGTCGAGCGCATTGATAGCACAGCAGTGTCAATCAGCTCGCCCAGTTCTAACCAATCGCCAGAAAGGCCCTCAAGGGGCGGAATGACTTGTTTGTTATTGGCGATAGCTTGAGTGCGTCGCACCAAGAAGCGCAAAGGCGTATCCACTGATTGAGCAATTTTTGCTGCGAGGAATAAACCAACTAGGCCGCCAAATATGCCAACCAAACCGCCGAGCAAAAGTACCTCAACTAATTTTGATTGTTCATTGGGTACTGATTTGCAGACCAGCACATAGCCAATTACTACACGATCGCTTTCGAGGGGCAGCGACATCCACCAGGCCCCTTCTTTTTCAAAACCATTGGCGGGCACAATCAAGTGATCTAGTTGTGGAATACCGGTACCAAGCGGTGAGCGCGACACTACTTTGCTAGCATCGTGGCCGTTTAGGTCAAGCAAGAATCGCATCGGCCCAGGAAGATTTTTGATTCCTTGAGAAAAAGCAGTGGTGGTTTTAATTTTTTCGGAATAGACAGCTAATTCGACCCCTAGGACATTTGGATCTTCGATGCCAAAACGGGCCGCGAGAGCTGTAAGGAAATCTGAATTGAGCGGTTGATTGACGGCAATGATGCCTTTATGTCCGCCGGACGAGAACGACTTCACTGTGCTTATCGAGATTACGCCAGTCTTTTCACTAAAAGTTGGACCCTTGTAAAAATCATGGGCCAAGGCCAAGTCAATTACTGTGCTCTCTGCCTTTAGTGAATATCCGCTCTGGTTGGGAGTCTCTGTGCTGAAAAAGACAATGCCCTTTTCATCGGTAATCTGAACGCTGCCAGGGAAAAATAGTTTGTCTTCTGCCGCTTTGATACTGGCAGCGGCTTCGCTCTTGTTTTTGCCGTCATAGGCAGACAGAAAGCGCGGATCGCGCAGAAGGCTGTCAACTAGTCTCTGAGTCTGATCTTGGGCTGCCGTTAGACTCGTGTTTAGACGCGGTCCGCGTACATTGGCTACAGCAGAAGCTGCCAGCGTTCTAGTCGAGCGAAAGTCAAAATATACAGAATAGAGAACGTGGCCAGAGACCACGATCACCACTACGGTAATGAGCGCAAACGTGAGCCTTGAACTCAGATTCAAAGAGCTACCACCAAGCTATTGACACCTTACAAGAGAACCATAAGAGTTTAACCCCTTATGCGACCTCTTGGAATCGGGTATACCCTATTTACCGGCTTGAGCCTTGCGGTATTCGGCTTGCACCTGAATCGCCCGGATTAACTGGTTGGGGCCTATGAAACCCAACTCCAAAAGAATTTGGCCTAGCGGCTTGGGATCTCTATCGTGATCTTTATCGTCGCGCTGAATGCGAAGCGATTCATCAAGCTGATAGATCGTTATGTAATCTAGTTCAACGAGAATTTGCCCCAGCAGCGTGCGGCTTGGGTCCTGCTGTGAATTGTCTTGGGCTTCTTTGGAGCTTTTGGATTTCGGCATTTTCTTTTTTCGTTTATTACTTGAGTTGGAAAGCAGACCGCTGGGCAACACCCGAAGAATTCAACTTA
>JAKFVU010000007.1 GCA_021732025.1 Candidatus Obscuribacterales bacterium | reverse complement strand
GTCGGTGCCGTTGGTGTCGGTGCCGTTGGTGTTGGCACTGTTGGTGTCGGTGCCGTTGGTGTCGGTGCCGTTGGTGTTGGCACTGTTGGTGTCGGTGCCGTTGGTGTCGGTGCCGTTGGTGTTGGCGCGGGTGGTGTTGCTGGCTTCGGTGAAGTCGGAGCCGTTGGTGATGTTGGCGAAGGCGGTGAAGGCGGTGAAGGCGGTGAAGGCAACGATATCGCCTTAAGATTATTCATTGTTTTAGCCAGTAATTTAAGTCGTGCTTTTAGCGATCTGTGTTTTTTCAAACGGATCTTTTGGGTTTGGGTCATCAAAAGAGAATCGGTGATACTGGTATGGTCTTCATCTTTCAGCAGGTTTTTGCCATCAACCAGTTTGGCGAAAAGAAAGTAGAGCCCCGGAATAACCAACACACCGATGACGGTGCCTGTAATCATCCCACCCATGGCAGATGAACCAAGGGTTCTATTCCCCACGGCCCCGGCGCCCTCCGACAACACAAGGGGGATAAGCCCTGCGACAAAGGCAAAGGACGTCATCAGGATTGGTCGAAACCGCATCTTCGCGCCTTCCAGGGCAGCGTCTCGCAATGATAAGCCTTCATTCCGTTTTTGAACCGCAAACTCGACGATTAACACAGCATTTTTACCCAACAGTCCAAGCAGGGTAATAACAGCAATTTGTGCATACACATCATTGGCCAGGCCCATCAGGTAGAGCATTAAGAAGGAGCCAAAAATACCGACGGGCAAGGAAAAGAGTACGGCAAAAGGCAGTACAAAGCTTTCGTACTGGGCCGCCAGCACCAAATAGACAAAAAGCACAACAATCAAAGAAATGACAACGAATTCATTACCACGTTTCGCTTCGTCGTAGGCCAGGTCTTCCCAGGCAATGTCGAAGTCGCGGGACAGGGTGTTTTTAGCCACCTCGCGGATAGCCTGAATGGCGTCGCCAGACGTATACCCTTTTGCCGGAAATCCGCGAATGGCGGCAGAGTTGTACATGTTATAGCGCGTAATTTCATTAGCCCCTTTTGTTTTTTCCAGGGTCATAAACGACGAGTAGGGCACCATGTCCCCGTCCTCATTTTTGACAAACTGGGTCTTCAAATCATCGAGATTTCTTCGGTATTCAGGGGCCGCCTGGGTAAAGACTTTAAAAAACCGGCCAAATTTAACAAAACCTTGCTCATAAGAGCCGCTGTTTAGAACATCCAGGTTTCTCATAGCCGTACCTATCTGAACCCCCTTCTGCATGGCCATCTTGTTATCGATCTTGATTTCATATTGCGGGTAGGACGCGTTGTAGAAGGTAAACAGCCCTGAAATCTCTTTGCGTTTTCCCAGGTTTTGCATAAATTCCTGAGTGGCCACTTGTAGCTCCTGATAGCGGAGATCGCCGGTTTTATCCAGTAAGCGCAAAGAAAATCCGCCAGAAGAGCCAAAGCCAGGAATGGCTGGCGGCTCAAAAAATTCAATCCGGCCTCCCAACCCAGCAGTGTGTTGCTCTAATTCCTCAATAATTTCATGGACGTTTTGTTTGCGTTCATGCCAGTTTTTGAGGTTGATAAGACAGGTCCCCGCATTGGAGCCTCTGCCTTCTGTCATAATTTCGTAGCCCGCCATCGACGTCACCGAGTCGACCCCGTCAACCGCTTTGGTCATTTTTTGCAGCTGGCCCATCACCTTGTTTGTATACTCGAGCGAAGACCCCGGTGGTGTTTGAACAATAGCGTAGATGGTGCCCTGGTCTTCATTCGGGACAAAACCGGAGGAAACCTTTTGGCTTACATAAATAATGCCGGCAGCAAATAACAGGATGACGCCCAGGCTCATTATTCTATTGGTGACGATACGATTTAACAGCCACATGTAGCCACGGGTAAATGCTTCGAAAACGGCATTGAATAGACCAATAAACCATTGAAATAAATTGCGAGACGGCTTGTGACCAGCATGGTTTTTAAGAAACATGGCGCACAAAACAGGCGTTAGCGTTAACGCCACCAAAGCCGATATCACAATGGCGCTAGACATCGTGATAGAAAACTGCCGGTAAAATACGCCCACCGGGCCGGGAATGAAGGCTATTGGCACGAACACCGAAATCATCACCATCGTGATGGCCAGAATAGCGCTTCCCAGTTCGCCCATGGCTTTTTGCGTCGCCGCATAAGGCGTTAGCGACGGGTCTTTCTCCATATTGCTGTGGACGGCTTCAACAACCACAATGGCATCATCCACCACAATGCCGATGGCCAGTACCAAAGCAAATAAGGTAATCAGGTTAATGGACATACCAAACATCGAGAGCACAAAAAATGGCCCTATTAATGAAATAGGTACGGCAATGACAGGAATTACGGTGGAACGCCAATCCCCCAGAAACAGAAAGACGACTAGGGTGACCAGAATAAAAGCATCACGGATGGTGTCAATGACCTGCTCAATCGAAGCGTCTAAAAACTTGGAGACATCGTAGCTGTACTGGACGCGTATACCGTCTGGAAACGCCTTGGACAGTTCGCTGATTTTGTCTTTGACCTTTTTGATGACTTCTCTGGCATTGCTATCGGACGTCTGTTTCAGCACGATAGACGCAGAAGACTTACCATCCAGATTCGTGTAAATGTCATAAAACTCACTGCCCAGCTCCACTGTGGCAATGTCTTTAAGCTTGACCATTTCACCAAACCCAGAGCTTTTGATAATAATATTTTCGTACTGCTCAGGCTCGGTATAGCGGCCGACGTAATTCAGCACATATTCAGTAGACTGGGCTTTTTTGCCCGAACTGATGCCGAGCCTGCCAGGGCGGGCAATAAGACTCTGGCTTTTAACGGCCTCGACCACTTCTTCAGAAGAGATATTGTAGGCTCGCATGCGATCAGGTTTAAGCCACAGCCTCATTGCATACGTTCTGCTACCCAATAAGCTTGCGTTCGCAACCCCTGTAATCCGCTGAATTTCAGGTATTAGCTTGGTATAGGCGTAATTAAAAAGATACTTCTGGTTAAATGAGTCGGAATCAGAATATAAATCCACATACATCAGCATGGAGGACTGTAAGGGTCTAATGATGACCCCCTCTCGCTGAACGAGATCAGGTAATGAGGTCATCACCTGATCCACCCGGGTTTTGACGCTAACCACCGCCTGGTTGGAGTCGGTACCTGGTTCAAATACCAAACGTACGGTGGCCTCACCAGCACTGGTGGCATCAGAGGCCATATAGCGCATGCCCGGAACCCCGTTAATAGCCGCTTCCAGTGGTACCAGCGTCGACTTGGTAAGCACATCAGCACTGGCACCGGGATAGGCAATAAAGATATTGACGACGGTGGGCGCAATTTGGGGGAACTGTGAAATAGGAAGCTGCACAATGGCCAGGCCGCCGAGAAAAACGATCAAAACCGAGATAACAATCCCGAGTACAGGGCGTTTAAGGATGTTACGAAACATAGTTGGCCGAACCTAAACTACTCTGCATACAGTTTTAAATTCTCAATAGCATGTTGGGGATCAATCAGCTTGTAATGGATTTTGTCGCCCTTATCTAGTTTGTTCTGCCGCTCAAGCAGGAACATCTCATCAGGGGTTATTCCAGAGGCGACAATGTAAATGTTGGGTTCCTCACGGGCCACTTTAATCTCACGTTCGTGAATCACTCCGGTTTTGTCGACAACAAAAATAAAGCGTTTATCTAGAACTTCAAAAGTGGATTTTTGCGGCACAATGACCGCGTTATTGGTCTTCTTGGGCCATAGTATTTTGCCTGTTTGCCCGTAACGCAGTAGGGCGTGTGGGTTACTAAAGCTCGCTCTAAAGGCAATATTGCCTGAGGTACTACTAAAGTCTGACTGAATGACTTCTATCGTTCCTGGTTCAGGATAAATTTCGTTGTTGGCGAGTTGCAGTTGGACGTTCTGAGAAAGTCGCTTGTTTTTCATGTAGTCCAAATACTGAGCTTCGGGCACATTGAAGTACACCCAAAGTCGATGGGTATCGCTTAAGGTGGTCATCAGTTGGTTTTCTTCCAGCAGGCTGCCCAGCCTAATATCACCAAAGCGACCTATCAGCCCGTCAAACGGGGCTCTAATTTCAGTAAAGCCTAAATGCGTTTTGGCTAGCTCTAGTTCCGCTTTAACTTTATTCAGCTTGGCGGCAGACATGCTGGCTTCAGTGGCGGAAATAATATCTTTGTCAACAAGTGCCTGGTTATTCTGCAGCTCAATTTTGGAAAGCTCAACCTCTGCTTCTGATTTTTGAACATCGGCTTCGTAGACATTGGGCTTTATTTGAAAAAGCAATTGTCCCTGACGAACAGTGTCTCCTTCGTCTACCAGTACATTTTGCAGGTACCCCTTCTCTAATGAACGAATCTCAATATGCTGTATGGCTCTAATCTGGCAGACATATTCATCATTCAGCGTTAGGTCTTTGACAAGGGGTTTGCTGACCTCGTAAGTCGTATGCGATGCTCCTTCATCATTCAGCGCTAGCTCTTTGGCAAGGTGCTTCCCGACCAAGTGAGTCGTATGCGCTGCGGCATTACTGTCAAGCGATGCCTGACAACCTGATATAGATAGTGCGAGCAGTATGGCGCTGCAGCACAGTGCGAGTGATTTAAACAGTTTCATCATCCATTACTTACTATTTTCACACTATTCAAGTTACCGCAAGATTGTGACGGTAATGTGTGGGTCGTCTTCGTGACGTGATGACAAATAGTTTGGCAAAAGATTTCTGCACCCCGCTCACCGCGAAGTCCAGCGAAGCCTCAGTTGGGCTGGTGCGCTTCAGCGGCCGCTCGCTTGCCTTTGTGGCTGGCTTTGCCGCTTGCCAGCATGGCATCGGTCAGGGACAATTTTGCCAGCGGTTCACGGGAATACGGCTTGAAAAACACTAGCTTGTGGCGGATTTTGCCGTTGTACACGCTGAAGGTGACGTTGCTGTTGATGTGACTACTAGGCTTGATTTTGCTGGACTCAATGCCCGTATCGGCAAGGGGTGAGGGGAAGAGCAGGTTGCCCAACTCGTCCTCCAGGGCGATATCAAATGTGGAGAACGTATTTTCGGTTTCATTCAAAATGTCCAGCGACAGCTTAATTTCGGTCATTTCGCCGAACGGGTGGCGGTCAATGCGCATGCCCACTACCTTCAGCTTCAGGCCAGGGATGCTGAAATCTTCCGCCGTCTCAGCGGGCATGGTCATGGTAGGCAGTTTGAGCTCCTCGCTGAGTGTGACGCGCATTTCAGCGCCGGGCTGGAGCATGACACTTTTACCCTTCATCAGCATGGCCACTGTCAGCCCGGCAGTTCCACCAATGGCCGCTCCACCCGCCAGGGTGGCCCCGTGGCTGGCCGCCGCCCCGGCTAGACCGCCGAACTGTAGCGCCATCACTGTGCCCACCACGCCACCAATGGCGGTGTATCCCGCCGCGCGCCCGACGACCTTGGCTGCGGCCTTGCCTTTGGAATCCCGCGTGGTGCTGTTGCCCTCAATCGAGACTTTACGCCCGTCAGGCGTAGTTAAATAATCGAAGCGCGTGGTGATGTAGCCATCGCGGCCAGCGCGCTTTGGCTCTTGCATAGTGCTCATCACCCCGTGCATTACCGTGCCCCGGGGTATAACCAACTGGCCATCCACCAGCACGTCCTTGATGATTTTGCCGAAGAACTCATCACCTTCCGCGGTCTCGCCAGCTTCAATCTCGGTCGAAAGAACCAGATCCAACGGCGCGCCCGGCGGCACCACACGCACATCCCCCGTGTTGACAGTCGGGCCGTGCGGACTGTTAGTCTCCGTCTGGATAATGGTGCTGCGTAGCACCGGAGGCTCGCCGCCTACGGTCACGGTGCCGGCGCTGCGTAGCACCGGAGACTCGCCGCCTTCGGTCACGGTGTCGGCGGACCAAGCGGCAAGCGGTGCGCTGGTGCTCAGGCTCAGCACTAGACCGCAGGCGGGCAGATAACGGATGAGGGGCAAGGGCACGCGGATAACTCCCGAAAGGCTTGCAAACTTCCACTAGGATTATTAATGCATGAACTATCTCAGCCGTGCAAGCAGCTGCTGCTCAAGTGTACGGATTGAGATCATCGGAACCTCGAATTGAGATCATCGGTCTATTCTGGCGTAAATTGATTGAGACTATCAGCGGTGGCTGGTGCACTTTAATTGAGATCATCGCCACCACATACGGTGACGCCTGCCTGCCAGAAATACATGTAGCACAGAAGTTCTTGCCGAATCGCCTATGTCACTTATAAAGCCGTTTGCAGAACAAATTATTTTCTCAGTTAAGTGACATACGGAATGCAATCAAAGCCACAATTGTGGGGCAAAATGTGGTGCGTGATCTCTTGTTGGCTGGCAGCATGGGTACAGCATTGAGAATGCAGGGAATGGTGCGCACTCACTTTGTTTGATTTTCGAATTCAATCTTGGTTTTCAGCGCTTTCACAGCTGCATTATCTGGATCTATTGCTGCTGCACTGTTCAGGCACTCCGTCGCACGCTTAAAGTCTTTGCCGGCAATGTTTGCTTCGGCAAGATGGATCCAACCATTAACATACTGCGGGTTTACTTCAAGAATTTTGTTGAGCAATTCCTTGGCTTCATCGAGTTTGCCCTGGCTTACATATAAATCGGCTAAATTGCCATAGGGCCATTCGAATTTAGGATATTGCTTTATACAGCTCTCAAAAATTTGTGTTGCTTGTTCATTATGTCCTATGGCGGCCTGATTGAATCCCGATATGTTCATCTGCACTGCCTCCTGGGGCACCGCATAACGAGGCAAATAGGCATGAAGGTAGATTGCCGCGCGCTTTCCGTCAACACCCTGCGGATCAAGCTTTATAGCCCTGTTGAGAGAGTCGCGAGCTGGCTCAGTCCGACCAGCTCCTTTGTATTTGACACCCAGCTGATAGTACTGAGCGGCACTCTGCCCACTCGGCACCAAATGCAGTCGCGCCGCCAAGAAGTAACCGAACCATTTCAATCCAATGACAACAAGCAGTCCTGAGCCCAATACGATCCCAACAATCTGAAGCACAGATAAGGCACCAAGGGGTCGCGTATGCTCATCTTCTGTTTCTTGCTCCGGCAATTATTCGTCCTTCTTTTTTGAAAACCATAGACTAATTTGCGAAGATCTACCGGTTACATTCTAGCCGCACTTACTTAGTATATGCTCAGCCCTCATGTCATTGGTAGGGGTATCTGTGTACTTAATCTTCGTGTTTCTGTGCACACTACTTCTTTCGATATGGTGCGCTTGGAGCTTATTCTCATCACTGAAGTGTCTGTACCCGAACTCACACAATGACGACACTGTTGTTCGAATTCTTCTAAGCACCATTTTGTCGAACTAGAAAAACTAATGGGCGAAGGAGAGCTGAAGAAATTTAAAAGCCTTGAAGGAAAGGAAGCGTCGGGCTATGGATGGCCATTCTTTCAGATGGGACTGCGCAACACCTGGGGCCTAAATGGCAAAAACGTCCTAGTCAAATACTTCAACCAGATGGGCATACAAGATTCTCGCCATATGTCTGCAATGATCATGGTAATGTACTGGCGCAAACTTAACGGCCAACCATTGGAGACTGAAAAGATGGCACAGCAGCTGAAAGAAGCTGAAGATCAAATTCGTCCTTATAACGAATCGAGCATACCAAAGAAATAGCTCTCATTTCATTTTGCTTAGACCAGCTCTGCCGGAGTATTCTTAAGAGAGCATCTCCGCTAAAATATACAGCAAATCAAAGCTTGGACAAATAGCGTGCCTGAAACCTGGGAACTACTGAAAATCTGCGCTGAGAATGCAGCCGCCAGTAAGCACTATGAAGACGCGCAGAACTTTATGTGGCAGGCCATCGACGAAGCGGCCAAAGGCAAGTCTCTACTAGTCGTGGCTCTCTGCCTCGACTACCTAGGTGATCTTTACTACCAGCAGAACCAATTCACCCATGCAGAATCGATATACAACGACTGCCTGGATAAACAGATAACGGCTCTAGGGCTAGATCATCCTGAGCTGTCGTTTGTCCTCAACAAGCTCGCCCAATGCCAATGTCTGCAAAACAAGTTGAAAGAGTCAGAAGATAGTTTAAAGCAGGCCCTGCTAATAAACCTCATAGCCCATGGCATAAACCATCCGCAGACTCGATGGACCATAAAAAATATGGAAGAACTCTATCAGCATCAAAACAAAGTATTTGACATACAATCAATCAGTAGTTGGGGAAATGTACCAACCCCAGAACCATCTAGAGCGAAAGAAGCCTTAATTTGCAAAACCTGCCACCGCCCATACCAGGGAGCACAGTGCAGCACTTGCACCCAACTGCGCATGGCTGCCATACCTAGCTTTGACAACGAACTAGAGCGGCTCGCGGTGGTATGCGCCACTAGAGATATTAGAGCCGGATCGATCATAATTTTGAGTTCCGTTCACATGGACTTTCGCATGGTATCAAAGACGGACTGCTTGAAAAATGTCAACCAAGCACTGGGCAAATCAGCCAAACGCTTATTGAGAGAGGGCCAAGCTTTAAAGGCCTCTGATTTAGAAGAACACTGAAGAGGCGCGACTCGATCAAGTCATTCTTGACCTTCAATCAGCACTTAGGCAGTCAGGGAAATATCAGGCAGCAAGATTATCTTGGAAGTGTTCCCCCCTTCCATCGCTGCTGGAGATTTACCCATGCCCTCAGAAACAGCCGAAATTACTAAAAACGTAAAAGAATACACTGACGCTAAACAAGATGGCCTAAATGCATCCGGCCTATCCTTTGATGAGATATTCCGAAAGGCAGAAAATTCTGGTAGAGAGCGCAGTGAAGTAAACAGTTTGCTCAACCCGGCAATAATGAACGACCCAGATGCTCGGGCCGCTATTAATGCCGACTTACAGGCAAAAGGCCTTTTACCAGATCTTCTAATTTCAGAATTCGACAATCTTGACACAGACAAAGATGGCAAAATTTCTAAAGAAGAATCACAGGCCATTCAAAACGATTATCAAAACAAAGATGCAGTGACTGTCATTGCAGCTGATGCCGCCATAGGTAGTGCCGACGCAATCGATAAAAACGGCGACGGAATTTCAAGAGACGAACTTGAGGCTTACAAACGTGAAAATCCCGCCCCAGCTGAAACAACTGCGGATGTTCCTGCTGAGCAATCCACAGATCAACCGGCGGAAAATCAAAAGGATGCTCGCTTGCAAATTCTCGAAGATCCGACAAAAACGATGGAAGAAAAACTCATAGCCGCTCGCGACTACGCTAAAGACCATGGTGGCAACGTCGAGGTTGAGTTGACCAATCCAGATGGCACCACAATGAAAGTGCGCATCGAAGTGAATGCCGTCGGTAGTAATGGGCGCGAACTTGTGCACCTCTTTGTGAAGAAAGAAGGTGGTGGTGAAACGATCGCTCTAAGAGGAGTGAGTGACGCAGAGGGTGCGATTTCTTCACAGAAGAAAAAAGATGGCACCGATGCCGGTCTGGTCGGAGACAAGTGGAAAGCTGAACATGAAGAAAGTCTATTCGGGTGATAGACAGATAGATAGACTGATAGATAGACAGACAGCCTCTGCCTTCTTCAATCAACTCCTAGATGAGGGCCGCTTTCTAAACTCCAAGCTCAACACCAGTTGAGCTTGCTAATTTCTCTAACAGCCGATTCTGAAAATCTATGTCTAAAACAGCAGCATGGGCCTTTGTAAGCTGTTTGTGATACCAGTATCCTCCGCTGGTAAGAGCCTCGGGTTCTTCACTGGTCGCTAGCCATTCTTGAGTAAGGTGCCCTTGTCGCAAATCATCTGATGCATTAGGGCCTCCCATCTTTGTTGGCACCCAGCCTGGGTCTACAGCATTGCAAATAACATTTTGCCAGCGATTTGCCAGCGCGGCGCAAAATGTGGTGATCAATAATTTGCTATCAGAGTAGTTGATCGAAGCGGCCTTGGTATTCCAATCCAAATCGTCCAAACTAGCTCTACCACCCAAGTGCATACCGCTACTTAAATATATCAACCTTTGCGGTCTAGCAATTAGTGCAGTTAGTAAATAAGGAGCCAATACATTCACGCCAGCTACATCACCTTTGTAGACACCGGCATTATGAATAACCGCATCCATTTGGCCAAGTTTATTTACCTGTAGTGCAAGCTGTTGTGTTTCATCGAAACTAGTTAAGTCGCCAATAGTGGCAATGGCACCACCAGCCAAAAGGTCATCTACAGCACCCAGGCGCTCTTTTGACCTGACATGGACGACTACTTCGTGACCTTCAGCCAGTAGTGTTTTTGCAGCAGCATGACCAAGCCCATCAGCAGAACCTGTTATAAAAATTCGGCTTTTCGCATTTACTTTTGATTTAGTCAACAAACTCATTCCTTCAGAAACAGCAGCAAAAGACTGTAGTGTGGGGCACGACAAACAATCAAGAGAGCGGCAAAAGTATGATAGCAATGTTCGAATGCTAAAATATCCGGCAGTATTCGGAGAAGTAAAAATGAAACCTACGCAAAGCGCTGCTATATTCCTAGCGATGGCTGCTATGACCCTTTTGCCTTTAGGAACGCAGGCACAGCAAGGAAATCAGCAAGGAAATCAACTGGGAAATCAACCCGCATATCAGGGATATCAATCGGGAAATCAAGGCGGCAACGGCATTAGCATGACGATTTATCCCGTTGTACGCAAGGCTGATGGCAATCAATATCTGATTACACCATCCGGCAAAGAGGTGACGGTGCCAGGACTGGTGATCGCACCGAATGCCAATCAGGTTTCAGTTTACCGCGATCTAGCTAATCACTTCTGGTACACCGCTATGAATGGTCAGCAGATAGCTGTCACTCCAGAGCAGCTTGAAGCAGCACAGGCGCAGATCAACATGCAGTCTGGAGGCGGCGGCATGTCACAACAAATGATGGCGCCAGCGCAATCATATTACAACTCTACACCGACCTACGCCGGTGGCTATAACGGCATCCCCTACGGCACGCCAGTGAGCGTTGAAGGGCCGGGACAGTATAGCTACATGGCTCAAGGCGGCAATAAGCAGTTTGTCACACCAACCCCGCAAACTAGTACACAGTTCAATCAATTTCAGCAACAGGTTCCATACGGACAGTCGCAGCAGGGACAAAGCTCTGCCCAAAATTCTGGCGGTGAAAGCCGGATGGATCGACGGCGCGAGAATCGTGCGGAACGCCTTGAAAATCGATCGAAAGAACAGGCAAGCGACGCCAAAAATGACCAAGCTTCTGCCGATCAAAAAATGCAATCAGGGCAGACTCTTGGTACTGGATTCAGTGCTCGACGCTCCGCTCGCGAAGAGCGACGCTCGAAACGGGAAGAAAAGCGCGCCGACCGCCTTGACGGCAGTTCCGGTCAACAATAAAGCGCTCCACTCGATGATTGTGGTGCGAAATTAGACGGTCGGCAATAGCTTAGCTCAAGCCATTGCCGACCTAATCTATTATCGTAATTAGCGAACTTCAGCTGGCTGCGGTACTGACTTGCGCAAGAATTCCAACATCAATTTGCTGATTGTTGGAAGATCTTCTTCAAGAGCAAAGTGTCCAGTTTCGAACAAGTGAAATTCTAGATTTTTCAAATCACGCTTGTAAGGCTCAGCACCTGCAGCAGGGAATATTTGGTCGTTCTTGCCCCAGACAATAAGGGTCGGCGGCTGGTGGTCGCGGAAATACTTCTGCCAGCCAGGGTACAAAGGTGAGTTGGTGCCGTAGCTATAGAACAACTCAAGTTGAATTTCCTTGTTACCTGGGCGATCCATGCCAGCCTGGTCATGCATCCAGCTATCAGGCGAAATGGCTTCTAAGTTGCGCACACCGGTATGATACTGCCATTTGGTAGCATCAATTTCAAATAACCCTTTGAGCGGAGCAGCTTTGGCTTCACTCTTATCTTTCCAATATTCACGAATTGGTTTCCAGAAATCATTGTCTAAGCCTTCGTCATAGGCATTGCCGTTTTGCACAATTAGACTTTGAATGCGCTGCGGATTCTTGGCGGCGATGCGATAGCCAATAGGTGCGCCATAGTCCATAACGTACATCGAAAATTTCTTCAGACCAATTGTGTCTATGAATTTCTCAATAACTTTGGCTAGATTATCGAAACTGTACTCGAATTCTGACACTGAAGGCATCGAGCTATGTCCGAAACCAGGATAATCAGGAGCAATCACGTGATAGTGCTTTGCTAAAATTGGAATCAAGTTGCGGAACATGTGCGATGAAGTTGGAAAACCATGCAACAGCAAAATTGTAGGCGCATCTTTCGAGCCCGCTTCTCTGTAAAAGATATCAAGTTTATCCACTTTGGCCGAGCGATAAAAAACTGACTCGACGGTTTCGGCCTGAATTTGAGACACAATGCTACCCTCCTAATGTGGCACCAAAGTATATACCTTATCGGTATTATTTCGAGCGAAATTTCGGGTGCTTTTTGAGTGTTAATTCGTGCAAAATAGGGTATTTGGTTGCAAAGCCCCCACTTACGAGGTCCTCTCTTTGCAAACTCCGAAAATACTGCAAATCAATGTTAGCAAAGCAAAAGAGGTGCTCTGGAATGGGCAATCTGTTTTTACTGGAATTTTCAAGACTCCAGTAGAAGGCAGGGTGAGAGCGCGAAGATTAAATTTGGACGGCGATGAGCAAGCTGACCTAACCGTTCACGGTGGAAGTGACAAGGCTGTCTATGCCTATCCGATTGAACAATATGAGCACTGGAGTCAACAGTATCCATCCCGCGATTTGGAGTGGGGAATATTCGGCGAAAATTTAACGGTATGTGGATTTGATGAAACAAACACTTGCATCGGTGACAGGTTGCAAATTGGTGATGCCATTTTTCAGGTAACTCAGCCGAGAATGCCGTGCTACAAACAAGGAATTCGCTTTGGAGATCCAGGCATCATCAAGCTTTTCTACAAAAGCTATAAATGGGGTTTCTATCTATCTGTAATTCAAGAAGGAACAATAGAAACTGGCGACGAAATTATTCGCCTTGAGAAAAATGATAGTGAAAACGTTCGTCTACTAGACGTATCAAAATGTCTTGTCGACAAAGAACCAGACCCCGAGCTAGTTGCACGGGTACTAAATTCTAAGTTGGCAGAGCAAATGAAATACCAACTACAAAGTCGCTTTAGCTAACGACTTTATTGTTTTTGCTGAAATCACTACTAAGGTCGCGGGTTTCAGGCAAGCCCAAGCAGCAAATAATCAGGCCAAGTAGGCCAATGAAAGCCAAGGATAAGAAACCAGAACTGTATCCATAATTCAGCACAATCCAACCTGCCAATAGATTACTCAAGGCAGCTCCGATTCCTTGGGCACTAATAATCATTTCGCGAGTAACATTGTAGTGACCAGTCCCCTTAGTTAAGTCGGCAACTATCACCGAAACAAGAACACCAAAAATTCCAGCGCCTACGCCGTCGAGAAGCTGTACCGGAACGACAAGAAGCGGGCTGGCACTTAGAGTATACAGAAACGCTCTAATTGGTAAGACGGAAAAGGCGATCAAGAATACAGGTTTTCTCCCCCAAGACTGGGCCAAATTGCCGGCCATGAGACTAACCGGAATCATCACAAATTGAGCAGCAACAATGCATGCAGAGATCCAAATAGGTGCTTCTTTTGGTTGGGCTTCAGAAAGGTATTGCCCAGCCAGAGGAAGAAGGGCAGCATTAGCAAGATGGAATAGAAATACAGCGGTCGCAAAGGCAACGATCCGCCTATCACAAAGTAGTTTTCCTACTGCCCCAATGCTACTGGAGTGATCTTCAATATGCACACCGCGGGCGATATCATGATTAATTTCAATCTCATTGATAAAACTGGTGGCAATGATACTGGCAAATCCGAGCGTGGCAACCAGATAAAAAATCCACGCTGGCGAAACAAAATATCCCGCTAAACCGGCCAATACTGCGGCAACGACATTGCCGATATGATTGAAGGCTTCATTTCGAGCAATCCTTGGCGCAAAGTATTTATGTCCCACTAATCCCAAACTAATGGACACAATGCTGGGCCCTGCGATGGCAGCAGCAACACCATACAAGACCTGCGCCGTTATCACAGCGTGAAAATTATCAAACAGGGTAATCGCTATACAAGCCAAGCTCATAAGAGCTGTAGCTAAACAGAGAACGAGGCGTTTTTGCCGCAGTCGATCAATTAGAGCACCAGCTGGCATTTGCGCGACAATAGTAGCAATGCCCATGGCAGACAGGGCCGCGCCGATGCTGCCTTGATCCCAGTGGTGTGCCGACCGCAAATACACTGCTAGATAGGGCGCCAACCCACCGAGGACGTCACCTATGCACATATTAAGCCAGTCAAGAGCGCACAGGCTTGTCTTGCTTGGCTTTTTATCGTTTCTCTGAAGGTTGTCCGTCATCAGATTCCTCAGGTTTGCCACCTAAGAAGTTTAGATCTGTGTTTTGTTACTTTCTGGATGATTTACCGACACGACTGTCGCAGTTTCGGACACAAGCAAAGGCTAACGCCTTTCTATCACTTGGTTAAAGGCACAGACCGTTGGCTGGGTGACAGTTGCTCTTACTGAAAACAGGCAGCACTTGACTACGAGCCGGCAGACAGGCAAATAAAGGTTACACTAAATAGGTGCCCAATTTGAGATGATTAGAAGATAGGTGCTGTGACCAGGAGACAAAATTGTGAGATGGCATACAGCCCAGTTCGGTAGCAACGAAGATATCGAAGAACAAGCCAGAGTAAGCGAGCAGATTGATCGCTTCTGGAAGCAGTTTGCTGCCGATAGCGAACAACTTAGAAGCAACTTCTTCGAAGACAAAACCGAAGAAACTGTTGACTGGTGCGAAGCCTACTTGAAACCAATTCACGAAGACCTCATGTGGGAAGTCAGTCGCGATATTCTTGAAGTCGGTAACAAGAGCCTTGTCTTCACAGTTACTCCTGAATCTGAATATGCCTTAAGACCGCTCACTAAGGCCGTGATTGAACGAGCCCCCGAGATACCTAATTGGCGCTTTACCCAATTCAAAGAACCACTGATCGGAGACTTCAACGATTTTGAACACAGCATGCTCAAGCACAGCTGGTCGGAAGTACAGGGTCAAATCAATGAATCACCACTGAAGTGCTTTGATATCACCCTTAGTGCCAAACATTTTAAGAAAGACAATAAAGACTCTGACATCGCAGAGGCTCTAACTGTGCTGACAACGGTTCTGGGAGAAGAGCCCGTTGATCTGTGGATAAACTTCGTTCTCACTGAGCCGCAGGCAAAGAAAAAAGCGCTGGCTAAAGCAACAAAAAAGGCTCCAGCCAAAAGCAAAAAAGATGATGGCGACACTCTCAAAATCGCTGCGGCCCAAGATATCGAAGCACTGAAGAAGAGCGAGATTATCAAGAAGAGCGAGTTAGAGGATGAAACTGAGAACATAGAAGTCGAACCTCAACCGTTCTATCCGCTAAACTCACTGCGCAATATTTTGGCCACCAGAGTAGCCGAGTTGGTAGATGAGCTACCCATTGAACGCTGCTGGGAGCGCGAACTCCAAGGCTTTTACTCGCTAAAAGGCAGCAGCTGGGAAGAAGGCCTTAGACCAGTAATAACGACGCCATATCCGGCAACGATATTTGCCAAAGAAAGGCGAATGTTATTTCACTCTTCGGCATTTACGCGCCATGATGAAGTATTTGCCTATCTAAAAATGTCTCAAGAGCAAGAACTAGCCCACGATGTGGAAGCACGCTTTGAGCTTGAAGATAAGCTCGATAGAGAATTACGCAAAGCTGGTGCAGGTTGTGTTCTCGGTGGTGGCGTCGGTAGTGAAGCGGCTTATATCGATATGATCATTAGCAATTTACCTGAAGCAGCTGAAATTCTTCGTGAGCAGGCACGAAAGGCGAAGCTACCAGAAACCAGTTGGTTGCTGTTCTATGATACCTATTGGGTAGATGAGTGGGTCGGCATGTACAAGCGCACCCCGCCTCCTGATGCCCATGAAGGCCCGATGTGGTGATTTTTCACTGAGCGTGCGGGACAGTGAGACAGAATGTCGTGCCCGGCTGCCCTTGATTGGGCCTAGCTTCTAGCTTGCCACCGTGGGCTTCAGTAAACCAGCGGCAAATGAATAGGCCGAGTCCAGAACCCTTAATAGCCAATGCTGATGCTTCACTTGGCGCATAAGGCTGAAACAATTCCTTCTTGGCTTGCTCAGAGAGACCTTTTCCTTGATCTATAACCGATAATGACCACTGTTTTGCAGTGCTTCCTGCCGATACGACAATTGTAGTGTCGCGAGGGGAAAACTTGATAGCGTTCGAGAGCAAATTGGTTAGTACCTGACGCATTCGAGCCTTATCAGCAGAAACAGCAAAGGCCACGGCTTTCACTTCGATTTTGATGCCGTTCTTGGTCGCCATTGCTTCTAGACTTGCCACCACATCTACTATCATTTCACTAAGAATAAACTCCGAAACCTCAAGCTCTAGATCTTTGCGGCGCAGTTTATCTAGATCAAGAAACTCGTCAATTAGTAAAACCAAGCGATTGAGACTAGTGGTGATTGATCCAATCTTTTTCTCGGCTTCAGGGGTTAGCGGACCAAAGAATTTTTCTTCTAGCATCTCTAACGAAGTCATAGCGGATGCCAATGGAGAGCGCATATCGTGGGCCACCATAGCGACGACCTGCGATCTAAATTTCTCGGCAGCAACTAGTTCAGTGCGGGCTTCAACAATGCAATTATCAATTTCAGCGAATTCATCAACACCACTAAGTGCTGGACCAACATCTTCAAGCTCAGCCAGGGCCTTACTGCGTGCAAGAATAACTTGCAGTCGCAAAAGCAGCGAGCGCCGAAAAAGATAAAGAGCAACTGCAGAAAAAACGATGTTAAAAACCAGGCAGCTGAGTACTAACGAGCGAATTCTTGCCACTAACTGCGTCTGCTCAAGTATGCGCACTTGCCGCTGCTTATCTGAATCTTCAACGACGGCAGTATAGATATCATTGATTCGGCTAGCCTGACGTATCAATGGCTTTAGTTGATAGAGCGCCAACAATTTGTTCTCGCCACCAGCTTGATTGTCCATCTTCAAACACTGATTGCGTAATCGTTCAAGAGCTGGAATACTCTGATTCTCTAAATCATCCAAACTCTGAGCAAGCACCGATTGGTCATGGGGTGTTTGCGCACGAATTTGCTTCAAACAATCTTTGGCAGTGGCAAAAGTTTCGTTGGCTTGCTTCAAGCGAAAGCTGTCAGTGGCCCCACTCGACAGATAACCTGAAAACAGACCAGAGGCACTGACAAGTGAAACATATAAACGATTGAGCAATCGAAAGCCATTGGCTTCAGTCTGCTCTAACTGTACGGCGTTACTAAGGCGCGATATTGCATCCTGCATCAGCACTACACCATAGGCATTGAGCGACACTGGTATAAGGGCAAGGATAAGAGTCTTCTGCCAGATTTTCAATTAATGTACTTATAAAGTAGGCCTATAATAGCTTAATTGTACAAGGTCAAATGAGGTCCAAGTCTTGGCAAAGCTTCTGATAGTAGATGACGATGTCGAACTAGCCGACAATACCAAACACTGGCTGATGCAAAGTGAAAATCATCAAGTCGACTGCTGCTATAACGCCGAAGACGCAGAGCAAATGCTCTCACAATTTCACTATGACCTCTTAATTTTCGATTGGCAGATGCCAGGCATGTCGGGAATTGACCTTTGCAAAAAAATTAGAGCGGCCGGCGTGCACACTCCTATTCTATTTCTCACTGGCCGATCAGCTATGGAAGATCTCGAGACCGGCCTTGAAAGTGGCGGCGATGACTATCTGAAAAAACCATTCCATTTAAGAGAATTATCCGCCCGCTGCAAGGCGCTTCTTAGACGGCCCGAGGCCATACAAGAACTAACTGACCAGAGTGCTAACATCAAACTAGAAGTCGAAAATCGCATTCTCAAAGTGTTTGGTACAGACGTCGCTCTTACCAGGCTAGAATGCGCTTTCACCGAATATTTACTGCGCTACCCCGATCGCTCCTTCAGCGCCGCTGAAATTCTCAAAGCAATTTACCGTGCCGACAAAGATAGCTCAGAAGAGGCCGTGAGGGCCTTGGTCAAAGGCCTTCGCAAAAAGCTGGGAAGTTGCGGCGAACCAAGAGCAGCAGAAATTCTTACCACGGTTCCCGGGGCAGGCTACAGCATCAAAGGCTAATGCCACAAGAGATTCTCACGATAAACTCCCGCCGACTTTCGTAATGTTCTAGCACAGACGACGGCAGCGAATTTACTAAAGAGAACCACCCCCATGGCAAAACATACTCAAGTTGAAGACACGACAACAGCTGAAGTGAGCGATAGATCTCAGGCCATCTCGGGCCCTAGCTCAGATCTATCTTCTTCAATCTGGCTCGACATGCGAAGTGAAAAACTAGGCTACCTAGACGCCCAGCCCAAGCGCTTTAGCTTAAGTGACAGCGCTGCGGCCGCTAGCTCTGGCAACGCCAATGATGCTCCGCTATCTATAAGAACAAGCGTAAACACAGAGAGCGCTAACTTCAACAGCTCTCTACCCAACATCGACTTCTTTGACTCCACCGCAACAGGTGGAGCTACAGAGGAAATGGACAGTGAGGAAGCTGGAGCTTCTGGGGATCCTATGAGCGGAATCAATTCTGGGGATACGATGGGAGGAACCACCTCTGGGGATACGATGGGAGCCGACACTTCCGGGGACGAGCATATGGGAGGAATTGCCGGAGCCACCTCTGGGGATACGATGGGAGCTGACACTTCCGAGGAGCCGATGGTAGGAGCCACTTCTGGGGGCGAGATAGGAGGGGTAACCTCGATTGAGAGCCGTCAGAGCGCAGCTGCTAGTGGCTTATACGGCAATCCCTCAAGGGTGCAGTAAGAAGGGCGACATAACTAGTTACGCAAAGACAGGTATTTAAAACCACAAGCAACGAGATTTGAAAAAATTGGAACTAGCAATTGATCTGGCCGTCTGCACGGCAGTGTTCTAGAAACTCTAGAACTTATCTGCGAAGCGAGGGGCGTCATGAAGAAATTGATGTTATCACTGGCTTCAGTATTGTCGCTGCTAGCGGCAAGCACAGCATTGCCTGGGCAAGCTGCTGAAGTTACAGAAACGAGTACACAGACAACTGTCCAAACTGCAAGCCCAACCACAAGTACAACAGAAGTTATCGTGCCAAGTGTGTCAGCACCAAAAGTAGTAGATAGCTGGATGCAACCGTCAGTAACTAGAACAAAAAGCGTCACCAGCAGTGATGGCAGTGTCGAAAAGACGGTAGAGCCAATGATTATGGAACGCCACGAAGCAGTGGTGGTACCAACAGAAGCTAAAGTGACAACGACCACAACTGTTTCACCAGCGGCTGTTACTGAAGTAACTAAATCAGCGGTGGTCAGAACTGCAGCAGTGAAAGCTCCAGTAAAGAGAACTCGACGCTATGTCAAACGTGCTTATCGACCAGCTCCGAGACACAGGCAGGTTGCAGTACGCAACTATACTCAGGCGAAAACTGTAGTGGTTCAACCTCAAGTCGTTGAGCAGAAGCAAGTGATAGAACAAAAATCTGTGCTAATTACAAGACCAGATCCAGCCCTAAAACTTCCATAGGTCAGCTTGAGAAAGTTAACTGACTTGCTAAGTAGATTTGCCAGCGTTAAGTAGACTTACCGGCACTCAGTAGTTGCTCGCCAACTATCTCTCGCCAGTTATTGCGGCCAATATTGCCACCACAAACAACAACACCAACCCGCTCACGTGGCTTGAAGTTGATGTACTTGGCAGAAATGGCCGCAATTGCGCATGCAGCCGCTCCTTCAATTAACATGCCTTCATTCTCAAGGAAGTCGAAGACGGCCTGATGAATGTCACGCTCTTCGATTGCCACCCACTCGTCGACAACTTCTTGCACGAGAGGGAAAGTGATTGTCTCAGCGTCAATGTTGCCAGCGATGCCGTCGGCGATTGTATCTTGCTGCAAAACTTTGACTACGCGACCAGAGTGAATGGCGGTCTTCATAGTGGGTGAGGCCGCGGCCACGACGCCAACAATGCGTACCTTCGGATTGATCAACTTGGCGACAAGGCCGATGCCTGATATCAATCCACCACCGCCAACAGCAACGATTACTGTTGAGAGTTTGGGGATCAACTCATACATTTCCAGCCCAACAGTGCCCTGGCCAGCGATAACTTCTCTATTGTTGTAAGGCGAGATGTACAAACCCTTCTGCTCTTTTGCCAAACGCATGGCATAGGCTTCGGTCATGTCCATGTCGTCGCCATGTTGCATCAAGCCAACACTGTAGCGCTCTAACTTTTGTTTCTTAAGCGGATTGACGTTCGTGGGCAGGCAAATACGCGCCTCACGTTCAGTCGTTATGGCCGCTTCGGCGATACCGAGGCCATGATTGCCAGCGGAGGCAGTGAATACTTTGGTAAAACCGCGCTCTTTTGCCCAAGTCATGGCATTAAGGGCGCCGCGATATTTAAATGAACCGGTTACCTGAAGGTTCTCTAGCTTCATGAACACTTCGGCTTGTGAAACGTCACAGAGCCAGTGGCTCTTGCGCAATGGAGTATTCATCGCCAAACCGCTGATGCGCTTTTTGGCTACCAGTACATCACTAATGCTTAGTCTCTCTTCCGTCACCGCAAACCTCTTATCTATATAAGAATTGTCATCGCTATAGGAATTGGCAGCGCTCTAGAGGCTTCGTAACCGCTCTATGGGCGTTGTCACTGTGTTTTATATGACTTCAAAAATGGAGCGGGTGAGGGGAATCGAACCCCTGTATGAAGCTTGGAAGGCTGCCGTTCTACCATTGAACTACACCCGCATGCACTGAAGATTAGCATAAAGTGCTCGCGAGCAAAAGTTGCCAATACCACAAAACCTCTTGGCATTAAGACTGAAGAGCTTAGCAAACCTGCGTAGAAACCTAAAAGTTTCCTAAACAAGGCTTAAATGGGCCGTCTTAATTTGTGTTTGGGGGTGGTTTAGTGATAACTTTTATATCGAAGAGGAGATCGGAAGCCGAGGCGTCAAAGTCGAGGTGCCCGTTAAACCTACGTTTTGCGACTCAAAAGTGCAGGGTGACCATGGCAACATTTATACAAACTTTAGCTTCGATGTCGCAACAGCTGGCGTTGGTATCAGACCCGAAGAACACGATTCCTTTCTCACCGCAGAAAGACTTGCCAAAGCGTCTTGTACCGCCGCACGTAGAAGCCCTCAAACCCTATCAGCCAGGCCGTCCGCCTGTTGAGCTACTGAAAGAGCTCGGCATGGAACGCTTCATCAATATGGCTTCCAACGAGAACCCTCTAGGACCACCTCAATCGGCTCTAGATGCCATTCAAAAGGCATTGCCTCAGATCAACCGCTATCCTGACCTCTGCGGCACTAATTTGAGAGAAGCTTTAGCTGAGCGCTTTGCTACAAAAATCGACAATATCGCACTTGGCAGCGGCTCTGAGAGCACAATGGCCAACATTATTCGTGCCTTCTTACATGAAGACGATGAAGTGCTGACATCGCAAGGTACGTTCATCGGCTTATATGTATTGGTCAACGCCCAAGGCATCAAGCTCAATACTGTGCCGCTGAAAAACTATCACTTCGACCTTGATGGCATTGCTGCCGCGGTAAATCCTAAGACCAAGATGATTTACCTATGCAATCCAAACAATCCAACAGGCACAATCTTCAATCGCACTGAATTCGAGAACTTCATCAGAAAGATTCCAGACCATGTACTGGTCATTCTTGATGAAGCATATTATGAGTTCGCTGCCATAAACCCAGAGTATCCAGACTCAATGCGTTATCGCTTAGACAACGTATTGACCTTACGTACATTCGCCAAAGCCTACGGTATGGCCGGTATTCGCCTTGGCTACGGCCTCGGTCACGAATATCTAATCGACTATGTCAATCGCATCAAACTTCCTTTCGAGCCTAACCTATTGGCTCAAGAAGCTGGTTTGGCCGCACTGCAAGACGATGAATTCTTGAACAGAACTCTTGAAAATAACGAAGAAGGCATGGCTTACCTCACCGGTGAACTAGACAAGCTTGGCTTGCAGCGCATTCCTTCGCACTCAAACTTCATCATGATCGAAATGGGCTCGCAAGAGAAAGTGGCCAAAATACACGATGGTTTGCTGCGCAACGGCATCGCCATCAGACCACTGGCTGGTTTCGGACTACCAACTTGCTGGCGTATAAGTATCGGCCAACCAGCCGAAAACAAACTTTTGATCACTGCATTGAAAAAAATCATGCAGCCTGAGCAAAGCAAAAAGTAGGCCTGGGCTTACATCTGCGTCGCCAGCTAACACTGATAGATATACAGTAGTCAATTAAACTTGGCACTACTGTGTGATTGCACCTTATTGTGGGCTCCTGAACACGTAAACTAGTGAGACACAAGTATGAGGGTGTCCCATGGCTGTTTTCGAACCAGCAGTTCAACGCGCTATTGAGAGAGCTAATGCTCTGGCTCAGACTACTGCAAAAAATGGAACAGATTCGGACAACAGCGGCCAATTAACCATTGGTGGAACACTCGCGGGCGGCGCCATTGCCGGAGGATCGCTCAGCGGCGGCTCAGCCAACTACGACGACCATTCTATAGATATGGCCCTCGACATGGCCCTAGATCATGCAATAGATGGCAACTTTGATAGCTCAATCGAAAAAATATTGAAAGCCCGCTTTGGCCTCGACCACCTGCGGCCCAAGCAAAAAGAAGTAATTAGCAATATTCTTGCCGGCCGTCACACCTTGGCCTTCTTGCCTACGGGCTACGGCAAATCGCTATGCTACCAACTGCCCAGCCAAGTGCTGCCAGGTGTCACCGTCGTCATTTCCCCTCTAATTGCTTTGATGCACGACCAAGTCAATGGTCTGATTCGTCGCGGCATCAGAAACGCCACCATGCTAAACAGCTCACTTGATGCTGAGCAGGTCGATGAACGAGTATCAGGAATCAGACGGGGTCAGTACAAACTGGTATATGTCGCCCCAGAGAGATTGGAATCACCAAGATTTCGCTCGTTGCTGCAAAGCCTAGACGTATCTCTGCTGGTAATTGACGAAGCTCACTGTATCAGCCAATGGGGCCACGACTTCAGACCGCAATATCGCAATCTTAGAAGCTACTTGAGCCTAATGCCCAAGGCGACAATCTTGGCATTGACAGCTACAGCCACTCCCCGCGTGCAACGCGACATTCCTGAATCTCTCGGCCTGCCCAGCATGACCTGCGTCATTGGCTCATTCGACAGACCAAACCTGCGCTTTGAAGTTGAGCAATGCGCCAACAATGCCGACAAAGACCGCCATGTTTTTGCCATGCTGGCCGAGTCAAAGTTAGGAATAGAGAAAAAACCTTCAATCGTTTACACCAGCAGTCGCAAAGAAGCTGAAGAATTAGCCCGTCGTATCAAAGCAGCAAAAATTACAGCCGCTTGCTATCACGCCGGACTGTCACCGGACATTCGCAAGAAAGTGCAAAACAGTTTTGAAGACGACACCATTTCGGTGATTGTCTCAACTGTCGCGTTTGGTATGGGCGTGGATAAGCCAAACATTAGGCGAGTGATTCACTACAACATGCCTGGCTCGCTGGAAAATTATTATCAAGAAGCTGGCCGCGCTGGTCGCGATGGCAACCAAGCAACTTGCACCTTGCTCTATCAAGCAAAAGATATTTACACGCAAAAATGGCTAATGGATAAAAACTTCCCTGATGCCAAAGAAGTTGCTCACTTGCTCAAATTCTTGCATGACAATTCGCAGCAATCATTGAGACCAATGGATTTGCACAAGCGCATGCGTATGGAAGATTCGGCAATCAATAGCGCCCTTGATTTGCTCAAGCATTTAAACATGCTAGATGTCGATGCCAACGGTGTCAGAGCCCGCGAAATATCTGGACGCATGCCGTCAATTGATATGAGTTGGCTCGATGCTCGCAAAGAAAGAGATGCGCACCGACTCAATCAAATAATCAAATACGCTCAAGAAGTAACTTGTCGACGCAAACATATTCTTGGCTACTTTGGCCAAACTCTCGACAATGTTTGCACAGGATGCGACACCTGCCACCCTGTTGAGAAACGTTTTGTCAGCATTCCTACGCCTCCAAAAACGGCAGTGACAGATGCTAGCCGTTCTACTCGTTCGGCACAAAGTCTGTACTCGCAATCGCGCCCAGCAAGCAGCAAACCAAAAGCAAAAGTAGAAGCTGACACAACAGGCAGCAGTGAACTAGAAGCTGCGATTTTAGTTTTGACAGGAGAACTAAGTGGCAAAGTTGGAAGAACAACCATTGCCTCAATTCTAATTGGTAGCAAAGCTAAAAAACTGAAAGAGAAGAAGCTAGATAAAGTTGATGCCTTCGGCACTTTTGCTCATGTACGCATGGATGTAATTATGGATACAATCGATAACTTGATTGCTCAAGAAAAACTTCAAGTAATTACCGGCATGTATCCGAAATTGGTTTTGGCATAGGCGCAAGCGTAAGTACCAGCACTGCCAGTGGTGCAATATCTGCCAAAGATTTCACGGTTTGTCTTCAGGTTTAATAAGCTTGAGGGCATGAGCTTGCCGCAACATAATCTGCTCTGCCACAACATCAATAGGCAAGGGTAACTCAGTCTCTAGAAGAAAAATGGGCGTTACCAAAATCTGCATTCTTTTGTATAAGTGTACACAGAATTCATTAGACCAGCAAAAGAACTGAGTGTATAGCGATCCACGGGCAAGTGTTTTCTTTAGCTCAAAAGGCACAATGCCCAAATGTGGTTCTACAAAAGTAAAAGTACGCACTTCTTTTATTTCTTCCCACGGAATGAAAATATCAAGATTGAGCGAATGAATTTCGATTCCATCATTACGCATCGCCATAACCGGAAGTACAGCCCGGGATAGTTTTCGCCTGATGAAAATGTACATTAGTGGCAGCGACACAGTGTAGAAAATGAATAAGCACCATAGCTCCGTAGACATAGCTTGCTGCGCAGCACTTGGCAAAAATGGAGAGATTGCTGTCGTTAGAGCCATAGCTAGGATCACCACATAAAACAATACCGATATTGGCACTACGTATTTTAAAAACCGTCCATGCAAAGCATCAATAGCACCGCTTCTAGGTGGATAGAGAATGAGCGGTTCGTCGAGCTTATCTAGATGAGTGCCGTAGCCAATGGAGAGATCGTTCTCTTCGCCTGCGGGCCTTAATATTTCATTTGGGTCATGCGAGTTCATGATTAATAGTCGCCATTACTCACTAGAAGCAACACAATCTTTGATGCTTCTGTCTCATGCGCATCTGGAAATATTGAGTTTTCCATACTCTGCACGATAGAGACTTTCCGCTCACTAATGCTCAGATTATCGCACAGGAAAGACAGCGCTTAGAGCAGCCCAGGTTAGCTGACGCAGCTACAAATGGGATAGTCTGTAAGTAATTTGGTACACTGATCCACCGAAACTCGCATTTAGCTGGACGAGAAGGAAGGTTGATGAACTTCGTACTAGACAAAACCCTACTAGTGATAAATAACCTTGAAAGCGATGGAATCATTGGGAAGTATGCAATTGGTGGCGCAATTGGTGCGATGTTTTACACCGAGCCATCAGCGACATTCGACTTAGACGTGTTTTGCTTTATTCCTAATTCAGGAATTTTGATTGACCTCGTATAATCTGCTTAGTAGATGGGAAAGCATTGTCCAATGAAGAGCAAAAGCTACATAGTCACTCGTGAAAACCAGTTTGGCTCGAAGAAAGTAATTCGAACGGCCGCAGCTATGGCTCCAATCGAGCAAAAGTTAGAAAAGCTCGTTCAACTGCAAAAATTGAGCAGCGAATTGGCTCAACAAACAGGCCGCAAGGGCAAAACGCCTTGGCCTGTGCGCTCCACCAGCCCCTAAAAGCGCAGTTAATACAGCGAAGCCTTCACCCTCTTCTCTAATTCGTCCAAGCGAGCCAGGCGCTGCGCTAACAGCTGCTTGGGTAGCTGCCCAGCTTTCTTCAAGCGCCGCTTGTACAAGTAGTGTTTCACTTCAGTGTATGGAGTATTGATCAATGAGTACGCTTGACCAGTAGATTGAACGATTCTGCCAGACAAATTGAGTTGATTGCCTACCACCCTCGTGCGCTCATAATTGGCCGAGCCAGAGGGCGTACTTTGATAATAAGCGACTGTATTCAAAACAGAACGAGTGACACCAGTCAAACCGATAAGCGGACCAGAAATGGCCTGCTGATCAGCAATGCGTCGCAATTTGCGCACGTGCTCAACTTCTTTGTCGAGGGGGCCATCTAACTCTTCGGTACGTCGAATTAGAAAGGCCAACTCTTTTGTTTCAAGGGACGACGATTCATCAACATCTCTTGGATTGACTAAAGTACATTCAGCCAATACATCATCAATCTTGCGCGGACGACCCTGGGGGAATACCTTGTTCAGTCTGCTTCTTTCATGTTTTGCTACGATGTGACCGACAGCAGTTCTAATTATCGGGTTACAAGTAACTAGAGCATTACCAACTAAGCCGGTGATGGCTGCACCTCCACCGTACTCTCGTTTGCTGAAACCTTGCAGCGAACACAAAGAAGAACTCATCTGCGTAAAACCTTGCAGCGAGTCAATTGCATAGAATGTATTTTCAGACCACTCACCAAACCTCGAGCCCACACTCCAATTTTTAAATTCAAAAATTAGCTGGTCTTTGATATGAGCAAGCAATCTTCCTTGCAATTCAAAAAGTTCTTTGGAACGCACCAGATTTTGACCGGCCAACAATTTTGCCCGCTCTGACAGTAAGCCATCAATTGTAGTGGCATACTCTTTCACCGTGGCAGTAGCAGCAGCCGGGGAATAGCCATTCTTGGTAGCTATACGTGTGTGATTCAAGTTCTGCAAGAGCTGAACAGCAGAACTAGTTCCCGTAATTGCCTGGCCAACAAGCGCACACTCTAAGCCCTTCTTCTGCGCAGTTCTCGAAATCAGAGAAGGGTCTTTCAGCCCGCGCGCACGCTGCCGAATATCTACAAGTGTATTGCTAAAAGCAAGAGCCGTGCCAGCTTCGCGCTGCATAGGGTAAAGCCATTCTTGAGCAAAATTCTTGCGATTTACTCCATCGTGATAGTTGGCATTGAAGCGCGCTAACTTAATGCACTCAAGCATAATTTTTCTATCAATGCGTGCCACGCTAGCTTTAAACATCTGGCGCGCTGTAGCGTTGCTAGGGTCAACAGCTGGTACCGGGGCAATGCTAAGCTCTTGAGCAGGAGCCGCCAGTTTTGCAGCCTCATCGGCAACTGCCGGAGGTTCACTTTCTGCATTTGCAGCATTGGCAGCATCAGCACTTGTTGTAACATCGGAAGCATTTGCAGCATTTGCAGGATTTGCGTTGTCGGCAGCGTTGTCGGCAGCGTCGGCCGCAAGTGCCTGAGAGCAGAAAAGAGCCAGTGCAATCAGGGCAGCACGAAGCTGTCTCTTCCCTGAACGCAAATACTCCGAAGTTTCCACCAACTGCTGGGGCCCCACTAGAACAAGTACAAAGCGACCCAGTAGACAAGAGCACAATCTTGCAGGCTATTATATCCAGGCCAGACAAAGTCTCAAGCTTATCAGTTATTCTAGAAGGCCAACTGACAATAGCAAAATCTATCATTTGCGGAGCATCAAAATGACTGATATCCAAAAAACTGAAATCAGCGCACAGAGTATAGCCGAGCCCAGAATTGAAACCGGTAGAGCAATGAAACTTGCAGGAATAACAGACCGCTTCAGCGGCGCCACTAGCGTCGGCATACCGGAGCTCTGGCAGCGCTTCGGCACCTATATGGGCACCATTCCCGGTCAGGTTGGAAATTGTGCTTATGGTGCCAAATATGATGGTGGCAAAGATGGATTTTTCAATTATATGTGCGCCTGGGAAGTGACAGCCGATGCGCCTGAAGTTCCAGAGCTGCAGTATATACAAATTCCGGTGCAAATCTATCTTGTTTTCACCCACAGCGACCACATTTCAAAAATCAAAGAAACATGCACCACTATATGGGACAAATATTTCCCACAAAGTAAGTATAAAGCTGCCAATGGCATCGAATTTGAATTGTATGACGAAAAGTTTGACTCAAAAACGGGGTTCGGCGGTTTAGAGCTTTGGATTCCAATTCAACAATAAAACGGAATCGCCATGAGCTACTCGTCTACAACTTCGAAAGCGAATAGGCCGTGTTAAGAGCATCAAGCCCACCGGCTTGGAGCACCAGCGGCCAGAGGCCACCGCTTTGCCTATCATTTTCCTGCGACGGCCCAAAGCCTGGATTCCAATTGCGAAATACTTGCGAATTCGCTTTGCCTTTCATTTCCTGACTACACCAGACTGATTGCGCCGTGGCGTTAATAAGATTTCGGAAATCTGGAGTTAGCAGATCATGTCCTTTTGCGAACTGGAACATGAGGCGCAGCATTACACCTTTTCCGGTGGCTAGATCGTTCGACCAGTCGGCGACTGCTGGTGACTCATGGCAAACAGACTCCGAATCTACAAATCCATTGGCAGTCAAAGGGGAAACAGCAGCCTGAACAAGTCTCTTGCAGGGCTCTAAAATTTCTTTGCGTCTATTATCATCAAATCGGGCAGAATAAGTATTCAGTGCTTCCAGCAAAACCCCTTCGTTTCCGCTCCAAAGAGCTGTTGAAGAGTAAGAGTGATTCGGTCCAACATTTAGGGGGTTCAATGGCGTCCAATAAATCAACCCATCCGAATTCCACAAGCCCCAAGTGTCTGGTGTCTTGCCGTTATACTCACCAGTGGTCAACCACTTGTAGTGTTCGTCAGCAAGCTTAATATAGCTTGGATCATTATTATTCATGTATGCTAGGCCCGCAGCCAGACGGAGCGCCCAGGCATTCGTGACTGTATTCTTCTCGCTGCCATCTTGCTCCACGACATTCCAGATGCCACCGTATGAAGTATCAAGATTTTGCCGCATCTGCTCATAGGCAAACTTAAGTTCAGCTTTAAGACTGGCCTGCTCGAAGACTCCGCCTAATTTATAATCGTAAAGGTCAAGAAACAACCCGCCCCACCAGCCATAGTCATCCACCCACCATTTGTTGTTCTTCACGCCTTGATAGAAGGCGTAACCATTTTCCATAATGGCAAGTGCTTTCGCGCACCTCACCTTTTCTGAATCAAGTCCACTGTAACTACGAAAATAGCGCGCAATGCTCTGCAGCGTATTGGCCTTGCGCCATATGTCATTCTTTCCGGCTTCCAATGACTCGTCCCAGATAACGCAAAGGCGATCAAATATTTCGTCTCTAGCTGTTTTGAGATCGTAGTCAGGACATTTCATCAGTCGCAATCGCCTCTATATAAGTAGTAAAAAATGAAACCGACCTCAATATTAGTGCAAATCTGTAGAAAACTTTGCTAGGCAAGTTTGAAGAACAGGCAACGGCGAGCTTGCCAAGAGCAATAAAGAAGCATGCCTTAAAAGCAGCTAAGATATTTGATTCCGCTCATATACTTACTGAGTTACCTGACCACACCGCTCCCTGGAGTATTTGAGAAAAAATGACAACTACCGTAACCACCGAAAAAACCATTGTTGAAGCTAACTGGAACACCATCAGAATCCAAGAACAAGCTTCACGCCTATTGGGCCTCAATTGGATGACCACCATGCAACTTCTTCAGAAGTTCGGTGGAGAGAAAGCTGTTACTGAATTCAAGCACACAATGGAAGCTCACAAAGTTGAGTATTTCAAAGGTCTCGGAGTCAAAACTCCTTACGAACTAGTAAAAGCTATCGCTGAATTCGACGTTAACGTCTATGGCAGCAAGGTAGAAATCTGGGGCGACGAGAAATCAGCAACCCTTCACTACCTATCATGCGGCATGTTCAAAGCTCTTGAACAAGCTGGCTTGATCAAAGACGAAAACAGAGAAGAAATGAGCAAAGGCATGGAAGCTTGCATGTCTTCCTTGGCTAGCAAATTCGACTTCACAACTGGCGTTGAAATGTGCTCCAAAGAAAAGACAGCTACCGTTACTTTCACCAGAAAGTAATTAGCTTCTAGCTAAAAGCATTAAAGAGAGTCGGTTTTACCGGCTCTCTTTTTCTTTGCGTCAAAATAGTTTCGCGACTTTTAGAGAGAGACTCAGTATTGTTAACTGAGAAATGACATCTCGGCCTTGGCACCATTTGTTATACTCGCCAACGCACATAACGGGTAACCATTGAATTCGATGAAATTTGGGCATCTTCTTTGCGCTATAAGCACGGTCGCATCGGTCGCAAACCCGATGGCGGCAATAGCTGAAGTTAGCAGTTCTAGTAATTCAATTAATAGCTCGACCAGCAATTCTGTCAACAATCCAATAAGCAATCCACTTAGTGCCACACCCCGCGCAAACACAGTTAGCCTGCCTTCCCAGATCCTCAAAACTGGAATCAACCTCAATAGCGATGGCATATCGACAAATTCTATGCAACTGTCTAATGCCATTGGCCTGACGCCGATGCTTGAAAGAGTGCAAAGCTTACGTGCGAGAAGAGCGGCCACACCCAAATCGGAAGTGACACTGGCCTCGCTCGCGGCCCGGCAAGATTTGACTGAAGCTATTACTGAAGCGCATCAGTTAATTCAAAAGACATCTCTCGAAGTAGACTTTGTCATGTCTGAAATTGAAGCAGAGCAAAACGTTTACCAAGAAATTCTCGATAGCTATCAAACTGCACGTGACAAACGAGTTGCCAAAACAAACGCAGCGGCCTTCATCACCAACGGTGCACTGTGGGCAGTGGCAGAAGGCTTTACAATTCCCACCTATAAATACCCCAACTACGCTATTCCATCAGGTGTTAACGGCGTCATAGCTGGGCTTGTACCCACATTCTTTTCGATGTGGGCCATGAAGCAGGTAACAGGTCAGAAAACCACATCAGAAAAAGATCCCAATATTCTATCTAAAATATTCGAGTATCCAGTCACGCCAGATATTGATTTCCCTGCATCAGTTTGGCAGTTTTTGCAAACAGTGCCACCAGATGATCAAAGTGGCAAAACCCGCAGAGAGCAGCTAATTGATCGCTGGATTTCAGATGACAATCTACCTGATTTTACAGATCCAAAATCACGCAAGCAAATTGACATCATTACGGCCAGTGTTGCCCATCGCAAAGCCTTGTCTATTAGCAGCTTGAACACACGTCTAGTTATGCTGCAACAGCTTGAGGGCGAGGTACTGAAAATGAAACGTATGTTGCTCGAACTCTCTATGGTTGCTCGAGGCGAAAAAGCCATTTAGCAAATAGCGAAAAGCGAATCCATCGCGCAACGAAGAGAAAGATTTGATGAGAAGCCTGAGCCATCTACTAATATCTTCGCCCGCCGATGCGGCTCTTCAAGCTCAACATAGCGGTCTTCAGCTGGCATCCAATACTTTTCCCAGAGCTCACGTTTAGCCTCGCCATCACGCTCAACGCCGCGCTCTAAGCGCTGATCACGCGAGCAATACAACCAGCAAGTCAGATTGTAGAAAGATGCTAACTCGTGGCGGATAGAATAAATTCCTTCCACAATCGTTACGCCAGAGGCTGGAACTGTGTGCCATTCAGCCAGGCTATCACTAGGCCAATCATAGCGTTGGTATGCACAATTCTCACCCCGACATAATGGCTGCAACACCTCACGGCGTAAGCGCTGCCAGTCGAAATCAGAACCAATCAACGCGTCGCACTCACGCTGCGGCAAACGCTGACACGATGGCTTATAAAAGTCGTCCATATGCACAATCTGAACAGGCACAAAAGTCGCTAGCTCTTCACCTAGCTGCGCAGAAAAGTAGCTTTTGCCTGAGCCGCCACAGCCATCTATGCCAATCAGCACCGATTGGGTTACCAACTGCTCTTTTATAAGAGCAATCAATTCGGTCGAGCTAATTGTAGATTGAGGAGACGCTGACATAATAATTCCAATAGCATTATTTATTTTAGAGCAAGTAGTAAAAATAAATGCGAGAGAAATCTAGATTAAGCAGCGAGAAGCCGCTTTACCATGATGCCCATATCTTCGTTATCAATTAACTTGGTGTAGAAAGTTGTTTTTCCCAGTTTAGACAAGCGTCCTCGCTCTTCTTCGGTGAGATCCATTCCCGTATAGACAATCACTTTCGGTTTTTGGCAATTGAGAAAAACAGGATCGTGACGCAAAGATTCGACAATTTCGAAGCCCGTCAGGCCCGGTAGACTGACATCAAGCACCAGCACCTCTGGGCAATGAGAGCGAATCATACGCAAAGCTTCATTGCCCTCAGAAGCGGCGCAAAACTTTATTCCGGCAATACGCATCTGCATTCCGAGAACCGTCTGCAAGAGAAGATCGTCTTCAACAAGTATAACCTTACAGTTCATTGGCTCAGAGCATATTTCCCCAGCCACGGCGTCAACTTTGGTCATCTAACTCCTTGCAGCAAAGAAGAACTAGAGTGCAAGGATACCAATCCTCTGATAACCAAGCCATACAAATACATTTGGATAAATCCATCTTTGCATACTTGGCTCGACACTACTAGATGACAAAAGAGCAGCTTGTGATTAAGCAGCTTGTGATTTAGCGCCTTGCGACTGCAAGCTGCGGTTCAGCCACAGAATGAAACCGTTCAAACACTAAATCTACAGCGCGAGCGAAAGACTCAGAGGCATCACCAGCTGGAGAAACGGCTTTAGCAGCCTTCTTCGCGGCTTCACTGCTAACTGTCATAGCCACACCGAAGCCGACTCCCCCAAGAATTTCTACGTCATTCCAGTTGTCACCAAAAGCGAGAGCCTGATCTGTGTGGAAGTCTAGCTTCGACATTAGTGCTTGCAATCCAGTGAACTTACTGGTGGCAAGAGGCATAAATTCTAAGTAGCCAGGTTCTGTTTCAATCACTTGAGCGTGATCTTTAAAACGATCGGTCAAATGAGCTTTAATCTCAGCTATGCGACTTGGGTGCTCACAGAAAACCAGCTTCTGGGCACGATTACCTTTCAATTCATGAATGTATTCATTACGAATAGGTTTGCGGGAACGGGTGCAGGCCTGGTATCCCAGCGTGTATTCGTTCTCATGAGCATAGAATACCGATTCACCATGATAGTAGTAGATACTTACTTTATGCTCGCGACCAGTCTCAATGAGAGAGTGAGCAAGGCTCTCATGCAAAGTTTTTTCTAGAAAAATCTCTTCGGTCAAGGGCATCTTAATAACGATGCCATCGCAAGAAATGACTGGGGCTGTCAATCCAAGTTGGTGATAATAAGGAAGAATATCTTCGTGCCGGCGACCGGAAGCCATTACAATCTGGCAGCCATGGTCACGCAACCTTTGAATAGCACGTTGATTAGCCACGCTTACGGTTTTATCCGGGCAAAGCAATGTGCCATCCAAATCGACCGCAGCTACCTTAAAGGGAAATGCCTGGTTTCCAGCGCTATTTTTCTGCTCGACTCTATTAGTATCCATATATCAACACCCGCACAAACCCGCAAACTAGACTATAATTTAGACTATATTGCAGATGATACACGCAAAACCATGCAATTGACAAGCGCTAACCGGCAAAAACCAGCAAAACCATAAAATGCTTAACGAAGAAAGAAAATCGAGAATTTTAGAGGCCTTGAGCCAACGGGGCCGAGTGCTCTCATCAGAGCTCGTCGCCGAGTTCAATGTTTCAGAAGATACCATTCGCAGAGATCTAAAAGACCTGGCCATGGCCGGTTCGATTAAACGCGTGCACGGCGGGGCCCTTCCAGTAGGCCAAGTCTCATTCAGCTATGAGAAAAGGCAAAAAGAATCAGTGGGTGAGAAAGCCGCTATCGCTAAAAAAGCCGCGGCACTTATTAGCCCCGGGCAAGTGGTTTTCATTGATGGCGGAACAACCACAGCACTGGTGGCCAGCTATTTGCCCAGCGATTTGAAAGCCACATTCATTACCTACAGCCTGCCGACTGCAATTGCCTTAACCGAACAAAGCAATTGCCACGTGCGACTCTTGGGTGGCCGCGTGGTCAAAGATTTACTCCTCACTATGGGCCCAGGCCTACTCGAAGAAATTGCGTTGATTCAGGCCGACCTAACTTTAGTAAGCGTTGAAAGTGTACACGAAGAATTTGGCGCTACCGTTTCTCACCCAGATGACGCTCTAGTAAAAAGAGCTTTCATTCAACAGTCTGCAGAAACCGCCATACTGGCCGGCAGCGAGAAGTTCGGTAAAGTAGCGCCATATCGCATTGCTTGGTTAAACGAAGTAGCATCAATAATTACTGATACCGCTATTGATACCAAAAAACTAACAGCCTGCAAAAAAGCTGGCGGCTCAATTGTTGTGGTTTAGCCTCTCAAGCTTGATCTAGAGCTACTTTTCACAAATCGAGTTTTTAATGTTTGCCGCGATAATCGCAGATGCAGCTGCTACCAGCCCGTTTGCCACAGATTGATCACTGCCGCTTACTTTTGAAATAGCACCGACGCCAACGCCCCATTTGACGGCATTACCAGTAGGGCTAGTGTGCTCTTCGCATCCGGGCTTAACCTCTGCCTTTTCGACAGGTTTGCCAGTTGTTGACAGTGCTTGCCTATCGCTTGCATTTAAGACCCACGATTTGCCATCATCACCAAGCTTTGCCAAGACGTCGAAATTTAGCCTTGCTAGTTCCGCCGCTGCACGTTCCTGTTCAGTGAATCCATTGCGGTGAGTGATACCCAAATCATAATCAGCAAGGCCATATTCATGGTCAGGTAGTTTGCTCGTGACGCGCTCAAGAGTAGCTGCCAACGTTTTAGGGTCAGTAAGTTCAGGATGTTTAGCAAATAATGCAGCAGAATCTAGATTACCCTTCAAGCGATCCAGCCCTTCTTGCTGAACTGTCGTGCCCATGCCGGCGATGAAGCGCAAGAGATGCGTAGGAGAACTTTCATCAGACGATGCGACCTTCATATAATTCGCTTGCAGCTCCTTTGCCACTACTTTTTCATCAGCACTAGCAGTAGGAGATTTAGTAATAGATTTTAGGTCAGACATGGATAGCCCGCCATCAGGATCAGCTTTAACAAGCTTGCTGGCAACATCTAGAAACTTATGAGGGTCATTCATTGACGAATCGGCGGGAATTGGTCTAATTTCAAGGTAGCCATATCCCATCATGTCAGCGGTGGATTGCTTGCCTGGGTCTTTCAAGTGAAGGCTAGACATAACATTGAGATCGGCCCGAAACTTTTCGGAGGCATCTTTGCCTTCGCCAACCGGCTGAGCAGCATTCTTGTCGCCAGTTTTGTCGCCATTTTCGACGGCCATGGTGAACACCCCTCAATCCCCGATTTTGTTACCATACCCCAAAATGCCTCCAGTTAAACCCGCCTAGATCTCATCCCTGTTAGAATCCGAGGGCGTTGACAGACTCTAATTTCTTTGTCCGAAATCGATACCACCATTGGTATCAAACAAGATAAGAACATCGGATATCATTAGCTTGTTAAACAATTTGCATATTTAACTTGGTACCGTCTCGCACGATTTAGGCATAACAGAGCGGACAGCAAATATCACTTTCATAGGTTCGTTCATAAAATGGATTCAAATCAGGCAGATGGAGTGATCCGGGGCCCATTGCCCACCACTACAAAGAACAAATTTGTTGGTGGCCAGAATATGGACTGCACTCCTGGCAGAGGGGAGCGTAAAATGTTTATACCTGTGCCCACTCAAATAAAAGAAGCAGCAGACCAGCTTGGATTAGACTTCTCCGAAACTTTAACGCGAGAGTCAATTCACGCAGCATGGCGCCGTCAAATATGCTTGCCTGAACATCACCCAGACTTGGGTGGCAATGCGGAAAAAGCTATCTTGCTCAATCTAGCTAAAGATCAAATGACAAAGTGGCTAGACAACTACGAGCCAAAACTAGCCAAGTTTTTGCAGCCTAACGTTAATCAACGCTCTTGAATTGGCTAATAGTAGGCTGTGCGCCGTGTTCACTTTGAAGTTCAAACTTACTTCTGCTAGCGCGGATTTCAGTAATGAGAGTGCGAACTTCATCACCTACTTCGGAAGGCAATTCGAAGTCAAACATAAGTCTACCAAGAGCTTCCTCATAATTTTTCAGCAAGATATCGCTGGTTACGTGCTTATCTAGCGCTTTTACAATGCGCGCAGTTGCTTTACTGGCACCAGCCTGTCTAAGCATCGCCAAGAGTTGATCTGTGTGCTCTCGAACAGAAATCAATTCGACAGGACAATTGTCTCCCCAAACGAGCTTGCTCAGTTGTCGAGTTACTTTAGGTATTGTCGCTATCCATAGAGCAAGATGCCAGCTAAACGGAATAAAAAAGAGTAGATTGAAAATGCAAACTCCTTTTGCACCAACGCGATTGCCGTGAAAGACAATACGCATAGGCAGGAAGAAGCCCCAAAATCCGCCGATTGCTAGCGGTAGAGCGGCACTCAAGCCAAGGGCTGCAGCGGCTAAGTCTTGCGAAGGAAGAAGGAGGTTGATCAACTGCGGCACAACGGCAGCGCATGTCAGTGATGCCACGCCAATCAGAAGGAGCTTGTTGGTATAGCCTTGATAATGATTAATTGAAACAATCACAGCTCCTAACAATGTTGAGAGACCATTCACCGAACCGCAAATCTCAACAATGTGCGAACTCATTTGCGCCAGTATTTGAATATCCGGATTGCTCATTGTCCTCAAATCTGCAATTACTTGCCTAGCTTCTTCTTCATCTGCGCCAGCTCGTCATCGATTTCTTGATCTTTGCGCGCCTTATTTGCTTCGTATTTCTTGCGTGACTCTTCCTGTTGCCGAGCGCGCTCTTTTGCTTCAGTATCTTGTCGCTTCTGCATCTCTTCCTGTTCTCGCTGCTTTCGCTCGACTTCAGCTTTGCGTGCGGCTTCTTCTTCGGCCTGTTTTTCTTCAGGATAGAGTGAGTAATAATCGCAAACACCAAGACATTCGCCGCACTGCATCACTCGCTTTGAACGTTTCCACAAATCTAAAACCATATATGCTTTGAAGCTTTCGTCAACTGTTGATTCGTAGAAAGAAGCTTCTTGCTTACAGTTGCCGCACTGTAGAGTTTGCTTCTTCCCTTTGGGAACGCGCTTTAGCTGCCTACCGACACTCCAGACAAACATAAGCCTCCTTTAAAACTACCAACCATGGCCAGCCTAGAATGTATTCCACCAAGAGAATATTGCCAAACTTGGAAGAATCAAATGGTGCAATCGTGACAGCTTGTGGGTCTACTGCTGAAACCAGGTCCCAAATCTTTGCCACCAGGATTTTCTCGGGACGGCGCGACCTTGGCTCGGCTGCTGGTCCGTCGCACTCGGAGTCAGGACAACATCAACACCATCTATGGTAATTTTGTGTACAACGCAAGCGCTAACAAGTTCGACTAGCTCTTCTTTGAACCAAAACCCCTCGCCTCTGTCGGCAAAAAAAACATTAACAGCATAATCGTCGCCAGACGTCCCAATGACCTCCACCTGACTATGTGATGGTTTTGTTTGACCAAAAACTGTGCCTGTTAAACCAGCAAGGCTAAGAGTCTCCGTGAGTTCAGTTGAGACGATACGAACCTGATCACCAAAGGAGATTCTGCGATTGCCGAAGGCCTTCAAAAAGTCCATTACTCACCAATTCACAAATTAGCGCAGCAACCGCGCATCCGACATATATTTCAAACGCAGTAACAGACCCAAATATTCTTGAGTCAAATGCAGACTTGGCTTGCCCACTTGATCCACAGCTTCAAGTAGGGCGAAGCTACTAGCTGGATGATCTTTCTCGTGACCAGAAGCGGTTGGAAGCAAAGTCTTTCCGTCTTTCACATTGGACCGCTTTGGTACAAAACCTTCGCGAGTTATTTGATTATCGAGAGCATGCAGTGCTTCAGCAATGGCAGACTGAGGCAGCTTACGTGAACGCTTCAAAGCCCAGCGGGTAACAAGAGTAAGTCCGCGCAGAACATCATAGAAATAAAATCGGGGGAAGGCTGGTTCCAACCAAGTAGTGTCAACCACTTCGCCCGTGCGCTTGGAGCGGAAAAGATTTCGTTCAATCAAATAGGTGACACCATTATCTAGAAAAGCAAGTTCGTCTTCACTCAGCAAGTTGGTATCAATCGAAACCAGGGCTTCTAATGCCGGCAAGGTAGAGAGAACAGAACAACTTGGCGTCTCTTTTAAATAATTAGACTCATCACAATTGAGCCCACCACCACTCATCTGATACTTTAGAAACCAGGGACGAACCCAGTTAAGAGCGCGTTCGTGTTCAGGCGAAGCATCAAAGCAATCGCTCGGTATAGTGCGGGCAGTGGCTGATTTTCCGGCGAGAATGCGACCATCAGTCAATTTCAAATCGTGGTCAAAGATGTCTACGGAGCTAAACATCCGATAGAGCGAGCCTAAATAACAGTGGCAAGCAATATTGAATACTGGGCTGACACCAGCGGGAACTTCTTCTTCAGTAAATGGGAAGAAATGCAGATAGTGCTGGTCTACGACCTCAGCATAATGCTCAATAAAATGTGGCGGAATCTCGCTGGCTAAGCCCATCTCTTCAAGCAGCAAGGCGTGCCACCATGGGCTGTTCCATTTGGGCCAATAGGGCTCACGGACAACCATCAGTTTCGCTTCAGGGCTAGCGAGAAATTCGACACTGTCTTGAATATGAGCAAAAGCAGAATCTTCGCTAGAAGACTCTGCTACTAATTCTGGGTCTAGCTCTGGGCTAACTTCATAGCGAGCGCTCAAGTCAGACACGGCCTGACGCACCGACGGAATATCGTCGAGATAACGCAAGACGTCTTTATTTTTGTCGATGGGCATCAGGTCTAGAGGTTGCCTCTGTTTTCTTGCTCTTTTTCAATCGATTCGAACAAGGCCTGGAAGTTGCCTTTACCGAAACCTTTGGCGCCTTTGCGCTGAATTACTTCGAAGAACAATGTTGGTCTATCTTGCACTGGCTTAGTGAAGATCTGCAGCAAATAGCCCTCAGACTCGCGATCAACGAGAATGCCCCATTTGGACAATTCGGTTATATCTTCATCAATGTCACCGACACGCTCTTTCAGCGTTTCGTAATACGTTGCAGGTGCATTGAGAAACTCGATGCCACGGCTGCGTAGTTCTTTTACGGTTTTGATGATGTCGCGAGTTGTAATAGCAATGTGCTGCACGCCAGGAGCGTGGTAGAAATCGAGATACTCGGTGATTTGCGACTTGCGTAAGCCTTGCTCAAATGGCTCGTTAATAGGCAGTTTAATGGAGCCACTGCGGTTCGCCATAACTTTAGAGACTAATGCAGAATACTTGGTGCTGATATCGGTAGCATCAAAGTACTGATAGATATGGAAGCCGAAGATCTTGCTGTAGAACTCAACCCATTGATCTAGTTTCTCGCCTTCTACGTTGCCGACAACGTGATCAACTGAGGCCAAGCCAACAGATTCACCTTTCTTGTTTTTCACTTCAGTGAAGCCAGGGGCAAAACCTTTGTAGTTGCTGCGATCAAGGAAAGTATGAACTGTCTCGCCGTAAGTAGCGATAGAAGCGGAGATATAAGTGCCGTGCTCATCAGTCACTTCAGTCGGTTCCTGAATTGAACGTGCACCACGGGCAATGGCAGTCTCGTAAGCTTTACGAACATCGCGTGTACGCATGGCTACGTTCTTTACACCGTCACCGTGCTGCAATACATGATTAGAAACGGCATGGTCTGGTTGGAGAGCAGCGGTCAGAACAATGGTTACTTTCTCTTGGCGAAGAACATACGAGACAGCATCACGCTTACCTGTCTCAAGACCACGGTAGCCAATTACATCGAAGCCGAAGCCTCGGTTGTAGTAGTAACAAGCCTGCAAGGCATTACCGACGAAGAACTCAATGTAGTCAAAACCGTCAATTGAAATTTCTTCCACGCCAGTTTTGCTGCCAGTTTCTAACGCTGTTGCTTCTTTAACCATGAGGTTATCCCCTGTCTAATTGCTCGCGGATTCCGATATATCTATCATAAGACATATAGATTGTACGACAGTAAGCGCACAGACAGTATCGTCCCTTAGGTGTAACCACCTAAGAAAATATTGGCTTGCATTCAAATTAGCCCTTTTACGGCGCCACTTTGAAAGCTTCTACTTTGCTGCTGCCGGCTCAGCCAGCTCGGCCTTGAGCTTAAGAGCTTCGGCGTTGTCAGGCTTTTTGTCTAACACTTCGGCTACCAATTTTTGCGCCTCTGCCTTGTTGGCAGCATCACTTTTCACCAATGCCTGAGCCAGCCCTAGTTTTACTTCAAGGAAATCTGGAGCACTCTTGAGCAATTTGCGATATAGAGGAACAGCTTCGGTATTCTTGTCGACCTTGCGATAGGCTTCGGCTAACTTAAAACTGTGCAGCGAGCTAAATTCGTTGCCAACAGAAGCTTTGCGATAATGAATGATCGCTTCTTCGGTTTTGCCAAAGTGCGAGAGCACCTGGCCCATCATAAATTGAATAGTCAATATTTGCGGATAGCGCCGGTCTAAAGCCTCAAGCTCAGTCATGGCGGCTTTCTCGTCACCGGCACAGGCCTTACGCCAGGCATGGAGACAGCCGTCAGAAATTACTGTCTCAGCGGCCATATCAAACTGCTGCGAGGCTGTTGCACTTTCAGTGGATGTTCCGGGAGCCATAAGCTGCGACTCAGCCCTAACTGGGGTCTGCTGCTCAAGCTTGCCAAAGCGCCCTGTGGGCGGATCTACCTTACTTGAACAGGCACTCAAGGTGACAAGCAGTAGCAGAGAAGAAGTCAGCAGTCGCTTATCTAAGTTATAGAAGTTACGGAAGTAAGGTTGCATGGCCAAATCCTTGCATAACTTTCGGCTCTTTTACCTTAGAAATTGACAAATCACGATTAAGTGTTGATTCAGGAAGCGGGGGAGGATTCGATTCCATTTGCTCATCGCCGCCGTAGGTCTTGTCGTGCGCTTGAGCATCTTTAGTTTTGGCTTGCAAATAGCGAATGCGCTGATTGATTTTAGTCACATACTTTTCTGGTACAGCATTGGCATAAACGAGCTCTACCAAGGTTTTTCCAGCAGTGTAGTTATCGCCTTTTTTCTCATACAACTCTGAAAGGGCGACGCGCAAAAACATGTCTTTCGGTTTTTCTTCTTTGAGAAAATTGAGCCGAGAAATGGCTTCATCAAGCACATGTTTGTCGTGGTTTACGAGCGAAAGTTGATGGTAAGCATGATAGTAAGAAGGCTCAAGCTCAGTCACTGTTAGATACTCGTGACTTGCTTCTTTGCCGCGACCGAGGCGACGCAGGCCCTCAGCGTAGGCATAACGAACTTTAGGATCAGATGGTTCAGCTTCAACTTTAGCCTTGAGCGCTGCAATATCAGGAAGGGCAGCATGAGCTGGAGCAGGCGCAGTCGCGCTGTGTGACTGAGCCATAACGGCGCTGTTATAACCTGCACTAATCCAAGTTGCAGCCAGGGCAACTGACAGACAAACAGATTGAACGAGTGAGGTTTTATTGTTTCCTGATACCACTGAATTGAAAGCCTGTTACAGCTCCTCCTCGGGACACCGTCCCATGATAGCCCGTTTTGGCAAAAACCGCCCTCTTTTTGCCGTTAGCGCTACAAATCGAGCTGTACTGATTAGTGGGAACAGCAATGGCAATTCCAGCAATACCTATACTGCACTGGATTTGCGAATTATTAGCTGGTGATAATTAGGGCCGTCTCCGCTCAACATTTCAATTTCAGTAGAAGACTCTATTAGATGGCCTTCACTCAAAACGCTGCTGGTAACGCTTTCAATTGGCTCTCCGCCATCTAGCAATACTTCAACAACCTCACCGGTTACCATTTTGTCGAGCTTCAATCTGGTTTTGACAAAGTTCATTGGGCAAGCCACACCGCGCAAATCGAGCTTGTGAACGTCCATATCCACTCCCAGTACTAACTTACTTCCTGCAACTAAGGCCTAGCCTTGAAACAAACCGCTGGTATACAGCCTAGCTTATCAGGACAATAATCGACTGAAGCGTAACGCAGCCAAGGTTTAGCGAAACACTCACGACCAACAATATATGTAGCCAGGCTGTCCAAAAGCTCAGCGCTGCTCTTATTGTTATCAGCCGCCAGACAATTGAGGCACATTACCTCTTCATCTTCGCCAAGGGCAAGATTCAGCACCTGTTGGCGCAGACAAAGAGGGCCCTGGCATTTGCAGCACGTGGACGGCACTTCTTCTAATAGCTGGCACAACATTAATTCAGCCCGAAAATGGTGGGAATACGAAGCTTCATGGGACTAACACCTTATCAATTATGCACCCATTCACCTAATCTACAGACAGGTTGAAAAGGGGTTTCCGCATTGGCCGGTCCTGACGCAAACATTGAATCATTTAAGCCTCCGACTACAGTCGAGGCTGCTAAACCTTCAGACATTAACCTGGTGGGATTGTTAGGGCGGGGAGATCCAGCCTTGGCCTACCAGCCACCACCCATCGTCAAACCAGTAAAAGAACACGATCCCAGCTTAAAGCAAGCAGCCGCTGAAATGACCAGCAGCTTAGCGGCAGGTGTGGGCGGCACAGTTGTATTTTCGCTAGCAGCAGCGGCAGTGACCCACAATTGGGGCAAAGCTCTGACAATTCCGGTGGCAATGCTGGCTGGCGGAGCTATTAAGTACAGCACAAAGGCTTCGATGGAAGCTGTGATGCTCGATAGCAAAGACCGCACAACATCAGCCAAAGACTTTGCCTGGGGCGGAGTAGATGCCATCGCAGGTATCGGCGCCAGCGCAGTAGAAAAAGTTGTAGCAACAAAGTATTTGACCAGTATCGGCCGAGACGCACTAGGTAAAAACGTTGCCGCTTCACTAGCTGAAGATGCAGGCAAATTACTTTCTAAAGAATCGGTTGTCCACGGACTTAAAACCAATCTTTTAAGAGGCGTAGTGGGCGGCTCCACCGGTGCAGCAATTTGGAGCACCCCTCACCGAGTCAGTGAGAACTGGAGCGAAATTAAAAACAATCCGGGAGCGGGCTTAGCTAAAAGCTTGATGCAAGTCGGTCACGATACCGCTATTGGTGCAGCATTTGGCGGCACACTGAGTGGTGGTGGCACACTAATCAGCAGGCGCAGTGAAGTGTTTGGCAATATAAAGAACGCTATTGCCCCTGACAAAAATGTGCTTCGACTAGACACCTATCACATCAACGATTTTCACAGTAATACTGAACAACTTCCACGTATTAAGACTTTGCTTGACCAACGCATGGCAGCATCACAAGCAAATGGCGTAGAAGGAAGATTTATAGTACCTGGTGACATCGAATCAGGAAGAGTAAATTTTGCTTTCACCAACGGCGGCAAAATTGAAAACGAAGCTTTGATGAAAATGGGCGCCAAAGAAATTGTGCCTGGGAATCACGCTTACGATGCTGCTGGTGGGCGCTCTGACGTGCCACGTTATCCAGCTGTTATGGAACCACTTTTACAAAAGCACCCTGATGTATCACTTATTGCTTCCAACTTAGATGTCTCGGCCCATCCACAATATGAGCGCATCTTAAAACCATACGTAGTCAGAGAAGTAGACACACCTTGGGGCAAAACGAAGTTGGGCACCATTGGCGTCACCACCGAAGAAGGTGCTGTCGGTGGCCTCAAGTACATTGACCCGAAAGTCACTGTCGAAGCTGCCGTAAATGAAATGAAAAAGGATGGCGTGTCCATCTTCCAGATTCACTCGCACTTAGGTTTAGGCGAAGACATAAAACTCGCCCGCCATCTAATTGATAAAGACATCAAAGTTGCTGGTATTGTCGGCGCTCACTCTCACGACGCACTGGTAAGACCTGTTTGGGTATCTTCCGAGGGTCCGGCCTCCGGAATTGCCCGGCTCAATCCATTCAAGTCTAAGCTAGAAAGCGGCACCATGACCGGAAGCGCTAAATTTGAAATTCCTATAGTCCAAGCTGGTCACAGCGGCAATTGGCTAGGTGAATTCAACCAAGCAATCAAACCTGACGGAACCGCTCACAGATTCTTGACCACAAGCAGACTACATCAAGTCACTGACAACATTGCTGAAGATCCTAGCATCAGGAAGTTCTTGGACGATACAGCTAGCGACATCAATGCCTTAAAGAACGAAGTCTACGACAGTCAAGCAGTTAAGGCATACAATGCCGCCGGTTCGCGCAACAGAGAAACCGAGATGGGCAATCTCTTTGCTGATGCTGTGCGCTTTGGCCTCAAAGAGAGATTGGGCGACAAGGCACCACAAATAGCACTGGTGCATTCCGGCGGTATCCGTACAGGCATTCCTGAAAATGTACCTTTGACTCGTCTAGATATTGCCAACATCGTCATGAACGCCGGCAAGCGCGAAGGCGAACAACAAGAGCTAGCGATGATGAACTTGACTGGAGCGCAGCTCAAGAAAGCCATCGAGTATGGTGTGCGCGAAAGAGTAGCAGAGACTAAACCGAGCACTGTTAGTCGAGTAAAAAATCTCTTCGCCCAACAAGTTGAAGAACACGTAGACGAGCCCGGCAACTTTGTCCAGGTCAGCGGTATGAAATATTCATATGATGCCACCAAGCCCGGTCTACAACAGGGTGGCGTTGATGGTCAGCGCATATCAGGTTTGTCAATTCTCAATGACAAAGGCGTTTATGAAGCTATCGATCCAGACAAAGTTTATAGCGTTGCCGCGCGCTTCCACCCACTTGAGAAATGGTGGAAGTATGGAATATTTGGTGATAAGCCACTAGAACAATTACACCGCGAACTAAATGTCCAACCATTGAAAATTTCGCAGGTAGACTTGCTTGGCGACTTCATCAGAGGCAAGACTTTAGACCCGAGCAAGATATCTCCTATTGAAGGTCGCATTACCGATCTCACACCAAGCTATGGCAACGACATGTTGCGGCCCGGTAAATCGCTAGTGGTGGCACCACTGCTCTCGGCAAAAGATCGTTTAGAGAAGAGCAAAGCAGAACAAGAGGGCCACTAATTGGAAAGCCATCTTGCACTGGCAAGGCGAATTGCTTGCCCTGTGGCATTGATTAGCAGCGCTTATGCAAACGCCAAGAAGAGTGGTGAGACAAACGACAACTACAGCGACTTTTGCGACTTTTACGACTTTTATATGATTAGCTCAATCAGCTATGTCAATCTTGACCCACTAATTTTGAGCACCACTTTTCTCAAAACCAGTAAAACTGGCACAGCCGCTCTGGCAAGTAAGCAGATGGCTGTCTCGCTGCTCGGTTTTCAACACCTCGACTCAGTAATGAAATTAGAAAGTCAACCGCCAAGCGAGAAAGATCCAAGCAAGGCAGCCAGTACTCTTAGCAAAATCGGGTTCAATAACGGTCGTTTGCAATCTGGCTTGCTCTATGTCAAAGACAGCTTGCTTTCTCTCGGTCTGCAGATATTTTCTCAGAGCGAACTCGATCAATATATTGTAGTGATGGCCACAATTGAAGAAATTGCCCCAACTGAAACCACAAGCGACGAACAGAAAGGCACTACAAAGCGAGAACCTCTAATCAGGTACAATCGTCTCTACGCCACAATTGATCAAGAGAGACTGAGCCAGGGCAATGATCGCTATCCCGTATAAGTTTTATCTCTATGCAGCCTGCCTGCTTCTGGCGGTAAGTCCGGCTTTTGCTCAGACCCCAAATAAAGACCCGCTCTTTGCCGAAGGAAAAAGCTACTTTGCAGCAGGGGATTTAAAACGGGCTCTAGATTCCTTTCGCCAGTACGAAGTGATCAGCCCTAATAACTTAGCGGTGCACTTTTGGATTGGTTTGATACTTGACCAAACTGGTGATTCGAAAGCTGCAGTATCCGAATACAATCAGTCACTAGCGCAATCTAGTTCAATCAATTTAGATAGCGCTGAGCTGCGCATAAACATGGGCAACTCCCATGCCAAGCTCGGCAATAGCAAAGAAGCGCAAAGCAACTATCAAAGAGCAATCGCAATTGACTCGGCTAATCCTCTAGCATATCTGGGCTTGAGCAAATGCTTAATCGATAGTGGCGACTACGACGGCGCCTTATCCACAATAGATCGTTTTGTTGCCCTCGGTGGTCGAGATATAAATGTGCCACTCATTCGCGGCTTGGCTCTGGCAGGTCAATCCAAACTAGCCGCTGCCCGCGAGCAACTGCACCTGTTTTTGAATAGCACTCAGGGCAATCAAGCGACAAATTCTGCCATGACACAATTAGCTGTAAAAATTCTAAGCGAAATTGAGATCATGCAATAAAGCTCATCTACTCATTGGCGCCGCAATCTAATATTGCGCGCTAGACTAAGCCGATGACCACTAAGAAGTTAGAACTGCGATTAGAAACCGATGACATCGGTGCCATTGAAGTGCCAGCACAAGCCCACTGGGGTGCTCGCACAGGCCGCTGGCTAGAACATTTCAAGCAAGTCGAAGGTCGACTGCACGAAACTGCGCATCCCCTTCTTATAGATGGCTTGTTGCAAGTTTTCAAGGCTAAACTGGCCGTCACTAGAGAAATGATCGAGGCGACAAGCCCAATTGCGCGTGTTAAAGCACAAGTCTGCGACGAGATGCTCAATGGTCAATGGCGTGATGAGTTAATCGTAGACCCTCTACTTTCGCCATCGGGCGAGGCTTTACTAGACAACTTAAATGAAGTTGTGAGCGGTCGCGCCGCCGAGATTCTCGGCGTCAACCCCGGAAATTTGGCTGCCCAGGCCGAATTACTTGGCTTTGCTGCCGGTAGCCTCGACCTCATTGGTCAAGATGCCTATGTTGCCTCCACCAAATTAGCGTTGCTAGTAGCTACTCGCGAGCTTTCTTCGGCACTGCTTGACCTAGAAAGATTGCTGCGCCGCAAATCACTCGAAATCGAAAAGAGCCTGCGTGCCCAAGGTCTAGAAGAAGAAGTGCAGCTGCGCTCAGCCCGCGACTTCAATAATTTTGGCAATACCGCCGAAAGAGTGATTCGCAGACTGACCGAAGGTCGGGAGCGCTTGCAAGAAGTTTCATTCAGAGGCGACCGTAACTATCGCGAAAAACTAGTGAGAGAACTTTCACTTAGTAGCGGTTTCAAGATTAGAGGCGGTGAAGAAATTATCGGTAACGGCATGATCAATTCATCCTTAGCCGACCTCCTCACGGTTTCGTCTATCTTAAAAGAGTTAGCTGTCGAGCTCAGTAAAGTCTGCCAAAGTCTCTATCGCCTTAAAGATTTGCGCAACGAATCGCCGGCCCCGGCAGCTCTACAAGCCAGTTGCCTCAAGGTAATTAGCGGCGATGTTTGCGTTAGCCTTGCCCTGCAAACAGCAACAAATGAACAGGGTGCCCCGGCTTTGACCTTAGCGGCCAATTCACTGTTGCAATCAATTGACCAAATACGCAGTGCCATTCGGGCTTTCAATCATTCTTGCATCGCCAACGTAACTCTAAAAGCCTGACTTATTCGAGCGGCAAATTGCTCGTTAAATGAACGATTAGTTGTCATTTTGAGCATAGCTTCTGCTAAATTTGTTCATGTTCGGAGGTATTGATGCCACTAGGAGCAATAGCTAGTTGGCAGAGGAGAAACATGCCCAAAGCCCTTTTGACAACTATCTGTCTTTCAGCAGTACTTTTACTGGCAGCACCCTCATGGGCGCAAAACGGACAACCACAAGTTTCGGCAGTGACACTACAGGTAGTGCAAAACCCTGACGGTAGTCAAAGCGTGATCACCCCCAAAGGTGACCTAGCGCCATTGCCTGGTGTCGGCGTCAACGGCCCCAACGCTCAAATCTACATGGGTGCTCAAGGCGGTTTTTGGTACACCGACAGAAACGGTCAGACCGTCGACCTAGACAATGCGGTTAGAGCTTTACAAGCAAGGCGCGCCAGCAATCAGCAACGAGTACAAGTGCCGCAGTACGCGCCACAACCGTACTATCAAGCTCCTCAGCAGGCAGCTGCACCCACGAGCGAAACCACCAACAATTACATCAATTCAGGTAGCTCTGGCAGCAGTGGCAACGGCGCTATGCAAGCGGTGGGAACTGCTGCGGCAGCTGGTTTAGGGGCAATGGCTGGAGCAGCTATGTCAAATAGCTATTACAACGCTCCTTATGGCACACCTATGTATTACGGCGCCAATGGCCGACCATACGGCTACGGCAATGGCGATCAACCATTTGAAGACCTCAACCAAAATCAAAAGATGGCTCTGTATAACAAGAGTCAAGTGAATCAGCAAAACAAGCAGCAGGCTTTGCAGCAAAACCAGACCAATCAGCAAAATCGCCAGCAGTCTGTTCAAGAAAATCAAAGTAATCGCCAGGCTGCCTATGGTGGTCAACACCAAGACTTCCAGAAACAGCAGCAGTGGTACCAAGACCAACAAAAACAAAATCCACAAAGATTCCAACGGGCTGAAAATAATCCGTTTGTGGCGCAATCGGCAACAGCAGGTGCTGGCAATAGAGGCTTCAGCCAAGCTGCCAGCGAGAGAGCCGGTGGGTTTAATGGCGAACGAGCCGGTGGTGAGCGTGCTGGCGGATTCGGCGCCGGCTTGAGAGAACGAGAAGGCGGCTTCCGTGGCGCTGGCGGCGGTCGCAGACGGTTCTAAGCGAGCGAATCGAGCTCTTATAGATAGTACAAAGTGGCGGTGGGGCAAGTTGCCCCACCGCCACCGTATTTGGTGCTTTAATATTTCAGATCTCAGAAGATATCAGATCGATAGAGCCTGAGAAATGAGTGAGGAGCTTATCAGGTGAAGAAATATGAAACTGATTTGTACAAACAAATCGTTCAAATTTGGTTACCATTAGGTACAGATTTTTTGCGGAGACCATTTCATGTTTAGCGGATACCGATTTGAAATGATTGTTGGCTGCATGAGCGCCGGCAAGTCGAGCGAGCTGATTAGACGGATTGAACGGGCCAGATTGGCCTATCTTCCAACAATCATTGTGCGGCCTACCACCGACACCCGTTCGCGGCCAAACCATGTTGAATCGCGCAACGGCATGGCTTCGCAAGCAATTGTTGTCGATTCAGCCAAAGATATTCTCAAATATTCCTCTCACGCCGTAGTGATTGGCGTAGATGAGAGCCAGTTCTTTGAAGACGACATTATTGATGTAATCATCAGCCTACTTAGACAGAAGAAGAAAATTATCGCCTCTGGCCTTGATCTCGACTTCCGCGGCAAACCATTCGGCCCAGTACCACACCTGCTCGCCTTAGCTGACCGGGTCGACAAGCTATTAGCAGTTTGCCGTAAATGTGGTTCTGATTTCGCCTGCCGCACCCAACGGGTTGTGCATTCAAGCGAACAAATCTTGGTGGGTGACGCTCAGTACGAAGCTCGCTGTATTCACTGCTTCGAACCGCCAGGCGAGTATCAACTCAGGCTCGACCTGCCAAAGATTGAGCAGGCCGTACCACAGCTCGTGCTGGCCGCTCAAGAAGCCGTTGAGCTGGCCTCATAAATCCTCCTAAAGAAGACAGATTTCAAGTAGCCCTCCCTACGAGGGTTTCACCAAAGACCAAATAGTAGCTATAAGCTCATTCACTATAAGTTTACGCAACTTAACGTGAATGAGACGACCGTTACCGCGGGGTTGTCAGGGGAATACCCCCTTTGACTCAGCAATAGTCGTTGGAGAATTACTATGATTTCTTTTCAGAAGCTTGTTAACCCACTTGTTCGTTTATTCAGCCGCAATCCCGCGGTAGGCGATGATCATTACCAATTACCTAGCCCTGATGGTGAATCAGCAAATCCATGGCAAAGCAATTTAGACCGCTTGGCCGAACGCTCCCCCGACCAACATGAACCAGTAAGCTCTTCCGTGGCAGTGGAAGAACAGTTCCAAGTTTTGATGGAACAAGCCAAAATCGAGAAAATTAAACTAGAAGCTGCCCAAAACTTAGCCAAAGGCGAGAAACGCAAGGCAGACGCCACGGTCACAGATGCCAAGGCCTGGTGGGGCCAATCGGTAGCTACCTGGGAGCCCCTCGATGGCAAAAACGTCGATAACATTGAGCAGCGAAGACATCCCAGACAATCAAAGTGGTTCGACGGCTAACTTTTTTTCAATCCGTACCAGGTTTGAGGCTCGAAGCTCAGTGGTATGATGCACTCAACGCACCTTACAGATATGGCCTTGGCCAGTCGCATATTTTTGTCAGCTAGATCGCTCTGGCCAATCTAGACCACGGGGTTTCACAAGTGTTGAGAAAAACAGTTTTCTTGTTGTCCACCGCTACTCTCCTTGCATGCTGCATCAATATCGATGCCCAAAGCGTCGAAGCAAAGAATAAGTCTGGAGCCAGAAGAGGCGCTTATCTAGTTCCGCCACCTCCAGCTTATGCACCCTCCATTCTTCCTATGATGCGTGGTGCAAGTGGCACTATTGCCTACTCTAGAGAAGTAGTTCTCGAAGAAACCGCTGAGGCCGCTGCACCAGCAGAAGAAAAAGTTGTCTACGTCAAAACCTACGGCACAGCCGCAGCAGTTAAACCGACTTCTAGCCGCAAAGGCGTCACTACCTACTAAGTAGCTTGTTTATATTCGCTCTACGATCATGGCAATGCCCATGCCGCCGCCGACGCACAGACTGACACAGCCATAACGCTTTTGGCGTTTATGCAATTCCATCGATATCGATAGAAGTAGCCGAGCGCCAGTTGCTCCAAAGGGATGGCCCAGCGCGATCGAGCCGCCATTGACGTTGACCTTATCTCGGTCAAGTTGCAACTCTTTTTCGCACGCCAAATATTGCACGGCAAAGGCTTCGTTGATCTCAAAGAGGTCAATGTCGGCCATCTTCAAACCCGCTTTTTCTAAAGCTAGCGGAATTGCAGGCACTGGTCCAATGCCCATGATCTCTGGCGGAACACCGGTGACAGCCCAAGAAACGACACGAGTCAATGGTTTGAGATTTTGTTTCTCAGCAGTCTTTAAACTGGTGACAATCAAAGCAGCGGCACCATCGACAATACCACAAGCATTGCCCGGTGTGACACTACCGTCTTTACGGAAAGCAGGTCTGAGCTTAGCTAAGCCCTCAATGGTGGTCTCAGGTCTGGCATGTTCATCACGATCGATAACAACAGTGCCTTTCTTCGATACTATCTCAATTGCTTTGATTTCTTCTTTGAGACGACCGCTCTCCATGGCTATCTTAGCCAGTTGTTGGCTACGCAGAGCAAACTGATCTTGTTCTTCGCGACTAATTTTGTATTTCTCTTGCAGATTTTCTGCTGTTTCACCCATAGAGGCTTTTGCATAGGTATCGCGGATATCTAGGCCATCCCACAGTTCCATATGACCCATGCGATTACCCCAACGAGTACTCCAGCTGCTATATGGTGTGCTCGATAAATGATCGGTACCACCCGCTAACACTGTAGTGGCCATGCCGTTTTCAATCTGCATAGCGGCATTGGCCACAGCATAAACACCAGATCCACAAAGCAAATTAAGAATGAGCCCCGGGGTATTTTCTTTAAGTCCAGCACGCAAAGCCACATGGCGAGCGAGATAAATGGCATCTTTACTGGTTTGAATTACGTTGCCCATAATCACAGAATCGATGGTCTCTTTATCGACCTGCGAACGTTCAATAGCGCCGAGCGAGGCTTCCACGGCCAAATCAGTTGCTGTCTTAGAAGCCAACCCTCCGCCGAATGCTCCGAAAGCTGTTCTTGCTCCGTTGACGATGACTATGTCGCTCATTTGCCTACTCTTATATTTGTTTGATTGCCGCTAATAAGCTGATTCTAGCAATATCAGCTCAAAGAGTTGGCTTGCTCATTTATCAGCAGCTTCTGGGTGAAATAAAGGCAAAATGGCAAATTCGGTTGTCAATTTAAGGCAAAAACGAGTTGCCAAGCGCCCAATCATAAAACATCTATCAAGAGAATATAGTAAAGACATATTGCGAGATAGAATTTCAATCTCTACAGATGCTTA
>JAKFVU010000048.1 GCA_021732025.1 Candidatus Obscuribacterales bacterium | reverse complement strand
CCGTCATTGGCAATACTGGCTGCATAGCCAGCCTTTTTGAGCACCTCACTCAAAAGAGTGGTGATTGATTGCTCATCGTCTACGACCAGGATTGTGTTGCTTTTCACGTTCAGATTCTAGTAACCAGGAATGCCCGAACCTTGATAATAGCTGGTTGACTTCAATTCAACAACTTATGAAGGCCAGTTGTTTTGAATTGTTGGGATTTTCAACCTAGCGTCGTCGAAAGCGCACCCAGCTTCGATCAAGGCGATATCCAAAGTCACGGCCTCAGAGCACTCTGACAGTTCAAGACCGGCACTGGCGGGCAGATAGGCGGCCAATCGCCCGTTTCCACGAACTAACAATTTAAGAGCACCCTTGACATTATTTCGACGCAAATGATAGAAAGCCACGGCAATTTGAATAATTCCTTGAATCAGCTCCTTATGAGCTACATCCACTGATAGGGTTTGCCAGTACTCTTCTAGAGACTCATGACATTCATAAAACTCTTGCCGGTTAAACTCGGCAATACCTAAATGAAAGCTTGGGGCATCGATCTTCATAAATCACTAATTTAATTTCGCCACAATTAGAACAGTAGCGGCACTGGCAACGTTAGCTAATTCAGCTCTAGCAAGGGCCACGACCTGTTCTTGATCTAACAGGCCGGAAAGGTCAACAATCTTAGCTCCCAATAGCAGAATCATACTAGGGATAGTCTTGCCCGCGTCTCCCCAACTTGCGTGCGCCTCTATTAGGCTGAGAATGGCTGCTTCAGCCTCTTCTTTCAATGCAGCCTTAGCCTCACCATTGCTGGCCTGCAGCCGCACAATACCGTCACGATCAAGAATCCGCAGAGCTCGTTTGGGCGACGAAAACAGGTCAAGGAAACTGCCCTGCGGCTTGCGCGAAGCTCCATAGATAGTGAAATAATCATTGCCACAAATCTCATGCACGTCAGCTACAGAAACACGCATAGATTCAGCGACAAGAGCCACTCTTTCAGTAGCTGTTAGAGCTGCTTTTCCTGATGCAGTTGCCATCTTTGTAGCTCCACTAGCAGTGGCACGCACCACTGAAGTTTTACTATCGATCTCGACATGAACCTCTATAGTTGCGGCATCGGCACCCATTTTGTGAACAGCATCAAAGACTTCCTGTCGCATTGCCAAAATGGTTTCACTAGCATGGGTTGGGTCGGCCACCTGCCGCTCAACAGTTTCGCGAATCAATGCCATAGCTACCCCAATGGCAGAAATCACGTCGGCATGCTCAGCTAGGTTAAAGCGTAAATTCATCTCTTTTGCTACAAATGGCACAATGGCAGCGGCACCGCCACCGCCACCAATTAAATCAACTAACTCAGCGTCTAATTTGTGCTCAGCTATTAACTTCTTTACCACCGGTATACATTGCGCTGAAGCCAATTTCTGAATACGAGTAGCAAGCTCTAACATGGCCGCGCTGGCAGTTTCATCATTCTCTTCGCGCTTGTTAACGTGACGCGAAAGTGCAGCAAAAGCCTGATTGATAGTCTTCAGATTGCCACTTGCGCAGTTGCCTTCTGGTACAAGACCGAGCAAATTGGCGGCACAAGTTGGCGTAACACTAAGACTAGGCTGACTTTCATCAGGCCGGCTCAATGCCACATAATCGGACGGGTCTTTCTTCAGAGGGCTCAGAGTAGAAACCTTGAATTGACCACTGGCAAGGGGTTCGCTAAATGAGGCGTAGCCTAAGTTGGCAATGTGCGCACTGCGCGGCCCCACTTCAAATATTTCATTGCCTGATTTAAGCGAAAGTCGGCTGAGAGAGCCACCTGCCACACCAACTGTGCGCACATCAAGAGTGCGCATATAAATGCGATGTCCGCCAATTTCAGCAGAGCGAATTAAAGCTCGCCCATTAGCTATAGCAGAGATGTCGGTGCTGGTGCCCCCAACCTCCAAGAAAACACCATCAGAAATGTGCAAGAACATCATAGCGGCGGCCACACCAGCTGCGGGCCCCGATAGAATAGAGAGAATCGGTCGCTTACGCATGGCGGCAATGTCCATGACTCCGCCATCAGATCTCATGATCATAATTGGAGCGCTGATGCCGGCCTCGCGCACACTTCGCTCAGTTAAATCTGCACTTTCAATCATCTTTGGCAAAATGCCAGCATTGATGGCTGCGGTGCGGGTTCTTACTTTCAAACCATAGAGTTGACTAACCTCAGAGCCGGCTGTAGCCAAAATGCCAAGCTCTTGTGCAACCTTCAAGACCAGTTGTTCATTATCAGGCTGGTCTGGCGCAAAAGCCTCACTGGCAGCGATTGCTGTGCAGCCAAGCTCTTTCAATTCAACAATAGTTTTGCGCACTAGCTCTTCTGTGACAGCTTTGGAATCTATAAAGCGGTGACTAGTTTCAAGAAAACAGCCAGAGGCAACTGGAATACGCCCTAATTTGGTTGAGGCATTAGCAAGAACTGTGTTAGCTCCAGTGCCCATGCCAATAATACCGACGTGGGCAAGATCGCCTTCAAGCAAAGCGTTGGTGGCTTGGGTGGTGCTATGGGCAATAAAGCTAACTGCAGTTGGGGCAATCTCTGCTGATTGCAACAATAAATGCAGTGCATCAACAATTCCTTTGGCCACACCTTCTTTAGCTCTATGGCTAGTGGGCACCATGGCCTTCGCTACTAATGAAGATGTTCCTGCATCGATGGCAACAGCATGGGTAAAGGTTCCACCCACATCAATACCAATGCGGTATAACCGTTCAGCACCTGAATTAGTACTGTCAGACTGGGTAAAGCGCTCTACACGCTGGGCAGATTTTGCATTATTTTCTACCATGGCACAAACCCTTTCGCAACTGAAAGGCTCAAACCAAGAATGACAGCCAACCACGCATAGGGGATGGTTTTACGCAATATCGCTTGGGTATCAATACCAAGATATGTGGCAATCCAGATATTCTGTGTATTGGTGGGGTCACACACTCCTTGAATCTGTCCAACAGACATGAGCATTCCCATGATCGCTTGGGAAGTGAGGCTGGTCACCTTACCCATCAACGAAACTAAGCCGCTGCCCATGCCCCAAAGGCTTAACGGGCCGCGGTAAAGAGCGAGCGGCGAAATTAAGGCAAAGACCAAGACGTACGATACTGCAGTAGTTGGCACCACTACTTTAATGATAGGAGCAATAGCATCACTGACATTTGGATTCATTACAGCCACAATCAGCATGCCGATTCCCATCATTAAAAGCACTGCTGGAATAACATTGCTCACTCCATCAATTATGGAACGGGTCAACAAGTTAATAGACTGAGAGCTCCAGGTAGTGAGAACACCAAAGACTATGCCAAGCATAAATGAAGGAATAATTTCCCAACGGAAAACGAGCACGAAGAGCAAGGGGATTATTGGCGTTAACAAAGCAATGCCCGGCAAATCAGTGCTTTTTTTCCAATGGCGCAGGGCGGCAAAAATGGCGAGCACGACCAGGGCAACCCCCGCCACCAAATACGATACCGCAACTGGTTCTTTAGAAGCCACACCGGCTGGCGAAAAGCGATCTAAGAGCGGATAGAGACCAGCCAATAGAGCCGAGCCCAAACCGAGAAACTTGAGATTGCGTCGATCTTTTAACTCAATGGCCAAGAACACTAATACTACGAATGAAAGAATCAAGGCAAAGGGCACAACGAACGAAACTATGGTTGGTTGTTCAACCTTCAATACATCTGTATAAAGCTGCCAATTAGTTAAATTGAACATCCCGCCCAGGGAAATGCCAAACAAAAAGAGTCCAGCAGCTGCTAATGCAGGAATTCCCAGCGAAAGCATCACCGGCAAAATAATTGTACCGACCATGATAACGGCACCGAGCCCACCCAAGGTGGAAAACAGAAGTGCGGTCACAGCGGTCAACAAGATACCAAGCAAATAGGGATTGTCGCCGGCAAACTCTGCCACCCAACGCACTAAGGCGCGGGCCATGCCGTGTTTGTTCATGAGCTCGGCTAGCATGGCACCAAACATGGTGGTGGTGTAGGCGCTATGCAACTTTAGTGAGCCGGCGCTAAGTACATCTTTGACGATGGCTTTAGGCTCAACTCCACCTATTAATGCGATAGCAAAGGCCATTATTGGCAGGGCCAAAAGAGCAGATATGCGCCTGGCATACATAAACATAGCCATGACCAGAAAAACTGCCAGGCATAGTATTCCAGTGAGCATTGAGACTTGAATATTCCTCTATAAATCTTGCACGAAGAACGTGCAAATCTAATCTAGCAACTTAGCTAGCTATTAATCAAGCTTGGCAATGTTCAGCTTACGACCCTACTTTTATATGGAAGAGATAAAGCTTGGACAAACGACCGCCAGACACGGCTGAAACTTGAGACGTCTTTAGGTCTGGCATTAACAGGTAGATGGTCGCCCTCAGATTAAATGCCCTAGAAAAATCTTCTCTCAGCGGCAATATCAAGTCAAAGCCGGGCAGGTGCCAATTTAATATTTGCCTCTCACAAAGGCATGGGAGTCCTACGAGGTGATGGGGATTTTCCCCAATCGACTTGCCCTTGGCATCAGCCTAAGATGCCTCTCATCAACCCCTGATCCAATTCACACAAACCCAACACACACCAAGACCACCCGACCGAGCAACACCCTTATTTTTCTTGGAGAACCCGCACAATGCCAGAGCTGAGCCACAGTCTCAATCAAAGAACAGAATTACCACAAGGTAGTGTCGATGCGGCGGCAACTAACTCAACCGAGCAAGAGTCTCGCTCTAGGCTGGCTCTAGACGTTTTAAATTTTAAAGGCGACAACGCTGTAAGCGGAACCATGCGAGCAACTACAGTCCTGGCTGGCGGCCTAATGGACGGGATGGTGAACGGTGTTAGCCACGCAGCTGACAACAAAGTGGCAACCGTCACAACCGTGGCGGAGAGCTTCGCAGTTGGCTACGGACTGAGCGCTGTTAGCAAGATGGGTAAATTCGGCATGCCTGTGGCAGCTGCCGCTGGCTTGGGTATGGGTGCAGCTTGGGTTTACAGCGAGTTTAGCGCTGGCCGCCCACAAGCTACCATTGGTGCTGTTTCAGACGCTTATAACTCTGGCGCAAATCTTGAAGCTAATCGCAGACAAGTGGCTGCTAACGGCGGGGCCATACTCTTTGATGCCACACTAGTTGGACTATCTGGCGGTTTGGGCATGAAAGCCGGACTTGGTCTCAAACAAAATTGGCACATCGACGCCATTGCCTCAAGCAAAGCTCAGTTCGCCAAAACCTCTGAGTTCTTCGGCAACGATCACCTCACCGGACTATCACGCAACTTTGCCGGCAAAGAAGCCAAGCCGAGCGATATAGGCGGCAGCGTTTTTGAACAGGTAAAAGACATCGTCAACACCAAACCCAAAAGCACTGGTTCGTTTGCAGAATTAGAAGCACAGCTTAAAAAAGCGAAGCTGACCGATGATACCCATCTAGTCGTCGCCAAAGAACAGCTGACATCAGTACACCAAGAGAATCTGGGCCTTTCATCAAAAGAAACACAGCTCTCCGGCAAATTGACCAAACAGATTCAGGAAAGAGAAGCACTCAGTGGACCGCTTCCTGAAAAATTGCAACTAACACGTGCACAAGAGAATCTGAAAAGCGCAGAGGATATTGGTCGTACCATTAACGGCAAGCGCCAAGAACACGATCGTCTCTTCCAAGAAAGAGAGCAGGCAAGAGGTCTAGTTAAGGAAGAACGTACACCAGATGGTGCACCAACTGCAGAGAAACAAGCATTTGACGCGAAGAACCAACAATTCCGCGAAGCAAAAACTGCCTACGACGAAGCCAAAGCGATGGGTGGAAGTGAAGCAGTTGGCCGTGCAAGAGAACGAGTAACCGAAGCTCAAACAGCTCTAGCAGCCGCTGAGCAAGCAAAACCCGGTAAGCTAGCAGCCTTAGAGCAAGAAATCAAAATTACCGAAGGCGCACTAACTGCAGTTAAAGAACAGCGTCAAGCCTTGGTCGTAACTGCCGAACAGCTAGTAACGCTGCACAAGAACAGAATGTCAGCTCTTGAAGCAGACCCTAGCCTGAAAATTGTTCACGAAAAGGCAGTTGCAGCAAAACCCGTTGAAAAACCAGTTGCCATTCAAGAACCAGTTGCAGGCAAAGAAGTAGCACCAGTCAAAGAAGCGGTGCCAGCTATCGAAGTAGCAGCAGTTCCAGATGCCACAGTTTCAGCTGTGCCAGAAGCTGCACCGCGCAATCTCATCAAAGAAGCTCTAGAGCAGCCAGTTGGCCAACCAGCAAAAGCTCCAGAAATCGCAGTACAACCAGCCAAGATTGAAATAGCAAAACCAGAAGTTGCTAAAGTCGAAGCAGTTAAGGCTCCCGAAACCGTCATCGAACCGCTGAAAGTTAGCCAACAGCTAGCAACAGCCAAAGCTAATGCCGAAGGAGTAGTCCGCTCCAACCAGCTCTTCAGAGAAATCGAAACAGGCAGACGCACAATCAGCGAAATCGACAACGGCACATATCGCGGCAGACCAAACGAGAATTTAGCCGAGACTCGCGCTAGAGCTGAGCAAAGTGCCATGAGAGCTCAAGAGCAATTGGGTTCCGACAGAGCACCTTCTTACACCCGTGCTCTAAAAGTTGTAGGCGAATACGCCAAGGCAGCCTCAAAAGAATTAGCGCAAATTCCTGATGCCGGAAAACGCGGTCAGGTAGCCAGCGAAGCTGTCATGCAATTAGAAGGCATGATGAACAACTTGCCAAACTCGTACAAGGGCTACCGCGAAAAATTAAGTGACTTGCGCGAACCAGGCCGCGGCATCAACAACGGATCGCCAGAAAGAAGACTATCAGAAATTCAAGAGCACCTTGAGGCCAAGACAAGATTACTGGACGAACTAAGAAACAAACAGCTGCACGAAATCGCTGAACAACAGCCTATTCTCAAAGAGATCCTTGATCGCCAAAAGGCTGGCACACTGCCAGAAGATGGCACAATTGTTCTGTTCGGCAAAAACGGACGCTTCATCAATCAACCCAATACTCGCTCACCACACTTCATCGAAGTGTCGCGCTTGAATGAGCACGGTGTCGGAGCCGATGGTGCAGGCTTCAATCGCTTCACATCAAATGCCGCAGATATCGAAGGTATGGTTGTCTTAAGACCTGTCTACGAGAACGGCGTCAAAGTGCAACTGCCTAGCAAAGCCAATGCCAGACCAGTTTTCAAGAAAATGGTAGCGGAAGTGCACGGCAATACTCCACCAGAAATTACAGTGAACGACAACTTTGTCAAAATTCTTGAGCGCTTTGGACCAGAAAGACAAAGACCAAGCAATTAAATGCCAGTGGTTCCAGCCAATGTACGTGCAGACGCCTTAGAACCTTGAACGTTTACAGCTGAAGCTTCTTCTGTTACTTCATCAATATTAGTTCTGCCCACAGCACTTGGATTGAGTGCGGCCCAGATGATGTTTGTGTCGTTGACAATGGCTGCTAGGGTAGAAGGTTCGATAGCCTGTGCGGCATCAGATATTGATTTATCTGGGGTGCAATGACTTTCGATAATCAGGCCATCAGCACCACAGGCAATGGCGGCTCGAGATAATGGAGCAATAAATTCTCTCTTGCCCACAGCGTGCGATGGGTCAACCATGACCGGCAAACTAGTGAGCGATTTGATTACAGCTACAGCTGACAGATCAAGAGTATTACGAGTGCGATTCTCAAAAGTACGAATACCGCGCTCACAAAGAATTACTTGCAGATTTCCCTCTAGCAAAATATATTCTGCCGCTTGCAAAAGCTCGTCGATAGTGGCTGACATTCCCCGCTTTAATAGCACGGGCTTGCGCTGACGACCTAGCTCTTTGAGCAGCTCGTAGTTATACATATTGCGCGCACCAACCTGAAATACATCAAGGTAGGGTGACGACGGTTCAATCTGTTCAATTGATACTACTTCGCTAACGACGGGCAAACCGGCTTGCAAGCCAGCTTCCTTCATATATTTAAGGCCATCTAAGCCGAGACCTTGAAAATCGTAAGCTGAGGTGCGCGGCTTGTAGGCTCCGCCACGAAGTGCGACTGCACCGGATGCTTTGACTTCTTGAGCTAGCTCGATAATCTGATCACGGCCTTCAATTGCACAAGGACCAGAAATAACGATAGGTGGGCGCCCGCCACCGATTTGCACCAAGCCAGAGTTCGAGTTTGCCGTCGACAGTGTAACTACTGTTTGCGCTAAATCTTTGCCAAGAGGGCTGCGATTACTCAATCGCACAACTTTTTGCACACCATCCATCTGACTGAAGATATGCCCAGGTAAGCTGTCAGCGTCGGAGGTAATGACCACCAAGGTAGTCTTGGCGCATTTGACTAATGTATTCTCTAAACCGCGGGCGAGAAGATTCTGACGAACCTCTTCTATTACTTTTTCGCTAGCGTTGCCCAGTGACAGAATCATGAAGATCTCCTTGCATTTCGAAATCTTCGCACAGTTTGTCAAGAATCTTTCTTAGACTCACTTACTGTAAGCTCGTAAGTGCCTTTTTGAACTGACCTAAGCTTAGGCAAGAATAGCTATAAGCCGCCCACAGTGGGAGATATTGCAGGTGAGCAAAATGCAACAAAGGCGAGTAAATAGGTCTTAATGTTATGTAAACATCCTGTAGCAAAAAGAGCGCTTCGGTGCCAGCGACAAAACCAGAAATGAAAAAGGGATATTTTGAAGCATTCGTCAGACTCTAGCCAAAGATCAAATTTTGTCAGCCTAAAGACAATCAGCCGCTTTTTCCAGGCCGCTTGGTGGCGCCATAACTGGCAATTCGCTTTAGCCTACATACCGATTTTCAAGACTCCGATCATTCTTTCGACCTTGGCCGGGATAATCATGCTCACTTGCTTTAGCTTTCTGTCGAGCATAAATATGCGCGGAACAATTGACGGCAATGTGCTGATTCCGACACTGATTGGATCGACGGCAGGCCTGATCATCACAGGTATTCTGCTAATTCTTTCGCTTTTCATTGGCCTTATCCGCATTGCCGGATTTACTCGAGCCTTTCTGCGTTGCCCTTACGACCAGGCCAACCCATCAACTTTGTCGAGCATCAAAAGCTACCTAGATGAAGGCTTAGCATCAGTAAGAAGTCACAAGATGTTTCTCAGTAAGAGCTGGCTAATTTGTTCAATAATCATGGTGCCTCTGCTCTTTGTCTGGTGCGCAGCGTCATTCATAGCAGTCGGCCTCACACCCGAAGTCGTGCAAACCTATCAACTAGGACCAGAAGTTACGAGTATGCGGAACGGCTCTATAGTGGCCATGGCAATTGTCGGTCTGTTGCTTTCTAACTATTCGATTACCATGTTGGCAGTCTCCACCATGCTCGACCGCTCAGTCAAGGAAACGTCAATAGAATCGCTCTGGTTAGCCATCACCACCTCACCAGTTTTAAGTCTTGTTTCTCTCCTAGTCTTGGTGGCTGTAAGCGCAATAACTACCCCGTACTCTATGCTGGCTATGCTCAAGCCTGCCCTGCAGGCAAAAGAGGTACTTTCAGTGACGCCTCTTTCGTACGTAAACGAAGTGTGGCAAGGTCTATCTGGACTAATTGTCATTCCTATGGGCATGGCAATGCTCTTAGAAGTTGTGAGAGACAGTGTAGTAATAAGCGAAAGCGGGAAATCAGGTGCTGACAAAAATTCAAACTGACCTCACTGACATTGTCTTTGACGCCAATGGTCGCACAACTAAATTAGTCGAACGCGTTCGCTTGGCGCTAAGAATTGACTTTATATTGGCTCTCGCTGGCAGCGAAGTTAGTGATATCGAAGGTGTTTCGGCAGCAGGAAGCAGCCCAGAGTTGCGCCGCCTCACACCCGCTCTTGATGCCGATATCTTACTCTCACATCTGCCCGATCAACAAAAGCTACCAGTATCTCCCACCGGAATTGCATCACCAGTGGTGCTCACTAGAGCAGCTTTAAGTTTAATTCCTCATCAAACTACTGTGGTTGACTGCGGCAGTTTTAGTAGTCCACAAATCGCTCACTTAAAAGCCGGAGAGGTGCCTGGCAAGACAATCACATCGGGTGAGGCTCTTACTGAAGCTCTCGTCAACAAGCTATTTCAAGCCGGTATAAAACTGGCTGACGATATTGAAAAAGAAGAAGCTGGCAAAGCACAGGGCGAAACACTAGTAGTTTTATCCGAGTGCATTCCCGGAGGCACCACTACAGCCCAAGCCATCTTCATGGCGCTTGGCATCAATGCTGAAAATTTGCTTTCTAGTAGCGTACCCACATGCAACCATCAACAAAAAATTGACATGGCTAAAGCAGGTTTAGAGAAAGCCGCTAAGCGGTTCAATTTGGAAGCAAGCGCAGGCGGTGAAACAGCTGAAATTGCCCACCACTTCAAGAGCAGTCCACTATCGGCAATTGCCGCCGTAGGAGACCCTATGCAAGCCTTTGCAGTGGGATTTATTACCCGGCGCCACAGTCAGTCAAATAGTAATACGCTCACCATTCTTGGTGGCGGCTGCCAAATGCTTGCAGTCTATGCTTTGGCTGATCAAATAGCGAAAAATGCAGGCCAGCCGCTCAGCAACGTATTAGTGGCAACCACAAAGTGGGTAGCCCACGATCAGCATGCCGAAACAGGAAAGCTGGCCCGTTTAGTTGGTGCGCCATTTGTGGCCAGTCACTTCACGTTAAAAGATTCTGCTCATCCCGGGCTGAGAGCGTATGAAGACGGGCATGTAAAAGAGGGTGTAGGAGCCGGAGCGGCAATTCTACTTGCAAATATTATGTGCCGAGTTGAAGAAGCAACTATTTTGCAAACTATTGATAGCTTCTACACAGCCCTGACTTAGTTCTTTTAGTTAACTGCAAACTTGATTGCGCCCAGCTTCTTTCGCTTGTCTAAGAGCAATTTTAGCGTCGCGCAATATTGTCTCCGGATTCAAATCTTCCATATTAAAATTGGCACAACCAACCGAGACAGTAACCTTCGGACCCTTGCGTCCATTCTCTTGACCGAAACTGGCAAACTCCATCTCTGAGCGCACTTTCTCACCTAGTACGCGAGTACCAGCCAAGTCAGTGTTGGGTAACACCACAGCAAACTGATCACCGCCGTAGCGAGCAATCAAATCGCTCGAGCGAGTAATCTGTAAGAGCTTGTTGGCAACAGTGTTGAGTACCGAATCGCCAATCTCATAACCGTGTTCTTCATTGATTTTCGCAAAATTATCGACGTCGATGATGGCCATACCGACTGGTAGCCGCTGACGGAAAGAGAACAATAATTGTTGCTGTAAAAAGCCCACTAAGAATTCTAGATTGTACAAACCGGTAAGTGAGTCGATAGCCGCTCTATAGGCTTCACGTGAATGCAATTCTTCTATTTCTTGCTTAGCAAGTAGCAGTTGAATAACTGGTTTGAGTTCTTGTTTCAATACTCCCATGAATGCTCGAGCACCAGGGCTAAATGCATTCTTCTCAGCACTGGCAAAGACTAGTGCACCAAGACCTTGCTTCTCAGAAGCAACGTTCAATATTTCTACCGTCCCCAAACTTCTTGCTGCAGTGACATTGTCTTGCACCAATTCTCCGCGCAGCTCCACTTTTAGATTGGCTGGCAATTTGAGTTGCTTGAGCATACTTGCGATCATCGGGTCATAGGCATCTTGTGAGACGTTACCTTTGACTTGCACGGCCGCCCACGGCGAATTTACATCAGCAATTACGATGCCCATTAAATCAGGTTGGAAAATTTCGCCAACGAAAGTGAAAAATGCCTCTAAAAACTGGCTACGCGGTTCAACTAAAGCAGTAAGGGTGCGAGCGGTGCGATTGACAGCCCGCTCCAAAATCAAATCGTTGAGCAAGCTTGAATAACTTTCAACAAGATTATTAGAAGAAAATCCTGCAGAAGGCACTAGTACGCCGCGACCAATAGATTTCTCCCAACCTGCTAGACGGGCATTCTCTGCCAAATCGCGGATCATGCGAGCGACTTTACTAGGCTCCTTGAGATCCTCTTCACCAACTACAACGTCTGGGCGGGCCGCCTTGATCCAAAAATCATCAGTGGCCGTCTCGCCGCTAAAGAAAAGTACTACCGGCAGCTGACTGACAAGTTCACTCGATTTAATTAGACTAGCCAATTGATAACCGCTGAGATCGCTCACTTTGGTAGCGGCGACGACAATATCGGCACCATCGCTAGCTAATTCGTCTAATGCGTCAAAGCCACCGCCACAGAAAACAATAGACAGACCCTCGTCTTTGAGAGCTTGCCGCAGTTTGGGGCTCGAGCTTCTGGAATCTTCTACGTAGAGTACCTTGATATCCGCCACGGCTTGTTTCCTACAGTCAGTAAATTCTAGTTACTGAATACTCTACCGCACTCTTACCATAACAAGACCTTGGGGCTTCAAGAGGCCCTTTCAGATGGTATGATCAGCTGTTACGGTAGAAATTGAGACTTGACCAAATTATCAGGTGAACAATGTTGACAGCCACGACACTGAAAGACTTGCCATTAGGATTTAGACTGACTGAAGATCAGCAATTGATCAAAGAGACGGTAAGAGAGTTAGCACAAGCTGAGTTTGCGCCGCGCGCAGCCGAAGTTGACCGCAACCATCGCTTTCCGCGCGAAAACTGGGACCTCTTGGCTCAATCAGATCTTTGCGGCCTGCCATTTCCTGAAGAGTACGGCGGCGCTGGCATGGACCACGTTTCGTACAGTACTGTGGTTGAAGAATTGGGAAGCGCCTGCGCTACAACCTCGGTGCTCTACTCAGCCCACGTCTCTCTCTGCGCCACTCCTATTTATATTTTTGGCTCCGAAGAGCAGAAGAAGCGCTTCTTACCGCCCATGTGCCAAGGCAAAAAAATGGGTGCTTTTGCCCTATCTGAACCAGACTCTGGCTCAGACTCTGCGGCAGCGAAGTGCATGGCTGTGCGCAAAGGCGATCAGTTTATTTTAAATGGCTCTAAAAACTGGATCACCAACGGTGTAGAAGCAGACTATTATCTAGTTATTGCTCAAACAGATCAGACCCTCAAACACAAAGGCTTAGTAGCCTTAATTGTTGAGAAGGGTTCTCCTGGCTTTACTTTCGGCAAGCTTGAAGACAAGCTTGGCATCAAGGGTTCATCTACCTGCCAAATCAACTTTGAAGATACCCCTGTTCCGGTGGCCAATATGTTGGGCGGAGAAGGCGACGGCTTTAAAGTTTCGATGGTCACCTTAGATGGTGGCAGAATTGGTATCGCCTCTCAAGCTGTAGGTATTGCTCAAGGGGCCTGGGATCACGCATTTAAGTACAGTAAAGAACGGGTGGCTTTCAACAAAACTATCAATCAGTTCCAAGCTATCCAGTTTATGTTTGCCGAAATGCAAACCGAAATTGATGCCGCCAGGCTTTTAACCTACAATGCCTGTGTCGCTCAAGATCGCGGTGATAAATTCACTAAACTGGCCGCTCAAGCTAAGCTCTTTGCCTCAGAAGTGGCGATGAGAAATACTGTAAAATGTGTTCAAATTTTCGGCGGGTACGGTTTCGTTACCGACTACCCAGTGGAACGTTATATGCGTGACGCAAAAATCACCGAAATCTATGAAGGCACCTCAGAAATTCAACGCCTGGTCATCGCTCAAAACGTATTGAAAGGACTATAAATCATGTCGTGGCAACCACCTCCCGCACCAGCTCCACCCGGCGGCGGCAACAACCAAAATCAGGGCAACTCTGGGCCTATCGGTAAAAACTTTAAAGAGATTAGTTACTACGAACTCTTACAAGTAGACAGAGATGCTCACCCGACGATTATTCGTTACGCCTACAGATTTTTAGCTGCGATGTATCACCCAGACAACGGTGAATCTGGAGACGCTGAAAAATTCCGCATCATCACTGAAGCTTGGCGCACACTCTCTGATGAAGGCAAGCGCGCAGCTTATGACATGTCACTGGGTGCTAAGGAAGTTAAAGCGGCAGCTCCTGCTCAAGGAGGCGGCCCAAGTGGCGCGCCATCACAATTCGGCAAAGACTCCTTACCGAAAATTCCCAAAACTGGCCTATCGTGGAACGAGATTGAGCTGCGCCTAGCTATCTTGCAAATTCTTCTTGGTCAACGCAAGAAACGTCCACAAACTGGCGGCGCCACAGCCAAAATGATGATGGACATCCTTTCAATTGACAACGTTGCCGAAATGGAATTCGCCCTTTGGTATTTACGTGAAACAAACTTGATTGAAATGGGCGAACGTATGTTCATGATTTCATGGCGCGGTGTCGATTACATTGTCGATCAATTGTCCAAGACCCAAATGCTTGATGGCGGCGGCAAAACAGAGCAAAAAATCAAGAAGTTTGAGAATGTTGGACCTGCCGATGGCGGCACACCAAATCTGCCAGCAAGAACTCGCTAGAACTCGCTAAGAACTAATACTTTCGTCAAACAAACGGAAGCTGAGACGGTGCCATTTTGTCACCCCATATTCAGCTATGGCTGCGCGATGAGCTTTCGAGCCGTAGCCTTTATTTGTGTGCCAATTGTAGACAGGGTGTTCGCCGGACAATTCAAACATGAGCCGGTCGCGGTAAACCTTAGCGATCACTGATGCCGCGGCAATCGACGCCGAGTGGCTGTCGCCCTGTATTACAGTGATTTGATCAAGAGCGACACCCTTCACTTTTTGATTGCCATCCACTAACAAAAGCAATTGCTCCGGACTGCTCTCGATCTGGAGAAGAAGAGCGTCAATAGCGCGCCTCATAGCAAGCAAACTAGCCTGCAAAATATTGATTTGATCGATTTCGCTCGGGCTTGCTTCAGCTATCGCAAAGTAACAATGGGCTCGCACTATTTCAGCTAAACGCTCTCTCTGCTTCTCGTTGAGCGCTTTTGAATCATCCAACTCAGCTAATTCTTCAGCAAGAAATGACTTCTTTTCAATTTGCGGCAACATAACTGCTGCTGCTACAACTGGCCCAGATAGGCAACCACGGCCAACTTCGTCAACACCAATAATGCCAGAAGAGGAGGTTTTAAAAAGTGTTAGCTGCTCAAGCTGCTCACCATTCTGTCTCGGCCCCCGACTCTTACAAGCACCGACCAAATTGCCGTTGCTATTCTTGGCCCGCTTTAAAGTACGTCCATCAAAAGCTAGTAGCTTTGCGAAATTGCTTTGAACCATTTGCTTATTTGCCCACTTACTTACAAGTGATCGAAAGTTAGGTCTCCCAATTTTCCCGCTCGCAGATCGCGCAAGAAAATAGTAGCAGCGCGGTAGTGATCTAACCTTCCACCAAATGCCAAATAATGCTTCTTCTCAGCGATGTAGTCAAGACCGTCTTCGTAAGTCGAGAGCCCGGGTAAATATGTCTCCAGTCGTTTGGGATAATACTTTTTCATTATCATCAGACCAAACTTAGCAATTTCGAGATTGTCGTAACCTTCAGCCGGAAGCAAATTGAGCAGGGCTAAGCGCTGCCGCTCTTCTGGGGAAAACAAATTGGCTGGCAAAATACCAGGTGTATCGAGCATCTCCAACTGCGGGTGAACGCGAATCCACTGAGTACCGCGGGTTACACCGGGAGAATCGCCAGTTTTGGCTTTCTTGCGGCCGACAAACCAATTGATCAAAGACGACTTGCCGACGTTGGGAATACCGACAACACAAGCGCGCATTGGCCTGGCAAGCAGGCCTTTTTTAGCTAAAGCAGCACGCTTGTCTGCAGTCACGGCCAGAGCCGCTTCAATAAATGTGTTCTTGTGAGCCATTGATTTCAAATTGAGAATCAAGCGCTTTTCAGGAGGACCGACTTGCTCTTCCTCACTTACCAATTTGACAAATGCCCTCAGTTTTTCGCCGTCACTCAAGTCTGATTTGGAGTAAATCAAAACTCTTGGCTTATTGCCGAAAATATCTTTGGAGGCCGGGTGTCTGGTGGTCTCAGGCAAGCGCCCATCGAGCACTTCAATGACCAAATCAACCCACTTGACGATCTCAGTGAGCCGTTGAAAAGGAGTGCTGGCAACTTTAGGCTTGCGAATAACCTTAGTCGGCTGGCCAGCCGGAACAGCTGTGGCTGGTGCAGAGCTGTTTACAGCACTAGTGAACTTAGAAGGACGCCGCCCAACTCCCGATGAACGGGCCGATTGGGCGGCTTTAGCTGCAAGATCTGAATTCTTGCCGCTGGTTTTCTTAGAATTGCGGCCGGCATTAGGACGACCACTACTAGAACTATTGCCACCCCCAGAGGAGCGTGCAGATCTGGAAGCGGTTTTCTTAATGCTCAACTCTCTCTAGTCTATGTCTAGCTTTGAGCTGCATCAGCAGCGGGTGCAGGTGCTGCGGCTGGAGCGGCCACTGGTGCTGGAGCTGCTGCCTGCACTTGAGCAACAATTTTCTTACCACCAAGCTTCTCTTTAATACGAGTAGCTTTGCCGGTACGTTGTCTCAAGTAGTACAACTTGGCTCGGCGAACATCACCGCGACGCAATACTGTGATTTTCTCAACGCGTGGGCTGTGGACGAGGAATACTCTCTCGATGCCAATACCTTGGAAAACGCGACGTACGGTGAAAGTCTCACCAACTCCGTGGCCGGAGTGCTTGATTACAACACCTTCATAACCCTGAGTACGTTCTTTGCCGCCCTCTTTGATTTTGACGAACACTTTGACAGTGTCGCCGACATCAAACTTAGGAAGGTTTGTCTTCAGGAGGGGAGCTTCAATCTCTTTTATAATGCTATTCATAATTTTGCCAGTTCACTAATTGGTTCTTCGAAGATATATATAAGCGGTCTGCGATTGTAACACGGTCATCTCAGGCCTGTGGGGCAAGCGCAAACAAGCGTTAAGCCACATTGGAGATCTTTCATCTAATCTAAACAATTGGCGGCCACTATTGACCAAGATCTCGCTTGGCTCCTTGCAGCACCACCGATGGTGCAGTGCCTTCGGTACGAAGCAAGTTCAACTCAGCGATAAAGTCTTCAATCGAGCGGAATTGCCTGTAGACCGAAGCGAATCGCACATAGGCTACTTGGTCAAGATTGCTCAAAAGTTTCAAGCTAATCTCACCCAACATTGATGCCACAACTTCTCTACGGCCAGAAGCGAGCAATTCATTTTCCACAGAATCAACAAGATCATCAATCTGTTCGGCGGTTACCGTAGTTTTGGCACAAGCCCGGCTAATTCCGGCCCGGAGCTTATCTCTAATATAAGGTTCGCGAATACCAGAGCGCTTGACCACAAGAAATTGGACGGTCTCAAGCTTTTCATAGGTGGTGAACCGCTTGCCACAGCCTTCGCACTCGCGCCTACGCCTAACCGAATTCTCGGTGGTGAGGCGGGATTCAAGCACTCGGCTTTCGCGATGATTACAAAATGGGCAGAACATCTACCAATTATAGACCTTTGAGAAGGCTCCGAATGATACACTCAGAGCATTTTTAACAGGTTTTGGATTGTCCCTAGCTAGCAAAATCTTAGAAATCGGCCGTCTCCCAGTAGAGTCTAGAGTTTTACTGGCCGCAGCCAGCCTTTGCCTAATTTGTTGCCTAGCGCTGTTGATAGCAAATCCCTATGCCATTGCTCCAGAAGCGGCACTGCGGCTCGAAATGGGCCGGTTGCTATTAGCCGGTCTGTTACCCTATCGAGATTTTATAGACGCCGATCCGCCGGCGATGATGTTTTTGGCAACAATTCCGGCTTTAATTAGCTCGACTTGCCATTTACCAATAGTCACAACTGGCTTAATCTGTGCCTTTGCTCTAACTGTGGCATCGGTAATCACTTGCATCTATCTAATATCTAAGTCTGAGCTAGGTAAAAACCCTCTTGCGCTGGGCTGTTTTGCCGTGGCCTGCGCTGCCATCAGCAACCTATTTATCTTTCAGTTTGCCGAGCGCGAACATCTGCTAATTATTCTTACACTCCCGTACATGTTAACTAGGTGGCTGAGAGCGAGCAGCGAGGGCATTGCCCTGCCACTACCGCTGACAGCGATTTTGGGTCTGGCTGCCGGCCTAGGCTTCTGGCTCAATTTGCAATATCTATTGCTGCCGCTTATTGTCGAAGCCGCCTTCTTATTGCAAAACAACAAATTTGCTCGCTTGAGAAGTCCTGAGATTTTGGGATGCCTGCTGGGATTGAGCATCATACCCATTTACATGACTCTGCATAAAACGGTATGTCAAATATATTGCTCGTTGATTGTGCCACTCTGGTTCAATAACTTTTCCTTTCCCATGGATGACCACGTCAAATATCTAGACTGTTCGCCTGATTTGCGCATTTATTTTTACGCAGCAGCCATGGTCTACATAGCGTCCTTAGCATTGAGAAAAGAAACATCGCTGTTTTATCCGATGACTATTCTCTCTCTCACCGGATTCATTTTCTTTATCACGGATAAACGCGGTGGCACGGCCCAAGCAATACTGCTCGTGGCTCCTCTAGTTATCAATGCAAGCATCGTGGTTGCCCTGGCTGCTGGCAAAATTTCGAGGTGGGCTAACCGACGCCGGAAGCGAATATTTTCTGCTTTCGGCCTTTTGCTACTAGCGCTCGGCCTCGGCAGCTGGGGGTCTTGGGCCTTCCCCACCGCCAGCTTACTCAGACCAGCTAAGACCAAACTTGATCCAATTCAAGCAGGGCAACCAAGCGAATTTTCAATTTGGCTCGACAAGTTTAGTGAGCCAGGCGACTGCGTGATCTTTTTAAACGACACCATAAGCCCGGCGTACCCTCTCACACTGCTGAGTGGACGCAAGCCGTGTCCGCCGTTTCTCTGGGGTTACCCGATAAGACTATTAAGCGATTGCCACATAACCGAGAAAGAACTTCCTGAGGAACTTATTAATAGTCCTCAGCAGATATTCGACAAAACCTATGTCAACGAGCAGCTAGCCAAGCTTGTACAAGAACGAGTACCAAAACTGATGTTTATTCAGCAGGGTCGCACCGAAGATTATTTGAGAAAACACGAATCGTTCAATCACGCCCTTGAAGAAAACTATAAGCCGATGGGCGAAGCTAATCAGATAAAGCTGCAAAAAACTGAACCCGCCTTTATCAGTGGCTGCTGGTATAGCTTTACAGTCTGGCTGAGGGAAGACTGATGGCCGAGTCAAAAGCAAAAGGGCTAAAAGTTTCTCAAGTATTCGGACCAACGGTCACTAGCATTGCACTGCTGGCGGTGCTCTTTATTATTTTGATTCACCCACTAAGAATTGGCTTTGACCAAGCCAAATATATGATCATGGCTGACATGCTCTGGCATGGCAAGACACTATATGTTGATATTATCGATCTCAATCCGCCTTTAATCTGCTACATCAGCTTGATACCATCCTTGGCATCAGCACTGTTCAACATACCGGCAGCATTGTCATTTTCACTTTATATTTGGTGCCTAAGTGTCTACTGTGTAATTATGCTCTATGTCTTGATGGCAAAAGCAAAAGACCAGCTAAACCCGCTAGTCATCAGCACCTTTACATTCAGCATCGCTATTTACGAATTTATTCTAGTTACCAGTAGATTGCGCTGTCTGTTTGAATGGGGCCAGCGTGAACACATTTTTATGCTCTCCTACTGGCCCTTTTTCTTACTGCGCTATTTGCGCTGGCAGCAAATTACAGTGAGGCCTTGGCTGGCTATAACAGTAGGGTTGATCGCTGGATGCGGCATGTGCTTAAAGCCTTATTTTTTCATTCCAGCGATAATGACCGAAGTATATTGGTTGATTCGACAGAAACAGTTTCGCCCACTTATCAAAGTTGAAATCGCGGCTGTCGCTGCCATCGCTCTAACTTATACGGTGCATTTCAAACTGTTATCTCAGGCTGAACAGCATGCTTACTTCGATGTGCTTATGCCTCTGACTTTATCGGGATACAAATTCTTCGAACGTTCCACCATGTATCTCTGCAACTACAACTTCACTTGCTCTGATCAAGTTCTCATTAGCTCGATATGCGGTACAGCTTTAACTTTTGCCTTTGTTAGGCTAGAGCCATTTCTCGCCCCCATCTGTGTCGTCATGCTCAGTAGTTACTTCATTTATTTCATTCAAGGTAAGGGCTTCCCGCTACATCTATTCCCCCTAAATCAGACTACTTTCTTGCTTCAAAACATGACTCTGATTGTGCTGTACAAGACAATCAGAGATCAAATATCAACGGTTATAAGCAATTTCAAATTACCCAAATTACTTATATCTTTCGCTAATATGCTAGTGGCCCATAATCTAATTGCCGCAGCCATTGCCATTTTTATGCTGGGCACCTGGATGAGCAATATCTGCTGGAAAGATTTCAAACAGACAGCCAGCAATACTCAGTTTGACCTTACAAGTATCGGCTACAGCGGCACAACATCGTTCGATGACTTGGCCCCACTAGCCAAGCCCATTCTTGAATATACAAAAGAAGGCGATTATGTTGCCATCATCGGTGAATCGACTGAGCCAAATGCCGCCACAATTCTGCAACTGAAGCGCAAATCGGCTACCCGTCACATCGATTTAACTATGCTAGGACCGTTTCGTTTTGTAAGAGATACCCAGCCGCGCGTGTGGGCTAGGTTTCCTACTCAGCTAGACGAATTTATCAATCAGCTAGTGCAAGACATAAAGGATACAAATCCTACACTCATATTTTGGCAAACGGGCCAGACCACAGACTGGCTCAAAGAATCTAACTTTGCCGAAAGAACACTAAGCAACTACGAAAAAATAGGCGAAGAAAACTATTTTGCTATTTATAAGAAAAAAGGCGCTGTCAAACTTGATGAAATGAGAGTCTTTCATCCAACCGAGCCGACAAATCAATAATATAATTAGCCCATGGCTCGTAAGGCCCGTATACAGAGCGTTTTAAACCCTGCGTAGATTTTTCTAACAGGTACGTCTACCCCAAATTAAGCCTACCAAGAGAGCAGCAACGAAGCTTCAAGGTCTATAAAGACTTGGTGCTCAATCGCCGTGAAAGACTGTTTGAACTTGATATGTCAAATATGAAATCGCTCTTCGCTTCGACTGACTGGCTCAATGTCCACGGCCTTCTATATTACTGCTGGGATATCGCCTCTCATATATTCAAATCTTCCAGACGTTAGCCCTGTGCGCCTATACATGTTGTCTTATATGGTATTTCTTGTCGTCTCAAAAACGTTCGTTTGTGCGCTAGGTGCAGGCTTCCGATATCGGCGCCAGGTATACTTAATCTCGGTGTCTCGTTTCTCGTCTTGTAATCAAATCGGCTTTGGTAGATAATGAGACAAGTTCTGAGACACCCAAGCGAGGAAAGCGAAATGGCTAAACTGGAAACAACCAAAGGGCAGCTAATAGGTTATGCACGATGCAGCACCGCTGAACAATCACTAGACCTACAAAGCGATGCTCTCAAGGCCGCAGGTTGCACAAAGATGTTTAGCGAGAAAGCCAGCGGAAAGAACGCCGATAGGCCAGAGCTAGAAAATGCGCTTGAGTATATGAGAGAAGGCGACACGCTAGTTATTTACAAGTTCGACCGTTTGAGCCGTAGTACTAAAGATATGCTCAACATTGCAGAGAAACTAAAAGAGCGCGGCATCAACCTCAAAAGCTTGTCTGATGACATCGATACTTCTTCACCTTACGGGCAATTCTTCTTTACTATCTGCGCCGCATTCGGACAGCTAGAGAGAGAGATGATAGCTAGCCGTACTAAGGCGGGGCTCAGTGCTGCTAAAGCTCGCGGAAGAGTTGGAGGGCGTAAAGAGTTGGTGACAAAAGATAAGGCAGTTACAGCCAAGAAGATGCTAGACGAGGGAATGAATGGCGCTGAAGTGGCCAGGGTAGTTGGTCTGAGTAAGGCAACCATGTATAGAGGAATCGCTAAGCACTGCCCTTTTAGCTAGGCCACAAGCCAACAGCCAACCTTGCTATTGAGCCATCGAGCATCGCCGTCGGTGGCTTTGTTTCTACCCCCTCCTGTAGCGCGGCCTTGGGTGGAACACTGACGCAAACCGAGACCCCATGCCGGTACACCCCCGAAGCCACGCTTCTCCCACCATTCCAAGGTGACTTCGATTCGCAATGATTTTTTCTAAAGCCGATATATCGAGCCCAAAGGGGTGGCAGAAAAATGCAAATAATTTCGTTAATCGCCAATATGCACTGCGTCTATTCTTCCTCGACTATGGGAGCTGGAACGCCATCGTTTTGGTATCTATCCATTACGTCGTTGAAGTGGTCTAGATCTAGATTTGCAAATGAGGCGAGATCCTTTAGCCCGTCGAACGAGGCCGGAATCGGACCGCATAGACCTAATTCTCTTAATGGTGCTTCGACAAGCGAAAAATCTTTGAAGTAAATGTCGCGGGTGTAGCTGCGAGAAGCGAATATTACTCTTCCGCCGTTGTCGTAGCCGTTCTTGATGGGGATTAATTGGATATCTGAAAGTGTGGTCATATATGTTGTAGTTCCTCTCAAATTCGTAGTAGTTCTTTCCTCATCCTACTACCGACCTTCGTAGAGGTCAACCCTATACGCATTGTGGGCGGGTTTCAACTAGATATACCTTAGATAGACGGACTGCCTTCACCACTCGATACTAACTCTCTGTGAAGATAAGCGCAAGCCTGTCGAGGGGAATCATGACGGGTAAATCGCACAACAACTACTCAATTGTTAGTCCAGCTTCGAAAATTTTGTGTACTCTGTATCAACAATCAGTGCCTGGTGCACCGATATCCGGCCATACGTATCGATTCCGCGAGCTACGCATTTTAGGAAGTTCTCCGTCTTACTATTGAAACAAGTGTCGAGAACCACTCCAAGATCGATAATAAATTGTTGTAGGTATAGTATGTCAAACTGTTCGGAATCGGCACTGCCGGTGCAGGTAGTTAGCACAACGGTTGTGTTCTCGGCTCGCGGAATATCGGATATCGCGATACCGACCTCGAACTTAGGATGCTGAGGCACCAAGCCGTGAATAAGACCGCAGCGACCTACGTAATATAACTGTTTTGCGTTGTAGCTTCCGCCGTTGCAGTTCATCAACTTAATAACCGCACCGAATGCATCAACATCTTTTTTCGTCGTGAGATGGCGCCCCAAAGCCTCAATCAAACAGCACGCCATTACGAAAGCGGCAATGCAGGCCTTACCTCGAATTTGCGAGTCAGGACGCAGCTCGTCCCGCGACGTCATGCCGAGGCACCGAAGGATCTCCATGTAATGGAAGTCGACAAAATTTTTCCTCACCTGCTCTACTTCTTCAGCTGTCGCGATTCTTTGCTGCTTCATGTGATTCTCAAAGCTCCTTCAAACTACGCGCAGCGCTATTCAAATCTGTTAAGCGCTCTGTGTCTCGACGCCTGACCAAATGTTTTTTTCATCAAGAGCATCAGAAAAAATGCAAATTGTATATTCAATCGAACAGATTCACACGAGGTCAAAAGGTCTGCCAGCTATCGCGCAGATCAGGATCCAGTCCAACGCGAGAATACATACGGCCGAAATTGTGCGCGACGTAATCGCGATAAGGGGGTAACAATTTTACTCGTGGCAAAGATCGTTTTTGAATTGTCTGCTCAAGCCATTTTGTAGGTGCTGAGTGAATTTCTGAGAAATCAACTACCAATTGTTCCTCCCCGTGACTGGCATTGTCAACGGCTTCGATTAAACAATAATTTGGGCTGCTTCCGTTCTTCATGCCAGTGCAGTGCTTCTTCCATTGAACGTTGAGCTTATCCAGTTTGGCATCTAACTTCTTTCCGGCTAGTTGGTCCATATCCTTGTAATCGTCAAACCGGCTCTTGAACATGCGTTTGTAGTCAGCGAGCCGATAGAAGCGACATAGCACCACTCTCGGTGCCTTAGCCTGCGCAAGATCGCAGGTCTGAGTAAGAACCACCACGTCTAGAATCCTGGATTGAACGAACCGGGCAGTATCTTCGCTATTTAAGGTTTGGTTGATGATGTCTGGCAAGTCATCACCATCAGGCCGCCAAGAAATAACCGGGCAACCAAGAATTAAATCTCCTTGATCAATCGGCTCAGCAAGTGAAACTTCCTGGTACCAACCACTGGTCATCTAAAGATAATCCAAATCCGAATCCGACAGAATCAATGTTGGCCAATCCGCCGCCTCATCCATGGACTGCGAAAATTCACCGACGAAGAGACTCGGTGCTGGTCCCTCGACAAACTCGACGACCTCATCGTCTAAATCCAGATGATAGGCATGTACAGGGGCTAAGAAAAAATCGAAATCAATGCTTGATAGTAGTGTGTTGGTTTGCTTCCACGTGTGGAGATATTGCTCGACCGTCGCTTTCCAGGAAAGGGGGCGCGGTTGTGAAAGTTCAGCAGGCATCATCGCTCCGGAATAGGCAGCTTCGTGCTCACAGAGTAGATAGCGAGCGGAGGTGCCGTCTTGCACCGGTATTCGTGCTTCTAATGGTTGGTTTCTAACAGGGAAATGCAATAGTTTTCCGCCTTTCATTCTTCAAGCCCCCAAAATTTTTCTTGAATTTCTTTACCGGTAAAGTCCACGAATCCTTTTACTATCCACTCCCGAGCTAAGGCAAACCAATTTGATTTGTCTTCACTCGAAGGAGTCTTTGGAAAACCCCTAACAGTGAGAATGAGGCGTATACCCGAAACTGTCGGCTTGAAAAACTCTTTCGGCTGTATAGTTACGTGCAGTCGGCCTTGCTGTTGAGGAAGGTCGTAAGAAAGATTTATCCCGAGCCTAGACGGGTGAGGTAAGAAATTCGTCTCGTGACCAATTTTAAACTGAGGCAATAACTTTTCTAGCGCGTGCTCACCATCGTCCGATTCAGGCAGCGGCATAAAGTTTATATATGTAAGTTCGTACTGATTGCAAGTAACTTCGCCAATACCAGTCTCGGCTACGAACGCTTCAAGCTTTGCCAACTTTGAGAGGAATTGCTCATAAACTGCACCGAAACGAGGGTAATCTGAATCCTTCGTGTGACGCCAGCTGTAGCTGAATCGATTGTTCTGAACTTGTACTGTTGATCTCCTATCCGTTTCCAAGAAGCAGAAGCGAGGCAACGGTAAACGGTCAAACGACTCGTAAACGCTTGGAGAAGGCGGCTCAGCTTCTTCGTAAGACTCGATTACCGGCTCAATTGGCGGTAATTCCTGGAATAGTGAATACTCTGGCTGGTAATCCTTCCAAAGTAACCCCACGTGCGGTATGGCGAACTGGCCCAAAGCTTCGAAAGACTGCCCGCAAAGCACTTCGACCAGGGGCGGTTTGGCAAAAGTTTTAATATTGTTATGCATGCCACCCTCCCAGATGCCAGGTACATCTTACCTGCCTCATCGGTAAATAACTACAACAGGAAGTAGTTATTTGGGCAAGGTCGACCCTACGTACGCTTGCTATACCCTGATAAGCCACAGGTGACACCCTTGCCCCTCAATTCACCAACCACTCCATATACTCAGTCGTTTACAGCTCATTCTTAAACGTTTCAAACTAGAATTCGGCCAGGTAAGAGGTGCGTGCGAATAAACTTGCTGGCCTAGCCCCATTACAATCAAAATAGCCTCGAATGAAATCCAATTTTTCGAGGCTATTTGTATGCGTCCCTATCAAGCTGCGATGTTGCAGTACTATTCTCAAACTAACCCACAGATGGCCGCGATGCTGCGCGCTCAATTTATGGAAGCGAATCGCCCGCGTTTTGATGCTAGTGCCGGTGATGGTGCTGGCAACTCTGCTAAACAGCGCTACATAGCAGAAACGCTTAACCCACAACTCGGTGCTGTAGCCGTGAAAGACGGCCCAAATGCTTCTAGCTTCGCAAGTGCTCGACAAGCCGACTTGATTGCCGCCGGTAATCGTGGCTCCGAAGAACTTTTTCAAACAGCAGAGAATGCTGATTACGACAGAGCCTTAAAGCTTTATCAAATCCAGCTTCAACAGTTCAATCAAGACAATGACGATAGCGGCATGTATGGCGGTGTACAAAATCAGGGACAGCCGCAACAATCCGCCGGTGATGTAGATGGCTCCATCGGCGGTCGTATTGCGGGTGGAGTGTTCGAGTTAGGCAAGAGGTATTTAGACGCGAAGAAACAAGGCACCTTTAATCCGGGCTGCTTCGGTTATAGCGCCGGTCAAGGTGTCGGCGATTTAATCAAAGCTCCAGCCCAATTCGGTAGCGGTGTGTTTAGAGGTATCAAAGGCGCTTTCGGTGGTTAATGCCCAAGCGCCTGATTTGCCGGCGGAGTGCTGAGGTCGATTGGAAGGTAGTGTCGAAACCTAGCTGCTTTAGAACACCTTTTTAAACCGCCGCAGAAATTCGCAAAAAAATTCCGATTCGAATTCGTCTGTTTCTACGACGCCACTTATCTCAGAGCTACCTTCGATAAGTAGAAATCATGGAGGTACTAGAAATGGGGGAAATTGGTAGTCGCGTGATATGTCCACGGTGTGAAAAACCGCTTGGGAAAACAGCGACGCATAATTGCTCTGGAGACAATTGGAGGTTAATCACATTAGACCCTGAAGTTAGCGACGAGCGAAAAATTCTCACTGGTCAGCCATATGCTTCAGAGGACGATAAGTAAAGTTGAACAAGAAAGAGCCTCAGTATTTCGAGGCTCTTTCTTTATAATCTAGTGCTCTCGTTTGCTCCGTTCAAGCTCAAGCAACGCTCTTGAGACTTGGCAAAAAACTCTTAGCCAACCGATGTCTTTGTTTGGTAAGGTGAACTGGCTGAGCTGGTCTTCTGGTAAATTTCCAAACCGCCAAGCGCGGTCTGCAACTAACAATAAATCTTCGCTGCCTCGTGCTGAACTCAATGCTTGCTCGATTTCCACGATAGACAATTGTGCTATTTCGTCTGGTGTTTGGTATTCTTCCAAATTTGTTTTTCCTATTTGTTGTTTGTAAGCTCGTCTTCAAACGAAACCTAATAATAAGACCTAAAATAAATACATGAGATTCCCGTAATGATTATTTAATACCTATTGACAAGTCGCCGGTAACCCGTGCTGTCAGCCTTTGACGGCTTTGTTATTTACAGTGATACTGAACTTTTCCCCCACATTCTCGACACGGCAAAATCAGCAGGATTAAAAGCGATTGCTCATGAACTCCGTTTTTTGCACGTGCTTGGTAAGCTGGTTATACAAGCATCAAACCAGGTGACCTAAATGGAGCCAATTAGAGAGTTAGGCGATTTAAATGAAGGTCTCGAAGTCGGTGACGAGTCATTGCCAGAGCTACGTTTGACGCCTCCCATTCTGCCAGATGTTATAGACGAGATTATGTTGATTCTACGCGAGAGCGTGATAGCCGACACCTAGCGCCTAATCATTTCCATTTCTTCTTCGTTCCTCGCTACAGCTTCGTCAACCATTTTCAGTATCTGCTCGATTGGTACTCCGAGGTCTACGCACATATGCAAGTAGCGGGCGAAGTCTTTCACCTCGCTGCCAAAGTCTAATGCGTACGGTGAGATGTCCCAAAAGATTTCAATACCTGCTTTGTTTGCGTTGGATAGTTTGTCCTCGACATCGTCGACGGTAACGCATCCAAGTGTTGGCAGGAGTTCGGCGAAGCAGGGATGAATTGAATAGGGAGAAACTCAGTTAACTTGAAGCTTTCGTCTTTACCGTCGTCTTTGACATTCGGCCACCTGTTTTAAAGTAGGCAGTGCGTCGGCTTCGGGAACGATGGAGATGTCAGGTACCAACTCATCTTTGCCAACGACTCGTAGCCGGCTTTTCATATAAGAACCTCGCACGAAATAGCACCGGCGGTGATGCCCACCTGGATCAACTAAAGTGAAATCAATAAGACGCTGGAACACAATAAGACTGCGAGATCTTTTCGTCAAGACCGCTGTCGCTAGCGCTCTCATAAATCCGAAAACGCAAGATCTGTCACCGTTGTAGATCTTTGTACGGAAATCCGCACAATCTGAAACCTGCATGAATACTCGCGAATTGTCCCAAATGGGACTACGAGAATTAATCTGACGAATTCTTAGAAGATGATGGGTTGACGGAATCCGTCAATTTTGAAGGAATCGAACATTCTACGATAGGCCACACAACCAAGGCACCGAGCGAAACATTACCTAGTTGAGGTAATAAAGAAATCCGTTATTACTCAGCCGTATAACGACACCAGCAATGAATTGAGGAACGATCTGTAAGACACTTCTGAGCTTTCTAGGTGAGCGTTTACCCTGCGCAGTGCACAATCTACGAGTCGGGGAAATTACGGGGGCTTTAAAGCGATTCCGAGGCGGGTATATCTAAAAGAGAGTTGGTGAGGCAGAGCGATGAGCAATACACAAAAGGGAAACAGTTACGAGATATCCGTAAAAAGAGTATTGATGCAACTTGCTCATTATTTTGACATTGCGGAGTTCACTGATGGAGACCCGGGTTACATCTACAAGGTCGGAAAATTTGGAAAATTAAAACTGGATTTGTTGGCTACACGTCTCGACGGGAAGAATATAGTGTTCTCTTGCAAAGCCTGGAAAGAAAAACCCTCTGGAGCAGCAGTAGGTGAACTACTACTCTCGGCAAAAAACGAAGACGCGGAGGGTTTCCTAATAAGCTCCATTGAACCCACCCAGAACACCATAGACCTCGCACATGGTGTCGACCTACGAGTAGCCACAATTGAACTAGACCAAGACCCTCAGTTTTATAAGCTCACTGAATTTCTTATCGACAGCTTTAACGATATTCACATCGGTATGGCTGAAGCGATGCCCGTTCATGTCGAACTGAAAGTAATTGTTGAACATTTTCCTAGCCAAGAAGACGCCAAATAGAAAAATACATTGCCCTAATACCTTGCCACCTCGCCACGGGCCTGGCAAGCCAATGACCACTCTCTAAACCATTACTGCGTATGGATTTTCAGGAAAGCTGGTCACCTGGTCACGATTTTTCACTTAGCTTTTTTCACAAGTATTTTTAGGAACAAAGAGCCCGAAGTATATCTAAAGTGGTGTGTTCACCGTTGTTTCTAAAGCACTTAAGGCCAAAACCATCTTCTGAAATCCATAAGTTAGTGCCGCTTCTGTCGAACCCTTCGCGTTCGCACTGAGGACAGCGGGTGTAATAACCCTTTGGTGCTCGTTTCAGCAGGTGGCTTGGTATCACGTTGAGTAAGCAAGTCTTCTCCTTTCTGCCTCGCTTGCAAACGGTGAATCTACTCACATCGAATTTAGCTTCTCTCCTTTTTGTGTCAGCTTCTAACAATGCCTTGCCAATCACCTCGATAAAGGTCGCCGGAGTTTAAGGGGAAAGAGAGAAGATGATTTAGTTGTAGTTCTATGTCTTTTTCTACTCCTTCTATCCAGACTCTAGCGTCTTTTGCTGCGTTTTTTTGGTTTACTCCTAACGGCATCCTCAGTCCATTGCCTATACTTCCTTCTTTTATTTCATCCTGTTTAGGGAAGACCTCAAGAGCACCGCCCGCAGTTACACCAGTATGCGCTAAAAACTCTTGTGCGAACCGTCGAACATAACTACTCTTTACCGGTCTATCAAATAACAGTAATAAGTGTCCGTCCCGGTCTTCTCGCCTACTGTCATGCAGTACACGGTAGCCACTTTGGACAAGTGTATTTTTTAACCTATAAGGATTGAGAGATATGTCATCGAAATCGAAACCGAGCCACTTGCAAGTACCATCTGTCGATAGTGCAGGGAAACTTAAAATTGTGGTGCCTTCGAATGGTGCCCGAACATGCTTGACCGTTAATTCTCCTTTTTCCATCCTCCAACCTGGTCCATTCTGTCTGTATGCGTAAAACACATCTCCTCTGTTGGCCAAGAGTTCTAGATATTTATTTAGCGATTCATCACCTATCGAGCTTGTATCCATCTGTTGATTTCTTCTAAAAAAGTATTGAGAAAAGAGGGGGGTCGTTTTCGGTGACCAGGTGGCAAGCTTTTCTGCTATCGCTTACCACCATTACATTTGATGCCTGGCCACAACCTGGCAAGCCGTTTGGCGAGGTGACCAGGTTTACTAGGTCAGCTTCGACGGGTGAACTAAGCCCAAAATATCCTCGGCCTGAAGTTGCTCTGTCGTCTTCTGCAATATCCAATAATTAGCTCGCTGACCCGCTTTGCCACCACTTTTGCCAAGCTTTCTCGCGCGGTGTAGCTGTTCAAGTTTTCGAGCGGAAGTTCGGTTAGAAATACCAAAGACGCTCTCGCCATCACCTACTGTGAATTCGTCGAACATCGGCGTGTATTTAGCACTGAGTTTAAGCATGTCCTCGCGTTCACTAATTTTTTCTGTCCCTTTTGGTCGCGGCAAATTTCGCTGAGCTAGTTCATAGGCTTTTTCGATTTGCTCAAGCTGTCTCACTGCAACAAAGTTGGCGGGTAACTGCGAAGCAGAGACAAAGTTTTTTCGCGGAGCGATGCGATGTTGCTCTTTGAATTCGGTTAGTATCGCGCATGGATTGGTAGATAGAATCTTCGTAAAATCTTCGTTCTTGTAGCGATTCTTGGCGTAATTCAGAACGGCTTTCAGAAATGTCATAACTTGCGCCATCTGCGTCTTCCCGCCATTGGTTTGATTCTTCGCAGGTTTGTCGCTGTTGGGTAAGTCGATCCCTTTGTTCCGAGTAATACCCATCAATTCTGTTATCTCGACAATTGGCAGTTCAAGCCAGTCGCCAAGCCATTTTGTAGACCAATACCTGTACCATTTTCTCGTGCTTTCCCTCAAATCACGCTCCAAGTAATCAGCAACTGCTACTCGTAATGTCGGAACTACAGCTTGACGTTCAGGCTGTGTTGGGTCGATTCCTGCTACTAATTTACCGAGCAGCTCACGAGCTAGTTGCCGTGCTTCATCAATCGGCACTAGACCAACGTCACCTATCTCGATGCGCTTATTGGGACCATCTTTGCCTACAGCTCTCTACTATATGTGTAGCTCTCAATTGTGTCGCCCGAATGCCGAAACCTATCAAATCACTGTCCCGGTAGAACGCTTGTCTCCTTTTTCTTTTGGCAGATTCGCCTTGAGCTTTGCCACTTCCTTGACGGTCAACCTTATTCTTGCCATACCTGTTTATCCTCCATGTAGATGCCACGTAGATTACAGAATGACAAAAATAGACAATGAGTAAAAGCCTAAACTGCGAGAATCAGCACCTGTGATACTCTGTAAGGTACGAAATGGAAACGTGAACTACAATCCGGTCACAAATCTATAATTAGCCCATGGCTCGTAAGAAAACCAACCACTACGAAATTCTCGGCCTGGCCACGAACACCAATGCCAGCCAGGCCGAAATCAAGCAAGCCTACCGCAAGCTTGTTAAAGCCGTGCACCCAGATTTGTCATTTCAGGCCAAGCCCGACAACCAAGTAATGACCGAAACTGAACAGATGATGTCCATCAATGAGGCCTATGAGACCTTGATGGACAGCGAAAAAAGGGCGCACTATGATTCGGTTGTAATTCGCACGAAGCCTCGCACTGGCATGCACATGCCCACCAGTGTGCAAGACTCGCTTGATGAAGAGAAGGCCAGAGAGCGCTATCTCAGGCAAGTTTTTCACCCGCTGCGGCGCTCTATCGAGTCTATACTATCGAAGTACAAACAACGTCTAAGTGCCCTTTCGCAAGACATTTATGACGACAAACTCTTAGAAGAATTTGCCCAATATGTTGACGAAATTGAAAAAACCTTGCTCAAGGCTAGTAATGAATTCACAGACAACCCACCACCGCTTACACTCAAACCGGCTCTGCAATGGATGCGCCACGCCATTGCCCAAGCAGCAGACGGCCTAGAAGAGCTTCAGTACTTTTGCCAAAACTTCGACTATGACCATCTAGCCATGGCCGACAACTTATTCAAAATAGCGCGCGAACACTCATCGCGAGCCCTACAAGTTTCAAAATCAATTTGATGGCTCTAGGGCATAATTTGAACGAATAAGGCGAGCCCTTTCTTGTAGCAAAGCCACTTCGCTATCTCTATGTTCTTGGCTTGAAAGTGACAGGCAAAGGGCCTCTAAGACTTCGGCCAAGTCAGGGTGGCAAGGTCCGAAAACATTCTCCTTGGCCTCTAGAGCTTGACGCAGAAGCAACTCAGCTTCTGCCTCTTGGCCTTGCACTTGCTTCAATTTGGCGAGTGATATTTGAGTGTCTGCCAAATCAGACAAATTGTCTTTGCAATAGTGCAGGCGAATTTTATAGGCGCGCTTTAGTAGCGAATTAGCTTCAACAAGATTACCTTTTATCGTCTCGAGCCTACCGAGTGCGTCATACGAAGACGACATTATTGGATGGTTAGCAGAAAAGCGTGAACTTCTTAAGTCAAAGGCCTGGCGCAATAGTGGCTCTGCCAAATCGACTTTTCCTTGACGCAAATAAAACTCACCTAGGCCGTTCACGAAGCTACCACGCATCTCATTTTCCCAGTCTAGAAGCTCTCCTTTGACATCAACCGATTGATCTAAAAGGTCTAGAGCTGCCAAATAGTTTTTCTCAGCTTCAGCGTAGGCAAGCCTCTTATCATAGAAGCCACCTAAGGCGTGGCGGTCGGCAGCTATGGCACGTTCTAGGGCAAGTTTTTCGCCTGAGCTTTCGCAGTCTTTCAAGCTATTGCTTTTTAAATTTATCGAGCGAGTTAGAAATGAATGGGCTTGTTCAAAATTTCCAAGGCACTGCTCAACAGTAGCCAGATGACTCAATACAAATGGCGTCACAGAACTTGTAGCCGGCATGGCTGCCATACAGTCTGACTGCTCAAGAGCTGCTGTCAATCTTTCTTTGGCCAAAGTAAATCGCCCACCAACCATTTCAGAATTAGCAAGGTTGAGTGAATTAAAGGCAGCAAAGGGAGAATCGCTTAACCCTGCTAGCTGTACCAAGGGGCGAACAGCACTGTCAATCTGCACACCCAAACGGGCTAGATTGCAGGCCAATGAATAATAGCCTTGGTGAAAAGCCCAACCAGCCAGATCAACCATGCACCACGAAAGTACAAAAGGACCACTCAAAGCCCAAAGCAGCAGCAAGACTGCAACGCCAAAGCGCAGTGCCGCCACGTTTGCGGGCAAGACAGTGAAGAGCCAAGCGAAACACAGACCAACCAAAAGCCACTTGCAGCAAGCTGATAAACCAGACATAGAATTAGCCTACAGCTTCACCCTAGCGAGAAATTGAAACCGGCGTAACAAGCCCTTTTTCTAGCTCTTGCCCAGCAACCTGTATCATTCCCGGCGCAGCGGTCGTGCCACTATAGGCGACACCAATCAAATCGTAAGGCTTCGCTTCTTCAACCAGCACCATATTCACTTCGGCCATATAAATCGGTGCATCAGCAGATTCGCGCACGTAGACCTGATTGTCGATGCCGGGGGCATCGCCTTGACTGCGGCCGATGTAGAGCTTTTTGCTCTCATCGAAACTCTCAATCAATACTGGTATCACTTGGCCAACCATGGCTTTGTTCGAAGCAAAAGCAATATCGTGCTGCAAGCGCATAATGCGATTGCGCCTAGCTTTCTTTACTTTCTCAGTGAGCTGGCTATCCATGTGACCAGAAGGCACTTCCATCTGCTTGGAGTAGGTAAAGACACCAAGGCGATCGAAACGATATTTCTCGATGAACTGAACAAGATGTTCGAAGTGCTCGTCGGTTTCGCCAGGGAAGCCGACGATAAAAGTAGAGCGTATGGTCGCTTCAGGCAAAACTTCTCTGATCAAGTCCATAACTTTTTCAGGATTTCTTGGCCGAGCCATTGCCGACAAGACAGAAGGATGCGAGTGCTGGAGTGGAATGTCGACATACTTCACCACTTTAGGCAAGCGCTTGATGGTTTCAAGCAGTGCTCTATTGGTTTCAGTTGGATAGCAATACATGATGCGAATCCAGTCTAAGTCTTCAATTTCATGCAAGGCTTCAAGAAGCTCAGGTAGGGCCATTTTGCTATAGATATCGAGACCGTAATAGCTCGAATCTTGAGAGACCAAAATGATTTCTTTGACGCCACCTTTAACAAGTATGCGTGCTTCTTTGACCAACGACTCGATGGTGCGCGAACGGAACTTGCCACGTAGCAGCGGAATAATGCAGAAGGTGCAGGCATGGTCACAGCCTTCAGCAATTTTCAAATAGGCAGAAGCACCAACTCCTGTGGCCATACGCGGGAGAACTTCATCATCATAATTGTTAGGCACATCGCTCACTTCAACCAAGCGAAGCGATGAATCGCGGGCGACGGCTTTGATTACATCAACGATTTTGGTGATGTCACCAGTACCTACAACAGCTCGCGCTTCAGGTATTTCGGTGAGCAATTCTTCTTTGAAGTGCTGGGCCAGACAGCCAGCAATGATTAGCTCTTTACCTTGGTCAGCTAACTCAACTAAGGTGCGAACAGATTCTTTGCGGGCATCACCAATGAACGAGCAGGTGTTAACGAGACACAACTCTGCTTCATCATTGTCAAAAGTGACTTCGAACCCAGCCTCATTTAAAAGGCCTAGCATTACTTCAGTATCAGTGGCATTCTTGGGACAACCCAAAGACACCACCCCAATCTTGGGGTTACGCATTTCTCACTTTCTCCGCGCTATATCTTGAACGCTATCAAGTTAGTCGTTATCAAGACGTCCATCATTGTAGCGGTATGGCACATCGATAGATCGAGTACCGCCGCCAGATGAGAAGCCTGGAATGTCGCGGGTACCTTCTTCAGAACGTCGAGAACGGCGCCCTTGGCTCACAGAGCCATCTGTAGTTGTTTTTCGCACCGCTGGTTTCCACTTTACAGTTGTTACAGCAGGCTTCACGTCGCCGCTGGCCACAGCCGCGGCATCTGCTCCAGCCGCAGCTGGTGCTGGGGTACTAGCGAAGACACGCTCAGCAATTTTGCCTGGTAAACCAAAGGCTTCACTCTTACCTAAATAATCTACAGTTAAGCTGCCGCCATTGCCGGCTCTTACTCTTAAACCTTGAGCATCTTGGAAGTCGCGCCGCTCACCCATTTCTAAATAGCCGGTAAATAGCGACTGGCCTGAGGCAACCGACTTTACTTCTACCCAAACATGCTGACTGGCTGATAGAGCAATTTTGTTGTCTGTTGAAACAGGTGCTGCACCATTAGCTACTACAGCAGCAGCAGGAGCGACCCCAGTAGCTGGTATCTGAGCTGGGTTGAAGCGCTCGGCAGAGCGACCAAGCGCCAAAAGCCCTGGATCTTGCGTATTCATCTGCGACTGGTACCACGCACCTAAACCACAGACAACACCGAGAACAGCAACTAAGAGCAAACTAGGGTAGAAAAATGTTTTGGTGAAACTTGGTGCTTCGGTCTCAACACGCGGCTTGGAGACATACACAATAGGCGCCACAGCTTGCTGTACGCCACCACCACGATTGAAAAGGCCACGACCATTCTCAACTACTGGTTGACCTACCCGTTTGAATTCATCGGCCAAACTTTGACCATTGAGGCCAAGCATATCGCCATAACGTTTGATAAAACCGGCTACATAAACAGGCTCTGGTAGGTCATCAAGGCGACCACTCTCTAAAGCATCGATATGATTTACAGGAATCTTTGTGCGGTCATAGACTTGGCCTACGGATAGGCTCTGACCTTCCCTTGCGACTTTGAGTTTCTGCCCAATTTGCTCAAACGACATTTATGCATCCAGTAAGTGACGGTTCAGTAAGTAAAAATAGAAAGGTAGAAGAAGACGCCTAACAACTATTTAAAAGCTTTTGTCAGCTTCAGAAGGTTGCAAAAGCGCAAGCTCCTGATTGTTAAGACGACGCCATGATCCGGATTCCAGTTGACTTAATTGTAACCCACCAATGGCAACCCTGACCAAACGCGTTACTCTGTAACCAACTTGCGCTAACATCCGCCTGATTTGCCGATTCTTACCCTCGCGTAACTCAATTTCGAGCTGCGAATACTTAGCATTAGCAGAAATTTTGCGAACAAATGCTGGCTCGGTCACGCCCTCTGACAACCGCACACCCTGACGTAAAGCTGTAATGGCGTTTTTCGATATGTCGCCTTCGACGTTGACCCGGTATAACTTAGGCACTTCGTGAGAGGGATGAGTCAGGTAGCGAGCCATATCTCCATCATTGGTCAGGAGCAAAAGGCCTTCTGAATCTGAGTCGAGCCGCCCTACGGGTTTCAAATGCATCAACTCTTCAGGGAGAAGATCAATTACGGTGCGCCTACCGCGCTCATCGTCACAGGTGACAACCACGCCCTTTGGCTTGTTCATGACAACATAATCTAGGCGTTTTTTTTGCAACGGTGTGCCGTCAACTGAAAGCTTGTCTCTGCCTAAATCAACCACGCGATTGAAGTCAGTGACTGTCTCTCCGTTAACGCGCACAAGGCCATCGGCAATGAAAACGTCGGCTTTGCGTCGAGAGCAAATGCCACAAGCTGCTAAAGCTCTATTGAGCCTTAGCAGCCGCTTTGGGCTGGATTCCTTTTTCTTCAAATTCCTAAATCTCTAAATATCAGCCCGAAGTGGCACTTTCCACATCGTCTACCATTACCTTGGTGCTCTGACCAGCTAGCTCTTGCAGCTTCTGGGTAATCTGATCTTTGGTTCCGACTACAGAGTCAGAGGCCTTTTTGAATACTTCAGTGCTCTTGCTCTTAGCTTCAGTAATGACTGTGCCAGTTTTTTCGCGCACATCAACAAGCGAGTCAGATGCCTGTTTATACAGGTCTTCAGAATTATCAGCAATTTGCTGTCTCAGCTCTGCGCCTGATTTTGGTGCAGACAGAATACCGACTATGTAGCCAAGCACTCCACCAACCACCAATCCTTCTAGAAATCTGCTCATTTAACTACTCCTAACCTGCTTTCTAATTTGGGTTCGTCTCTTATCTTTTGCCCACTTCGGACAATCTCATTTCGTCTTTTTGGTCACGGTTACCTTTTTCAGGACGGCGCTCTAGATACGAACGCACACCGGCAAACAATCCGGCACCAAATACCGATGACTGTTTCTTTGCCTCGCCTGTAATCTTGCCCAGGCCACCCTTGACATCGCCAACTTTCGAACCAACTTCAGTGATGCGTTTTTCAGCTGAAGTCTTCAGTTCAAGCACGCTACCAAGCAAGGCATCAACCTGCTTCAGGGTAGGACCTAGTTCTTGATTGACGGTTCCGAGGAGCCTTTCTAAAGCTGAAAGAGTTCGTTCAGACTGCTTTACCATCGACATCAACGGCAAGCTCACAGCCATCAGTGAGACTGCTAGAAATATCAGGGCCACAGCCACCAAAATGTCTAGAGGGCCTCCGAAAGAAGCGTTTACATGGTCCACAAAAAACCCCTTTAACTAGGTTGAAAAATTTGACTTAGCCGCCGATTTCGATTTCTTCGCGCTTTTTAGCAGCAGCCAACTTGCCTGCAGCCAATGCCCGTCTCAATCGCATGCCTTGTTCTTCAACATTCATTTGGCAATAATTGAGGAAGGAAGCGTACAAATCGAGGGAGTCATCAACAACCTCACCCAAACGCTCTGGCACATCTTTGGCGCTGCGTTGCAGCACATCGCGAGTCTCGCTGCCAGACTTGGGAGCAGTCAGAAGTGCAAGCGTTACGCCGCCCAATGTACCTAGTACTAGTCCTGTCAAAAGCGATACCAGCCCACCGCCACCTGCGGAATTGCCAGAATCAGCCTGAGAGTTATTGGCTCTACCCATAAACTTTTCTCCGCTCCGAGTATTTCAGACAAGCGAGTATATCACCCAGTGCTATTTATAGCTTAGTTAAAGGGCAGTCTATGACTAGTTATTACTACTAATGAACCGGGGTCTTCTCAATGACCTGGAAGCGCTCAGCCAATAAGTCGCAAAGATGCTCTGCGATAGCGCGCTTGGGCATTCTCGGCAGACTTTCTTTGGCACCATCAGAATTGAGAATAATCACAGCGTTGTCATCTGAGCCAAAACCAATATCAGGCACTGATATATCGTTGCCAACAATGACATCGAGATTCTTGCGTTTGAGTTTTTGTGTAGCATTAGACAAGAGAGCTTCTGATTCAGCAGCGAAGCCGATGATTACTTGATCTTTGCGTTTTACCCGACCAAGTAAGTCGATAATATCGGGGTTTTTAGTTAACTCTAAAACCAAATCTTCCGAGTCAGTCTTCTTAATTTTGTGATTAGAGGTAGTCAGTGGTCGGAAATCGGCTACCGCAGCGGTCATTACCAGGGCGTCACAACCATCAAATTCAGATTCGACTGCATCTTGCATCTCTTGAGCAGTCTCAACCACAATAACAGGATAGGCCCGCTCTACGTCTACAGTTGATACCAGAGTTACATCAGCGCCGCGACCATGGGCAGCATCAGCCATGGCGATGCCCATTTTGCCAGAGGAACGGTTGCCAATGAAACGCACTGGGTCGATAGGCTCTCTCGTGCCACCGGCTGTCACCAACAAGCGTTTCGTTGAAAGGGTCTGGTGAGCTAAAAGTCGTGCCGCTACTGCAGCGATAATAGTGTCTACTGCGGCCATTTTGCCTGTTCCCCAATCGCCACAGGCAACTTCGCCATACTCTGGAGCAATGACATCGTAGCGATAGCGATTTTCTAAAACAGACAAATTATGTTGAGTGGCAGGATGTTGCAGCATGATAGGGTTCATGGCCGGAGCGATCATGACCTTGGCTGGCGAAGCTAGAACCATGGTCGTCAACAAATCATCACATATACCAGCAGCCAGCTTGGCAATTAGATCGGCCGTGGCTGGGGCTATTAAGATCAGGTCGGCTTTTTTGGCCAAGTCTATATGCTCAGGTCGCCAATTGGCTTGAGCACCATACTGCTCACAATGGGCTTGGTTACGAGTTATCGTGGTGAGCGAGAGCGGGGTAATAAACTCTTTGGCGTTTGGAGTCAAGACTGCGTGTACATCAGCCCCGGCATGACGCAGCATGGAGGCAATGTCGCAAGCCTTATAGGCGGCGATGCCACCACTTATTCCAAGAAGAACAGTTTTGTTCTCAAGAGGATTGAAAGAATCGAAACCAAATTTAGAATCTCGCTTTTTGGAGGTCTTCTTCATTGTCATTGACTTTCACTGCCTCAAAACTAAAAAACCAAAAACTCAGTCTGTACTATTATGTACTGCTGCTATTGTAAATGAAAGAATGGTCTAAATATGAATAAGTTCTACGTCACAACTGCCATTGATTACGTCAACGCCGCCCCTCACATTGGCCACGCATACGAGAAAATCGCCGCCGATGTGATTGCTCGCTACTATAGAATGCGAGCTTATGACGTGCTCTTCCTCACTGGCGTTGACGAGCACGGCATCAAAATTCAGCGTTCGGCTGAGGCTGTGGGCAAAACGCCTCAAGCTTTTTGCGACGAAATCTCCGAAATGTTCAAAGAATCTTGGGCCAATCTCAATTTATCCTTCGACCGCTTCATTCGCACCACCGAACCAGCACACGAAAAAGTTGTTCAAAGTCTATTTCGTCAGTTGCGTGACCAAGGTGATATTTACAAATCTACTTACTCGGCTCTCTACTGCGAAGGCTGCGAAGACTTTGTCAGAGAGCGCGATCTAGATGAAAATGGCAATTGTCACAATCACCTAAAGCCACCAAAGCAAGTGGCAGAAGAAAACTATTTTTTCAAACTGACAAAGTACAAACCACAAATACAAGCGTGGCTAGAAGCCAATCCTACAGCCGTTCAACCCGATGGACGACGCAAAGAAGTTCTCAATCAATTGAACGATCCAGAACTCGGCGATTTTAGCGTCTCGCGCTCTAAAAAATCGCTGACTTGGGGCATACCAGTACCAGACGACGACGACCAAGTTATCTATGTTTGGATGGACGCGTTAAGCAACTACATTACGGGCTGCGGCTATCTTACTGATGACGAGCAGTTTAAGAAATATTGGCCCTGCGACTTGCATTTGATTGGCAAAGACATTACCAAGTTTCATAGCATCTACTGGATTGCCTTTTTGCTGGCTGCCAATATTCCTCTGCCAAAGCAGATTTTTGCTCACGGCTTCATCACTGTTGAAGGCCAGAAAATTAGCAAATCATTGGGCAATGTCATTGACCCAAATAAGCTCGTAGAGCAATATGGTGCTGATGCTGTGCGCTTCTATCTCTTCAGCCGCACACCGATGGATCAAGACGGTGATTTTTCTAGAGCTGAATTTATTAGCACCTGCAATGCTGCTCTGGCTAACGGTATCGGCAACTTGTTGAGCCGCACTTTAAAGCTGATAGAAACCAATTGCGATAGCAAATTGCCAGACGCTAAACCAGAAAATCAGCTGCGCGAGAACGCCAACGAACTGCATGTTGTCTATAACGCTCACATGGTCAAGCTAGAGTATGCCAAAGCCATCGACTCTATTTTGGCATTAGTTGACTTGACCAATAAATATTTTGCTGACGAAAAGCCTTGGTCAATGTTCAAAGAAGGCAAAATAAAAGAAGGGCAAGAAGTGCTCTACACCTCAGTTGAGATGCTGCGGCGCATGGCTTTTCAAATCTATCCTTTTGCCCCAAAATTGGCATCAGATCTTTGGTGGCAACTTGGCCACGAAGACGAACTCGAAATCTTCGGCGATAGCAATAGGCCAGATGGCTTCTTCGATATGATTCCAGCAGGGCAATCTGTGCGCAATGCCGGGCCCATCTTCAAGAGAATTGAAGAGGCAAAAGAAGCCAAATAGACCGTTTAGGCAACTACTGACGGAACTTTCGCAGGGCGACGCAGAACAACTATGCGCTTAAATTCAGTTGAGTTGAACTTATCAACTGATTGAATAGCCATTGTGCCTAGATTGCTGTCATTGTTGAAGATTTTGCCATTGCCCATATAAACGCCGGCATGTGAATAATCTCCACCGGCTCTATAGGCCAAAATCACGTCACCCGGCTTCATGTCAGCTACGGCCACACTGGTGAAGCCGTTCTCTTCAACTAGCTCTTTTTCAAATTGTCGGGTATTGATCTCATTGGTATTGAGACCATAGCTTTCATCAAGAAGCAGGCTGGCAGCCTTGACACAACCTAAACGATCACTAGGCAGACGGCTATCGTAGGCTGTTGTGTGCTTGCCGATCAGACTCTCAGCGGTCTTGCAAAGCTTTTGATAGACGGCCCAATCATACTCACTCATAGCATTAGTTGGCAGAGTGCGCGTTGGTTCGCGCCGTTCTACTTCTGGTGGACGCTCTACAACTTCACGCCGGCGCGGTTCAACTTCAATAACAGGCGGACAAGGGCGCTCATAATTCGTTGTGCCACTATCCCAAAACGTCTCGGCTCGACGCTGCTGCATGCGCCAATCTTGTGGCTCAGGCATATAGCGCTGACGATGAGGTACCGGCAACCAGCCCCGCTGCTGAATGTAGGCTCCGTCGCCGAAATTCTCATAGCCCTTTCTGAAGTTATAGTCAGGGGTCAGGTAAGGGCGGCTGACAAAGGCATCGTCGAAACGTTGATTGCCATTACCCCATGAATCTTGCTGATAGCGACGACTATATCCATTGTCAAAATTACGATTGTCAAAATTACGATTGTCAAAATTACGATTGTCAAAATTACGATTACCGCCGAGCAACACGTCAAGTGGCCCTAGCGATACCGACATGGCCAAATTATTGCGGTGGTCGCCGCGGTGTTGCCTGGGCATGGCATATTCTTCGAAGGCGCCGTTCTGATAGGCTCCGTCCTGGATATATCGCTCTTGACCGCCTGAGCGCCGATTTGAATTGTCGTCTAATGAATTCCAGTTCGCCATATGCCCTTTCAAATATCCTGTTTGCGTGAGGGAGCGTAACACTTGACCACACCTACTATAGGTCAGACCCATAAAGCCTTACAATATGGCTCCCCCGGTTTCTCCCATAAAACGACTGGAGAATTTATCTTGGTAGCGTCAACAAAAGAACTTACTCTTACTTTTCCCAGTAAAACCACCTTGGGAAACCTCTATCTCTCTAAAAAAGCCTTCCCCCATAACCGCTCATGGGTAGGCCAGGCATCAGGCGAGGTCAGCTTAAGCGTGCCCGACCAGTCAATGGTCGGCCTAGCTATGGGTCATGACGTCGATAGCCGGTCGGCAGATGCCAATGGCGCGGCTCTTAGCCAAATAGCCTCAATGGATCTGTCCACAGCCCAATATTCACCGGCTTTTTTGGCAACCATATTAAAACTCTCCGTTCTAGCCGAGCTACGCCTCGACTTCCTTAATCTGGTCAGCCAAGACTTCGTCAATTTGAATGAGGCTACCGCCCTTGAGACACTCTGGCTTACCGGCAGCTCTATAAACGATCAAATCTTGCCCCTGGTACAGGGTGTTAAGACTTTGACCAGCCTCACGGTTAAAAGCACAAAAATTACAGACGCCAGCATGAAATCGCTTGCCGCCTTGCCCAATCTAAAAAATCTGCACCTTCCAGCCACCATTGGCGACAGCGGTGTAGCTGATCTCAGTACTTCAGGTAGCCTCGAAGACCTTGATCTGTCTTATACAACCATTACTGCCAAAGCTCTCGCCTCCCTCAGCAATCTCAAAAGTCTCAGTACCTTATATGTAAATGACACGACTTTGAGCGACGACAGCATGGCCGAAGTCAAAAACATAAAAGGATTGAAAGTACTTTTCTTAAATGGAACTAAAGTAACCGACAAGTGCCTTGAACAATTGGCCGAAGCCACTCAGCTAGAACATCTAGAATTGCGCGACACCAAGGTGACCGAAATAGGTATTGCCCGCTTGCGCAGCAAACTGAAAGACTGCGCCGTCTTCGGCCCTTAATTTAGTCTGCTGAGACCATCTCTGTAGTCGGTTTAACGGCATCATCAGAAGTTGTTCGACGTTGAACAAATAGCCAGCGCTGGATTTTCTTCCAGATGGTGCCTTTCTTCTGCTCCACTTCGCTTCTAACTCGGTGTAGTCTAAAACGATCAAGCTCAAATTTGATTTTGGTCAGCTCAGAGCGGTAATCTTCGGTCTTAACAGCAACCATCATGGCCCGGTCAGCTTGGGCTTGAAGGTCAGGAAGAATATTTAGTTGAGTTTCTAAACCGGCTATACGAGCGCGATCTTCAACGCGATCGGTCAAGAGTTTGATAATAGTATCTTGAGCTTCAATGACAAGATTGCGCAGCGATTCTATTTCGGCAGTGCGATCATTGACTTGCACATCTTGCATTAGGGCAACGCCAGTCGAAGGGCTTGAATTTGCGTTCAACGGTGCTGGAAGATTGGTGCTATCAGTGCGAAGTATGTTGACGAAGCCTTCCAGCAGTTGCACTAGGTCTTTCTTAGAGACTCGATCATCTCCGGTAACAAGATCTTTGACCGCGGTGATGCTTCTATCTTCTGATTCAGGGTTTTCGCTAACTGACTCTTGAGCTGCTGCATTTTCAACATCAAAGTTCTCGAGATCAACACCATCGGCTGATACTCGCTCAGCGCTCAGATCTGTTGAATCGGCCGACATCGCTTGCGCTTGACTGGTCATAATTCGCCCCATACACCTTAAAAACTAGGCCTATTATCACCACAACTTGGCGTCTTGTCTAGTTTTTAATAGATCAGAAACGACCCTATATATGGTGCATATAAAACCGTTGCATCAAAACAGTATTTAGTGCCTACGTTTTGGTTTTGCAGGCACAACAGGCTTGACCACTGCATCTTTATCTGAGGGCAATGGTTTACTGACTGCAAAAAACTTCTCCAATACAACTTTGGCTAATGGCGCACAAGTACTACCACCGTGACCACCGTGCTCCACAAAGCAGGCGATAGCAATGCGTGGCTTATCAGCAGGAGCATAGCAAGCAAACCAAGCGTGGGTCTTACTGCCAGCCGGCGGAGCTTCGGCCGAACCGGTCTTACCCGCCACTTCTACATCGCCGAGCTTGGTGGCACCACCGGTGCCGCTGGCAACAACGGCTTTCAGCCCGTCCAATACAACTTTTAGATAAACAGGATTGGTCTTAACTGTCTCACATTTAGGCGTGGGAATCTGACGGTCAGCGATTTTCATAACTAGGTGCATGTTGGGTATTTTGCCTTTCATGCCTAAGCCAGCAAACATGCGGGCGGCCTGGGCCGGAGTAACTTGAACATATGTTTGCCCAATGGACATGTGCAAAGTATTACCTGGATACCATTTTTCATGGTAGACCCGCTCTTTCCATTCTGAATCTGGTACTAGGCCTTTGCCTTCATGGCGCAGCTCAAGACCAGTAGGCCTGCCAGCACCGAATTTGACGGCCCACTCTTTGATTTGCTCAGGTTTCATCTTCAGCGCCATTTGATAGAAAGCTGAGTCACGTGACCAGGCTAAGCACTTAACCAAGTCAAAGAGACCGGTGGTGCCGGTCCAATCGCCGAAGAAAAATCCGCCTAGAGAGATCCCGCCAGAAACGTGGAGCTTGGTATCAGGCTTAACAGCGCCACACTGCAGTGCTGCCAACAAAGTCAGGGCCTTCCAGATTGAACCCGGTGGATAGCCAGAGAGAGCGCGATTGAAAAGCGGATGATCAGGAGCATTGATGCGCTTCCAGACAGCTGGCGTAATGCGTTTAGTAAAGACATTGGGGTCATAACTCGGCCTTGATACCATGGCCAAGACTTCACCATTTTGCGGATCAATGGCCACGATTGCCCCAGAGCGAGCACCCAAAGCTTCATATGCGGCTTTCTGCAAATCAAGGTCTATCGATACCACCAAGGGCTTACCCGGTATCGATTCTTTAGTAATCTGAGGCTTAGATGTTGCCGCCGAGAGTGAATTGCCCATAGCGTTAACGCGCACCCTTTGCTCGCCATCAACACCGCGCAATTGATCATCGTAGAGGCGCTCGATACCGTCTTGACCGACCACATCGCCCATCTTTCTATTGGGTCGGCGGGCCAGTTGCGCTTGCGAAATAGATCCGCAATAACCGAGCACATGGGCAGTTACTTCAGCATTAGGATAGCTGCGGCTAATGTCTGGCAAAATATCGATGCCAGGCAAAAACAATTTGTTTTCAAAGAAGCGGGCCACTGTAGTCATATCAACGTCATGATCGATAACAACAGGCAAGACTGAGCCAGAGACCTTGGCCTTGAGAAGCTCTTCAAGAATTTTAGGCTCGGGCATATCGATTACTCGTGCCAACCTTGTCGACAAATCTTTTACATTATCGAGTTGAGCCGGAATAGCAATCATCGAAAGCGACTGTTTATTGGTGGCGAGTAAATTACCATGGCGGTCGTAAATGTTGCCTCGGGGAGCCCGCAAAAAAGTAACCCGAGTAGAATTCTCCACTGCCTGATTTTTATAGTAGCCATTTTGCAAAATCTGCAGCCAAACAAGACGAGCAACCAGGGCTCCCATGGCCAAAACAATAATGAGCGACAAGACAAACATCTTGGGACGCATGTCACGACTAGCACCGGCATTGCCAGTGTCGTTATCGATAAAAGTGCGATCTCCGCTCATTACCACCTAGAAATTGTCCTCATTCCATTTAGATTGCTAATTTTCTAAGTCGACATTTGACGCCAGCGCGAAAACTCAAACCAGCCGCGCATCGGTATAAACAGCACCGGTGCAATTAGGGCATTTAAAAGGGCTTCAGGCACGCTAATAACAGCCAGATGACTGAATACCTCATGCCTTCCCACTATTGATAATTGCACAGCCATAAGAATTTCGCCCAGAAAACTCAAAAGCACAACTAATGGAATACAAAGAAAAGCAGCCTGATTAAAATTCTTCAGCGAAAAATAACCGGCCGTCCAGCCAATTATTGGATAGGCAAAGGGATAGATAGGAATGACAGACGATGCTAGCGCAGCAAAAAATGCACCAATAATGGCACCAGATGGTGAGCCTGAGAGAAGCTGCCGCACTAAAATTGCAGGCAAGGTAGAAATTCGCAACTCATCATTGGTGGGCTTAGGCATGGGAGAGCCAAAGGTTACTCCCCAAACAATAATCATAGTCAGGGGCAAATTACAAAGCACATCGCCAAAGCGAAATTTGCTCAACAGAGCCAACTGAATCAACCAGACTACAAGCACAAGGATGGCGGTTATGCTTATTTCGCCTAGGCGCTTGCGACTGCGCATCGATCCCAAAATCATCAGCTATCTCCCTGTCAATTGGCTAAGGGAGGGAGGACCAAGACCTGACTAATGTCATAGCAGTTCTCAGAGAGCTTTACGTCAATCTGCATCGAAGCCCCGTTAGCGTCACGCCTAACGGCTTGTACTGTGCCAACCGGATGATTGTCGGGGAAGATTCCGGCCTTGCCTAAGGTGACAACTTTGTCTCCAACATCGACGTTAGTACCGATCGGCACATAGTCAATGCGCGCTAGATTCTGATAGTTTCCAACCAAAGTGCCTGTTAATCCAAGCTTAGAAATTAAGACGCCTTCTTTCTGTTCAGGGTCAGTAGCCAGTCTTACAACACTGTCGTGTTCTGAAACACGCACAACTTGGCCAACCACTCCGGCAATTGAAATGACAGCAGAACCCACTGTAATCTTGTCGTTTGAGCCTTTATCAATAACCACTTGCTCAAACCAATTATCAGGATTACGTGCCACCACTTCAGCTGACACCGTGACCCGACCAGCTTTTGATTTAAGACCAAGCAGACTTCTAAGTCGACTTGTATCTCGTGATTCTTGCTTTAGGCGGGCCAGCTCAAGCTCATTTTGAGCCAGCTTGCTCTCTAATGTACGAATACGAGTTGAGGCATGGAGTAGTTGCTCAGCCAGGTTCTTAGTCGAAACAAACTGATATTCGCCTTTTGCATAGATAGACGAGAACCAGCTTGACACTGACAGAGCCATACCGCTTATCGGCACAGCTACCATTAGCACCAACATGATCAAGAAGAGATACTCAGCAACCGACTGAGATTGAGCCTCAAGATCAGACTCATTTCTTACAGCCACACTCGCTCCTCTAAAAATATCTCTAAAAGACCAATCGATCTAATCGATCTATTTTTGACACATGCATTGCTCTAATACACGCCGATAGGTCGGATCGGTAAGCATCTTGCCGGTGCCGATAGCAACAGAAGAAAGTGGATCATCGGCGACAAAAACAGGTACTTCAGTCTCACTCGAAATCAATTCGTCAAGGCCTTGCAATAAGGCACCACCACCGGTGAGGACAATTCCGCGGTTGAAGATATCAGCAGCAAGCTCTGGCGGAGTGCGCTCTAGAGTGCGCTTAACCGCTTCTACGATAGACCAAAGTGGCTCTTGCATCGCTTCTCTAACTTCACCACGACTAATGGTGATTGTGCGCGGCATACCATTGAGTAAGCTAAGACCCCGAACATCAATTTTGTCGTTGTCTTTAGTTTTGAAAGCAGAGCCTAAGCGAAACTTGATTTCTTCAGCGGTGCGATCACCGATAGCCAAGCTGTGCACTTTTTTCAGATAGAAAACAATACTGTCATTAAGCTCATCACCAGCGATACGGATAGACTCGTTGACGACAATGCCTGACAGACTAATTACAGCTACTTCGGTGGTGCCACCACCAATATCGACGATCATTGAGCCTGTCGGCTCAACCACAGGCAGCGAAGCACCAATAGCAGCGGCCATCGGCTCTTCTGGCAAATAAATCAGATTGGCACGAGCATTTTCAGCTACCGACTTAATAGCGATACGCTCGACCGATGTCACACCAGATGGCACTCCAATTGCCATGTCTGGATTTTTAATACCGCCAGAACCAGTTACTCGCTCAACAAATTTCTTGAGCATAATTTTGGCGTATTCAAGATCAGCGACAACGCCGTCTTTAAGAGGTCTGATTGCGCGAATACCTTGGGGAGTGCGGCCGATCATGGCCCTTGCTTCTTCTCCCACCCAACGCACCAAATTAGTATTTTCATCAACGGCAACCACAGATGGTTCGCGCAGAACAACACCTTTGTCGTGCACATAGATAAGCGTGTTAGCGGTGCCGAGGTCGATACCTAAAGCCGTGCCGAAAAAACTCTTGAACCAGACCACTGATACTCCAGAATCACAATTTTGGGGAGCGAACTCTTGTTAGTCGCAGGGCCCTAGTTTAACACTATTTGGCCTTCTTGGCTCTATAACCTAAGATGGCAGAACGCAGTAAAGTCATCTCTGAGCCGTCTTCTTGCTTGATATGAAAGGCTTCTTCGTCGAACCAACGAAGGGCACCAATATATTTACTACCCTTGCCGTCCAGTGAAAAAAATTCAAGCACCGTATGCTCGCGAATAAATCTCTGAAGCTCAGCTGTAGTGGGAGTTTTATTGTCTTGAGTAATCGACATTGCTAGAGCTTAGTCCGTGACATCTCGACTGACCAATTTACCAGCTCTCGACTTCTGATCGGACAGCTGACCATCCTCATTCTCAATGGTTTTGTGCATGTTGACCACGTAACGGCGCCCTTTCCAATTTACTTGACCGCCTGTATGCACTAGATATGCAGAGTGCAGATAGAGCAGACTCATAGTCATACAGCCGAAGGGTGTAAGCAAGAAGTGATACCACTTCAGGCCAGAATGATGGCAAGCGGTCAAGCGATTCCAGAGAGCAAGGACAACAATTTGCACGACCACCAGAGCGGTCAAGCTATAGAGCATCTGATCGATATCTCCTCTCAGCCAAAGAGATACAACATAAGCTAAGAAGAGCCAAGGAAGAACTACTACGCTATTGGTGAGAATAATCATCATCACCAAATTAGAAACTTTGCTCTCTATAAATGAATAGAGATTCTTGGTCCAACCCATCCACAGTGACTCAAGATCGGTATACATTCGCACTGAATAGAGCGTCTTACCGTCGGCTACTTCTATTTTGAAACCTTTTTCTTTAAAGACACGGGCGATGGCGTGATCTTCAACAATCTCATCACGAACGCTCTGGTGCCCGCCTGCTGCTAGGTATGAACTGCGGCGGCAGAGAATATATTGACCATAAGCATAAGCACGCGCTGCAGTTGGATCATTGACCGTGTGAAAAGGATCGCCAATCAAAAATGAGCTGAGCAAAACTGGCATAACTAGGCGCTCAGAGAAGCTTCCAAGCTCCTGCATGGGCACAAACGACATCAAGTCAATCTTGTTATCAATGGCATGACTAACTGAATCGCGCACCGAATTGGGATGATGATAAGTGTCAGCGTCAGTAAAAATGAAAAACTCGCCGGAGGCGTAGCCTACCGCATGAGCAAGAGCATTGCACTTGCCAATCCAGCCAGCGGGAGCGTCTTTGCCGCGCACAAATTTGACCCGATTATCACGCAGGGCAATTGTCTGAATAATATCGCCAGTCGAGTCGGTAGAACGGTCATCTATCACTACTAGTTCAAAATTTGGATAATCTTGAGCTAAAAGCGATTCGATACAGCGGGCAATTTTGGTTTCTTCGTTGCGAGCCGGTACAAGAATAGAAACGAACGGCAGTTCACGCTCAGTCTTTTTGCTGGTTTCAACCGGCTTCAAGAGCATGTAATAGGCCAAAGTTAGGCCATACAAAGCAACAATAAATAATGTGCTGATCAGGAAGACACTGAGTAGCATGCCTAATTAACCACCGTAGTCATAGAATCCCTTGCCGGTTTTCTTGCCCAAATGCCCAGCCGACACTAACTGCTTGATTATAGGGCAGGGTCTGTATTTCGGATCTCCAAACCCCTCTTGCAGCGTTTCAAGAATATGCAAACAAATATCCAGGCCGATAAAATCAGCAAGAGCTAGAGGCCCCATCGGATGGTTGTATCCCAGCACCATACCTGTATCAATTTCTTTCGGTGTAGAGAGTCCTTCCATCAAAGCAAAGGCGGCCTCGTTAATGAGAACCAGGCCCAATCTCGTAGTGATAAACCCAGGGAAATCTTTTGAGCAAATCAAGGTCTTGCCCAACTCTTCGCCAAATTTTTTCACCCTGTCGAGTGTTTCGTCTGAAGTATCGTAGCCAGGAATTAGCTCAACCAATTTCATGATGTGAGCCGGTGAGAAGAAATGCATGCCAATAAATTGCCTTGAGCGCTTCGTTGCAGCGGCCAAAGTAGTGATTGATAGCGAAGAAGTATTGGAAGCAAAAATTGCTTCTTTTTTGCAGATATTGTCAAGGCGCTTAAATAGGTCTTTCTTAAGTTCCAAATCTTCTGCGATAGCTTCAATGACAATATCGCTGTGAGCCGCTAACTTTTCAGACTTGGTTGCGTGAATACGCTTCTTCACATCTTGAAACTGTTCGACGGTTAGAAATCCCTTCTCAACTGAGGATTTGCCAAATTTGTCTATAGTTGCTTCAGCTTTTGCCAGCTGAGCATCTGAAATATCGTAGATTTGCACGCTCGCTGAGGTCTTAGAAGCAACCAAAAAGGCTATGGCTGACCCCATGAAACCGCTACCAGCTACAAAGACGGTGGCAAATGTACTGGCTCCTGCCATCTTCAACTCCCTTGGTGACCATCAGATCGTACCATCAACATATGGCCCACAATGCTTCAAGCAACACTCTGACAACTGTCATGGCATTGGCATCTCAGAGCCAAAACGAGGTAATCAGGAGGAAATCATAAGATCTGCTCATTTTATATAAATGAGTTTAAATCCAAGTCATAGTCAATGAAAGAATATACCAATGCTATCGACTGCTACTGACTACCAATACCAATCTAGCCGTCGAAGTCAAGAGAAACTGGAAGGTTCACCATCTATTTGGAGAGGCTAATGTTCAAAAAGGTACTTATTGCCAATCGTGGCGAAATCGCCGTTAGAGTTATTCAAGCCTGCCGCGAATTAGGCTTAGAGACCGTAGCCATATTTTCTGAACCGGACAAAGATGGCAAACATGTACAAATGGCTACCGAAAAATGGCGCCTAGAAGGCCAGCCGGCCAAAGTCTATTTAGACGGCCCACAAATCTTAGATATAGCGAAACGTTCTGGCGCCGATGCCATTCACCCTGGCTATGGCTTCCTGGCAGAAAATGCTGATTTTGCGCGCCAATGCGCCGATGCTGGTGTCAAATTCATTGGCCCTTCTCCTGATGTAATTCACCGCATGGGTTCCAAAATTGAATCGCGACGAGTGATGGACAAAGCTGGCGTGCCAGTTGTTCCAGGCACAACCGACCCGGTCAAAACAGTGGCCGAAGTAATCGAGTTAGGTAAAAAATATGGATATCCAATTGCCATTAAAGCCAGCGCCGGTGGTGGCGGCCGTGGCTTACGTGTCGTGCGCAAAGAAGAAGATGTTGAACAGGCACTAGCGGGCGCACAAAGAGAAGGGGCCTCATATTTTGGTAGCGATGAAGTCTACGTAGAAAAATATCTCGATCAACCTCGCCATATTGAAGTGCAGATCATCGCCGATGAGCACGGTAATATCGTCCATTTATTCGAGCGTGATTGCTCAAGCCAAAGACGCCACCAAAAACTTTTAGAAGAAGCCCCGGCAGCAAAACTCGACAAAGATTTGCGGGGTAGACTTACAGCAGCAGCAGTTAAAGCCGCAGCAGCGCTCGGTTATTCATCAGCTGGAACCGTTGAATGTATGGTTTCAGGTAATGAATTTTACTTCCTTGAAGTCAACACAAGAATTCAAGTCGAGCATCCAATCAGCGAAATGATCACCGGCATCGATATCGTCAAAGAGCAATTGCTCGTCGCCGCTGGCAACAAACTGTCATTCACCCAGGCTGATATTATCCCTCGTGGTCACGCCATAGAATGTCGCATCAACGCAGAAGATCCATTCAAAAACTTTATGCCTAGCCCAGGCACATTGAACCGTTTCGAACTACCCCATCACCCTTGGGTGCGTGTGGATACGGCTTGTTATCCCGGTTACACAATATTGCCATTTTACGACTCACTCTTAGCCAAGCTTGTAGTCTGGGGCAAGAATAGAGAAGAAGCCATTGCCCGCACAAAAGTAGCCCTCAAGCACTTTATTATTGAAGGCGTATCGACCACCATTCCATGGCACATCGCCATGCTAGAAGACGCTGCTTTTAAGAGTGGCGATGTCTTCACCACCTATGTAGAACAAGACTTTATGAAGCGTTTCGCTGCCATTGCAGCTGAACTGAATTTGGCACCAGCAGCTAAACCAGCAGCCGGTGCGCCAAGTAGCACGAAGAATGGCAATGGCACTTCTGACAATGGACTAGCTCAAAACGCCATTGAACGAGCTGATACTCGTAGCTTCGAAGTTGACGTCAACCAAAAAGTCTTTAAAGTTGCCGTAACTGAAATGATTGATCTAAGTAACCCCACCAGAGGGACTGGCTCAAATTCTGGCTCAAGAGCAGTGGCGAGCGGCAGTCATTCTAAGACTGGTTCTGGTTCTGGCGCCTCGAAAGAGCGGGCTGCCAAATCTCTCACAGCCACGGCCAATGCTTCGGGTAGCGGCAAGTTACAATCAACCATGCACGGCCTCGTCAAAGAAATCATGGTGAAAGAAGGGGCGGCCGTTAAGACTGGCGAAAAAGTTATGATCTTCGAAGCCATGAAGATGGAGTCAGACATTGTTGCCGACCGCGATGGCGTGGTTAAAGAAATCAAAGTTAAATCTGGCCAAACCGTTGACGCCCATTCACTATTGATGGTGATCGGCGACTAGGTAACTGGCTACTTAGATCATTAGAGGTATCAATTTGTCATCCACAATTCGCATCGGCCAAGGTTACGATATTCATCAGTTAGTGGAGGGCCGCCCGCTGATTCTGGGCGGCCTTACCATTCCATTCGATAAAGGCCCCCTCGGGCATTCGGATGGTGACGTTCTAATTCACGCCATAATAGATTCACTGCTCGGCGCCCTCTCGCTAGGTGACATAGGTCAACACTTCCCCCCTTCAGACGAGCGCTACAAAGGCGCTAATTCGCTGGATATGCTGGCGCAAGTAAAAGGCTTAGTCACTAATCAAGGCTTTGTCATTGGCAATATCGATTCGACCATAATTGTCGAGCAACCAAAGATGGCACCACATTTGGAGTCAATTCGAACTTTGCTGTCGGAAGTCTTAAACATCGAGCTGTCGCGCATCAGCGTCAAGGCTAAGACTCATGAAGGGCTCGACGCCATCGGCCTCGGCAATGCCTTGGCCTGCCAGGCAATAGCCTTGCTGTATCAGGAATAAGTAATAGACAAGAGCATTTCAATTGCAATTTGTTTTGGGAGCTACTTGTTTTCAATTTCAAAACAGAAAGTTTTTTGCCGCATTGCCTCACGTAATTGTTACCCAAACTAAACCGTTGCCTCAAATAAGATGTTACCCACTGGCAAGCAGCGAGAGGGTAAAAGATGAGGCCTCAGGTGAGCAGCG
>JAKFVU010000079.1 GCA_021732025.1 Candidatus Obscuribacterales bacterium | reverse complement strand
TGTTTATACCTACGACAATAAGGGTCGTCGTTACCTCGATTGTTTGGGCGGATACGGCATCTTCAACGTTGGCCACCGTCACCCGCGCGTGATTGAAGCTGTAAAAATGCAGCTCGACCAAGTCTGTTTACACAGTCAAGAACTGATTAATCCATGGTCTGCTCACCTTGCCAGTCAGTTGGCTGCAATCACCCCTGGTGATTTGCAATATTCATTTTTCTGCAACAGCGGTAGTGAAGCTGTTGAAGGTGCTATCAAATTAGCCCGTTTGTACACTGGCAAAACTGAGATTATTTCCACCAAGAATGCCTATCACGGCGTCAGTATGGGTGCTCTCTCTGCTACCGGTCGTGACGTGTTCCGCAAGCCCTTCGCTCCTTTATTAAACGGTTTCAGTCATGTTGAGTTCGGCAACATCGAAGCCATGGAAGCAGCTATTAATGAGAATACTGCAGCTGTAATTCTTGAGCCAATTCAAGGTGAAGGCGGCATCAACGTGCCATCGGATGGCTATCTGCGTAAGGTTCGTCAGCTTACTGAGAAGCACGGCATTCTTTTAATTCTGGATGAAGTGCAAACCGGTATGGGACGCACTGGTCGCATGTTTGCTTGTGAGCATGAAAGTGTTGTTCCAGACATTCTTTGCTTAGCTAAGGCTCTGGGCGGCGGCGTTATGCCGATCGGTTGCTTCATGGCTTCAGCCAAAATCTGGAAAGTGCTTGAGCCAAACCCAACTATTCACAACTCTACTTTTGGTGGCAATCCCCTGGCTTGTTCAGCCGCATCGGCCTGTATTGAAGTCTTGTTAGACGAGCATTTACCTGCTCGTGCTGCTTTGATGGGCAATTATTTCATGCGTAAGCTGAACGAATTGAAAGAACGCTATCCTGAGCGCATTTTTGATGTACGCGGTAAGGGCTTATTGATTGGTCTTGAGTTCACCAGCAAAGATCTGCGTGAAGCCGTACAGGTTGAGCTTTTCCATAGAGGCGTGATCGTCGCTTCTACACTCAATTCAAATTGCACTTTTAGAATTGAGCCACCACTAATCATCACTGAATCACAAATCAATTTCATGATTGATGCCCTTGAATCAGTTTTGATCGATATTGGCTCCGGTCGACTAGACGAATTGCAAGCTCTGGCAGAAGCTCAAGAGCTAGCCGCGAGCGAACCAGCAGTTATCAGTGTTGTACCAGCACTAGCAGAATTGACCATATCAATTGCTCAAGAACCAGAAGTGGTGATTGATGAAATTAGTGCAGCTAAAGCGCGCTTGCGCAGACGAGTAAGAGCGGCAGCAAGAGTGAGTGGTAGTAAAGTGGCCGCTTCTCGCCGGGTGGGCGAGGCGCGCCTAGCGCCGGTTCGCGAATCTCGAGCAAAATCTGATTTGACCAAGAAGAAAGTGGCTAAACCAAATAAGACGGGTAAGAAGAAATCAGCAAGCAAAAAAGATAAGCCCAAGTCAAAAGCTTATCGCGCTAAAGCCAGAGGCTAAGAGTAGGCAAGAGTTTACGGATAACCTCATAGATAACTTTAGAGATTACTTAGGTACGGATAATGAATGACAATCAAAATCTAGTTAGTTTTCTTTCTGAGAAATTGCGTCGCAAGCAAACTGGTGCCACGCCCGAAGAAATGGCAGCCACCATGTATGCGTTTCTTGCCAGTGAGCGGGCCGCTCGCAGTCAGCAATATACTGAGGCAAACGGCGGAAGCGCCCAGGTTATTTGCATTCAGAGTATGCGTGCTCTTTAGAATTGGTCAGTTATCTAGTGATGCCAAAGTGATGTCATACTTGCTTTGATTGGCGCATGACTAACTGGTATTTAAATGACTTCGACTACCGTCCAAGACTTCGATAAATTACTTCAGCAATACCTTGCTGAAGCGAAAGGCCATATTACTAAAATGGCTGTTTTCGCCCTGATTCTTTGTCTGTTGCCGCTATTGCCGCTGCTGGCAAAAGGTGAATTTCTCTATCTGCTAATTCTTCCCATTGGTGCTGCCATTTTTGTCGGGCGAGGCTTGCAATCGGTGCTTCTTGTCAAGCAACACGCGGTGGCTGTTCTGTCATCAACAGCCCCAGCTCCAACTAAGATGTCACTAACTGGCCTCGAAAAACAATTTCTCTTTTGGAATTCAGAGAGTTCGCCAGGTTACAAGCTTGATTTATCGCCGATAGACTCGGCTGGTCCGAGTCTTCAAAAACTGAAGGTAGATCCGGCTAGTAAAGCCGCAGTCGAGAAAATGAGCGGGTTGTTGACTAGCTTTGAGCAAGCGAAAGAAGCCAATGCCGCCTCTCCCGCTGTCGATGCCGATGTCTATTTTGATGACAAGCAATTGCCTGTGGCGATTTTAATTGGTGGCGACTTACTCTGGGCCGCTTACTGGTGGTAAACAAAAGCTTTTCTAAAGACAAGCCATATATTCGCTCTATTCATATGCTTGATGGCTTTGACATCGAGTCTTATCCTTTTTCAATTCCAGCTATTGCAGATTTAGACAATATGGAATTTCATGAGGACGTCACATTTTTTGTTGGCGAAAACGGCTCTGGTAAGTCAACTGCTCTTGAAGCCATTGCTCTGTTGCTTGGTTTTAGTGCCCAAGGTGGCACGAAGAATGTGCAGATTGATGATGCCGGCGGCTCATCTGGATTGCAGGAGTTTCTCAAAGCAAAAAAGAGTCATGCTCATCCTAAAGATGGCTATTTCTTGCGGGCGGAAAGTTTCTACAACCTGGCTACCTACATGGATGAGGTGGGTTATCTCAGTTCATATGGCGGTAAGTCGCTGCACCGTCAGTCTCATGGCGAATCTTTCATGGCTACTATCGTCAATAAATTTAGAGGGAAGGGGATTTATCTTCTGGATGAACCAGAAGCAGCCCTCTCACCCTCGCGGCAACTGGCTGCTTTAGTGCGTATTCATGATTTAGTGCAGGACGGTTCGCAATTTATCATCGCTACTCATTCGCCGATACTGTTAGCTTATCCATCAAGCAAGATTTTGGTCTTTGACGAAACCGGTATCCGTGAAGATAAGTACGAGAATCTTGAGCACTTCTCTGTTACTCGCGATTTTCTCAATAATTATAAAAGACGATTAGAGCTCATGCTTGACGACTAGCTCTTTCAAACAGAGGGTATAGACTTGTAGTCGCGGCTATGAAGGTTCTTCCTTCTCAAATTTCCAATTTAGAGTCTTCGCTTTCCGCGACACCTTTTTTTAGCCTAATTTTCACTGGCAATATCTTGAAATTCTTTTTTAGATCAATTGCACTGTCACTCTTCTCATTCTTGTCCTTCGTTGTTACTCTCTCCGCTTTTGCTCAGCCCGCGAAGGATGACACCAATAACAACTATCGAAAAGGTGTCAAACTCTTTCAGGAGAAGAAGTATCAGGCAGCCGCTGCTAGCCTAACTGTTGCTGCTAGCTCGCAAGCGGATGACGGAGAAGCGGGCATTCTCTTGGGTTACTGCTACTATGAAATGCATCAATATCAAAAGGCCCTCGACCAATACATGAAGGTCAGTGAAGCCGGCAAGCGGATATCAATCAAGAATCGCGCCCAGAGGCTTGCCGCTACTTTGGATAGTTATATGCGAGGCATTTGCCCAGGTAACTGTCTGAAGCCGTCAACGCCGGGTTGGCGCAAAATGGCAGTGCCTGGCAAGCCCGATCGCCTTGTTTGGATGGTTTTCCCCTATTTAGACCAAGCTGGTAAAGGCGGCTCAGAGTATTGGAGCAATGATCATATGGGTGAGTTAATTGAGTACGTCAATGGTCGGCCAGTTAATAAAGGCCCTTGCCCCATCTGCTCTGGCTCCGGCAAGGTCAGTCTGCCTAAATAGATTGGTGGCTTGATTGCCTCTCGTTTGGGTGTATAGAACAGCGGGCATACAACTAAATGTCGCGGCTATGAAGGTTCTTCCTTCTCAAATTGCCAATTTAGAGTCTTCGCTTTCCGCGACACCTTTTATTGCCAATCTAATGGTTGTTTTGCGAGGCCATGCAAACATATTCGCAGCAAAAACTTGAGTTAGCCAACAAAATTTTTGTGCGACGCTTTAAGAAAGTGGTGCTCAATCACAACTCTTCAAGCGAAATCCTGCCGAGCCACTATGTCGCCACAGTAGTGAAGTCGATAGAGCCGCTAGGCTTTTGCATGTCAGCTGCTTTGATAGAAGCCTGTAAACATCTCAGTTTAAGCGAACTCACTGCATTGAAGAGCATGATTTTTCAATGTTTAGCCAAAGAGAAAGGTGCTCATCAGACCCTGACACCAATGTATCCTGACTTTCCCAAACAAGTAATGGAGATGAGTGAGGCTGAGCTTTATCTCAATGCTATGGTGCACTACTTTAGTGCTGGCAAGTACATGCCGGCAAAGACGAAGAAGCTCTTTGGTTTTATCCCTGTACCTCAACGCGCACCTCTTGTTGAGGCTGTTGGCTTGCAGCTTTTGGACCTCTCTACCTTCGACGATTTCGAAGTGAAATTCAAACAATTGCTTACTGCTAATAGTTCTTTGTCAGTTGTTGATCAACAAGATATTGCAGACTACATTGAATTTTTCGATGGTGCTGTTGAGCCCTTTCTGCCAGCTCAAATAGTTAACCGTGAAAACAAGGCATTTGTTTTAGGGCAATTGCTCTTGCGCACTGAATCTGGTGCAGTTGATGCTTTCGCGCTAGCGCGCAAATATTGTGATACTAGCACGGATATTCTTAGGCTGGCAGTGGCTTTGAGTGCTGGTGACGTTTCGCTCGCTAAGCCGGTAAAGTTTAAAACATTGAAGCGCAGTGTGCGCAAGCTCTTACTTGGTTTGCTTGAGTGCCAACCTAATTTAATTGAAGATATGCTCAGGTGGAAAAACCGTTGGATTCGCCTTGGCGAAAAATTGCATCCGGGTGAATTCAAAAACGAATTTCCTCAGGCCTGGGGCGCCTTCGATGTTTTGAGAAACGGCCTGCCGTCTAATACTTTTAATAGTCGTCTAGAGAAGGCCTTAGCGTTGAGTGATGTTGAAGCTGCACTTGCCCTGCTGAAAACTAGACCGGGTGATTTTGCTAGACGGCTTGATCATATGCTTCGCATTGCTGGTAGCAGACAAGAGGATGTTGCTTTCGACTTTGGCAAAGTTGCAGGCAAGGTGTCTACACCAGTACTTTTGCAATTGTGCCACCACTTTAAAAATAGAGCGCAGCGCCGGCCCTTGCGCGTCTTCTTTCCTAAGGCACAACTGGCAAAGGCCCAAGCTATCGCTGATTGTTTGCCGCCCATTCCTCCACTCGTCTGTGAGCTGGCCGCCGGTTTGTGCCGTAAGGCACTGCTAGAGCGCTTCGCTCAACTGCCACCACTCGGTGATTGTTACCTCGATTTAGAGCTTAAAAATTATATGGTTCCTTTTTCTCAGCGATCTGCTTCTAAGGCGCTGAGAACTACCTCGCGAGGCAGTCGTATGGCATTGCCAGAGACCAATGTCTTGCGCTTTTTTGCGTGGTGGAAGAACGGCCGCTACCGCACCGACATTGATCTTTCTGCCGCCGTTTTTGATGAAAGCTTTGCTTTTATCGATGCCTTGACCTATTACAATTTGAAAAATTTTGGCGGCTGTCATAGCGGTGATATTGTTGATGCTCCTAATGGTGCCAGCGAGTTTATTGATATTTCAATTGATAAGGTGCTTAAGCATCATGGCCGCTATGTGGTGATGTCGCTACTTAGTTATACCGATCAGCCCTTTTGCGATTTACCTGAATGTTTCGCTGGTTGGATGGCTCGCGAGCAGCCGCAGTCAGGTGAAGTGTTTGAGCCCAAGACCGTGCAGGACAAGCTTGACATTGCCTGCAACACAAAAGTATCAATACCAGCTATTTTCGATTTGGTCGAACGCCGGGTAATTTGGGTCGACATTGCTTTGACCAGAAATCCTAGTTGGTACAACAATGTGGCTGGCAATCTTTATGGCATTCAGCTTTCTCTTCGTGCCTTAGTTGATCTGAACAAGCCAACTCTTTATGATCTCTTGCTGCTTCATGCTGAAGCTCGCGGCAAAATAGTCGAGCAGCCAGAATTGGCTTCTCATCAGTTAATTGCTGCCGACATTGCTTTCGATTTGACGCGAATAGCTAGTGAATTTATGGCTAACTAATTTCTTGTTTTTTTCTGATAGTACAAGCTGGATAATTAGTCGAGCTTACCAATGGCTTCTTCTACTACTGTTAGCAGATCGCCAGAGGCAATAATCTCTTCTGCGCGGGCCATATCGATGTGCATTTCTCGATCTTCTTCAAGAAAAGGAATGATGCTGCGCACATAGCGGTAAGCGGCTTCAACACCGAGCCCCGCTTTCAAGCCATGTTCAGTGTTTGATCCGGGGGTGAACTTGGCAGGGCCCTTTGCCACGTGACCAACATCAGGTACGGCATCGATTACTCCGCAGCGCATATCGAGACCTTGGGCTGCGCATAGCAATTCAATGGCTAGAACTCGTCGCAGATTGTGCATGATGGTTCTGGCTTTGCGCGCAGAGATGGTGCCCATTGAGACGTGATCTTCTTGGTTGGCTGAGGTGGGAATTGAGTCAACCGATGCTGGATGGGCTAGTACTTTGTTTTCAGAAACGATTGCTGCTGCTGTGTATTGAGCAATCATATAACCAGAATTTAAACCGCCATTGCGGGTGAGAAAAGCAGGAAGGCCATTTGATAGCGCCGGATTTACCAGTCGCTCTGTGCGCCTTTCAGAGATGTTTGCCAGTTCAGCTAAGGCAATGCCAACATAGTCTAGCACCAGGGCTAGTGGCTGTCCGTGGAAGTTGCCACCCGATATAACTTGGTCAGGAAAGACCAGTGGATTATCTGTAGCCGAGTTGATTTCAATAGCTAGCACTTCGCGAGCGTGTTTGAATGCCTGTCTCGATGCCCCGTGCACTTGCGGCATGCAGCGCAACGAATAAGCGTCTTGTACCATGGGGCAGTCTTTATGACTTTCCATAAGTTCGCTCTGCGCCAATAACTTCAGTAAATTACTGGCTGAGGCTTTTTGTCCGGGATGAGGTCTGACTTCGTGCACCGGCGCCAGAAATGCCTTTTGCGATCCCAACTGTGCTTCTAGGCTCATGGCTCCGATGATGTCAGCCATTTTTGCCAGGCGGTCGGCTTCGCTAATGGTCAGACATCCAAGTGCACTCATTACCTGAGTGCCATTGGTCAGAGCCAGACCCTCTTTGGCTTTAAGCACAACAGGTTTAAGGCCGGCTGCTGCTAGTGCCTCTTTGCCGCTTAGAACAGAACCTTTATATTCGGCGGTGCCTTCGCCGATTAAAACTAGAGCTAAGTGTGAAAGCGGTGCTAAATCTCCGCTGGCACCAACTGATCCTTGCTGCGGAATAATGGGATGAATTTCGTGGTTTAGTAGCTCGATGAGCAGAGTGACTACTTCGGGGCGTATGCCTGAAAAGCCCTTGGCTAAGGCATTGGCACGTAGAAGTGTGATTGCTCGAACAGTTTGGCTGTCAAAAAGCTCACCCATGCCGCAAGCATGCGAGAAGAGAAAATTGCGTTGCAATTGTTCTGTTTGCTCAGGGGCAATATAGATATCTTTAAATTTGCCGAAACCAGTGGTTATTCCGTAAACCACATCACCTCGTTGGAGGTAACCTTCAACAATTTCTCGCGACTTTTGTAACTGTTCAACTGCCTTGGTTGAAAGGGTTACTTTACCTTGCTGTCTGGCGATGGTTTCGACTTCTTCAATAGTGAGGTTATAGCCGTCGAGGGCCAATTTCTCATCGGTTGCACTGGCGCTATTTGAAGGTTTTTGATTGGCTGGCATGGGGCCTCTATGGCTGTAACTAGTTGTAGGTTACAGGATAGCGAAGAATGCGCGAGAAACTCTATCAGCAGACAAATTTTGGCTACTAATGGCAGCCTTCTAAGCTTTGTGCGCATTTCCATTTCAAGAGGCTCCTAGCGCAGGCAAGGAACATCGGCCCTCTATTGGTCGTCCTAATTAATCCCTTGGCGCTGTTGACTTCCTTGATGTCAGAGGGGTGACCTTGGGAGCCTAAGCGCGCAGGGGTGAAAGCGGCGCTGGGTCTTGGAAAGCATGGTAAAATGGCACTACTTGAACCTAATTAGACGCTTTATTCCGATTATATTTCGACAAAGACTAAGACAGGTGCGGAACCCAGAGCAATGAACGTGACTACTTCAACTGCCGAACTTAAGACCAGCTTGCTCAGCATTGCGCCTAGATTAGAGAGGCTTAGGCTTACTCGTCTATTGGCAGGTTTGTCTTTGGCTATTGCGCTTTCATTGCCAGTTAGTCTCAATTTGGCTAGCGAAGTATGGGCCTCTGTCGGTTCTGACGTGCGCCTCGGCCAGCTAGAAGTGAAGTTTTTCAAACATACATATCCTAAAGACGAAGAGGCTGTCCGCCTTGAGCGTCTAGAAAAAATGATTTTTGGTGAAGCGCGAACAGGTGCCAGCGAGCAACGCTTGAAAAACCTGGCTGACACTGTGCCTAACCTTGGGGCGGTTGTTGCCGAAGACTCAAGCGAGAAAAGTGAGTCTTCTAGTTCTAGTAACAAAGCCAGTACGCCTGTCAACAACGGTGATAGCGACTTAGATTTGAGCGAGGAGCGCAGTGGTCAAGGCCGCAAGCCTGGCGCTCAAGTTCTCAGCGGAGAGAGCAAATATCCTGCTGTTACAGCTCTTGAGCAAAGCATTTTTAAACGCGATTACGCCTCTGATCCAGTAGCTGCTCGATTAAACCGGCTCGAAACCAAAGTCTTTGGTCAGCCTTCCAAATTTACTGACTTAAGTGAGCGTGTCGATGCTCTGAAAGACAAGACTCGAGTTGATGTAGCTAAGCAAGCACCACCTGGTACTGATTGGCTTGACGATGAAGACGATGACATCAATTTCCCTGCTCCGAAACAAGCTTCTAGAGCAGCATCCGGTGGCTACGGCACGGGAGGAAGCTCTTTAGGTAGCGGCTCTGGTGGCAATAGTGCCTCCGGTGGTTATGGCATGGGTGGCTCTAGTGCCAGTAGTTCACGCGGAAACAGTGCTTCTGGTGGATACGGCATGGGATCTATCGGTTCGCCTCGTAGTGCCGGTCGTGCACTCGATGAAGAAGATGATGATTTGCCACCAGTAGCTCCCCGTCGTACGGCCTCGGCCGGTTCTACTCCGCGGTCTGCATCTGGATCTTCTATGAATTCTTCTATGGGATCTTCCAGAGGTTCATCATCTTCTGCAAGTGAGCGCTTCGCTTCTGATTCTGGCGATACTGCAGCTGTTCCTGGTGGTGCTATCGGTCTAAGTAGCAAAGTTACAGCCCTCGAGAATGCAGTGCTAGGAAAAACCTTTGCCTCAGATCCGCTGATTGAGCGTGTTGGTCGTCTAGAAGAAACTGTGTTTCCTAACAAAGCAGATGCGGCTGCCTCACTTAGTTTGCCTGAAAGAGTGGCAAAACTAGTGGAGAAAGTTCCGGTTGCTGCAGCGCCACCAAAAACTGCTAGAGCCAATCGTGCTCGACGCGATAGTGATTTTGATGACGACCTTGATATGGGTAGTGCTATGAATTCGCTCAGTTCTATGGGCGGAGGTATGACCACGCAGAGCCAGACCCAGACCCGCGGCAGCGGTGGCCTCGGTAAGATTATCAATTCGATTGGCAATATGCTTGGTGGTGGCTATGGCACCTATGGCACATACGGTGGTTACACCAATGGCTATGGCATGCCTGGGGCAGGGGCCATGGTGCGTGACCCCAGTACTGGTTTCTTAGTTGATTCAATGTCAGGCAATTTGATTAATCCGACCACTGGCCAGGTTGTGGGCCGTTCTACCGGTTACCCTGCTGGCGCCTATGGTGGCTATGGCACTGGTCTTGGTGGCATTCCCGCTGGCATGGGTATGCCTGCTGGTATGGGTTACCCTGCTGGAATAGGCATGCCCATTGGCGTTCCCATGGGTGGCTATAGCTCCTTCAATAATGGTTTTAGCCCTTACGGATTTCCGGGCGGTGGCTACGGCATGGGTGGTAGTGGTATTAGATTTGGTGGCGGCAATTTTGGCGTCCGGTTTTAAAGGAATAAATATTTGCTGCTGCTGATTGGCGGAACTGGTTTCCTCGGCGAGCCTGTAGTTGAGCTGATGATGGCTCGACAACTGCCTATTCGTCTGCTCACTCGAGGAGCTGGCGATTGGAAGGGTTCAAATCTATCTCAGTATCGCAAGCGCGGTATCGAAGTAGTAGTAGGTTCACTCGAAAACGATGATGTGCTTCAAAGGGCGGTTGATGGTGTTGATGCCATTATCAATATTTCTGGCAGCTTTAGATTGAACAGTGATGGCTCTAGAGCAAGTTCTTATGAGTATCTCAATGTCGAATTAGTAGAGAAGATAACAGCGCTAGCAGAGCAAAATGGTATACAACGTTTTGTTCAGGTCAGTTGCTTGGGTGCTCGTGAAGAGTCTAGCAGTGAGTATTTGTGCAGCAAATTTACAGGCGATGAAATCGTTCGCAAATCTAAGCTGTATTGGACTATTCTGCGACCATCGTACATGTTTGGTTCGCGCTTTCCCTATGTCGAAATGATCAAACCGCTTGTTACTTTTAAGCCTTGTTTGCCGGTGGTTGGTAGCGGACTAAACATGCTCATGCCAGTGCATGTCGATGAAGTTGCTCGCTGTGTTGTTGACTGCATCTACATGAAAGAGTCGACGGGCCGAGTGCTTGAGATTACGGGACCGAAAGAATATTCGCTCATTGAAATGCTTGAGACCATTCGTTTTGAGTTTGGCCTCTCTGGTGCAACCATGACTATTCCTAGTCAACTTTCTGGCAAGGCTTTTGAAATGGCTACCAAAATTTTGCCGAAGAACACAATTACCCTTGAATTGGCTCAAATTCTGATCACCGATTCGCAAAGCAGTTCTAAAGAGGCACATGAGCTTTTTGGTCTTGAAGGAAAATGTTTGGAAGATTACCTACCTGACATCGTTGAAAGTTTAAAGAAACGCTAGAGAATTGAGCTAGTTAAGAAGCTTACTTGGGAGACAAGCTCTCAAATGTGATAACGTTTTTGCAGTACAAGCTTTACGAGTCGATGGAAGTCAGAGGAAAAGGTCATGATTAGACTGAGCAAACCTGTTCAGATTCTTGAGTGGGGCGTTGGCACAAATACCACTAATCAGCGCTGGGAAGAGATTGCTAAAGGCCGTCTGTCTGGCAAGCCAAAGACTGTCGCTGGCTTGACTAGCCTCGTAATTGAAGTAGAAGGCTCGCTCAATCGCAAGAACGAGAAGAATGAATACGTTAAGGTGATGCAGCAAGGCGAAGGCATGACACCGCATTCGACTTCCTGGGGCGAGGTTGCCATGGGAACGATTAAGAGCGTAGATAACCAGAGCGGTAAAACCATGGTTACAGTCGAAGTCACCGCTGCGACCAAATACAGCAAATAGATTTTCAGTTAGTTAAATTACAGAAAAGCCTTAGCCTTCGGGCTCCAGCACTGCCATTGGTGGGCCACCGTGGGCAGAGTTGACTGCTTTAACGTCTTTCTCTACCACTTGTTTGAAATTGCTGACGATTTCTTTTTGCGTCATTTTCAGTGCAAGATTGGCTACCGGTCGAGGAATGGCGGGGCCAGGATCGACTTCAAGGGTGTATTTCACCTGGCAGTGTTTACCAGCATTGACTGACTTGAGCTGCCATTCACCTTCAACAGCTTTGAAAGTGCCGTCCACCATTTTCCAGCGTAGGCTGTCCGGTTTGTTCTGCAGATCGTTAATTGTGTGTTGGCACTGTTCATTGACGAACAACTGTGGCTTTAGGTAGCTTTCGATGTAAACCAACTGACCTTCGCGCTTCAAAACCTGGCATGACTTGACCTTAGGAAAGATGTGCGGATAGCGGCCAAAGTCGGTAAGAGCTTTCCACACATATTCTTTTGGGGCTCTGATGGTGGCCTCAACTGTGGCTTTGGCCAACTTCGTCTTAGAGTCTTTGGAAAGGCTCTGGCTGGCCCAGCTGTCTTTAATCTGGTTGCCAATAGTAGCGCCGCTAAACGGTTCACTAGCTGGGGCTGGTAATTGAGAAAGATTGAAAATAGAGGCGCAGGCTATGGCATAGCTTAGTTTTGAGCTTGCAGAAGTTAGCCTAGAAAAAATTGTCATGTCACGCCCAAGGAAAGGTTTAAGGTTAGTTAGGTAGTTAGTTATCTGTACCAGCGAGCAAACGCTGTCGGTTGTGAATTGAGGCCGACTTTGCCACTTAGGGTTGAATTGGATTTTTCTCCTTGAGGAGAATAGTCTGTTATTTTTCCCGCCGGGTCAATTATGGCAGATGGTCCGGTGTTAGCTGCAAAAATAAAGTATCGCCGATTCTCAATTGCTCTGAGAACGGCAAAGGCTAACATCTGTTGTCCGCAGTCTGATTTGTGGAACCAGGCTAGGTCTGAAATATTAACTAGCAGTTGGCCACCGGCTCTGCAACTTGCTGCTGTCACTTCGGGTGAAATCGATTCGAAGCAAATCAAAGGTGCAACTTTGCCCCTAGATAAGTCTAGTAAAACTGCTTCTTTACCCGCAGCGAAACCACCACCCGCCGGTGTATTTGTCCAGCGCTTGACCCATTCAGGTAAGTAATTTACGAGCAAAGGTGTGTATTCGCCGATCGGTACAAGAAAGCGCTTGTGGTAGACCTCTGGCAAAATGGTGCCACTGCTGGTGATGCCGTAGGCGGCATTGTAAGGGCGATTGGCGGCACTGCGGTCCATTGAGCCGACCACCAAGTCAATGCGCTTTTCGCTGGCTTGGCGTTTTAGCCAGTTCATTACGCCAGGCTGCTCTCGTAAGTAAGTTGGCAGGGCGCCTTCGCATAAAACTACGATCGAATCGTGGCTGCCGACGAGTAATTTTTGATAATTGTCAACCAAATCTTCGATGGTAAAGCGATGGACGGTTTTTTGCATGTCGATGTTAATGCCGCCCTGCACCACAGTGGTATTAACTGTGGCGGTCGTTTTAATTTCTTGCTCTTGCTGCCAGCCGAGGCAATACACTGCCACCATTACTAGTGCCATGCCCAGGCAGTGGTAGAACGCTGTTTCTTTATTTTCAGCTGCCAGTCGCTTAAATTGCTTGGTTCCGCCACCGATAAAAGTAGCGATAAAAGAAGCAATAGTGACATTCACTGCCACGATAAGGGCACATATACCCACGCCCCCAATGACAGATGCGGCTTGCAAAATAGCCGGTTGCTTGTACTGGGTGTATTCAAGCATGGTCCATGGCACACCCATTAAGTCTGGCATGTTGCCGAGTTTGTTGACGATTAGTACCCAGGCAATGGGAAGGACTGCCAGTGCCGGAATTAACCACACTTTTTTAGGACCGCGCTTGGCGGTAAAAGAACCTGAAAGAGGAAGGCGGCCTACCATAGCTGCGAATAGAAGAAAGGCTAGGGCCTGGTGGGTTGAGACAATGAGCCAGGCTAGAGTGGCTAAAAGGTAGCCAAAGGCGCCGCTAAAGCCTAGCCAATCGAGCGGCACGAGGTTGAGATACCAATGCAAGTAGACCAAGTTGTAGGCTAAACCAAAAGTGAATGCCAACATAATCTGCTTGATAAAAGTATTGTTGGCATAGATAAGTAAGAACAGCGGTGCAAAAGCAAACCAAGCTAAGTACCACTGATCAAATCCTGGTGCTGCTAAGCCTGCAACTGCTCCACAGGCCAAAGCTATAAGCCACTGTCTAGGGGCAAACTTAAGCTCTGGCCAAGTAAATTTTGGCGGCCACCATGTCGTCTCAGATTTAGTAGCAGCTGCTGACGCCTTTGTCTTTTTTGGCTTAGGGTCGGGCTTGGCACTAGACTTTTTAGCGCTCGACTTTTTGGTGCTTGTATTTTTGGCACTAGTTTTTTTTGCTGCCGTGGCCATATCCTCTAATAAGAAGGATGGAGTGCAATGTGATTGACTCCATCCTTCTTCATCTTCTTCTATATTGAGAGAGAATGACTAGCTGTCTTTCTTGTCTTTTTCTTTTGGTTCTTTAGTTGGCACTACGCCTGAAGCTATTTGAGCTTTCACGCGCACTTCGATTTCTTTGAGCATATCTGGATGAGCTTCGAGGAAGGTTTTGGCTTGTTCGCGACCTTGACCAATTCTTTCTTCTTTGTAGCTGAACCAAGTACCAGATTTCTTGACGATGTCGTGTTCAGCAGCAACGTCAAGTAAGCAACCAGCAGTGTTGATGCCTTTTCCGTAGATGATGTCGAATTCGGCAATGCGGAAAGGAGGAGCGCACTTGTTTTTCACAACTTTGACTTTGACGCGGTTGCCAATTTCAACGCCATCTTTTTTCAGTGTCTCGATTTTTCTGATATCAAGTCTGATTGAAGCGTAGAACTTGAGCGCGTTTCCGCCGGTAGTGGTTTCAGGGTTGCCGTACATCACACCAATCTTTTGGCGCAGTTGGTTAATGAAGATGATAGATGTATGGGTCTTGGATACGATGGCAGTCAGTTTGCGTAGAGCTTGGCTCATCAGTCTGGCTTGCAGACCAGGTAGGCTGTCGCCCATTTCGCCTTCAATTTCAGCTTTAGGTACAAGAGCTGCAACTGAGTCAACGATGATCAAATCAACAGCACCAGAACGCACTAATTGTTCAGTGATTTCTAGGGCTTGTTCGCCGGTATCTGGTTGTGAGATTAGAAGCTCATCTACGTTGACGCCGAGAGCGCGAGCGTAGTCAGGATCCATTGCGTGTTCTGCGTCAACAATGGCGGCAATGCCACCAAGCTTTTGCACTTCAGCAGCGACGTGCTGGGCCAATGTGGTTTTACCAGATGATTCAGGACCATATATTTCAATGATTCTGCCTCTTGGTAGGCCGCCGACCCCAAGGGCTACGTCTAATGTGATGGCGCCGGTTGGCACTGCTTCAATTTGGTTGTTGCGTGAATCGCCCAGTTTCATGATTGAGCCGTCGCCATATTGCTTCTTGATTGAATCAAGCGCTTGGCCTAAAGCTTTGAGGCGCTCAGCTGATGGAGCATGGCTTTTGCTTTTGTCTTCGTTGCCCGAAGTGTCTTTGACACGAGCTACTTTCTCAATTGGGGCTTTTTCCTGTTTATCCACGGCTTTCTCTTTGGTCACTATCGCCATATTAAATCTCCTCGACTCTATAAACTATAAATAGATAAGCTAAAAAGCAAAGCTGACAACCGCGGGCAACAGAACAGCAGAGCGATTAATTCGAAAAACAAGGCTACAGACCAAAATCTGTTTTAGCGGAAACCTTGTCTACACCTGGCAAATTATAGCGGTTTTGCTTGCTCTTTCAGATAAAAAGTAAGCACAACCCGCACGCTGTCTAGTGTATATGCTTTTGGTTGAGCTGGCTGTATGTACTTGATGTGTTTCCGGTTCTTCTTACACCCTTCGACCTACTCAAGTTAGAAAAGAGGGGGTGGGGGTATAAAAAGGTTGTTACCCAACAATATTTGTTTCGAGGGGTAATACAGATAACGTTTATTTCCCCGGCTTAGTTCAATTTGAGCCGAGAAATATTTGTATTTCTTTCAAAGCGCCACGGGCGCCGCAATTTAGTAACTCTGGGTTTCACACAATATTTCGGGTTGATTTAAGGGAGGTCTTCATGAAAAGTGCTCAAAGGCTGTTCAGCTTAAGGCACAGCGAGATCTTTGAGGCATTCAACCCGGTAGAGTTGGGCCGACTTCTAGGCATTCTTGAAGAGCTCGAGCTGCCCAAACACCATACAATTTTTTCTCCTGGCGGTCCTTGTGACGCCATCTACTTTATAGAGAAGGGTCGCGTAAGAGTGACCAGGCTTTCAACTGAAGGCAAAACCGTGATTCTTGCCTTACTCGGACCTGGCGACATGATTGGTGAGGCCGCTTGGGAAAATGCCGAGCACGATAGTTACGCCGAGACTCTTGAAGACTCCAGAATCTATCAAATCAGCCGCGAATCGTTCCTCAGCTTTGTGCGCGAAAACCCTGAATTCGGTTTGCGCTTCATCGGTATCATTGGCGATCGCCTCAAGCAGGCCAATGCCCGCATCGAAGATTTAGTTTTTCGACAAGTTCCTAGTCGCGTTGCTCGCTTGTTATTGACTTTGGCAGACACCCACGGCAAAGTCACTCCCCATGGCGTTCGCGTCGAGTTTCCTCTTACCCACCAAGAAATTGCTGACATGGTTGGCTCTTCAAGAGTGACTGTCACTCAGATTCTTAACCGCTTCAAAGATAGCCACTGGATTGATATCGAGTCTAAGCGGGTCACTATTCATAATATGAATGCCCTTGAAGAGATGGTGCGGGCGAACTAAGGACCCGCAAGTCAAGGGTGCTAGAATTAGAGCCACGTGCCCGTAGCTCAGCTGGATAGAGCGTCGGTCTCCGAAGCCGAAGGCCTTGAGTTCGAATCTCAACGGGCACAATTTTTGGTCGACAAATAAATAGAAGAGCGGATATGCCAGAACGAAGCATAGAGCTAATCACAGGTCCGTATCGCTCAGGTAAGTCTATCTGGTTGCTTGAGCAGGTAGCTGAGCACTGTCGCAAAAGTTTGCTTGGCGGCAAGCAAGCAATTATCACTGTGCCTTCGCACCGCTACAAAAGGCTTGTCGAAGAGCGCTTAGTTGAAATGGTTGTCGGTAGCATCGATAGCAGAGCCGCAGGCCTTGTTGGTCTTAAAATATTACCCTTTTATGACCTTTGCCATCAGGTTTTGCGCCAGGCTGGCTGCGGTTTTCGTTTAATTCCTGATAGTATTCGGCCGGCCATTTTGGTTAAGGCCATCGAGAAAGTAAAACTAGCAGGACGCCTAACTGGTCTCAGTTCAATTGCTGATTTTGCTGGCACTCATGCCCACATGCTTGAGTTAATTGATGAATTAGAGCGGGCTGGTTTCTCGCCTTCTGAAGTCATTAGTCAGTTGTCTAAAATGGCTGCCAGTGACGCTCGCTATATGGAGCTTGGCCGCGTTTACGAAGCCTATTGGCAAGAGCTAGAGAGCCTCAATGTATTTGACGAACGCAAATTGGCTTACAAAACACGTGAGATTTTAAATAATCTTGATCAAGATGTATTGTCGATTGGTCTTCTTGCTGTTGATGGCTTTGACCGTTTCAATCGGCTTCAGCTGCAGGTTCTAAGCTCCATTGCTAAGCAGTCAGAGCGCACCATAATTGCTTTTGACTACGTAGCTGAATCTTCATCTTCTGATTATTCTTGGCAAAATTATTCATGGAAAGACAAATCACTGAGGGAGTTAAAAGAGGCATTCGCTCCCACTCTAAGAGAGATAGTGCGAAACTCATCTGCCGCTGTTGAGCCCAGGCGCATTAGTTTTAAAGCCTTAGATCGCCTGATGGAAATGGAAGAAGTCGCTCGCGAAGCTAAGAAATGCCTTGCTGAAGGCTATAAAGCCGATCAAATTGTAGTGGTGGCACGTTCGGTTAAACCTTATATGACAGCCATTCGTGCGGCCTTCGAGCGGGCGCAAATAGACTATTTTTTGGATGAGCCGTTAGAGTTAGGAAGCTTGCCGCTAGTCAAATATTTGCGCCGCTTGCTGCACCTGCCTGTTTCAGATTTTGCTCGGCAAGATGTGGTGCGCACGCTTTCTAGCCCATTTTTCAATAGAGGCTATCTTGATATAACTCTTGGCGAGATTGAAGAAATTGACGATCAATCACTCTCAACTTTAACTGTAAAAGGAGCCAGCGACTGGCATTGGGCCTTGAAGCTGAGCAAGCTAATTGAGCGGCTTTTACTTCCAGGACTGCAAGCAAGCGGCTATGAAAAGACATTGACTGAGCATGTCAGCTTTGTCGAAGATTTGATCGATGATCTATTGATTTTGCCTAACGACGAAGAGTTTTCCAACCCACTAGTGAGCTGGGAAGAGCATCAGGCTTTGTTTGAGTTCAGACGTGTTTTGGCCAATCTAGTCTTAGAAGAAACACTGCTTGCCGATGCCTATGGCCCGCAGTTATGTACTTATTCTGCTTTCTTCAAGCGCTTAGAGAGGGCTTTAGAAAATGCCAACTTTAGACGCCCAAAAGTTAGTGCCGAAGCCATTACTGTCTGTAGCGCCGATTTGGTGCCAAACAGGCGATTTAAAGTAATTATTGTGGCTGGTTTAAATGAAGGCGAGTTTCCACGCCGCTCAGAACAAGGCGGATTTTTAAGTAAAGACGAAGTGCGCAAATGGATGTCTTATGGCATAGACATTGAAAACCCGAGGCATCATCAATCTTTTGAGCCATCGCTTTATGATTCGTTAGTTGAGCGTGCCACTGACAAACTTTGTCAATCAAGCCCTATCTATGAAATGACCGGCGAAGAATTGATACCATCTTTCTTTCTCACCAAAGGAGATGAAGCCGCCGCTGCCGCTCTAGCTTTTCGCGCTCCTCGCACATATGCAATGTTAGAGCCAACCTCTGCCCAAGAGTTAGCCGCTGGATGGCTCTGGCTCAGTGGTCGCCAAGCCATGCGTAACTTAGAGTTGCCGGCTTCAGGCTGGATACCTTTTGATGTTCGCCAGTTTCTCACTAAGCTAGAGTTACCTTTTTCGACGGTACAAGCGCGAACTCAAGTATCTAGCAGTAACGTGTTCAATGAGTTTAACGGTTGTTTGACTGAGCAAGTTAGTCTCAATTTGATTAGTGTCAAGACTCCTGAAATGTGGAGTGTTAGCCGCCTCAATGACTACGGTAAATGTCCGTTTCGCTTCTGGGTTTCTCATACCCTGAAAATTGAGAAGATGGAGGAGCCTGAACTTGGTCTTGATTCAAGGCTCTTGGGCGAGGTCTATCACAAGGCTCTTGAAGTTTTCTACTTAGAATTGAAAGAGCGTGCGCTGTCAATTCTTGACCCTAACGAAGCTTTATTGCATGAACTTTTTGAAAGTAGTATCACTGCTGCAATTGCTTGGCTAGAGAAAACACGCAAGTTTCGCCATACTGATTTTTGGCAATACGAGCAAAAAGAAATTGCCTTTCGCCTGAGACGCTTTTTTGTCAAAGAAAAAGAGCGAGCTGTGCGCTCCGGTGGTGAGTTCGTTCCTACCTACTTTGAGAAAGGCTTTGGCTTTAAAGATGGCGAATCTTCTCCCGCTCTGGTTTTACAAGTGGATGGTCAGACTGTAAAAATGCACGGGCGCGTTGATCGTATTGATGTATCGAGCGATGGCCGCGTCAAAGTGATCGACTATAAATCTAGCTCTGGTGCCATTAGTAAAAAGGAAGCCTTGGCTGGTCGCAATATGCAGCTACCTGTCTATGCCATGGCGGTCAGCGATGCAATTTTTGCTGATCGCAATGTACAAATTAAGAACGGTACGTTCCTCAGCTTTTCGTCTGGTGATCAAATTGGCACCATTGATTTTCAGGATGGCGAAAATGATTACATTGGTTTGACTAAAGATCATATTGGCAATTATGTCTCTAACATCAAAAAGGGAAATTTCAGCGTCAGGCCCACTAGTTCTGACTCTTGTAAGCACTGTGACCATCAGCAAGTCTGTCGCATAACAGAACTCGGAGCCAGTGATGATTCTGACTAAACTTATTATCTGGAAATTTGAGAGATGCTAACTGAGCAACAACAACAGGCTGTCGATTTAGTTGACCGAAATGTACTGGTTTCAGCTGGTGCTGGCTCAGGCAAGACCCATGTATTGGTCGAGCGCTACGTCGAGATTTTACGACGTTACCCCGACTGTACACTCGCTAATATTATTGCGGTTACTTTCACTCGCAAAGCCGCTGCTGAAATGCGCTCAAGGCTTAAGGCTCGCTTCCTCACCCTCTCACAAGAAGAATCAGACGGCCGCTGGCTCGATTGCTTAGCTGAAGTGGACGGGGCCCGTATTGGCACAATTCACTCATTGTGCGAATCAATTCTCAAAAGTCATCCAGCCGATTGTGGCATCGATCCACAGTTTGAAGTGCTAGATGAGTTGACCCAAAACGAGCTGTTGCAAGATAGCATTGATCAAGCTCTCAAGATTGTAATTGAGCTTTACGGTGCTTCTGTTTCGCCTAATGATGGCTGCGAGCACGATGTTTTGCAAGAGTTTTCAATTGATGAGATTAAGAAGATCTTGAACCGATTGCTCAAGGGCTCAATGCAATTCAAGCAGTCGATGAAGGCCTTTGACTCTTTGTCGATCGCTGGTATGCGCAGCACGGCAGAGCGAGTCTTGCTCGACATGCAGAACAGCGCGTTATCAGGGCTAGCGAGCAATCGAGAATTCAATTCGGCTTTTGATTATGTGCGCATGAATTCTATGGCCGATGCTGCTAATAAGCTTAATCCGGTGCGAGACCTTCTACTTGAACACTGTCAGCAGTTATTTGCGGTCGATTCTGTCGCCAAGCGCTGGCAGGCATTTATGTCTGTTTCCACTCTCGCCATTGGCAATATCGGTGGTACCAAACCTGATGCTAAAGATTTACGCAAAGCTTTGATGAATTGCCGTGATCAAGCAAAGATCGTCGTTGGTAAGATTCCCGCTACTCTCAATCAAGAAGACGAACGCGGCTTTGCTTTAACACTTGGAATTATTCAATTATTTGAACGAACCCTAGCTATCTACGAAGCTCATAAGCGCGAGCTAACTACAGTTGATTACAACGATTTGATTAGCCTGGCTTGCGCTTGCTTAGAGAAAGACAATTCGCAGTCGCGCGGCTATTTCAATGACAAGTTGCAAGCTCTACTTGTAGATGAATTTCAAGACACCAATGACATGCAAGCGACACTTTTGTCTTTATTGGCCGGTGCTGATACTCGGGTATTCTTGATTGGTGACGATAAGCAGTCTATCTATAAGTTTCAAGGTGCCGACGTTGCTACTTTCAATAAGTGGAAGTCATTGTTTAAGCATGAAACTTCTAGCCTGAGCGGCGCATCGCTGGTGACAAAGCTGACCCGTTCCTTCCGCAGTCATCCAGAGGTTGTATTTTTCGTCAACTCGGTATTTGGCTATTTACTCGACGCCGATCCCGAAGTGGTGCCCTATGTCGCGGCCTTTGAGGCCTTAGAGCCCGCTCGACAGGCTGATTCAACTATTGTTGCTTCTTCCGAACAGAGCGAGACAGCTGTTGAAGTGATGATGTTAGATAGTGACATCGAGGAAGATTCTCGTGGTCTAACGCCAGCTCTCTACGAAGCGCATCAGGTTGGTCGTTGGCTTAAGAAAAAAGTTGAGAGCGGCTATCAGATTGCAGCCAAGAGCGGTGGTGTTCGGCCTATTACCTACGGCGATTGCGCTGTGTTAGTAGTGCGTAATGGTGACTTCGCTTCTTTCGAATCGATGTTTGCCCAGCTCAGTATTCCCTATGTTACCTTCGGTGGTAGCGGATTTTTGCGACGCCAAGAAGTGGCTGATTTTGAGAACTTATTTCGCTTCTTAGATAACCCTAAAGACAGCCATTCGCTGTTAGCAGTGCTGCGCTCACCTTTCTGTTCTATCACCGATGATCTGCTGCATCGCGTTGTCACAGACCATCCCGGGCAGCCTCTCTGGACTGTCATTGCCAATGTGGTGCGCGCACGCGAGCCGGGTGTAGAAGCATTGTCTTTGGCTGTGCGCCAACTGCGTAATTTAATGGAATATGCCGCACTTTTGCCACTGGGTGAATTGGTACAGAAAATTATTGATGATACTCACTATGATTTGGCCATGTTAGCCGCTCCCGATGGCAAGCAACGCTCACGCAATGTATGGAAAATGGCTCACCTGGCAAGCGAGCATGAGCATCTTTCATGTGGCGAGTTTGCTCGCCGGCTTTCGCTTATGCGTGAATTTGGCATGCGTGAATCTGAAGCACCTCTAGATAGTGCCGATGCAGTTAAGCTCATGACTGTCCACGCCAGCAAGGGCTTAGAATTTCCGGTAGTGGCACTGCCTTGTTTGGGCGGTCAACTGCTACGCAATGCCGACCGGCTGGTTTATCACTCTAGTTATGGAGTCGCTTTCAATAGCACCCGTTTAGATGATCAAGACAAACCAGCTTGGTACCAAGTTGCTAGTCATCTAGATAGGCAGATGGAACGTGAAGAGAAAAAGCGCTTGCTTTACGTGGCTATGACTAGAGCAAGAGATAATCTGGGCATTTTCTTGTCCGCACCATTCAGAAAAAGTGAATCTTACCGCCAGTGGCTCATGCAGGTGCTAGGCCTTGATAAAGACGATGCCGTTAGGCCTGGCCCCGATGATCGCATTGGCCTGACAATTACGTCGCGATCAGACGGCGAAGTTGCCCCTTACACTTTTAGTTTAGCCGTAGGGATAGAAACCGTTGAGGCCGTTGACGCGCCCGAAATGCGCGATCAAGGCTTATTGGACAGCCGGACGCAATCTCACGTACTTCAGCCGGTAAGTGATGCTACGGTCTTACAGAGTCTTTTATCGCTTGAACAAAGTCAAAGTACAGGTGAAGACCTCAAAATCAACGAGCAAGGTCGCAGTCGCGTCACGCCAAGAAACGGTACGCCCACTCAAGGTGTAATAACTGCAGCAGGGTTGGGTACTTTCTTCCACTCATTAATGGAGAACTTGCCGCCTTCTGGGCGTAAAGTTGATCGCCCCTGGATTGCCGATATAGCCTTTACCCAAGGGGCCATGGTGGCACATAGCGATTTGCTTAATAGATTAGTCGATGAAGGTGAGCGCTTGCTTGGTGTCTATTACGAAAGCAGGCTTTACAGCCTGCTTTCACAGAGTCAGCAGAGAAGGCACGAATTGCCTTATCTAATTGATGTCGCTTCTAGTTATTCTGAACTTGGGCCTGATATTCGCCCCCGGCGTCCTGACTTGATTTTTCAAGACGCCGAAGGCAATTGGCATTTGGTTGACTACAAGACCGATCATTTCGCCCCTAAGGATGTTGAGATTCAAGCTCGTAAACACCGTGAGCAAATCAAGACTTATGTTGCCGATTTGCGCAAGTTGACTGGAGTTGAACTAACACCTTGGCTCTACTTTGCTCAACATGGAATTTTCTTTCCAGTTTGATAGAGCTAAGTGGTTTTACGACGCAGACTCTTATTGCGGGATACCTTGAGCATCATTTTTTTGATTGTAGATTTGTCTACTGAGTTTGGCTTGCTCAGCTTCTAACCGTGCCCGTTCTTGATAGCTTAGACCGTTACCGCTAGAGCGAAGTCTGGCCTCTTTTGCTGCAAACTCAGCTTGGTTGTTTTGAAGCCGCTGAGCTTCTTGAGGGGTTAATGAACCAGATTGCACACCTTGATTGATGCGGGCTTGCTGGTTAGCTTGATCGCCGTTGATGCCCCGATTGTTATAGGGTGAGCCTGGTCCTGGGCCGCCGGGATTTAACCCTTGGGCATCGTTTTTCTGTTGATAGATGTTCTGGCTGAGGCGATCTTGTTGATTATCTAGCCGGGCTCTTTCTTGCACTGAAAGACCGTTGCCGCTAGCGCGCATGCTAGCCTCGCGGGCTGCAAGCTGTGACTGCTGATTTTGTAGCCGAGCTGCCTCTTGGGGCGTCAATGAACCGTTTTGTATTCCGTTATTTATGCGGTTAGCTTGATTTTGCTGAGTTTGGTTCACGTCATATAGAGAGCGGCCTGGATTATTTGGATTACCACGACCGGGGCCTGGATTGTAACCTTGGCCATCATGCTTTTGTTGATAGATGTTTTGGCTCATTTGATTTTGCTGTCTTTCCAGCCTAGCTCTTTCTGAATTGCTCATGCCGTTCCCGCTGGCGCGGAATCTGGCTTCTTTTCGATTAAGGGCGTATTGCTGCTTTCCTAGGCGAGCAGTCTCTCTGCGGTTAAGAGAGCCGTTCTGCACACCGCTATAAATACGGTTTTGTTGTCGTTCTTGCCTGTTGTTGACGCCGTAGCGGTAGGCATCGGCGGGCTGGCTAGCAGCACTGGCTAGGCCTAGCAATACTGCTAAAGACAAAGCTGAAATGTGTAACCTGTTCATAAAAGCACTCTCCACAAAATGGTTGATACAAGTGAAGACGTCGCGGCGCTCTAAAAAGTTCAACGGTTTAGGTGAGTAGTTGTTAATGTTTGCGGTCTTTTGCGAGGCTATTACCCTCATATACTGATGTGGGCAAATGGAGGAATTATTTAGAGCAACTGAATTTGTGTTCAATAAATAAAGAGGTCGTTTTAACAACGATCTGGTGGGGGAAGTGTGGTGAGAATCCACCGCTGTCCCGCAACTGTGAAGCAAGAAATTGCTAGTCAGGCTACCCACTTGAACATTTACATCACCTCTTCGAGGCAAGGAGGCAAGTATCTATGGCCACTCTAGGGTGGCTCATACGAGATCTCGTTTCTGCCTTCGGTCAGGAACTTTTTTATTTCTATAGGAGATTCGTATGAGTACAACAGATTTTTCACAATATGACACGCGTATGGTCGAGATGGTTTTTCCCAATCAGACCAATCACTATGGCACCTTATTTGGTGGCCATGCCCTTGAGCTCATGGACAAGAGCGCTTTTATTACGGCCTCTCGTTACGCCCGCAAGTCTATGGTGACAGCATCATCAGAGCGCATTGATTTTAAGACGCCAGTAAAGCACGGTTATTTGGTTGAAGTAATTGGTCGCATTGTCAAAAGGGGCAATTCGTCGGTAACCGTTAATGTAGAGCTGTTCGGCGAGAATTTGCTTTCAGGAGAAAGGCAACTCTGCGCCCATGGCAATTTTGTACTGGTTTCTGTTGACATAAACAGCAGGCCGATACCGCTGGAACCTGAGCCCTGCGGTCTGCCAAAATGAAATCTGCCCGATTTTGATAATCTCAAGAGGTGATCAAAGCCTAAAGGCGCTAAAATCACAGTTGGCGTGCATCTGCGTGGTTTTAGTCTATGAGTTGGGTGGGAAAACTGCGAACTTCTCCTAACATGGTCTTGTTTGTAGTTTCGCTCGCCCTTTGTGTGGAAGAGATTTTGTATGGAGCAGTGGCTCCGCTGACACCGATGTCTCCGGCTCATATTAAAGACGAGCATATGGTTAGCACCTTATATGGTGCCTACGCCTTGGGCTTGATTATTGCCGCACCAATACTGGCACTGATTACCGATCGCATCGGCCGTCGGCAGCCTATGATTGTCGGCGTCGTACTACTGATCATTGCCACCATACTCTTTCTGGTTGGCAGTACGCCTGAAATGGTGATTGTATCGCGCATGCTGCAAGGCGCTGGTGCAGCTTGTACATGGACAGCTGGTCTAGCTCTAGTGGCCGAGTATTTCGTCGCTAAGCGAGTTTGGGCCATGGGTATTGCCCTTCTGGGTGGCACCATCGGAGCCGTTCTCGGTCCTCTTGTTGGCGGTGAGATGTACGATCTCTTCGGCTACGCCCGCACAATTTATTTCATGCTTGCCATACTCGCTATTGATGCTACCCTTCGCTTTGTCTTTATCTCGAAGAAACAATTGGTCAAAGTCAAAGGTCCATGGAAAGATACATTTGCTGAAGTTGGTGGCATCATAACTGATCGCAGTGTTCTTACTGCTGCATTTGCCGTGTCGCTCGCGGCAGCCGGTTGGGCCATGATGGAACCATTATTTCCTATGCATGTAATGAAAATTGCAAAGGCGTCACCGGCAACCGTTGGGGCCTTATTCACTTTTTCCAATTTTATCTACGCTTTCATGCCACCGGTTGTAGATACGGTTTCAATGAAACTTGGCGTGCGTCCAACCGCTGCAATTGGCTTGTTTGTCACTGCTGTTTCGATGCCCTTATTGGCTCTCACGCCTAATCTAACTCTTGCTACCGTTGTTCTATGTCTGATCACAGTCGGTTATGCTTTCACGATGAATCCCACTTCTGCAGAGTTGGGCGATGCTGTCGATAGACGAGGGTCAAGCTCATACGCCATTGCTTATGCGGTCTCTAACTTGTCATACTCGCTCGGCATGATTGCCGTTGATGCTTACGTTCAGTATGTCACCGACACAGCCCACAAGCTGCAGTTGCTGCATATCCTCTCTATTTGCAGCGCCCTATTCTTCCTCAGTATCCCCCTGTTCCTTATTAAGGTAAAGACGACATGTCCCGCTCCATCATCAACCAACTAAACGATCGTTTTCTACCTGAAGATGAGCGGTTATCGCGGCGGGAAATGCTCAAGGGCATGATGGCCACTGCCGCTAGCTTGATGCTGAGCTACGGCTTTTCTGGTGGTGCCTTTGCTAAAAATGGTACTGGTCGCAAAATTATAGTTGTTGGTGCTGGCTTCTCGGGCCTTGCAGCGGCATTTGAATTGCTTGCCGCTGGGTATGAAGTCGTCGTCATTGAAGCGCGCGGTAGGGTTGGCGGACGCGTGCAGACTCTCTACGATTTTATTCACGGAAAGCATGTTGAGGCTGGTGGTGAGTTAGTAGGAGCCAACCATCCAACCTGGCAAGCTTATGCCAAACACTTTAAGTTAGAGATGTTAGAGCGCACTTCATACCCTGATAGTGAACAGCCATTTTTCTGTAATGGCGAGCTACTTGCTCCCAAGAAGGCTGAGGCTCTGTGGGAAGAGGTGGAGCATTATCTCAGTGCTTACAACAAAATTGCTGAGCCGATAGATGCTTTCCAGCCATGGAAAAGCCCCAATGCCAAACAGCTTGATGGCGAGACGGTTAATAGCTGGATTGAGAATCTGAAGTGTTCTGACCTTTGCAAGAAAGCCATTCGCTTATCTGAAGCCTCTGATGCAAACGACCCTGGTTGGCAGAGCCTACTGGCGCGGTTGGCTGTTGTGAAAGGTGGTGGCATCGAAAAATATTGGAGTGAAAGCGAAAGATACCGCTGCAAAGGTGGCAATGCACAATTAGCAGAAAGACTGGCTGACGCCGTTGGCCGTCAGCGCATTCATCTTGAGATGCCGGTTACCGATATTGATATTCTCGCTAATAAAGTTCAAGTGACCTTGGCTGATGGCAGGGTTATGGAAGCTGATGATGTGATACTAAGTGTGCCACCAGGCACCTGGAAGCGTATTACCTTCACTCCATCGCTACCACCCCAATTGGCCCCGCAGATGGCCAATCAAGTCAAGTTCTTGTCGGAGGTGCGCACGCGCTTCTGGGAGAAAGATAAGCTCTCTCCTGTCTCTCTCGGTGACGGCCCAGTGGCTGAGACCTGGGAAGCTACCGATATGCAGTCGGCCATAGGGCATTCATGTCTGACTGTCTTTGCTGGTGGCAACGCCGCCGACTATGGCCGCGGTTGGCCTGCTGAGCAGCGTATGGCTCATTATGCCTTGGAAATTCAGAAGATCTATCCGAGCTATGCCAATAATTTTGTTCAGGGCAAATTTATTGATTGGCCTTCCGACCCCTGGTCACAAGCTGGTTATTCAGCTCCTGCACCGGGTCAGATTATGACGCTCGGGCCAATTCTTTATAACGGAATAAATTATAACGGCATCAATCGCCTGCACTTCGCTGGAGAGCACACAAGTTTTGCTTTCCAGGGTTACATGGAGGGTGGCTTGCACTCAGGTGCATCAGTGGCGAAGCGAATTGCTTTGCGCGACAGCGTAGCACCTAAGACTTAGAAAATTTAGGTTGGAGCTTTTGTTGTCGTTAGGCTCTATGCGTTTTTGCGGCCGAGTGCGACCACAATTGGCAGCATGAAGAGCGGTGCAAGAGCTGATATGGCTAGACCCCAATGCAAATCATACTTGTCTGCAATCAAGCCAACTAGCCAAGGCATGAAAATTCCACCAGCGTTGCCGAACGATGCTAGTGCACCGAACATGGTGGCGCCGCCGTTGGGGTATTTGTCGGCGGTGATTGCCAGCATAGTGGGCCAGAGGCAGCTGCCTGTAAGGCCTGCCAGAATACAAGCAATGAGGGCCACTATCTTAATTGGACAAAACGAGCCCATGAGAAATAGCGCTACAGATAGGCCGCAGCCCCATGCCATGATCGTATATGAATCAAGCTTTTCGCTGAGAGCGCCAATGCCCATGCGACCAATCGCCATGCAAATTGAGAAGAAGAACAGGGCGGCACCGCCTACCCATTGTGGATATTTTAAGGCCATTTCGGCGTAGGCCGGCAGCCACTGCGCCATGCCTAACTCTGTAGCGCCGCCTAAGAAAATTGCAGCGAGTGCCCCGATGAACCAAAGTTGACGAACTAGCTGGCGAAAAGGAATGCGTACTTCGCCTTCGCTAGTAAGCGCTGGAAATTTTGCCACTCCCAATGCAAAAATCAGCAGCGCTGGTAGTGGTATCAAAAGCAAACATGCTGTACGCCAGGAAATATTTGATTGCAGCGCTATGGTACCTGCCAGCACAGTAAGCGTCGCGCCCACACAGTAGAAAGAGTGCAGCCAATTCATCGATGCTGAGCGCTTCTCTGGGTTTAGAGCCGATACAATTGGGCTCAGCACCATATCGAGAACACCGGCACCAAAACCAAGCACAAAGTTTGCCCAGAGCAAAATTGTATAAGTGGGCGACCAGGCAGTAAGAATCAAACCGACCACAAGTAGCGCATTTCCACTTAGGGCAAATAGTTTCGCTCCAAAGCGATCGGCCAACGGGCCTGTAATTAGGATAGCTGCTACTAATCCTGAAAAGGTAAAGGCACCAAGTCTGCCTAGTTCTTCTTGAGTTAATCCCTGTCCACTTGATCCTAAAAATGAGTGCTGAATGGAAACAAGAAATATCGGCAGAAGATTGACGCCAATAGCTAAGCTCATCATGGCGCCGTAGCAAAGGTTAGTCAGTAAGCGCGGGCGAATCCCTGGTAAGGTTGCTGAAGACAATTAGTGCCTGCGTTCTTATGTTTTTTGGGAAGCTTGCGAAATAGGGCAGCCCAACTTGAGCCACTCTCGCACGTCATGCAGTGAGTCAAAGACGCCTTCTGCTAGCTCTCTAGATTCGGCACTAGCTGGTAACAGGTCGGGCACTAAGCACGAGCGCATGCCGCCGGCACGAGCGGCTAGAAGGCCACTGTGCGCGTCTTCTAGTATGAGGCAGTGTTCGGCAGCTTTGCCTAAACCTGCTTGCGCCAATAAGAAGATATCTGGATTGGGCTTGCCTCGCTCAACCATATCACCGCCGACTACTACTGCAAAGTAATCTACAATTTCGTGGTGAATCAGTCTTCTTACTGCTTCTTCTTTTACTGTTGAGGTGCCAACGGCGCATGGAATATTTTGCTCGCGAGCCCACATCAATAGTTCTTTGATGCCGGGTTTCAGCGGTAGGCCTTCTTTGTGATGAAGCTCTTCGTATAGCTCTTGAGCACGTACATGAAACTTCTCTTTGGGAAAACCTGTACCGAATTCTTCAGCAAGAACATTTTCAGCGTCAGCAACAGTGATACCAATCAAACGTAAATAAAGAGTGTCGCTCAAATCAAAGCCAAACTCTTTTGCGGCCTTTGTCCAAGCGCGTTTGTAGTGCGTCTCGGTATCGAGGATTAAGCCGTCCATATCAAAAATCAGGGCGTGGGGAAGCACTGTCTAATCACCTTAACTTGTTTTGCTTACCATTTGAACCTAAACAGGCAAAGCCACTGGTTCGTCTGGCTGTGGTGCCTGGAAAATATCAATCTCTTTGTTAGCAAAGATGTTGTCAGTTTCTTCGTTGCAGAAGGTACTAACTTCGCCAATTACACCAACTCCATTAACTGGCCAAAATTCGTGCCAGATGCCAGAGGTAAGCGTAATGCGTGAGCCCGCTGGAATATCAAATGGCACGCCTGATTGCTTGGTCTCCATCTTGCGATTGATTTGTACTTCAACTGTTCCTTCGGCCTTGTGCTCGCCAGGATTCTTCGACCAAAGAGTGACTCTCAATGTGCCGTGACGACAAATAATGTCTTCTTTCTTTTCGTAGTGAGTGTGCGCTGGTGTCACCATACCTTCGCGGGCATACATAATTTTTTCGCAGTACTCTGCCTCATTGGCTAAAAGAACTTCGACCAAGCCGATTTTATTGTAGTCGCCAAGACCAAAGTCTGTGGCTGACCATTCGGGCTGAGGAGGCAATACCCAATGATGTTCTTTCAGGCACTCGGCCGCCTCACGACAGAGTAGATTGATTTCACTTTGCTTCATTATTTAAAATGCTCCTGACAATTGCGTCGCTTATTTCTTCGCTGCAGCTACTGGTTCTTTAATGTATTGCATGGCGCTCGAAGCAGTTTCGCCGTTGTGAAGAACGGCTTGTAGAGCCTGTGTCATACCTTTTGGATCGCTATGCTGAATGATGTTGCGACCATAGATAATGCCGGCCACACCCTGGGCAACAAGTTTTTCGGTGTGTTGTAGCACTTCAATATTAGATGCGCGGCCACCACCTCTGACGCACACAGGCACGCCTGACGCGGCTTCGATAACACGGTGGAATTCTTCTTCTGGCTCAGTTGAATCTGTTTTGATGATGTCAGCACCTAGTTCAGCTGCCATACGAGCTAAGGTAACAACGCGGTCTGGATTGCCGTCTCCAACCATGCCGTCTTTGGTGCGCTTGAACGAAAGTGGTTCGATGCCCATTGGCATGCCGTAACGATCGCAGACATTTTTTAGGCGAAGCACATTTCGTACGCACTGATGAAGCATCTCTGGATACTCATCGACTTGCAGTAAGTTCAACAAAATACATGCGGCATCAAGGCGCACGGCCACTTCTACTGCTTCTTCATAGGCTTCGCAAAATAGTTTAGAAGATGGCAAAACATCATTATAAAAATTGGCAGTATCTGCTCTTAGCATCAGTGCTGGCTTATTGCGGCCAGGAAGCTTTTGTAAGTGGGTTGCTTCGCCGGGTGAAAGCAGCATAGCGTCTGGGTTGGCGTCAGATAGTGTGGCGACGACCTGTTCCATGTTTTCAATGCCTTCCAAGAAAGCTGCATTGTTGAAGAGGGCGTGGTCGATAGCCACAACGAATGTACGCTTAGAAGTTGGATGGAAAAGACGGTTTAGACGATAGAGCATGGCAACACCCGCATGAGTTTTCAGCAATAGACAGGGCTCGAAATTCTATCATGTGGATAGGTGGTCTTTATATATGAATTGATTAGAGAGCCATGGCCACTTTAATAAAAGGGTGGCTCACATCGGTTATTATTTTAGACCTGTCAACATGTGTTGAACGGCGGACAGTTAGACCGAGACGACCTAAGGCGAGGGCGAAAAATTGACTATGCAGCAGCAGCTAAGCGCAACCAAGGATGATTTGCTCTCCGGTCTAGATCGTGGTGAAGCCCTGCCAGCGCGCTTTTATACAGACCCTGCCATAACCGCTGAAGAGATTCAAAAGATTTTTCGCAAGACTTGGCAATATATTGGCCCAGCTCAGAAACTAGCTAATGTCGGCGACTACATCACTGGATACGTCGGTGAAATTCCGGTGGTGATTATTCGCAACGAAAGTGGCCTTGAAGGATTCATAAACGTTTGCCGGCACAGACGGCACGAAGTAATGAAGGGCTGCGGCAATTCTAAAATTATGCAGTGTGCTTATCACGCCTGGACCTATGATATCAAGGGTGCCCTCAAGGCCGCACCTAGGGCCGATAGAGAGCCTAATTTTGACAAGAACGATTACCCGCTACTGTCTATTAAAGTCGAAACATTAGGGCCTTGGGTATTTGCCAATGCCGATGAAAACTGTGATTCGCTAGAGTCATTTTATGGCCCAGTGCTTGGAATAATCGCTGAAAGCGGCTTAGATCTAAACAGTCTTGAATTGTGGGAGCGCACAGAATGGCAGGCTGGTGCCAACTGGAAAACCATGCTTGAGAATTATCTTGAGTGTTATCACTGCGCTGTTGCCCATCCCGGATTTTCTGCTGCAATTGACGTTGATCAAGATAGCTATAACTTAACGGCGCATAATTGGTTTTTGAGTCAAGTCGGCCATGTGCGCGAATCTGCTCTTGAAGGTAAAACCAGAATCAAAATTTATGATGCTGCAGGTTCTGTCAAACAAGCTCAGTATCATTTGCTTTGGCCCAATTTTACAATCAATATAAATCCAGGCTTCCCAAATTTGTCAATTGATGTATGGACGCCACTAGGGCCTAACGAAGCTAAAGGTTTCTCTGAACAGTATTTCGCACCAGGTGTCGATAAGAAATGGGCTCAAGATCTAATTGATTTCAACACTGAAGTGGGCGAAGAAGATGATGTTCTCACTAACTCAGTTCAGCGTGGGTTAATCGGCGGCGTACCTAGTGTTGGACGCTTTCTGACTAATAGCGAGCATCTTTGCATAGCTTTTCAAAAGTTGTTCGTTAAGGCCCTATATAAATAGTTTTGACTTTGATTAATAGCTTCGCGAGAAAGTTAGCTGCCAGCTGTTTGTCACTGTTGGTGCTGGCCGCGCCAATCACTCTTCTTGCTAATGCTGCCTGTGGTGACGCGGCCTATGCCGTTGCGCCAATTGACGATGAAGTGATTCTCGATGACCTGACCACTGAAATCTTGCGCAAAGAGATTGACCTAGAGCGCTACTATTTGCAATACCGCGTAGCTGGTACGAAAGAGCCCAAATATCGCCGAGCCCGTTACTTCGCTTTTCAAGTCTCGTCAGCTATGACTTCACTGGCTTCGAATATCACTAACGTAGCCCTTTGCGCTAGCCATACTAAAGTACCTGACACTATCTCAGTGCGCGGTTCGCGCCAAGGTCTTGAAGCCGGCTTGGTAGGAATTGCCCTCGATGGTGGCAGCTCCGCAGTAGAACTTTGCTCAAACAGTTATACCGCCCTTAAGAATATTCGCAATGGTACTAGCCCTGGTGCCGCGGTGAAAAACGTTGTTGCCAGAATTAAAAAGATCGACTCGATGATAGCGCAGCGTGAGGTGCTCATAAGTAGGCACCCAGACCTCCAGGCTACAAGCCTATATCAAGCAGAGGGGCGCGTTCTTAAGAGCTTCAGAGATTGGTGCTTGTCTGAATTTGCCGATGTTTATGCCGATGTCAAATCGACTCAGGCCAGCTTCAATGTGTATTACATTCTAGATATTATTGCCGACTGTTCTTATATGGCTTCGCAGATTCTGGCAATCAAATCATTGACTCGACCTGAACTAGGCAATGCCTCCGCCAATACAGGAATGGTTGGAGACACATTTGGCATTATCAGTGCACCAGCTAGCGGTAAGTCATACAACATGATGTATCGCTACTGGCGTAAGCGTCTTTCTGCGACATTGAAAGAAGATCTTAACAGCGCAGAGAAAGAAACCAAGGCCGCTATGGAAGAGCTCAACAATGAGCTATTGTCCAAAGACATTTCAATTTTAGAAGCTGCTGGCTCTGTTCAGAATAGAGTTTCTGTCTATCTGCTGTGGTCGGCTCGCTACGATAAATATATTGAGCAAGGTCTAGTCGATCAGCGCCATCAAAACAAAGTGGCTCTGCAAGGTGTCATTTCGGGCCCTGCGATTTCAGGGACATATTTAGCCCAAGACATACTGGCTTCTGTGGCTCTCAACCGTCTGCGCGATAGACCAAAGGCCGCTAACAATTTGTATATGGCTGGTGGCATTGCTTCCACTGTAGGCTCAGCTTCCTCTCTGGCTCTAACTAATTATTTGTTGATAGATCAATTGCGCTATCAGAAGAAAATGCGGGCCAAAGGTTTGATGCCTGAGCAATTATTGGCTGCCAGGCTTAAAACTTTAGACGAGCTGGATGAGCGGCTTCTGGCCGCGGAGAAATAGGCTTTTAAAGCCTTCGATGCTATCAGCATTTGTAAACTAGGTGTATATACACCTAATTTGCAGATGTTCTACGGTTCGCTGACTTCATTCTAGAAATACTTGAGTACTCAACAATTTCTTGAAACAGATAGCCCCTTTGCGCGGCTATCAACTATTTTGAAAATACTTGAGTACTCAACAATTTCTAAAAAGAACTCTTAGGCTCTAGAAGTTGATAGTGAATGTACAGTATCGCTTTCATATCAGGGGTGCCCACTAATGCCCATGTGCCATCAGCAAGCGGAAAGGTCAAGATATGAATACCAGAACCGATATCGCCATGGGGCTGGCCGGCTTTTTTAATTATGTCATCTACTGTGGCGCCTTTGGGCAAGTCTTCAAGGAATTTGCGGGTTAGCTTTGATTGCATTTTATCTGCCAGATATTTCTTATTTTCTAAACTCGCGTCTTCACCAGTGTTAGCAATAGGGGTGAACACTTTGGGTTTGGTATTTTCAACTTTATCTTCGCTAGCTCTATTAGTGGTCGCAATTCCCGCCTGGCTAACTATCGCAGCCGTCTCGGGGTCAGCCTTGAGCCTGTCAGCCAAGACTTGGAAGAAATGTTCTCCTCCTCGTGCATTTAAGTGCACTGAGTCGGTGAAATATTTTTGCGGGAATATTTTGGGATCATTTAGGTTGAGTAAAAGAGCTTTGTGACTTGTGGTCAGAGCTGTGACTTTGTTCAAATAGTTTTGATAAAAACCGGGCGGCATAAGGTTTATGTTGTCTTCTGTCAAAGGCATATTGACCAAGACCACGCGAATATTTTCTCTTTCACTGAGCGCTAAGAGTCGCTCTAAGAATGAAAGCTGCGTATTGAACTGTTTGAGATTGACCTTGCGATAGCGAAAGCGATATTCGTCAAGGTTGGCTTCGTATGGTTCTTGCGCCGGGCCCGGTGGGTCAACAAAAAGAGAGCCCGGGCCATTGTCTTCAGGCAATTCTGAAAATGCCTGCTTGCGTACATGATATGGTGAATTGACTAATTCAAGTTCTTTGTAGCCAAGCAATTTGCGAAAAAGCTCTTTAGCCCAGCGATGTTGAATATAAAGAAAATCGGGACGATGCTTGTAGGTAAAGCTTATTTTGCTTAGTGCATTCTCGCCCTGCTGCCAGAATGAGCTGTAAGCATCTTTGTCTACTGAAGAAAGATCGCCGATGCGACTCATATATTTGTACACTTCTGTAGAAGCCGCTGACGGTAAGGCCGAATCCATGAAGTCGCGTGGAGCAATACCGTAGATAATTACTTTTGGTTTTCTATCACCTTTGAGTAAGGTGTCGCTTAGAGCCCAAGCATCAGATACCATTTCTCCGCCTAAGGCAAAAGCAAAAGTCTGGTATTTGCGGTCGAACCGTTCTTTCAAAAGATCTTCAAGCAATTGGCTTTTGTGATGCAGTGGCACATTTTGCGCTGAGTTTAAATGAACGGCGTCTCCGCCGTGAAGCGGCGCCATCATGAGCGACGATCCAAGTAGCACTATATCTGGTGCTGCCTGAAGCCGGCTAAAATCTCGAACATTCCACCACACCCAGCTGCGATTGGCGCTTTTATAAGGGCTGAGACCTAAAACTTGAGGAGCATAAGAATTGACAGCGCTGCCTGCCGCTTCAAGGCCCACGAATACTAACGCGGCACAAATCACATAGCTGCTGAGAAGCTTTCTAATCGGTGATTTTTGGTTGTCTTTATCAGTGTTCATAAGGCAATATCTAGAATTGGAAGTAAATAAATCTAGGAGATTTATCGGGAGAAAATACCAAAACCACAAAGATCATGGCACAGCACCAGGCTATTTTCGCGAACTTTGGTGTGCGTTCAATCAAGTCTGTCTTGTTGATGTAGCCCATGGCGATGTGTGCCAGAGCGAGCACTGGCAATAGCAGAAACACTGATGGATATATAAGTGGGTAGTTAATCGTCGGCAAAAGCATAGTCACATCTCTGGTTTGGCCAGCCACTTGTTCGATTGTGGGAGCGAGAGTGAGCATCTTGCTCAGCATTTGTATTGCTAGCGCATTTGTTTCTGCTCTGAAGAATACCCAACCAATACAGACTACGTGGAACGTCAAAACGATTGACGCAACTTGGCCCATCTTTGTCTCAAAAGCCTTCTTGAGCCAAGCCTGTGATTCTTTGAAGGTCTGAAATTCTTTGTGGGCCACGAGCAATATGCCTTGATATAGGCCCCAAATTAAGTAGTGCATGGCCGCACCGTGCCAGAGGCCGCCAAGCGTCATGGTGATAATTAGGTTGCGGTAGTTGAGCAATTTACTCAATCTAGATCCGCCCAGCGGAATGAACAAATAGTCGCGCAACCAGGTAGATAGCGAAATGTGCCACCGTCGCCAAAAATCGGAGATGTTATTGGCTAGATATGGCAGATTGAAATTGATTGGCACTTTGTAGCCAAACAGGTTGGCGGAACCACGAGCGATATCGGTATAACCGGAGAAATCAAAATAGATTTGGAAGGCAAAGGCATAGGCGAATATCCACAAATCTAAGCCTGAGAAAAGTTGAGGCTGTGAAAAGCCTCCTTGAACAAAGAAGCTTAGGTTGTCTGCGATTAAAACTTTTTTGAATAGCCCGAGCAAAATGAGAGAAATGGCAGTATCAAATTGCTTTATCGAGAGTTTAGCCGGAGCCAGAAACTGCGGGATGAAGTCTTGAAAGCGCTTAATTGGACCAGCTATTTGAGTGGGAAAGAATGAGGCAAAAAGTGCGAAGGCTGGAAAAGATTTGATCGGTTGGTGCCCACGATAGACATCGACCACATAGTGAATGAATTCAAATACGAAGAATGAAATCCCAAGGGGCAAAATGATTTTGAAGGGCAAGCTTGTTGGGCCCAGGCCAAAAGGCAAAAGACATTGATTGGCTGTTTCGCAAAGAAAATAGGCATATTTGAAATAGGCCAAGGTGCCTAAATTAAGAACAATGGCGAGGGTTAGCCAGCGCTTTTTGAACTTTTCAGAATTGTGGACGGCGAATCCTAAGTAGTAATTGCCCAGAGTGAGCCCAAGAATCAGCAAGATGAACACTGGCTTCCAAGTCATGTAGAAAAGGTAGCTAGCACTTAGCAAAATCCAGACGCGCCATTTCTGTGGACTAATCCAGAATAGTGCGAACACTATCGGCAGAAAGAGGGCGTATTGTAAGGTGTTAAAGAGCATTTAAGAGCTACGTTTTGAAGCCAAGTGTTGGGAGCTAAGCCCTCGCAATGGGCCGCAGGTCAATGATAGCGGGCGCGAACAGGCAACACCTTTAAAAGACAATTAGAAAAGGCAAAGAGACCCGCTTGTGGCGGGTCTCTCTGTCTTTGCGTGATGCGTCGTTTCTTTAGGCCGTGAGTAGAGGACTCAGGTTTACTTCATGCCACTTATGGCTGATCGCTTCACGCACATGCTCGAGACAATGCTGCGACTTTGCCGCAGCTTTATTGACCATTACTCCATTAATTCGAACTGTTGGCTCACCCTCTTCGTTTGCGCAGTTCTCGACAAGTTCAACTGGTAGCGGTAACCGTTCCTCTGCAATGATGTATTCAAGGGTGCTGAGGGCTTTCTTGTAGTTGCTGCATCCAGGTGTATACAAGAGTTCAATACGCATAGGGATAAACCTCCAAAGTTTTTCATCACATTCGTTGCTGACAAAATGATCTAGTTAGATGTTCTAGCTGCCTTTTTCTGCTTAGGTCAGTTGTAATTGGGCGTGTTAAAACAGCCACTAGAACAGCGACTATTTCGCAATGCCGATTGTTGATACCCTGGGTTCTCTAGTGGATTGTTAGGTTTGGGGGAAGCAGGCTTTTATAATTTTCAAATCGCACTGATTCAGTCTTTTCTTCATACACGCCAAACAGTTCTGCCGCACCGATTAGGTGCTTCATTTATTAGGGAAATATGAAGACTCCACGTAACAGAAGTATAAGCGTGTAACGCTGGATTACAAAGTTAATAGTGGTCAGTTTTGAATAATATCCAGTTAATGCTTGTTCGCTATACTCGAGGTGCATCTTGAAACCCGCTCTGGACATTGTTTTCGTTACTTACGCCGATCTCAAGCAGGGCGATCCTGATGACCTCGACGCCCTCGAAATTTTGCGCCAGAGAGGTTACAGCTGTTCCTTTGCTGACTGGCGTGATAGTTCATTCCCCTTTCAATCAACACGGCTTGTGGTCTTGCGTTCAACCTGGGACTACCATTTGCACCACAGCGAGTTTATGGCGTGGCTGAAGAGCCTTGCTAGTCATAGTATTTTGAAAAATTCGTGGGAGCTTGTTCAATGGAACTCTGATAAACGCTACCTTCGCGACCTTTCTGCCCGTGGTATCGCTTGCGTTCCCACATACTACATAGAAGAAGGCGCCGACAAATTGAATGCTGCTTCTTTTGCTCAGATATTTGAAAGTCTTGAATCTCAGAGCCCAAGCCACTCAAAGCTGACCTCAAAGATAGTTGTGGTTAAGCCATCGATTGGCTTGTCGACATTTGGAGTGAAGAAATTTGATCTGAGTACGAGTGCCGGTGAAGAGGCAGCTCTTGCGCATATTAACCAGTTAGCCCGTGACTACTGCGTTATGGTGCAGCCGTTTTTGGCAGAAGTTGAAACCTATGGCGAGCGCGCCTTGGCATTTATTGATGGTGAGTTTAGCCATGCCATTCGCAAGTCTGCTTTTCAGCACTTGGCTGTTGCCGGAGAAGCAGGTGAAGCCCGCGTTCAGGCTAGCCCTGAAGAAATTGCCTTCGGCTACAAAACCCTCGCGACCTTGTCTGAAAAGCCGCTCTATGCCCGAGTGGATATCATTCCCGACGCCAATGGCTCTATCTCGCTACTAGAGCTTGAGTTGATTGAACCATCGCTTTTCTTGAAACTAGGTGAGAACGCCTCGGCAAAAATGGCCGACGCTGTAGAGGCCTGTTTGAACTAAATAGATAAAGCTAAACAGGCTCTCAGAATAAAGTTGTAAATAGCTGGTAGCCTTAAGCCTATGCAGGCGACTGGGCACAATTCAAGAACGGCAAAAGGCAGTGTGTTTTTACTGTCTTTAGGTCTTTTTGCTGCGGCTAATGCGGCCCTCGTTGCTTGGCAGCCGCTTCAACCAATGGCAGTCGAGCGCATACCGACCAAGCCTACTTGGGAAAGTCACCGCACTCGCGATTTCATGGCTGGAACTCAGGCACCAGATGCGGTGCTGTTCGGCTCATCGTTGATGATGATTCCCACTGCTTGTCGTGATGCCGATTATCTCAATGTCACTATTGACCCGGTTGTTCATCCCTATTCTCAGTATCTACAAGCCAAGATTGCTGAGAAGACTGGTAGGCAATTGAAGTGCTTCAATTTTGCTTTGCCGGGTGGAATGATTTCGGATCACTATATGATTGTTAGTTCGCTGTTCTCGAATGAACGCAAACCTAAGCTTGCTATTTTCGGTCTGTCATTGCGTGATTTCATTGACTCTGGCGTAGAATGCGCTGCTTCCACGCCCGCCTATCACTATTTTTCTCGCTACAAAACTGAAAGCGAAATTGATGCGCTGCTGCCTTTGTCGATGCCTAGTATTTTCAATCGCGGACAGTATCTCGCTGACAGATACATATATTTGCTAGGCAAGCGATTGCAGATTCAAGTGATGGCAGAAGAGGCAATTAGCTCAGCTGTGACTAAGGCGATCGATTCAACCGACAGAGCCGGGCGGAGTAAACCAAGCTTGGAGCCAAGCACTCAAGTTAGCACTAAGCCTGACTCAAACCCGGATGCTGCACTCAGTGGCACCGAGGTTACAGAGGGAATGGTGGCATTGCAGCCCAATGCATTTTATCCATGGCAAGATAATAGTCGCGAGTACAAGAAGCGCTTTAAGAGCGCCAATCAGTCAATGTTCAAGGTTCAAACTGAATATTTTAAGCGCATGATCGCGCAGTTAAAATCAGAAGGGGTTGAAGTGTTGATAGTCAACATGCCGCTCACGCCTGCCAACATGGCTTTGATGCCAAAAGGTTCGTACGAGCAATACATGAGCCTCATGCAGCAGACAGCACGTGAGCCTGGCTGCACATTGCTTAATTTGAATGATGGCAAGACTTTTGTCGCCAGTAATTTTAAAGATCCAGTGCACATGAATGGTTCTGGTGGCAAAATTTTGATCGATAAAATTGCTGACTGTGTGCCTGACTTAAAGGCAGTGGCAAGAAAGTCTCAGGTAGCTGCCACAAACAAAGCTTCAGTCAGTGAGTAGCGAAATTGTTGTGTGCTGGTCTAGAGTTCTGGCCGGAGTTGTTTTATCGATTATTTGTTGCGCTAATATTTCTGGCGCTAATTTGCCAGTCTTTGCTCAGCAGGGCAAGAATGAAAGTATTGAGCAAGTGCTTTTGCGGGGCTTCCACGAAGCAAGATTTGGCCAAGAATCTAAGGCCCTGAACTGCTATCGGATGGCTGCCCAGATGACCCCTTCGGCAGTGTTCGAAATAAATTACAACTTGGTACGCGAGTTGTCGCAACGCCAAGAATTTGCTGCGGCTGCCAAATTTGTACAGAAGGTGCGATTGCTTAAACCATCTGCTCCCGATGCCGATGTTTTGACTGGCATCATTCAAATAGAAGACGACCATCCCGAGCTAGCGAAGATTTCCTTTAGTTCTGCCTTAGCGGCTAAGAAACAAGAAGAGCCGTCGCCCCTGGTGTTTGCCGCCCGTGGATATTTGCAGATGGGAGACTTTGAGCAAGCCCATCAAGTGCTCAATTTAGTGGATAAGCATTGGCCTAACACTCCTCTGACGAACTTAGGACGCGGTATGTGTTTTCTTACTCAAAAGAAATATAAAGAGGCCCAACCTTATCTGAGGAAGGCGTACAAGTTTCAAAAGTTGAGTCAGACATTGGTACTTTTAATGGCCGCAGATTGTCGCCTGGCCGATTGGCAAGGTGCAGTTAATGACAGCGATAACTGCAGCCGTGACGCACCTAATTCGATGATGATCAAAATTTTGATGGATAGAGCCGACGCTTTGCGAGAGCTGAAGCGCTATGACGAAGCCGCAAAAGAATATACTGCGGCAATGCGCATACGCGATTCTAACAAGGCTTATCTGATGAGGGCTCTCTGCTATGAGAAGCTCGGGCGGATGCGTGAAGCTAACGAAGATCGCAAGCATGCCGCAGAAGTTTATGATGACTTGCGGCCGACTGCCCCAATCAAGAGAATCTAGATCGTTGATGTAATCAAAGATCTAGATTCTCTTTTGATACTTCCATAAGTATCTTTTTCAGCTATCGGTATGTCAGTTCGCAACTTCTTCCGTAATTTTCTACGGAGTTATGCGGTTGATGTCCCTCGGGAACAGCGCGGTCTGTTTCACGGAAGGTAGGCCCAAGAGTTGCTTGGCGAGCCTTTCTAAACCGATTGCCAAGCCGCCGTGTGGCGGCATACCGTGCTTGAAGCAGAGCAAGTAGTCATTGAACTCTTCTGGATTTAGACCACGGCTGGCAATCGATTGTCTCAGTTGCTCATATTCGTGAATGCGCTGGCCACCGGTGGTTATCTCTAGGCCGCGAAAAAGTAAGTCGAAACTTTTCGAACCAGCTTCGCCACTTTTGAGAGGCCCTCCCGGCATAGCATAGAATGGCCTGATAGCATGCGGATAGTCGGTCACGTAAACCATGTCGATTCCTTCTTCTTTTTCGAAGTGGCTGGTGAGAAGCTTTTCGCCCTCGCCATCGAGGTCGGTAGACTCACTCTTCCAGCCGTATTTACTGGCTAAAAGTTGCTGAGCTTCTTCAAGTCTAATTTGTGGCAATGTGGTGCCAATCGTCGGAACAGTAGCTTGATACATTGCCAGTTCTTTTTGGCAGTGCTCTTTGACTTGCTCCATAATATGGCGCAGCAAGCCGATTTGCATAGCGATGACATCTTGTTCTGAGTTGATAAAACCCATCTCAATGTCGAGGCTAATGTATTCGTTTAAGTGACGAGTGGTGTCATGTTCTTCTGCCCGATAGACAGGTCCCACTTCGTATACCCGTTCAAAGGCACCGACCATTATTTGTTTGTAGAACTGGGGGCTCTGAGCTAGATACGCGGTTCTGCCAAAGTAGTCGATTTTGAATAGCTGCGCTCCTCCTTCTGTGCCGGTTGCCACTATTTTGGGCGAATGAATTTCGATGAAATTTTCACCGTTTAAATAGTGCCGGAAGGCTTTCAGTATCTCGGCTTCGATTTTGAAGATAGCCCTAACTTTTTCGTTGCGCAGAGTCAGTGGTCGATAGTCGAGTAGGGTGGAAGTAGATAGGTTGTCTATTTTGCTTTGCTTGCCTATCTCGATTGGCGGCACATGCAAACCCGAGGCTAGTGGCTCGACACTGGTCAACACTAGCTCTACTAGCGGTATTTGCGAAGGGCTCGTTTGTGAGTTTTCTGTGGCGCTAGCCGATTTTGCTTCCTTATTCTTTTTCTGTTGCTGCGCTTGCAGAACACCTTCGAAATAACATGGTGTTTCACTTGTGAGCTGCCTCAGTTGCTCTTGCAAATGCGCTTCAGTGACCACCGCCTGAATGGTAGCGGAGGCGTCACGTACAATCAGAAACATGATTTGGCCAAGGTCGCGCGTTGCCTGCAGGTGACCTTTGATGCGCACAGTTTTGTCAGCGTGGGTTAGAAGCCCGGCAGCCTCTGTTAGTTTGATTGACGTAACCATAATTTCTCCCAAAACAAAAAACCGCAACCTGGTTGGCTGCGGTCGATGACTTCTTCGTTGTTTTGTTTAACTTAACTACGACATTGTCTAACGAGTGCAACCAGATTCTGGAGGCAATCATTATTGTCGTTATTATTGTTGGCGGATTGGAAGTTAAACATAAGAATTCCATGCTAAATCTAAAACTCATTGCCGTCAATGAAAAATTAAGTAGGTTAAGCAAAATAAGTGAAGGACGGAGTTGTCCTCTTTTTGAATTTTAAAATGGTTTCCATGGAAACCATTTTGAAATTGATCAATTGAATACCGTGTCGGGCGCTCAGCTACTGCGCGGCAGTTGTTCCAGCTGTTGCTTCTTGCTTAGTTGCAGAATCTACTTTCTCTTTTGCTGCCAAGTCTTCATCTGCAGTTATTACTGGTTCTGGAACTTGCTTAGTTTTGGCAAGGCTGCCACCAATGTGATCTGAGTTGACTAAATCACTGAGAATCCAATCAAAAATATCTTTTTGACCGTCTTGTGGATTTAGCTCATCTCTAAATTGGCTGTTTACTGCCGATATTATTGGATTGAGTGGTCTGATGCCGTCTATGAAAGTTAGGTGGTCAACGTTGCGGAACACTCTTGCTCTGCCAACATCAACTTTGTCGCGCACCTTCTCGAAATCTGATTCTTTGGCCACAAATTGTGTGCGAGCCACTTCTGGCGGTAAGAATATGGCGCTTGAAAGTGGGCAAATGCCGTCATTCATGACATACACAAACGGCGTACCAGCTTGCTTAGCAATCTTTTTGGATACTTGAATGTTGGTGATGTCGCGATTGAGAAACTCTAAAACTGGATGCTCTCTACCGAAGTGAGCGGGGAAAGAATTAGACAGTAAAAACATTGGATAAAAAGCCGCGGTTTCAGCATAGCGTTTGAAGCCTGGTGCTAAGTACGGATTGACGATGTAGCCGCCGTAGGTAATTAGTTTTTTGCGATCAACAGGAGCGCTATTCACTTTGCTCAGGCGAGTATTAATGGTATCGCCCACGGTGAGATAGCCTTTCGGACCAAAGGGCAATCTAGATCTGAATTTTCCAGTTTCTGGAATGGCTTCGTCAGCGTTATCCCAGGCCAAGTCTTGGCGCAGGATAGGATTGCGATCAAAGTAAAAGCGATAGGAGAGATTGTGATCTACACGAGTCCATGGCCAAGAGAGTCTCTTGTAGACCGTGTAGTTCATCCAGTCTTTGCAAAACAGCGGGGAGCCGTGGAATGGCGTTCCCATAGTGAAGAGCAAACGAACTTTTGATTCGATGTTGGGATCAGTTAATGATTCATAGGCGATATTGCCGCCCATGCTCAAGGCCATCATTGTGATTGGCCGTTGTTTTGTTGCACTGTAAAGAGAGGTTAGGGCATCTTTAAATTTAGGTAGAACAATTTCAAAGCGGTCAAGGCTCGAATACCGCACTAGATAAATTTTGTACTTGCTGTTAAAAGTTTCGCTCTTGGCTAGCTTCTCGGCTACTTTTTGCCAACGGAAATAGGGGTAGTATTCGCCCCTCAGTCCATGCACTAAAAGAAGCGGACTGCGCTCTCCGAGAGGCTTTTGGTCGTATTCGTAAATCTTGACATCGGTCGGGCGCTTACGCTGTTTCTTGCCGGCCGGTAGGCTAGCGAAGCGGTCGCTTACTGAACCATAGAGCACACTTGAGGGGTGCGAAACGTCTTGCGGAGTAGTCAAGCGAGCGGGGCTCGCTAACACAGCAGAATTGGCTGAAGCTGCCACCAGTGCTAGGCTCAGAGCCCAGGTTTTGAACTGCACTCCGAGATGAACTGAGCCAGTTCGGGAGTTCGTTCTACTGCGTGAGAGCCAACTTTGATGGTACATTATTACTTGGAAATGTCAGGGAGATAGAGAGCGTGTTTCTTGAGCCTTACTCGCGAAATCATTCTATCAGAATATTTGTACCGCACTTGGCTTTCAGCCCCAACTGGTTCCTACCTAATTTCTCACCGGACGTAATCTTTTGAACGGAAACGCCAAGCAAAATCAGAACCCTGTGCGCATTGGGTTGTTTTTCTCCGATACTGGCGGTGGCCATCGCAGCGCTACTGAGGCGTTGCAGGCTGGAATATTGAAAGTTTTGGCAGAGCGCTTCAGCCACTACAACGTTGATGTGCGCATAGACAGCATTGTCGAGAACAGCCATCCTCTCAACCGAAACTTTGTTCAAATCTATAACTATCTTCTGCGCCACCAGCAGTCGGCCATGAAGTACTACTACTGGATCATCGAGACATTCAAGCCTAATGATTCCAAGTTCGGATGGATGATTACTAAGCCGTATGTGGTCAAAACACTGCACGATATGAAAGCCAATCTGGTTGTATCGGTGCATCCTATGTCCAACCAGTACATAGCACGCGGTCTGCGCGAAAGTGGCCTACGCGACAAAACCAAGCTTGTCACCGTGGTGACCGATCCTAATGGTGATTTCTGGAGCGGCTGGGCCTGCCACGAATCTGATTTGACTATTGTTCCAAATGATCTAGCTCAGCAACGCCTAATTGAGCTGGGTGTCGAACCTTCCAAGATTGCCATAATGGGCATGCCTGTTCATCCTGCTTTTATCGAGCCGCCCACTTGTAGTCCGGAAGAATTTCGCCAGTCGCTTGGTTTAGAGAAAGATTTGCCGACAATCTGCATCAACTCTGGTTGGGCTGGCGGTGGCAACATGATTGCTATTTATCGTGCTCTAAAAGGCGTTAAGCGCAAGGTTCAGGTTGTTTTTCTTTGCGGTCACAACGTCAAGCTTTATGAGTCTTTGAAGAAAGAATTGCATGGCTCTCCGATACCGACAGCGGTGCTGCCGTTTCATGACTCGATGGCAGACGTCATGGCTGCTTGTGATTTAATGGTCACCAAAGCTGGTGGCTTAACTTCGTTTGAAGGAGTTGCTCGTCGTTTGCCGATGGCCATCGATATGATTACAACTCCGATGCCGCAAGAGTATGGCACTGCCCGAATGCTTGTGGAGCAAGGATTGGCTATGGCCATTACTCGGGCCGAAGACATTGTCGAAGTTGTAGAAAATATGACTTGCCACCGCGATTTGCAAGCGCCACCGCATTCAGTTAATCACCAGTTAGATCAAGTTGATGCCATTTTCCATATCTCTGAAACATTGATCGGAATTGCCGTCGGCGAGATTGAAACATCTACTTTTAGAAGTAGATTGCAACCGAGCAGAAGTTCTAGCGCTTCGTAATTCTGCTGCTCATCGTTTCTAGGCAATAGTCAGGTAACAGTGCTACTTTCGCTGCAAAAATTTGATCCAGTTCAAAGTCCTAATCAAGGTCTTGAGCTAGATACTAGTAGCCTTCCTGATTTGATTTTTATTCACGGCACAGGCTCTGCTGGTGAGATGTGGCAAGGGCAGGTACGCTTTTTCACTAATCACGGTTACCGCTGCTATGTCGTTGATTTAAGAGGCCATGGACTTTCTCATGAGCCCGAAGAACCCACTGATTTAGATGTGCATATTAGTGATGTGCTTGAGACTTTAGAGAACTCAGACATCAAGTTTCCCGCTGCATTTGTAGGCCATTCTTTGGGTGCAATCATTAGCGTTACTCTGGCTGAGCAGAGGCCTGAATTATTTGCTGCGGTGCTTGCGGCTGGCTTGCCAGGGCGGGTGCTCAAGCCTGTTTCGTATGTCTTCAAACTCTTCATGCTGTACATGTACGACTATATCAAGCGCTCCAATGTTCATAAAAATTGGGCTTGGCGTCCCCGAACACTGATTGATACCAACCGACATGCCTTAGATCAAATTGTCCTCAATTTTGAGGCCGTTGATTTTGTCGGTCGCGCTCCGCAATTGGCATGTACGCTGCATCTCGCTGCTGGGAGATTTGACCCTGTGGCGCCCTGCCACTATGCTGTGAAAATTCACAAGCAAGTGCCAAACTCAACTCTGAAAGTCTTTAGTCTGGGCGGGCACAACTTTATGGATACTTTCCCTGAGTCTTTCAATCAGTGGATTTTGGATGGCTTGCGCTAGGGTCTAGACAATCTGCTTAAGGCAGATGCAGGGCTTTCTTGAACCAACCAAAGAACTTTTGGGTCTTATCAATGAGCGAATCGTTGACAGGATCTTTGTTGAAATCTTTCATTGATGATGGCTCTGTGCTGTCCATTCTTGGACCTTTGGTGGCATCATTCGGAATAATTGGTGACGAAGGTTTGTCGCGAGGCGAATCTTCTAAAATTGCTCTCTGTATGAATTTATTGTCGGCGTTGTCATCTTCATTGCTGTCCATGAGATCGCCTAGGGTGCCTTTCTCGGGCTTGTTTTTTCTAGCTCGTTTAGCCGGGGCATCTTCTTGTTGATCTTCGCTATCTAGATCAGCGTCAAAGTACTCTTTCTTTTTCGCTGTTTCATATTCTGGATTTTCACTGGCACTGGTGTCAATTAGAGCCGACGGGTCACCGGCTACTAGTTTGCCCAAAGTAGAAAGTTTATAGAGCAAGTCTGCCGGTATCAGCATGTCTGGGCGACGAGCTTTGACCAGTTCATGTGTATCTTGTGGTGCTGAAATGATGCGGCGAATGCGTGTGCCGTTGGTCAAAAAGATTACTGCTTCGCCGGTTTCTTCTGAGAACATAAAAGCTTCGCCGGGCTTGAGTGTACCGGTTCCGTGAATGCTCAAATACTTCAGTCTTTTAGCCCAATCATCAGTATCAATTTGCTTGGTTTGGCTAGCTGCGATTTTGCTGCTTGAAGCGTTAGAGTTAGTACCGCTTTCGGCCGTACCTTCTGGAATGAATTGCAGGCCACTCTTACGAGGAGCTGAGACCAGCGGAGTGGATAAAGTTTGTTGGGGCGGCTGTGTAGATGGTATTACTGGTGGTGTTACTAGTGATGTTGATTTGCTAGCTGGCACGGCCGGCATTGAAGGAGATGACGCTGAAGCTGGCGAAGACGGCAAACCGAGTGAGCGTGTTAGCTCTTGTGCTGCGCCACCAGTATTGCCCGCTTCCAGCCTGACTGCGGCAAGCAAGATACGTGCATCTCTAAAAGATGGGTCGACAGCCAATGCCTGGCAAAGGCTAGACTCTGCTAATTTGGGATAACCCTTTTGGCGAAACAGCAGTGCCTGTTCGTAAAAGGCCCGTGTGCAGCGTGGATTTTCTTTGATTGCTTGCAAGAATTCGATAAGGGCTCGATTGTTATCGCCCGCTTTCTTAAAGCTGAGGCCTTGCTCGAAGTGCTTTGAATATTGAGGTGATGGCACAGTCGGCCTGATGCCAGGTACGGCCACCGGTAATGGTGCGGCTATAGACGAGAGATATACAGGACGCTTGCTCTCTGCCTGTGACGGGCAAGAGCAGGTCGACACTAGTAAAACTGAAAGGGCTGCACTAAGCCTCATAAGAACGCCTACAATCTCAATATTAGCCTTAAGCACCTGTCAATATTACACCACTTCCTTGCAACTCAACCGTTGCCAGTGGGCTTGCCTTGTTAGTGATTTTTAATTGCTTCTTATGAAGACTCTTTCTAAATTGCGAACTCGACTTTTCCAGGCTGGTTCTTTTTGGCATTTGAGAATTTGCACCAAGATGGTCTTCATGCCAGCCCGCTGCCCTCCCCAAATATCGGTGAGGGGGCGGTCGCCGATTACTGCCACCTGCCCGGCCTCTAGGCCAAAGTCAGAAAGAAGTCTGTGAAACGCTTTTCGGCTTGGCTTTGCCGCCTTCCCTACGACAGGAATGGTCAAAATTTTGCGGATTTGGTCTAAGTAGACTTCATCTTTATTATTGCTGGCTATCGCCACTTTGAAGCGCTCACAGGCCCTTTCAAGCCAGGCTCCAGCTTCAGTCGATAAGGCGGCCGAATGTGGCACAACTAAGGTACTGTCTAGGTCTAAAATTAGACCCTTTATGCCAGCCTGGCTCAGCATGTCAATGTCGATATCGGTAATATCGCCTTTTATCAGGTAATCTGGTTTCAGGAACAATTTTTTCTCTCTCGTGCCACCGGATATTAAATAACTAGTCTAAAATACCAGGCTTTGCCTATCGCAATTTACTTAGACGAGCGTGGGTCTTAGCGCTAAAATGGCAAGCAGTAGTGAGTTTACACGTGAAAGCCTTGCATCGGACAAAAATCTCCAAAGCTAGCAAAGAACCAGGCACTGAGTCAGCCCCTGACCGTGTCGATGCCTTGCCTGTGGAGCATGTGGCCATCATTATGGATGGTAACCGGCGCTGGGCAGACTCTCGCCACTATCCCCGCCTCAAAGGCCATCAAGAAGGGGTTAAGAGTCTCAAGCGCCTGGTCAGGCACGTTGGTAGCCGTGGTTTAAAGTATCTGACTGTTTACGCCTTTTCTTCGGAGAATTGGCAGCGTAGCTCCGAAGAGGTGAATTATCTCTTCGATTTGTTTGGTCGTGTGCTTACCGATGAATTTAAAGAGCTATCTGATAACGGTGTGCGCTTACGGTTTTTGGGCCAACTCGAGAAAGTGCCGACTAATTTGCGCAGTTCTATGAATAAGACTATGCAAGATACCGCTGGCAATACTGGTCTTAGTTTGCAAGTTGCTATCAATTATGGTGCCCGCCTCGAAATCACTGATGCCGTGCGTCAGATTGCTGCGCAGGTTGCTGCTGGGACAGTTAAACCTGAAGACATAACTGAAGATATGATTTCCAATCATCTCTATACAAGTGGAATTCCTGATCCGGGATTATTGATACGTACTGGTGGCGAGATGCGCTTGAGCAACTATTTGCTTTGGCAGTCTGCTTATACCGAGATTTTTGTCACGCCAGTGTTGTGGCCTGAGTTTACTCCTGAACATTTCGACCAAGCTATGATCGATTTTGCCCAGCGCAATCGTCGTTGGGGCGGAGACTAAGGCTGAGTAATAAGGCCGAGTAATAAGGCTAATTAGCCTATTGCTGATAAGGCTGTTGTGCCGGATAACCCTGCGGTTGCTGGTACGGCTGCTGCGGCGGATAGCCCTGCTGTTGCTGGTAAGGCGGCTGCTGGTACGGTTGTTGGGCGGGATAGCCCTGCGGTGGTGGTGGGTATCCTTGCTGCGGCGGTGCATAACCTTGTTGCGGCGGTTGAGCATAATAAGGCGCCACAGCGGCTGCTGCTGATATTTGCATAGTTTCGTCTAGCTGCACTGGCAGTTGCGTTCCGGCATGAAATATTACTTCTGAACCCTTGCGAACACCGGCACCGACTAAGCCTACGCCTGCACCAATGGCGGTGCCAAAAACTGCTCCCATTCCGGTTGCTCTGCCAACTTGTCCACCAGATGTCGCTCCGACAATGGCTCCTAGTCCAGTACCTAGTGCGGCTCCACCGCCGGCGCCGATACCAGTGGTCAGTAGACCTTTGCCTACGCGTCCTGCTGTACTGCCGCCTGTCAGTCTAACTTCAGATCCGTCCACCGAGGCTGATAGCGGGAAGCGCCTACCGTCTGGTGTTTGAATAGCTGTGAAGCGAATATCAATCTTGCCGTTGGCGCCAAAGCGAAAACGCTTGGCCGAAACTACGTTGCTAACTTGGCCTATGAGCAAGCTTCCAGCGGGCACAACTTCTACGCCACCAGAATAAATAGGAGAAGGCAAAGTCGCTTCTACTGACTCACCAGGCTGTGTCGAGCCTGAATCCATCGTGTTCTTGAGCGAGGCCTGGAATTTTGTGCCAGCGCCCACAGTCATTACGCGACCTGACAGCGGTGGTTGCTGATAGCCACCAGCTTGGCCGTACTGCGGTGGTGCCCCTTGCGGTTGATAGGGCGGCTGTTGCGGTGGCACAGCGCCAAAGGTCTCGGGCTGGCCGGGTTGCTGATGTTGAACTCCGCCCTGCCATCCACTTTGATTGAGTGGTTGGTAATTCTGTGGCGGTGGCTGTTGTTGATAAGGCTGCTGTTGATAGGGTTGCTGTGGTTGATAAGCCTGTTGCGTTGGCGGCTGATAGGGCTGCTGCGGCTGAGTCGGCGCCGGCTGCTGATAGCTCGGCATCTCTTGGGCAATTGGTGTTTCAGCTTGAAACTTAGGCTGACTGCGAGGGTTGGCCACAGCTTGATTGATAGCCTGGCGCTTCTTATATTCACTCAATTTGCTTAAAATGGCTGCAGTGTCGCCTCTTGATGCAATTTCTGCAGCATCAACTGTGACATCGCCAGTTTGGCTAATTAAAATTCCTGCTAGTTCAGCTTGAGTAATACCGGCTTTCGCCCAGTCAGGAATCTTGCTCTTATCTGTAAACTTGCTCAGAGTTTTTGCGATTGTGCCATCGTCAGGAGTGCTTGTGCCCAGCGCCCGAGCGATGATCGAGATCATTTCTCCGCGCTGCATAAATTGCTTTGGTCTAAAACCGTCTGGGTAACCGGCGATGTAATTGTTCTGAACAATGATTTCAACTGGTTTGTAGAACCAATCAGTGGGCTTTACATCAGGGAAAGTCGGTTTTTCAGGCGCGGTTTGATTTTCCAGGCCTAAGATTTTTACCAGCCAGCTGGCTAATTGGGCCCGAGTAACGGGGTCTTTAGGGTGAAACTTGCCGTCTGCCTCAGCTCCAATCACTCCGTCATCAGAAAGAAGGTTGACATATTTTTCAGTCCAATTGCCAGACATATCGACAAAGCGCGCTGCTAGGGCCGCTTGGGGATAGGAGCAAATTGAAGAAATAGCGAGAGTAGAAGCTACTGCCAGAGAGAGAATTTTTATGGTCGCAGCTTTCTTCGCTGGCATGAAAGGCCTCTTAGCTCAGTATTCCTTCTAATGATCTACCCTGTTCTTCAACAGATCTAATGAGTCCTTCAAGATTGATACGTTGACCTTTCGCTGTAAGCACTACTAAGAAGTGGCCTGCGGCCTCATAGAAGTGCAAAATGCCTTGGTCTGTGAGCAAAGTCATTTGTATCAAATTGCCTCTATTCATGCGCTGAATAGAGACATCGTTGTTGGAAAAAAGAGTGGCTGATAGCGCACCGATAGTTGAGATATCAACTTCAGGAGGCAAGCTGCTGCTAACCACAGCTCCGTCGCGTCCGACTAAAAGACAACCTAGAATGCCGTGTTTGCCGTTTAGTGAATTGAGTAGATTCTTGAGTTGCGAAGCCGATTCTGGAGTAACCATCTAGCCTATTCCTTTAATTAAAATCGCTGATTAAAACTGCCGTTTACTTTGCTCTTAGTTTATTTCGATGTGGATGAGTCAGCAGATGCTTTTTTCTCTTTTTCTTTCTCATCTACAGCTGCTTTCAAGCGCTTGATTCTGAGAACGTCTACCCACGGTTCATCTAATGGGCAGGCAAATACTTTGCCGGTAACTTCAAGTTGGTCGCCTTCTTTTAGTTCGCTCAAAAGTTTCGCTTGCGGCGATTTGTCATCTTCTTTTGGAATTGGCATAGCCAACTTCAGCTCAGAAAGTGGAACTTTGCTGTTGTTGCGGAAGACCAAGAAAGACAAATAGGTTTTGGCTGGGCGCATGGCTGGTTTGTAGTCAAGGGCCAGGGAGCTATAAGCTTGGAAATTTGCTACAAAGCGAACGTTCTTATTGAGATATTCGCTAGCGTGTTCAGTCAAAGCCTCGGCGGGAACGGTGATGACGTTTTCAATAACGACTTCAGGAACTGGCTTGGCATCTTTTTTCTCAGGCGCCTTAGCGGCTTCTTTCTTTTCAGGCTCTGCTTTTGCTGGCTCTTTTTTATCTGTAGCTGGCTTAGCGTCTTTGGTTTTTTCTAAAACTTTTTCAGGAGCCTTAGCGGTCTTCTGCCGCTCTTGGCTGCCCTTGCTCTCTAACTGGGCGCCAGTGGCCATTTTGGCGCTAGGGCTGCCAGGGAAGGCATAAGCGGGACCGACTAGGGCCGGAATGCCGATCGATATAGCCAGGCTGAGCATGACTGAAAGGCGAGAACGAGAAATTGAATTGTTGACTACCATATTGTGCATTCTCAATAGTGTGGACCGCATAACCCTTATATAAGACTAGTCATATTACCAGAAGCTTAATAACTTAGCCGAGCTTGAACGGTAATATTGGTTGCTTGTGCTTATCGAGGTTGACGCGTTGACGAAAGTTCAGAAAATGCCAAAAACAGGCGAGGCCGCAGAGAGCGAAAATAGCGACAATACCACTAGTGCCGTAAAAGAAGGCGCTAAATCGACCGGTATGATGCGGCAGTACTGGGATATCAAATCTCAATACCCCGACGCTTTGCTTTTCTTTAGAGTGGGCGATTTCTATGAAACTTTTGACAGCGACGCGCAGGTAGCTGCTCGCGAGCTTGACATCACTTTGACTGGCAGGCCAGAATCTACCCACCCTGCTGGTCGCGTGCCCATGGCCGGAGTGCCGGTGCGCTCATATGAGCTGTATGTCAGCAAGCTTCTTGCCAAGGGTTACTCAGTCGCCGTCTGTGAGCAGGTCGGTGAAGTCGGGGCAGGAAAAGGTCCCGTTGAGCGCCAAGTCAAACGCATATTGACACCAGGCACGGTGCTTGAGTCGCATTTGCTTCCGGCACGCGATAACAACTATCTTGCTGCCATCGTCAGAGCTGGCCGTTCATCAGGTGCTGGTGAAGACCAGTGGGGGCTAGCCTATGTAGACGCATCCTGTGGCGAATTCTTTGTCAGTCAGCTCTCAGAAGAGAATTTGATTTTAGAGTTAGGCCGTTTGCGCCCTGCTGAAGTGCTTGCGCCCGTGCGCATGGTCAAACCCGGCCCAGACGAAGTCGTGGCCAAAGAAGTCTTAGAAGTACCTGAAGTAATCGCTGGGCAGTATCGCTTCAGTGGTCGGCCGGCCATGTTCTTCCAGACCGAGCCGGCCCAACGCCGCATCTTGCAAAACTTTGAAGTAAGCACTCTAGAGGGTTTTGGCTGCCAGGATATGCCTTTGGCTATCGGAGCCGCTGGTGCAGTTCTTGAATATTTAGATCGCACCCAAGGCGGGCAAAAGCCATTCTTTGAAGGTATTTCTACTTATACAGTTGATGGCTACTTGGTGCTCGATGCCAACACTCGCAAAAATCTTGAGTTGACTGAGACATCTAGAGATAGAAGTTTCAACGGTTCTCTACTCTGGGCAATCGATCAAACCCAAACAGCAATGGGCAGTCGTATGTTGCGCAAGTGGCTATTGAAGCCGCTTTTGTCGGTAGAAGGAATCAGGGCGCGGCAGGAAGCAATTAAAGAATTGCTGCAACCGACGACAAAGCGTGATCAGATTGTCGAGGTGATCGGCCGCCTCTCTGATTTAGAGCGCTTAGCTGTGCGCATGTCATCGCAATCTATCAACCCCAAAGAATTGGCTGCTGTTGCGGTTTCTCTTGATGTATTGCCGGAATTATCGCAGCTTTTACAGACAGCACTAAGCCCTTATTTGACCGCACTGAAGACAACGCCGCAAGCATTAGTCGAGTTGTGCGAGAAAACTCGTTTTGCTTTAGCTGAAGAGCCACCTAGAGAATTAACAGATGGTGGCATCTTTGCCAGCGGCTATAACGCCGAACTCGATGAGATTCGCTCGCTACTCGGTGGCGGCAAGCAATGGATAGAAGACTTCCAGCGCAAAGAACAGGAACGCACTGGCATTAAGAGTCTGAAAGTCAATTTCAACCGCAATTTTGGTTACTTCATTGAAATCACTAATGCCAATCAAGGCGCTGTTCCCGCTGATTACATTCGCAAACAGACTCTCACCAACGCTGAGCGCTACATTACGCCAGACTTGAAAGAGTACGAAGTGAAAATTCTCAACGCTGAGAAGAATCAATCTGATGTTGAATACAAACTGTTCTTAGCTCTGCGTCAGTCAGTTGCAGCCCTCGGTGCCGACTTGCACAAGATGGCAAATCATTTGGCCAATCTGGATGCTTTGTTGTCGCTGGCCAAAGTTGCTCAAGAAAGAAAGTTTGTTTGTCCTCAAGTCGACGATGGCAAAAACCTTTTGATCAAGCAAGGGCGCCATCCGGTTTTGGAGAAAATCTTGCCCATGGGCAAATATGTCTCTAACGATGTGCGCTTGTGTGGTGAAAGTGACGACAATCAGTTAGTGATATTGACCGGCCCAAACATGGCAGGTAAATCTAGCTACCTGCGCCAGGTTGCATTGATTGTCATTCTTGCTCAAATTGGATCGTTTGTGCCGGCCAAAGAAGCTCACGTCGGTTTGGTCGATAGAGTCTTCACCAGAATTGGCGCTGTAGACGACTTAACCCAAGGGCAATCAACTTTCTTGGTTGAAATGTCTGAAACTACTCAATGTTGTTTGTCTGCCACCAATCGCTCGCTAATCTTGCTTGACGAAGTCGGGCGCGGCACCAGCACCTACGACGGTGTTTCTATTGCTTGGTCTGTGGCTGAGTACTTGGCCAAAGAAGTGAGAGCGCGCACCATTTTTGCTACGCACTATCATGAGCTAAATGGTCTCGCCAATTTCTTCCCTCAGATAGTCAACTATCAAGTTCTAGTAAAAGAACAAGATGGCCGAGTTGAATTTATTCGCTCTGTCGTACCCGGCGGAGCGAGCCGCAGCTTTGGGGTGCAAGTAGCCCGCATGGCCGGGTTGCCAATGCAAATTATTGACCGCGCTTTGTATCTGATCAATCAGATGGAAAAGAAAGGTGTAGCCTCTAAAATCTTAGACGGGCCGCGCCTGAGAAACATACCAATGGATGAAGTGATGCAACTTTCGATATTTGAAGCATCTACTCGTGTAGCTGCCGACTCGTAGGTGAAAATGCAAAACACTAAAATGCTTAAAATACACATGCTAGAGACTAGAACTAAAGACACCAATATGACCAACGAGAGAAACCAATTGAACCAGCAGTCACCCTCAATGTCAGTAGATTATCGCAACAGAGGTCTGGCCCTATCACTCAGTTTGCTTTCTTTAGTTAGCCTGCTAAGCCCAGGTCTAATGCCTGCTGCTAGAGCTGACGAAATGCCTGTTGAAACTAAAGTAGAGACAAAAGTTGAAACCAAAGTCGAAACGAAATCTGACAGCAAAGTTGATTCAAATAAAACAACTGTCGTAAAGACAATCAAAAAAGACGCTCGAGTTTCTCCATCAGATGCCATTGCTAATTCGGCCTTAGATGCTATTTCTATTCACCTGATTAATACAGGTGACTGGAAAGGCCTGATCGAAAGGTTGAACAAACAGCTCGGTACAGAAAGTGCTAAGAGCGAGGCCGAGCAATTAAAGCGTTCTTACCGCCAAGGATGGTTGGCTTTTGCTTACATGTTTAATGCAAAGCCAGAACAATCGCAAGCGTTGAACGATCAAGTTGACCGCGAGCGCGTCGCCTTGGCCGACATAAAGACAGATCAAGACCGCAGACTGTACGGTAACGCCATGGTAGTGAAAGCCTTCAATCAAATTGCCCAGGGCAAGAATGATGCTGCTGAGGCTAGCTTACTGACCGTTCCCGAATTAAATCATAATGATGCCCTCTACAACTTTGCCTTCGCGGCAGTGTGCGGCAAAAAGGGTCAAGCTACTCGCGCTATAGATTATTCGGCAAAGACAGCTGAAGTCGATCCGCGATTTGCATGGGCCTACCGAACAATTGGATTTCTGCGCATGCGCTGGCTCAAAGACAATGTTGGAGCCGAACAAGCACTGACCGAATCTCTCAAGATTGAGCCCCTAGGTTCTGAATGTAGAGACATGCTAATTGATATCAAACTCGCCCGTAACGATTTTGACGGTGCTATTCAGCTAGCCAAAGAAGGGATTGTTCTCGATAGCAAAAATGGTGCCAGCCATTTTCGCCTTGCTCAAATTTATATTCAGCAATGGCGTTTGAATGAAGCTCTTGAGCAATTGAATTTGGCTATTGCCGATGATGCCAGCAATGCTAAGTTCTTCCGCAACCGCGCCTCAGTGAAAAAGCTCAAGGGCGATCTTGAATCTGCTATTGCCGATCAACAAGTGGCTGTCCATCTAGGAAAAGATAAAGCCTTCGAATTGACCGAGTTGGCTAACATGAATGTAGCGGCTGGCAATACAAATAAAGCTGTGGAGAATTTCAAGCAAGCTCTAGTGGTTGATCCTGAAAATCAGCAAGCGCGTGAGCGACTATTCAAGCTACTCTTGCAAGAGAGACGTTACGACGACGTGGCTTCTCAGTACGAAGAGCAGATCACCCGCGACCCCAAGAAAGCAGAATTGCACTTGGGGTATGCCAACGTCTTATTGATGCTCAATCAATCAGACAAGGCTATTGCAGAGTTTAAAGAAGCCGCCAACCTGGCTCAATCAGACCCGACAGCTCACCGCTCTTTGGGTGCTTTCTACATCACTCGCAAAGAGTATGCAAAGGCTGCAGCCGAGTATACCCGGGCATTGAACTTGGTACCAGGCTCGGTTAAAGATCTAGTAGCACTTGGATTTTGCTACGCAGAGAACGACGACTATCTCAAAGCCGAAGCTGCCTTTGTCACTGCTCTAGCTCTACAACAATTAGCACCAGGCGCGTCTGCCGATGAGCCAAGCCGCTTAGATGTTATGCGTTCGCTAGCTTGCTTGTTATATGACGAAGGAAGATTTGCCGACGCTGCTACTCAGTTTGAAAATCTCATTGCCGCCTACCGAGACAAAGGTGCAACCAAAGACGATGAGCTGCTTCTTGCTAAGAGCAAAATGCTGCGCGACTTAAATTCTGCATCTGCTGAAGTGCTCACTAAAGCTTTAGAAGGCCTGCCAGAGGATAGACGCCTGGCCTTCCGCTATGGCGTCATCGAAGCCTTGCTTGACGCAGGTAAGAGTGCCCAAGCCAGAGAGCAATTAGACAAAATATCCGTTGATGAACGCAAAGATAATTTGTCTTATGCGTTATACAATGCTACTTGTTTGAGGCTCTCAGGTAATCTCAACGGGGCGCTAGAGGCAGTATCACCGGTAGTGCCGTTAGCTGAGGCAAGTAAAGCCGATAGCCCAGCCATTGCGGCTCGTGTTCTCTGTGAAAAAGGGCGCATCGAGCTAGCCTTAGGCAAACTAGATGAAGCTCACGCTTCGGCCAAATCGGCTCTATCGTTATACGAGAAATGTTACCCCGCTTACTTGTGTTTGGCTCAAGTCGCTTTGGCCAAAGGCGACAACGCCGCTGCCATTGAGGCAGGTCGGCGCTCCCTTGAGTTGAATCCTTATTACGCACCAGGTTATCTGGCTCAAGGTGAAGGCCAGCTGAAGAGTGGCAACGCCAAAGAAGCTATTGAGAGCTTTAAGAAAGCAGCCGAACTCTATCCTGGCTGGATTGAAGCACACAAGGCTTTACTTGCTGGCTATCAGAAGCTTTCATTGACGCAAGAAGCGCAGAAAGAGGCAGCGCAAATTGCCCAATTAGAAAATCTTGCCCGCACAAACCGCCAATAGCTAATGAAATATTCTTTCAACATTCAAGCTAACGATAGTAAGCAAGATTACACAGAGAAGCTAGTCTTAGGTGCCTTCAATAATGAGGCTGGTACTCATATTGCCCTCAAGTTATTGGCCTATTTGATGTTCATCAAAAAGCGCCCACGCATTGATGAAGATGCCGGTTGGCACGTTGTACCCGATTTGATTGCTCGCAATGATGCAGGTGACATTACTCTTTGGGTTGACTGCGGTAGTGTATCGGCGAAGAAGGCGGATACGATTGCTACTAAAGTGCGAGATAACATAGAGTTTTTTGTTTTCCGCAAAACCGAACGTGACATGGATCAGTTTTATAAACAGATTCAGGACAAAGTAAAACATTTGCATAATGTCAAATGCATTAGCTTTGATGATGGTTTTGTGGAAGGCATAGGCGAATGTCTTGACCGCACCAACAATCTAGAAGCCTATGTCAGCGACGAAATGATTACTGTCACAATCTCCAATTCGTTTGGTAAGCACGAAGCTTATTCGAC
>JAKFVU010000042.1 GCA_021732025.1 Candidatus Obscuribacterales bacterium | reverse complement strand
GCTGCCCTTCTTGGCGCTTATAAATCTATCCAGCAAACTTGTTTGTGCCAAACTGTTCACTTAACGGTACCCCTTCAAAGGCTCCTTGCCTTGACTCATGAGTGATTCTAGGCTACTGACATCGCCCAAATCACCTCTCGAAAGCATGATTTTTCATTCAAGAATTATTTCAGTGTTACTCAACACTCCCGACAAAAAGGTCTTCTTTAGATACAAAGCGTAACGCCCGTACTGGGCGAAGTTATCGATAGTAGCGCCCGCCACTATCGAAGAGATGATTAACGAAAATCTAGAGTATATGCCGCTTTAGCAGAATTTCATTTTGGCTCTTCGATTTTAGGCGGTAAAGGCGAGAGGTCAAGTGCATTAAATCTGTTGGCAGATTTGTCAATATCACTCTTTAGCCAATGCTTAATTCCTTCACATCCTTGCAGCAAGATTTCTTCTACTATTTTTTGCTGCTCTGGTGGAAATGTACTAAGTACATAATCACCCCGAGTAGCTCCGCCAGGATCTGGGCCCACTCCGAGCTTGAGACGATCGAACTGCTTATTGCCAGAAAGGCACTCGATGATTGATTCGACACCATGCTGACCACCGGCGCCGCCAGCCTTTTGAAAACGCAGGCGACCTAAATTGAGTGAGACATCATCGTGAACCACGATCAAATCACCTGGATTAGCCTTTATGTCGACTTTGTACCAGTGCAAAACTTTCTGCACCGACTGCCCAGACAAGTTCATATATGTAAGTGGCTTGACAAGCACGACATCAAAATTGCCTACTTTCGCGCGTGCCCAATCACATTGCTGCGAGCCGCTATTGCGAAAGTCGGCCCCCAATTGTGTTGCCAACTTCTCAACTAATCTAAAGCCAACATTGTGCCTGGTCATCTCGTAACGCGCGCCGGGATTTCCAAGACCAACAATAATTTTCACCGACTACCTTCATGAGCTATTTTCGAAGTATTTTTTATCATCGCTTTTGACTAAATGGCTACACTTATAGATGTGGCATCATACTTAAAAGTATTCAGCATTTAAAAGACAGAGAAAATGACGATCAACAATAACATCGACGATAAAGAACTGCACTTCCCCTATTTGCCTAACACCGAGGCCGAGAGAGCTGAGATGCTCAAAGAAATAGGGGTGAAAACTTTCGAAGAATTGATTAGTCACATTCCCGCATCAGTGCGTGCTAAGCCACTAGACATTCAAGAAGGTCTTTCTGAACTAGAGCTTTCGGCCTACATGCAAAAACTGGCTGCTAAAAACAAACCAGCTAGCCAACAAGCATCCTTTTTAGGGGGCGGATCATATAGAAGGTTCGTACCAGCAGTGGTGCCAGCCATAATTTCTCGCTCTGAATTTGCCACAGCCTATACGCCCTATCAGCCTGAAGTATCACAAGGAAGCCTCCAAGCGATATACGAATTTCAAACTGCAGTATGTTTAATCACCGGTATGGACGTCGCCAACGCTTCTATGTATGACGGCCCTACTGCCGCAGCTGAAGCGGCGATGATGGCAGTACGCTTAGCCACAACCGCGCGCAAGAAGGTTGTTCTTTCTGCTGGAGTGAACCCTGAACATCGCATGGTCACTGAGACTTATGCAACGGCCTTTGGCATAGAAACAATTATTGCTCCAGCCGGAAGTAACTTAGACGCAGTTATAGATAAAGATGTAGCCTGTTTTGTTGTGCAATATCCAAATTACTTTGGTTGCATTGAAGAGCTTGAGTCTATTGCCACAACTGTACATAGCCATGGCGCTCTGCTTGTTGTAATCAGCGATCCTATTAGCCTTGGTCTTTTGAAAGCACCGGGCGATCTTGGAGCCGATATCGTGGTTGGTGACGCTCAAAGTTGCGGCAACTTCCTCAGCTTCGGTGGACCATCGGCTGGCTACATGGCCTGTCGCAAAGAATTCATTCGTCAACTTCCTGGTCGTCTGGCCGGAATGACTGTCGATAACAGAGGTCAACGCGCTTTCACTCTCACTCTGCAAACACGAGAGCAGCACATTAGACGCGCTAAAGCCACCTCTAATATTTGCACCAACCAAGCCTTAAACGCCCTGGCCATGCTGGTCTATCTCACCTGCATGGGGCCACAAGGTCTGCGGGAGTTGGCTCAGATCAGTCTACAGAGAGCCCATTATCTTGCTGAAAAACTAACTGCAATTGACGGTGTCAAACTTGCCTTCGAGCAGCCATTCTTCAACGAATTTGCCCTGACTCTACCAGCAGGAGTGAAGGCCCAAGAGGTTCTTGATCAATTGAAAGAGAAAGGAATTCTCGGTGGCATCGACTTGTCGACTGCCAACCCTGAACTAGGTGCCAGTATCCTCATTGCAGTCACCGAAATGAATCCGGTTGCTGAGCTTGATCAATTCGTTGAGGCGCTGACAGCGACCTTGGCGGCTAAGGCCATCAAAAAAAAGGTTTTGACTGTATAATCTCTACTTTAGTTAGGACAAGATAATTTGCCTGTGACCACTTCAGCACCGCAACAAACCGAGAGTTCAACTCCAGACAATTCTCCCAAAGGATTTTTTCACGGCTTCTTCAGAGAAGCTGTTGAACTAATTGTCGTTACTCTAATTCTGCTCATTGGTATTCGCTGGGGTATAGCTGAAGCGCGCTACATTCCATCAAGTTCAATGGAGCCGACCCTGCAAATTAACGATCGCTTGATCGTAGAGAAAATTTCAGGTCACTTGGGTAAACCAATACAGCGCGGCGATATTCTTGTCTTTTATCCTCCGGCCATTGAGATGGGCGGAGAAGAGCTTTCGAACGATCCTTTGCACTGGCTTGGTCGCCTCACCGGCCTTCCATTCTTTCCTAATGACCCAGCTTTCATTAAGCGTGTCATTGGTCTGCCTGGTGACATCATTAGAGTTCAAGACGGCCAAGGGGTCTATGTTAATGGCCAGCTTTTAGATGAGTCGGCCTACATCAAAGAAGTGCCCGCCTACAATCTCAATGTCTTAGCCGACATCAAGGGCCGCAACACCAAAGGCAACTACATTCAACCTACTGGCGACAAAGCCAAGGCCAACGAACCGATCATAGTTCCGCCCGGTCGCCTATTTATGATGGGTGACAACCGCAATAATTCAGAAGACAGCCACGTATGGGGCTTCCTCGACCAGAAGAGAGTAATTGGCCGCGCTTGGCTCCTAATTTGGCGACGCCTGGAGGCTCCGGCCTATCCGCCCAGCCTGCAAGCCCAAGAATAAAGTGCGTTTGAGTATAAGGGTATATAGAAGTTAGTTAGAAGCAAGAGGCTAACCAAATGGCAAAGGGATCTCAAAGAGTCGGGCATGAGCACGAGCAGTCTCCGCCCAACCAAGAGAATGAGAAAGCGCCCAAGCCAGTCTTAAGCGCCACCGATTTGCGCGATCTTGAATCGGAGTTGCATCAGCGCGAAATTGCTCTAATTGAACGCGAAATCAAGTCGCTCAGACTGCAAGAAGAGTTAGAGCGTTTGCGCCCCCTATCGGGTCTTTACCGAGTAGTTAAATCAATGGCCACCGAACGCAAGCTTGATGCTCTACTTGAGACTATTACTCGCGAAACGCAGAACATGCTCAAATGCGATCGTTGCAGTGTTTTCGTGCTGGACCAAGAGAAGAGCGAACTTTGGACCCAAGTTGCCCAAGGCCTTGTCGGTGCACGCACTATTCGCATTCCTATGTCTGGTACGGCTATTGTCAGCCACTGCGCGCGCAGCGGCAAAATTATCAATATTCCTGATGCCTATCAAGACGAACGCTTCGACCCAGCTGTTGATAAACACACGGGCTACAAGACCCGCAGTGTCTTATGCGTGCCCATGCGCAACCGCGAAGGTAGCATCATCGGAGTTTTCCAAGTTCTCAACAAACTAGCCGGCCCCTTCACTTCAGAAGACGAAGACTGGCTTGAAGCCTTGACTGCAGTGGCCTCTGGATTAATTGAACAAGCTCAGGCTTATGCCGAAATCGAAAGCTTTGTCGACAAGACTTTAGAAGTATTGGCTCAAACAATTGATAAACGTGACCCACTAACGGCTGGCCACTCGGTGAGAGTCACCAACTATAGTCTTTTGATCGGTACAGGACTTGATGTCATCGCTGAAGATTTAGACGTACTGCGCTACTCAGCCATGATGCACGACTACGGCAAAATCGGCGTACCAGAAGCGATATTGTGGAAGAACGGCCGCCTGACACCAGAAGAATATGCCACAGTACAAAAGCATGCCAGTATCACTTTTGACTTGCTCAACAATCTACCATTCACCAAACGTCTTGGGGCTGTGCCTTTCGTTGCTTCTTGCCACCATGAAAAATTAGACGGCACTGGCTACTATCGCAATTTAAAGGGCGAGGAGATTCCTTTTCTCTCGCGCATAATCGCTGTGGCAGACGTGTTTGATGCTCTTACTTCAGTAAGGCACTACCGCAATCGCATGCCCATTGAAAAAGTTGCAGAAATACTCGATGCCGGCCGCGACAACCATTTCGATGTACGCTGCGTAGATGCTTTCGACAAACTACCGTCAGACCGCGTCTTAAAAGTTATGGAAAGCGAGCGTGATCGCAATACCTCAGAAGACATTGGCCCATTCCAACAAGTAACTTGGAAGCGGCTCGTAGAAATCATTGCGGGCTCTCGCCCTAAACGCGGCGAAGAAGGCTTGAAAGATGCCTTTGAGCGCATGTACAACTTTGGTCTTCCTAAAGACTACAAACCACTCGACTAAGAACGTCATTGGAATTTCAATGTTAGTGAGCGAATTTAAAAAGCTTGGTGGCTGCATTTTAGCGCTATCTGTTGCTGTGACTGTTTCAAGTCATGCTTCTGCTGCACAGAATCAGACTGCCGCGGCTCAAACAGAAACTACAGTTGAAGCATTGCCACCAGATGGCATTGACCCCCAGGCTAAAGCTTGGGTGAAGCTGCGCATCAGTGTGCCGCAAATGAAAGACCGCATCGACAAAATTACGTTCTATCCATATTCGACCAAACCACCAAAAATAAAAGTGCTGAATATGCCGCTTCCTGAGGAAGACAAACAGATCAAGCAGATGATTCTCAGCTCTGGCTATCTCAGTAGGCAATCACTGACCAAGCCTTATCCAGACATAGGATGGCGTTGGCACTATGCCTATCGCAACGCCCAGAAACGAGCTGGTGGTGACGAGCCTCGCTTTATCGGTGGTATCTACCGCTGGGCCGATAATATGCTCAAGTACGTGAAGCCAGAAGTGGAACGCATAAATAGAATCGAAGAAGTTCGCAATGCGCGTTACCTGAAAGCTGTAGAAGAGTTTGAAGATAGTCACAAAGATGAAGAGATGGAAGCTCTGAGACTGGGACTGGAACCAACCCCTGTTGTTCTGCACTCAGTCAATAAGGGTACAGCCATGGAAGGCATTGTCTCTCTCAAGCCTGGTGAGTGGTATGCCACAGGCGAGCACAAGACACCGGGCCTGACCTACTATTGGCAAGAAAAGCTCAAGGTAAATGCGGGCGACAAAACCACTCTCATTCTCAATGACTCCAATTCAATGCTGATTACAGGCGGCTGGTAGAAGTCTGCTAGTAAGCCTAAACTTGGTGCACAAGCACCTGTACAGTGGGTTTGGCAGAGAGTCTTGAGCGCAGGGCTTTGACCACAGCTTCGCGTACAGAAGAACGCAGTTGAATAGTGACATCATCACTCTTCACATCTTTCTTAGTACGAGAAACTGCTTCTCGCACTATGCCGTCTAACTCTAAGCGCATAGCGGCCCACTCGCTTGATCTGAGGAAGCCCGAGGCCCCGACTTCAACAGTTGGCCCGGTAACTATTTCACCGCCGGCGGTGACAGTGAGACCGATAGTAACTACACCCTCTAAACTAAGGGCACGACGTTCATTTACTGATGCAGTAGTGACTCTCTCTCCTTGTTCACGATTGAACAAGACCGGTTGAAAGGCCACGGAGCCAGCCACACAAGCAACTCCATTGCGCACTTCAAGCAAATCACCATTGCTCAAACTAAAGATCGCACTCTCATCGAGGCCGAAAGCAGTTGCCATCTCACCATGCTGAGTGATATGTCTTCCTTCACCAATAGCTGGGGCAAAATAGCGCGGATTGGTTACCGACAACATTAGCTTCAGCTCTTCTTTGGAAGCATGCTTAGAAACATGCACGCCCTTTCTTTGGCCCCAGACAACGCTGACATTTTTAAGCAATAGCTCATCAAGAATGTGGGCCATGTGGCGAGCCCGACCAGGCAAAACATCACTAGAAAATACAATTGTGTCACCTTCTTTCAAGGTAACTGTAGGATGGCGGTCATAAGCCATATCGTCTAAAACATTGATTGGGTCAGCCTCTGTGGAGCTGGCTATGACCATGACTTCACGCGCGTTCATGCTACCTAAGCCACTGATAGAGCCTTCAATTGATCTGTCAAAGTTGAGGTTGCCTGTAATAGCTGCACTAACAGCTATCTTGTGCAGAGTGTCACCTAACAAAATTACTTTGCGATTAGTTTTTGCTGCGGCATCAAAAAGAATTTGCAAGCGATGAGTGTTTGTTCCAGGCATGACGACAATCATTCGACCGGCCGCGGTCTTTGCAATTTTCTCCATAGCGCCTGCCACCACTTTCTCTGAAAGGGTGTAGCCGCTTGCCTCAACATTGGCAGAATCAGAGATGAGCAAAGTTACACCCTCATCACCGATGGTGGCGAGTCGACCGATATCGAGCAAGATTCCGTCTACTGGTGTTTGGTCAAACTTGAAACTAGAGGTATAAATCACAGTGCCAGCGGCACAGCTAATTTGTAGCGCACAGGCATCAGCTATGGCGTTATTACTGACAATCCACTCAATTTCAAAAGGCCCAACTTGATACTTCTTTTTAACATCAACCACTTCCATGGCGGGCAGACTGGCAACTTCAGTTGCTTCGCTGCTGCCATATAGATCGTATACGTTCTGATTGATCAACTCAGCGACAAAGCGCGGGGCCATTACTCGCGGCAGGCTGACATGATGCGCCAAATACATAATGGCGCCGGCGTGTTCTTCATGGCCGTTGGTTAACAATAAGGCTGTAATTTTGTCTTGGTTGGCTTCTAAGAACGAAGTGTTGGGTAAGAGCAGGTCAACCCCAGGAAGTTCGCGCGCTGGATAGCTAGCACCGGCGTCAACTACGATCATTTCACCTTGGTAGATGAATAACCACATGACCTGCCCGAGCTCACCCTGGCCTCCCACCGGCACCGCATATAACGATTGATAATCAAGCTCAGGCCAAGTGGTTAAGAAGTCAGTCACGAAAGATTCCTATTTATAAGTACCAGACAAATTTTAAGTACCAAACAATTCTATAGCTGTCGGGCAGAAGAATGGAAAGAAGATCAATTTTGTAAGAATAGAAAGTACAATCGTCAAAAATTATGAGGTATTTATGCAGGCCACTTCAAACCTCCAAGCTAAGCTAGATCGCATCTTACGGCCGGGTTCGGCCCAGAGCGGCTATGCCAGTGGGGGCAAACCAGCACTGATTCAAGTTTTGCCCGGCGGCAAACTAAGAGAAATTGACCACAAAGCCCTCGAGCAATTGGTGGGCAAGGCCGAAAGCCTGCTCAAGAGCTTCAATGTTCAAGCCGGCGACAAAGTACTGATGACTGCACCCAATTCTCCGGAGCTGGCTGCAACCATATTGGCAACCTGGCGTTTAGGGGCGATTGCTGTACCGGTTGATTTTCGCCTTACAGAAGGCGAGTTAGCCAACGTGGCCAAATCTAAAGCAATTTCAGCTAAGGTCGTTCTGGTTGCACAAGCTCTTATTAAAGATTTTGCCGCTCTCACAGCCAATCTAAAAGCCGAAAACATTGCCCTCTGTGACCTTGGCCAATTGCACAGCTGCGAAGAAGCAGTTCGCGGCCCAGAAAAAGTGAGCGATTTTGTCAATCTAAATGATCCGGCCCTATTGATATTGACCTCAGGTACAACCGGCACACCTAAAGGGGCCTTGCATGATTTAGCTAGCCTCCTTAACAATTTAACTGAGCTGGGCGAGATGGCAGACTTTCACCAAGATCTAAATGTCTTGTTGCCAGTGCCAATATCACACGTACTCGGCTTAGAAGTAATGCTCATTGCTCTACTTGATGGCAGCACCGTAATCTTTTCTGAAATGACAATAGAAGGAATTATCGCCGCCAACAACAAATTTAAACCTGAATTCATGGTCGGTGTGCCCACCATATATGGTGCCTTTGTTGCCCTACCGAAAGGCACAATTGATCTGAGCAATGCCAAAGTACTACTGTGTGGTGGCGCCCCATTGCCTCTATCTCTGGCTGAAGATTTTCAAAAGGTCTTCTCTAGACGCTTGAACAATGGCTACGGCTCGACCGAATCGAAAATTATCGCGGTTAACCTTGTTGGCCCCGACCAATCAGTGGGCAAACTTGTTCCTTCAGTCAAAGTCAAAATTTTAAATAGCGATGGCTCTGAACAAGAAGAAGGACAATCTGGCGAAATTGTCATCTGCGGCAACACTCTAATGCTCGGTTATATCGGCCAAGAAGAAGCGACCAAAGCCGCTATTCATGACGGCGGCTATTTTACTGGCGATATCGGCTACCTCAAAGATGGTTATTTATATATTTCAGGTAGAGCCAAAGAACTCATTATTGTCGCTGGCAACAAAGTCTTTCCTGCTGAAGTTGAAGACGTCTTGCGTGCCAATGATTTGGTCAAAGAAGTGGCTGTAATTGGTGTGCCCCACAGCAAGCTCGGGCAGATCGTCAAAGCGCACACAGTCTTAGAACCAGGCGAATGGTCTGACGCCCTTAAGGCAGATGGAGAAGAGAAGAAAGAGCACCGGCAGAAGCTTATTCAACTTATGCGCGAATACTGCAGCCAGCACCTAAAGCGTGAGTTACGCCCCATGGACTGGGAGTTTTATAGCTGTGATCATCCCCTACCACGCACATCGGCCGGCAAAATCGATAAGAAGCAATTGAACTAAACTGGAAGCCTATTTTATTTTCGAGAGTCTCTCGAAGTAATCGATAAACATGCGCATGCCGCCGCTAGCTTGCTGCCAATCAAAGTTTTCATTGATGGCATGATAGCCGTGCTCTGGTAGCGAAAGGCCTAAAAACACTAAAGGCACTTGCAAAACTTCTTGCATGCTTACCACCGCACCAATCGATCCGCCTTCGCGGGTAAAAGCAGCTTCTTTACCAAAGCCAGTCTTCATCGCTTCTTTGGCCGCCTCAGCAAATGGACCTTTGAACTCGCCTAAAAATGGCTTGAGGCTGCCTTCGGCCACAACTTCTACATCGCTATTGTGCTCGGCTACGAATTTTTTCAATAGAGCTAAAACTTTTGCCGGGTCTTGGTTAGGCACAAGCCGCATACTAATTTTTGCTTCCGCTTGATGGGGCACAATAGTTTTCACGCCCGGTCCAGAGTAACCACCGGTGATACCATGCACCTCAAAGGTTGGAGTTGCCCAAATACGCGCGCTGGCCTCTTCTGCATCATCAGTACGGGTGCTGTGCAATTCGTGGGCTTTCTTAAAATTCTCGACGTTGAAGCCGGAAGCAACAAAATTTTCTAACTCAGCTTTATCTATAGGCCTGACGTCATCAAGGAAACCAGGAATCTTGATCTCACCAGTGTTGCCGTCAAAGCACTTGCCGATTAGATAGGCCAATTCTGCAATGGGATTACGCGCCAAGCCACCAGTGAGACCTGAGTGCACATCTTTGGCACCAGTTTTAAGCCTGAGCATGCAACATTGCAAACCGCGCAGGCCATAAGGAATTGCCGGTCTCTCGCGGGAAACCCAGATAGTATCTGAAATAACCACAGAGTCGGTTTTCAAGGCGGCAACATTGTCTAACAAGAACTGCTCAAAAGAAGGGCTGCCAATCTCCTCCTCTAATTCCCAAATGAATTTTATATTGATCGGAACGCCTTGTTTGTGCACATACGAAGCTGCATACAAAACAGCCAATGCCGGCCCTTTATCGTCTGTGGTGCCGCGACCGCGATAGACGCCATCATCAATTTCCATGTCGAAAGGCGAAGTTAACCACTCTGATGGGTCGGCTGGTTGCACATCGATATGGTTGTATACAGTCACTGTCGGGCAATCAGCACCGCTATGAAACTCGCCAATAACTACGGGCTGTCCGGCAGTTTTAACAATTCTGGCACTAGCACCTTGTGCTTGTAGCAATTCAATGGCCACAGCAGCACAGTCGACCATGGCCGCTGCCCTATTCGGCTCCATACTGACGCTTGGCACATCGACAAACCGTTTTAGATTACTTTCGTACTCAGCGCGCAGCGAGACAATATAAGCTGAGACTAAATCCGAATCACATTTGACTTCCATTGCCGCTCCCAAAATTGACAGGAGCAATTATAGTTAAACAGCGGCGTTCTTGCTACGAGCAGCGGAGAAAGCCACGCGCATGTGATTGATAAATTTATTACTGTCCATAAAACCAGCAATTTTAGATATTGGGCTAATAACACCGCCTTCAACTGAAAGCACTGAAACAGTGGGGTAGCCTTCTACTTTTACTAAATTAGCCAATTGCTTCGCTTCAGAATTAGTTGATGGAGTGACCTGAAGATAGACTGCATCTTTCGCGATTGCGCCTACTTCGGGTTTCTGCAGTTCGTCCGAGAAGAGTTTGCACCAACCGCAACGGTCTTCTTTGAATACGACAACCAAGGGCTTGTGCTCTCTTTGGGCCTTAGTCAAAGCGGTAGTTACGTCGCTCTGCCATTCAATCTTATTGGGCGTTTTGTCAGTTGTAGTCAGCTTTTCTACACCGCGACCGGGCATGAAGTCAAAACTTAGACCGAGAAGGTTAATACCCTCACTCTTGCGCTCAGTACTGGCGGATTGCCTTTCAACTTGTAGTTCAGCGGTATTAACTGCCATTTGTCCGTTTCCTTTTGCCATCGCGTGAACATATCTACACGGCTGTCAAAGTTTTTGGACATGCCTTGCCAAGTTAATAGAAAAGCGGAACAAATGGCAATTAGCTGCTAACCTCTTCTAGGAGAGGAAGGTTAGAAAGACAAAGTGTCCAAAACAATAATAATTGCTGATTCAGACTATTACATCTGCAAGTTAGTCAGCCGTTTTCTTGCTGAAGAAGGCTACACCATCATAACTGCCTCTGACGGCTATGAAGCCTTAGACACCGCAAGATTAACCCCACCCACGGCTATATTGGCCGACATCCTTCTACCTAGACTAGATGGCTTCGCCCTCTGTCGCTTGATTAAAAGTGATGACGCCACCAAAGACTTAGTTACCGTAGTGCTTTGCAGTACCCTTGCCTCTGAAGAACGGGCCCTTGTGGCTGGTGCAGATGCATTCATGCGCAAGCCTCTTGAAAAGAAACGCCTGCTTACTACCATCGACCAAGCCACAATAAAAAGGAATGCATTTGCATGAACGATACTGTTTACAAGTGCATTAGCACCGGCAACCCGCAAATGGATGAGATTCTCAATGGCGGCTTTCCCGCGAATTCCATCAATATCATAATGGGGCAGCCCGGCACGGGCAAAACCATTTTCGCCGAACAAATGGTGTTTCACCATGCTAAAGAAGATGAGCGACCAATTCTATATTTCACCACGCTCTCTGAACCTTCATCAAAAGTTTTGACCTATCTTCAACGTTTTAGCTTTTTTGACGAGAATAAAGTTGGTTCAATCGTTCAATATATTGAAATTGGCACCCAGCTTTCCAAAGGCGGTATCAATGCCTTAGTACCAATAATCGAAGAAGCCATCCATACTTCTGCGCCTAAGATGATCGTCATTGATTCGTTTAAGGCGTTGCATGACTTGGCCGAGTCTCCCCAAGAAATGCGGCGCATGCTCTATGAATTGACCGGCCTTCTTACCGCTTTTGAAACTACTGTATTCTTGCTCGGTGAATACAGCGATGATCACGCCCAAACTTTGCCAGAGTTCGCCGTGGCCGATGGCATTTTACAATTTCTTCGCTCATCTTTGAGCACCCGAGACGAGCGCTTCTTACGCGTTCTCAAACTGCGTGGAAGTAACTATTCAGAAGGTCTCCACGGTTGTAAAATCACTTCTTCGGGCCTCGACATTTTTCCCCGGCTGGTTACACCCAAAGTAGCTGAAAGTTATGACGCTAATCGCGATCGGGTTAAATCGGGAATAGATGGTTTTGACACCATAGTTGGTGGCGGACTATTAAGAGGAAGCGCTACAGTTGTTGCTGGGCCAGCCGGCGCCGGTAAGACTACATTTAGCTTGCAATTCGCCTTAGCTGGCTGCAAAGAAAACGAGCGCAGCTTATACGTCAATTTCCAAGAAAATCCATCGCAATTGGCGCGCCTCATAAAATCACTAGGCGCAGATCTGAAAGAGGTTCAGACTGATGGCTTTGAGCTCTTATACGTTTCTCCAGTGGAGCTGCAAATTGACAGTATCATTGTCAAATTATTTGGCCTCATTCAAGAAAAGAACATAAAGCGGGTTGTGATAGATTCAATCAGTGACTTCTCTAGGTCATCGAGCGACTCAGATCGCCTGCACGACTATCTCTATTCATTGCTTCAGCACATGTCATTAAAAGGTGTGACCACACTGATGACTTATGAGACCTTTGGTGGTTTGTTAGACGACGGCAAAGACTCTAACTCAATCAGTCGTTTTAGCAATATGTCAGACAACATTGTATTGCTCGGCCTAGGTCGAGAACCTGACTATGTTCGCGACATAAGATGTATCAAAGCGCGGGCCACTCAACACGACCGCAAAGCGCACCCATTTGAAATTACTAGTAACGGATTTCGTCTGGTTTAATTAGCTACTTAATATGGGCAGGGGCGCGCTCAGTCATTTGAAGACGAATGCCGCGACCATCCATTTCAGCCAAGAATAACTTGGTTGGCACTGTGGTTTCTTGGCGCAACACACCGCGTTCGGTAATATCGCCCCGGGCAATCATCTGGGCTACGATTGAGGCAGGAAAAGCAGTCATGCGCATCATGGCGGTCAATCCAGCAGCTTGATCAGCGTAGTCTATACAATCCCAGATGATCTGCACTGGCTTTTTGTCTTTCAGACCAGAAACCATCACTCGCACTAGAACTACGTCGGGCTCATCTTTAGGTAGTTTATCGGAAAGCAGCTTGAAGAGCAGATCGCGGGGAACCACCGGGCCCGAGGCAGTTTCAACCGGTTCTTTGGACATCATGCCCAACTCTTTCAGCATATGAATGGCATCGCAGTGGCCTGGATAGCGGATAGTTTTATAGTCGAGATGCTGAACCCGCCCTAAGTAGCTCTGGGGCAATGTTGAAATTCCACCAGAGGTGTTGAAAGCCTCCATGGTGCCGAAAGGCCGAGGAAATTCAATAGACTCATTGTCAGAGAGGGAGGGAACTGAAAAGATTTTTCCATCTCTGAGAACAGTACAGTCTTCATTGTATTCATTGATCAGACCATCGATAGAGAAGACCTGGCAATAATCCATAAAGCACTCGTCAGGGTTTGCAGGCAGGCCGCCTACGCGCAAACGAATATCGTAAATCTCGTCGAAACTCTCAGCCGCACTGACGGCTAAAAGTGACACCAATCCTGGTGCTAATCCTAGATCAGGAATTATGGTCACGCCTTGTTCTTTAGCCAATTCATCAAGCATGAATTCTTTAGCGACAATCTCTTCATTGCCACCAAGGTCGATGAAGTGAGTCTTGGTTGCAAGTGCGATTTTGGCCAATTCGTAATTGTGCTTGTAAGTGATGCAACTAACAGCCACATCGATTTCAGCCATGAGCTGAGCCAGCTCTTCTTCATTGGTGACATCGAGTTCAACTGGGATAATTTTCTCGTCGGGCAAACGCTTGACGAGTTCTTTAAGGTTATCGGTGCTGCTGTCAGCTACAACTACTTTTTCTACTTTAGCGCCGCGAATCAAATCATAAGCAACGGCATAGCCCATCTTACCGGCACCGAGAACGAGAAATTTCACAATATACCTCTGTCATCACTTAAAAGAGACTGTAAATAATACTACCTAATAGGTAGAGCGACGCTTGCCGCCGTCCACACAAATTGTCGAACCAGTGACGTAAGCAGCTTGAACGGAAGAGAGGAAAGTGACCACAGCGGCGAACTCTTCAGGAGTGCCGAGACGACCAGCGGGAATGCTGGCCAAATACTCTCGGTTATATTCTTCTTCACTCTGACCACTCTTAGCCATGCGAGTAGCCATAAGGTCAGTCAGCCTATCTGTGGCAATAGCTCCAGGCGCTACACAGTTAACCGTGATATTGTGGCTGGCCACTTCACTGGCTAAGCTTTTGAGCATGGCTGTGACAGCCGCTCTGAGCGAATTAGAAATGGCCAAGCCACTAATTGGCTCCACAACCGATAAAGAGGTGACACAAATAACTCGGCCGAAATTACGTTCTTTCATTCCTGGCAGAAAGGCACAGTCTAGTTCTGCTACAGATTGAAATAGCTGCTCAAACCCGGCCTGCCAATCTTCGGCTGATGTGTGGGCTGTATCGGTAGGCTTTGGGCCGCCCACATTGTGAATGAGAATATCTAAGCCGGTCTCTTTAAAAGTTTTCTCGACAAAGTCAATTAGTTCTTTGCGGCTCTTGCTTTGGCTCAAGTCAGCACTGAATATATGAAGTGGTGCATTCTTGCGCCACAACCCAGCAGCTAACGCCTCAAGATTGGCTTGATCGCGCGAAGCGGCAATAACTTCAACGCCCTCAGCAGTAAGAGCTTGCACAATGGCTCGGCCAATACCTTTTGAAGCTCCAGTGACCAAAGCTTTCTTGCCGCGAATACCTAAATCCATTTGCTAATTATGCCCCTTCTACATTTTAAATTTGTACGAGATAGTCTTTGCTTCTGAGAAGAATTCAAGGCTATAGCGACCGCCTTCTCTACCCATTCCCGATGATTTCTGGCCACCAAATGGTGTTCTTAAATCACGGGCAAACCAGGTATTGATCCAGATCAGACCAGCTCTTATTTGGCTGCTAGCCCGGTGCAAGCGATCAATATCTTGGCTCCACAGCGAAGCAGAAAGACCGTATGGTGTGGAGTTAGCTAAGGCAATTGCCTCTTCTTCACTTTCAAAAGGCAAAATCGGCAAGGCTGGTCCGAATATTTCTTCTTGCAAGAGGCGTGATTCAATTTCTAAGCCGGTAAATACAGCCGGGCTCAAGAAATTACCATCGCCAAGTTCGCTAAGGCGCTCACCACCACATAGTAGGTGCCCTTCTTTTTTACCTATTGCCAGGTAGTTTTGTACTTTTTCCATGTGCTCACGAGCAATTAGTGCGCCCATCTCGGTTTCTTTATCGAGGGGATCGCCTACTTTTATCTGGCGCACTCGCTCCACAATTTTTTCTACCACTTCTTCGTAGACCTTGCGCTCAACAAAGAGTCGTGACCCAGCTAAGCAGATTTGCCCTTGATTGCGAAAAGCGGCTCTCACAGCTGTTGGAATAGCTTCTTTCAAATCAGCATCAGCGAAAATTATGTTAGCGCCCTTGCCACCAAGTTCAAAAGAAAGCTTTTTCATAGTGGCACTAGCAGCCTGCATAATTGCTCTACCAGTTGAGGTTTCGCCAGTAAAAGATATTGAGCGCACATCAGGGTGTCGAGTTAGAGCCTCACCAGCACCGCCAGCTCCGAAGCCTTGAACAATGTTGAGTACGCCTTCGGGAAGGCCTGCTAAAACCGCTACCTGAGCTAGCAAATAGGCCGTATATGGTGTCCACTCCGCAGGCTTGAGCACAATGGTATTGCCCATAGCTAAAGCCGGTGCAATTTTCCATGTAGCAAGGTAGAGGGGCAAATTCCATGGAGTAATCAAGCCGCAGACACCCAGCGGTTCGCGCACAGCTATGTGTCTTTCGTTTTCAGAGGTCGAGAAAGCTTCTTCTACATAGCTTGGAGCAAAGTCCGCGAAAAACTGGAAGTTAAAGGCCGAACGCGGAATATCACCTTCGAAACTTTCACTGATGGGTTTACCAGTATCAATACTCTCAGCGATGGCAAATTCTTCTCGTCGAGCCAAAATCAAGTCAGCAATCTTACGCAAAATATTACAGCGCTCACGCACAGACATGCGGGGCCACGGCCCCTTCTCAAAGGCATTTCGGGCAGCAGCAACCGCAGCATCGATATCATCGGCGGTACCAAGGGCAACCACAGCGTGCGCTTTTCCGGTGGCTGGATTAATCGATTCAAAAGTCTCCTTTCCAGAAGCTCCTTTAAATTTGCCACCAATAAAGTGCTCAATTGTCTTTAAGTTGAGATTGAGAGAGCTGGCCACTGTAGCGTTAGACATTAACTTCTCCTTCAAATGTGATCAGCGAAAGCAGCAATGGCTTTGATTTCAATGTAGTTTCGCCCTGGCAATTTGGCTACCTGAACAGTGGTCCGCGCTGGCGGTGTTTCTATAGAAAAATATTGGCTATAAACAACATTGTATTTTTCGAAATCGCCCATGTCGGCGAGAAAAACAGTTATGTCGACAACATTTTCAAAGCCTAGGTTAGCAGCAGTTAAAACAGTCCGAAGGTTTTCAAGAACACCTTTGGTTTGTTCTTTGATGTCGTAGGCAATTACAGCACCTTGCTCATCAAAAGTGAGACCGGCTTCTACTCCAGTTTTGGCATCGCGACAACCTTGTCCTGAAATGAACAGCAGGTTGCCTACTTTAACGGCATGTGAGTAGGAACCAAGTGGACTAGGCGAAGCTTGCCCCGGGTTAATTGCGGTCTTAAAAGAAACTGCCATCTCTCCCCCATCCTAAATCACTTGGTTTTACACCATAAAATAGAAGTCGAGGCAGCTTTGAGCGAATTTATTAAGGTAAGAGATTGTGCCTGGCAGAATAAAGTAGTTACTGCCAAAATTTATTAACTATACGAACAGCTAAAAATGCAAACAAAACAAATGCAAACCCAAAATCAAAACTCGACAGCAGCAGAGGGCAATCTGCCCTGGCAACCACTTTTTACCATCGAGCGAAGCGGTAGAAAAGAAGTAACTGTATACGGCATTATTTGTCTGGTTGCTGGCATCGCTGAAGGCGGCAGCACGCGGCAGTCAATAGACACTGTCAAACCGCTAGTGCAACTTGGTGATATCAACTATCAGCTCTGGAGTCGCTCGCTGTTAAAGCCCTGGCAACTAATTCAGCATTTACCGATTTTAAAGCAACACTATCCGCAGCTCAAACCAGAACACCTAGCTTTGTTCATGGCATCCCATAGCGCCGAGCCCCGGCACTTAGAGCTGCTTGAAGAAATTATGAAAATTACCGGCGCCGATGAAGCTGGTCTCAAGTGCCCACCGGCCGCACCATTGTCAAGCGAAACTAAAAGCCAAATCGAAGAGGGCCAAGAAAAAGCACGTAGACGTTTTCACAATTGCAGCGGCAAACATATTGGTTATCTCTCAGCAATTAAAGCCTCTGGTGGAGACCCTGACAAATATTTGTTAGCTGATGAGCCCCAGCATGTACGGCTTAGAAAAGTCTTGTCAGCGCTAATAAAGCGCAGTGAAGAGTCGTTGCTTAGCACCACAGATGGTTGCCAGCTACCAAACTATGCATTATCAGTTTATGAAATGGCCTATCTCTACCAAAGCTTGCTAAGCACCACTGAGGCAGCTTTTACCGACAGCCAAATCAATCAGTGCGGCCAGTATTACCATGAGCTGGGTCAATTGATGCTGGCTCATCCACGGGCTATATCTGGAGCCGGACGAGTCGACTACAGATTAATAACGCAAGATCTTTTTGGCGCCTGCGAAGCGCCTTTGATTGCAAAAGAAGGAGCTGATGGTCTTCTCGGTATTGGTATAGGCAGTTGCGAGAAATACCCACAGGGCCTTGGTTTATGTATCAAACTTTCGAGCGGTTTTGACAATCGGCACATGGAACTTATCGCTAAAGAGGTACTAAGAAAACTTAAATTGATTGGTCCTCGCCCAGAAAAACGAAAGACCCCGAGAGACATAAAAGTAGACCATATCAAAACCTATTTTCATTTTGACGTAGCTAGCAGCCTCTAACTTATGAACCTCAATTTCAAAAAAATCATAGACATCTCGCAACCAGTAGACGAAACTTCTGCCTGTTTTCCTGGTGATACACCGTTTACTAGAAACGTTACCTTGAGCTATGAAAGCAGCCAAATTATCAATCTAACAGCTTTTACCATGAGCCCTCATGTTGGCACCCACGCAGATGCTCCAGTGCATATCAAAGGCACATTGGCCAAAGAGACAGTTGACACTACAGCTGGTGCGCTAGCTCTAGAAGCATTCATCGGGCCGGTAGCTGTCATTGATATTGCCCCAACCAAAGCAGGTATAAGCGCCGCGCTGGTTCAAGACAAACTCAAAGCAGCCAGCACTAGGGTAAAACGCGTTTTGTTTAAAACTGCGCACTCTATCAACTTTGCTGTGTTCGAAGATGATTATAGCTATATAGAGACCGACACAGCCGAGCTATTGGGACAACTCGGTTTTGTCTTGGTGGGTCTAGATACACCCTCTGTTGACCATATTAGATCAAAAGATCTCGCCACCCACAACATACTTGATCGCCATGGTCTTGTCTGGCTAGAAAATCTTGACCTAAGAGCTGTTGAAGAAGGTGACTATAACTTAGTGGCGATGCCACTTAAGTTTATGAATCTGGAAGCAAGCCCTGTGCGCGCTATTTTACTATCATAGGAAAACAAAATGTTTGGCAAGAAGAGTTGCTCTCTCATAGGTGCCGTTCACGTGGCGGCTCTGCCTGGTGCCGCAGGCTATAGTGGTGCCATCGATCAAGTTATTGCCACCGCTCTCAGTGATGCCATAGCCTACGAAAAAGCCGGTGTTGACGGTCTGGTAATAGAGAACATGCATGATGTGCCCTATCTAAAAGGGTATGTAGACGCCGAAACAGTAGCTGCCATGGCCGTGGTAGTGAGCGCTATCAAAAGAGAATGCCGCATACCCATTGGCGTGCAAATATTGGCTGGAGCCAATATCGAAGCACTAGCAGTGGCTCACGCCTGCGACCTTGATTTTATTAGAGTTGAAGGATTTGTCTTTGCCCATATTGGTGATGAAGGAATTCATGAGTCTTGCGCCCCTCAACTGATAAGAAAGAGAGCGGCTATCAAAGCAGAAAAGGTGCTGATTTTTGCCGACATCAAAAAAAAGCACTCATCCCACGCTATAACCGAAGACATTAGTCTGATAGAAACAGCAACTACAGCAGAGTTCTTCAGAGCCGATGGCGTAATTGTAACTGGCATGCGTACCGGAGACGCCCCACCACCTAGTGCTGTCAGTGACGTTAAAGGCAATGTCACCATTCCCGTATTAGTCGGCTCGGGTGCTACACCAGACAATATCGCCGACTACGCTAAATATGCCGATGGAGTAATCTTCGGCACCTACGGTAAATATGATGGCAATTGGATGAACAAAGTCGATCCTGAGCGAGTAAAGCGCTTAGTCGCAGCGGCCCAGAAGCAGCAAAGCAATTAGTAAGAGCGGTCTTTCAAAATATTGTCGAAGCGGTCGCCACTCTGAACTTTTGGGTGATTAACCACCCTCGGTGCAGAGCTGGAACTGCCAGTGGAAGCAGAAGCGGTACTTTGCACGCGCGGTTTGCGAACTTTCTTCACTTTAGGCTGAGTGACAATTTTGGGTTGTTCAGGCTTATCAACAACAGGAGTGGTACTAGCAGTAGTACTAGCAGTAGTACTAGCAGTAGTACTACTACTAGTGCCAGGGGCAACCGGCGTAGTTACAGCTGGTGCAGGAACAGGAACAGAGACAGGCACGACAGCAGTAGGCTCAACCACTTTAACTGGAGCAACAATTGCTTGGGGAGCTGGTTTCTTCGAATCCATCATGAGCTTTATGCCAATACCCACAGTCAACAACAAGGCAGAAGCTATTGCCACCCAGTGGAACGGTGTAAAATTGGCAAACGGTGAAGTAGGCTTGTCTTCCTCGGTTTGAGGCATGGTGGGGAAGTCAGTGCGCAGGACCTGACTCTTACCAGCTCGTGGAATCGCAGTATCGAGATCTCGGGTTAGCTCAGCCATACTCTGATGGCGATCAGCGCGATCTTTAGATAAGGCCTTAAAGACCACGGCCTCTAAGCGCTCGGGAATATAGAGGTCTGGTCTTACTTCAGAAAAGCGCGGTGGCGCCTCAGTAATATGTTTACTCATGGTCTCAACCATGGTCTTGCCTAAGATAGGCAAACGCCCGGTGAGAGTCTCATAGATAACAATTCCCATCGAATAAATGTCAGAGCGACTATCTAGCTCAAGGCCCTGACACTGCTCGGGGCTCATATAAACAGGGCTGCCGCAGACCTCGCCCATCTGCGTCAAACGTTGTTGTTCGCCGCCGGCACTAATAAGCTTTGCCACACCGAAGTCGACCACTTTGACGTAGTCTTTCTCATCTTCGTAGTCGATCAGCATAATATTCGAAGGCTTCAGATCTCGGTGTATGACGCCCATTCGGTGAGCGTGATCAAGGGCATCTGTAGACTGAGATAAAATTTTCAAACTGCGTTCAACGCCGAGTTGGCCTTCATCTTTGATGATGGTTGAAAGGTCAGTGCCTAACAGATAGTCCATCACGATGAAAGGCTGACCAGAGGTAGGAGTGACACCGAAATCGTAAACAGTAATGACATGGGGATGATTCATTTTAGAAGCGGCTTTACCTTCCTGGTGGAAGCGCTTCACGCTCATGGAATCAGCGATGTGCTGCGACTGCAGCATTTTGATAGCAACTGTGCGGTCCATCAGAACTTGACGGCCTTTATAGACAACGCCCATGCCGCCGTGTCCGATCACGTCGATGATGTCATATTTGCCCATCAAACAGGTGCCCACCATAGGGTCACGCGCTAGGGGAACAAGGTTTGTGCCGTCATGGGGACATGCTGCGACGATACCAGTGAACTGCCTATTGCATTCAAGGCAAACCTTGCGGTCTATGTCATGTAGATGTTCAGCGAACACGTAGTGAACCTAACTCTTTCAAACGGTTGAATTCTTAACCAATGTTAATGTACCCAAGGCTGGTGTCATTTAACCACGCTGGCAGCCCAAAGTTTTCCTACTCTTCTCTAGCTTTCTCCTTGTCTGATAATCTCTCCAGCCCTCACTGTGACTATTTTGGCGCCTTCCAGCCATTCTGCACGAAAACCATCAAGGTGAGTGGTAGTAATTAATGTTTGCATCTCACTATTAACCAGTTGCATCAATATGCCTTGACGGCCCAAGTCAAGTTCAGCAAGAACATCATCTAGTAGCAAAAGCGGCGGTTCTTCTAAGCGTGCTGTAACTAGTTTTAGCTCACCTAACTTAAGGGCCAACACTAAACTGCGCTGCTGTCCCTGCGAAGCATAGGCTGTGGCAGCAAAACCATTGAGAGAAAAGCTAACATCATCGCGATGTGGGCCACAGACGGTCTGCTTGCGAGCAATCTCTTCGGCGCGTCGTTTCTTCAGTTGTCCGCTAATAATCTGTTCAACCTCACGCTCAGTCATTTGACTGAGCTGCTCAAGGCCAACCAAACCTATTTCTGAGCCAGAGTCTGATGGGGTCTCGTCGTTTTTAAATAAATACTGAGCAGTTAGACTCTCGCGACTGCCCGATATCTCGCTTTGATGAACCTCGGCCAGTGGCAGAAGTAAACCAAGTACATGCACCCTTTGTTTGATGATTTGGCTGCCATATTGAGCTAGCTGTTTATCCCAAACTTTTAGTTCATCGTAGTCCGAGACAGTCAACCTGCCGTCCTTCTCAAAGAATGTTTTGAGAAGTCGATTGCGTTGTTGCACAATTTTGTCATAACGAGTAGTTAACTCAAAATGACTGGCCTTCAATTTACAAACTAGCTGGTCAAGCCAATCTCGCCTATATTTTGGACCACCACGTAAGAGGTCTAAGTCAGAAACTTTAAAGCTCACTGTTGTCAGCCTGGCAAAACGTCGGCTTGCTGACTGAATTATACCATTAATTTTTGCCTTCCGCGACATGCGCTCACCGGCGGTGAGTAACAAGCTGGCAGTTTCACTATAGCCAGCTGAATGATAGCTGACTTCAACCAGGGCTTGATTTTCACCACGATAAACGAGCTCACGATCATTACCCGCACGATCTGAGCGGCCACTGGCAATTAGTTCAATGGCCTCTAGTAAATTTGTTTTTCCTTGAGCATTCTCACCAATTAAAACGTTTCTGCCTTCGCTCAAATCGAGCGCAGCATTTTTGTAATTGCGAAAATTTCTGACATGAACTCTACTGACTCGCAAAATGCCTCATTTAGATCAACAGGCTAGAAAGCAGCGAGCCACCTGACAATCGGTGGCTATTTGATCTTTGAGAGCAGTTAGATCGGCAAACTTCTTCTCGTCGCGTATATGTTTAAGCAACGCTACTTCGACCGTCTGGCCATAAAGATCGCCTTCAAAATCAAGCAAGTGTGCCTCGATAGTGACTTTGGGCAAACTCTCTCCTTGAGGAGTAAAGGTCGGTCTAACACCGATGTTTACTACACTCTGGTGAACACTGCCATCGCCCAGCCTAGTTGAGCCAACATAAACGCCAGTGGGTGGAACCAACTGATTGAAAGCGATATCGACATTGGCAGTAGGAAAACCTAGTTGACGGCCGCGTTTCTCTCCACCTATGACAATGCCACGCAAGCTGTAAGGTCGACTCAACAAACGACCAGCAAGCTCCATATCTTTGGCCAAAATCAAATCACGAATGCGGCTGCTTGATACTTCGAGATTGTCTACCAAAATCATATCGGCCACGTGCACAACAAAATCGCGTTCACCACCAAGGTCGCGCAGCAAGTTAGCGTCGCCTTCCCGGTCGCGGCCAAAATGATGGTTATGCCCAACCGATATCGATCTAGCACCCATGCTGGCAGTCAAAACATTTTGCACATATTCTTTAGGTGACAATTTGCATAGTTCTTCTGAAAATGTCAGTACCAGCGCCGTCTCAACTCCAAGCCTGGCAAACAATTCGAGCCTTTGCTCGATTGTAGTCAGTAACATCGGAGCTTGGCCTCTAGTGAGACCGCGGGGATGGTCCGAGAATGTCACTACCCCAGCCCTCACATTGAGCCGTTTAGCCTCTTGCACGGCCTTGCCAATGACAACCTGATGGCCCGGATGCACTCCATCGAAAAAACCAAGAGCAATGGCAGAACGTTCAACAAGACCGGGTTTGGGGTCAAAATAGATATCCAATGCAAGATTCCAGAGTTTCTAAGGGACAAGCAACTACAAGTATAAGCCTGTAGTACTCATGTTTGCGATTTTATCCCAGGAGAGCCAGACTTACCACTGTAATAAAGGCTGCGAACGGCTTCTGTGCTAAAATTTGACCTGTACGCAGGGCAATGACTCAGAATATCCGCTTTGCCCCCAAGTGCATAGCGCTCAACTCTCTTGTCTTCGAACAAGAGAAGTGAGAGATTGAAAAACTGCAAAGAAACTGACAAAACCGTTTGGGATCTTGAATACACATGGCAAACAAAGAACAAGGGACAGTGGCAGCGTTGACTGAAGACGACTCCGAAAAAAAAGTTGATGAAGTAAAAACTGAAGCAGCAAGCGAAGCAGAAATCAAAGCTAGCGAAGCTTCTGAGTCGATGGCGCCAGTGCCAATTTCGGCTGAATACAACGCTTCGGCAATTGATGTTTTAGAAGGTCTAGAAGCAGTCCGCCTCAGACCTGGTATGTACATCGGCACCACAGGACCGAGGGGTCTACACCACCTCGTCTGGGAAATCGTTGATAACGCTGTTGACGAAGCTCTTGCTGGCCATTGCAACAAAATTGACATTACCATCAATGAAGATGAGTCATGCACGGTTCAAGATAACGGCCGCGGTATTCCTACCGACATTGTAGAAAAAACAGGAAAAAGCGCTGTTGAAACAGTCTTCACTGTTCTCCACGCTGGTGGCAAATTTGGTGGCGGTGGATACAAAGTATCTGGCGGCCTACACGGAGTTGGTGCATCGGTAGTAAACGCCCTGTCAGAGCGCTTAGAAGTTGAAGTTTATCGACTTGGCCGCATTCACAGACAGGTCTATTTGCGCGGTGATGCTGATGGTTTACTGCAGGTATTAGGCGAAACCGATCTGCAAGGTACCAAAGTTACTTTCTGGCCAGATGAACTTATCTTCCACGACATCAACGAAGACAATGAGCGCCTAAAAATCTTCTTCGAGTGGGACGTTCTTGCTACTAGATTAAGAGAAATGGCCTTCCTCAACAAAGGTCTCTGCATAGTTCTCACCGACAACCGCAGCACAAAGGGTGCTGGCAAAACAGAGACTTATCACTATGCCGGCGGTATTTCTAGCTACGTCGAATACCTCAACGAAACCCGTGATGTCTTACACAAACCACCAATCTACTTTGAACAAAGAACTAACGACATCACTGCAGAATGCTCGCTACAGTGGACAACACTTTATTCAGAGTCTGTTTACAGCTTCGTCAACAACATCAATACGCATGATGGCGGAACTCACTTAACTGGTTTTAGAAATGCTCTAACTAGAGTGGTGAACGAGTATGCCAAGAAGACCAACATCTTAAAAGAATCAGATGAACGATTCACCGGCGAAGATATTCGCGAAGGTATGACTGCGATTATCTCGGTTAAAGTGCCAGATCCTCAGTTTGAAGGTCAGACAAAAGAACGTCTGGGTAACCGCGAAGTTCAAGGCGTAGTGCAAGGTATTGCCGCTGAGCGCTTGGCCGATTGGTTGGAGTTGAATCCAAAGCCAGCCAAAGATATTTTGATGAAAGTTCTTCAGTCTAAACAAGCTCGCGAAGCCGCTCAGAAAGCCAAGCAAACAGTGCGTCGTCAATCGGCTCTGTCTGGTGGTGGTCTGCCCGGTAAACTGGCTGATTGCTCTGACAAAGATCCAGAAAAATGCGAAGTATTTTTGGTAGAAGGTGACTCCGCCGGTGGTTCTGCTAAGCAGGGTCGCGACCGTAGCTTCCAGGCTATCTTGCCCCTACGCGGGAAAATTCTCAACGTTGAAAGAGTGCAGCCTAGCCGCATCTATGACAACAACGAAGTGCAGGCGATGATTCAGGCCTTGGGTCTGGTAGTAACAGAACAAGACGAAGATGGTGGCAAGAGCACTGGCATGCTCCGACCCAATGCCCTCAATCTTGATCTAACTAAGTTGCGCTATCACAAAGTAATCATCATGACTGACGCCGACGTCGACGGCAGTCACATTCGTACCCTTCTTCTCACCTTCCTCTTCCGCTATGCCAGACCAGTAGTCGATAACGGCTATGTCTACATTGCGCAGCCACCACTGTTTAAAGTGAGCAAGGGCAAGCGCGTTGAATACTGCTATAACGAACACAAGTTAGAAGCGGTACTGGCCGAGATGGGCGAAAAAGGCGTTGATATTCAGCGCTATAAAGGTCTCGGTGAAATGATGGCTGAACAACTCTGGGAAACAACCATGAATCCTGCCACCCGCACTCTTAAGCAAGTGACCATTGAGGATGCTTCTGAAGCAGACCACATTTTTGACTTGCTCATGGGTGAATCAGTGGCGCCACGTAAAGAATTCATCGAGAAGAACTCACACCTGGTAGCACACCTAGACGTCTAGCATGAATGTTCCCAACTTTATTACGGTATCGAGAGTGGTGCTTGCCCTTGCCACTCTCGCCTTACTGTATTTGCCAGCTAGTATAGATAACCAGCAAACGATACTGTGGACAGCTTTTGCTCTGACTGTATTAGTTATATGGGCAGATGGGCTCGACGGTTACTTTGCCAGAAAACTAAATCAAGCAACCAAACTTGGAGCCATTCTAGACATCGCTGGCGACCGCGCTGTTGAGATGGCTTATTGGATAGTTTTTGCCGCACTGGGCTGGTTGCCAGTCTGGGTGCCACTTCTATTTCTCATTAGAGGAACTTTTGTCGATGCCATACGCAGCCAAGCGAGCAGTGAGGGCTACACGGCCTTTGGCGCAAAAACCATGATGCAATCAGGTATTGGCAAATTTCTAGTGGCCTCAAACTTTAGTCGCTTCACTTACGCAGTAGTTAAAGCTTTGGCTTTCTGCCTGATCATTGCTGCCCACACAGAAATCTTAAAAAGCAGTTGGGCACAGCCAACAGCTAGTTTCTTAGTCTATCTCTCTGCAGGGTTTTGCTTAATCAGGGGACTGCCAGTGCTGTTTGAAAGTAAGGGTCTTTTCAAAAGCTAGCGCCCCGCTTAAATACTAGGGATTGTTACCTGGCGGAATATACTCGCCATTGGGAGCGAGACCACTATTATTTCCGGCAGTGGGGTTGATCGGCTTACTATCAACAGAGCTTCTACCTATATTTAATTCTCTTTCTAAATTGGCCATCGTATATTTGCAATTCTGTTCGCTTATAGCCATCTGACCGCGAGTGCCCTTCATGGAGGCCAGACAACGGTTGTCCTTGCCAACTGTTCTCTCTGCAAAAACCATAACCCGATCAAGCCAGCGAGCATCTTCTTTCATCGTACGCAAATGGGCAACCATACTGTCGTAAGCTAAACGTCTTGGATCTTGGCTAGACGCAACCGAATTCGGCAAACCACTATAGCCTTGGCTGCCATACACCGCTCCATTTGGATTAAGCTTAGTATCGCTAACAAACATAGCCAAGTGGTTAATCAGATTGCAGGCGTTCTGCTCGGTAGTAACACTCAGACCCTTGGCCTTTTCCGCAGGAACGGCCTGCTCTGCTAATTTCAACGAAGCCAGCCAATATTGCTTCGCTTTCTCTAACTCATTCCTGCTGTAATAATACATACCGCCCTGGTCGTATTGAACCCAGCGAGGCACTCCACCAGGGGCAACCACGCCACCATTATAGGGAGCGGAACTGACAGGGGCAGCAGCCGCCCGCGCTTTACGTTTTTTCGCCGCATCGACTGAAGGGCCGGTAGCCAAAATTGTCGCCGAAGCTAAAATCGAGACCATTATTAGCTGTTTCAGATTGACGGACATATTGAGCTCCTGGTTTGCGGACTAATTAACTGAGCATATATTTTCAGGCTAGATATATATTTTCAGGTTAGATATACATTTAAGCACTTCTCGAAAATTTGATCTGGAGAAAGCTCGGTTAGACATTCTCTATTATCGCAAACCTTATGATAATTACATGGCCGGCAAGGCAAACTGCTGTCAAAAACAGCGGCATTGCGCTCACCGTATGGCTGCCAGCGCACTGGGTCTGTCGGTCCGAAAATTGCCACGGTCGGTACTTGAGCAGCAGCACAAAGATGAGCCGGACCAGAATCAACACAGACGGCCAAGCTCATCAGGCTATAGAGTGCCATACTTTCCCGCAAACTTAGACGGCCAGCAAAGTTTAGGGCTATTGACTCAAGACCACTAAGAGCAGCTAACTCTTGATAAAGGGCGACGTCTTGTTTATCACCGGAGAAAACCGGCACGAGGTCTAGCTCTTGGTTTAGCCTCTTAATCAACTTGGCCCAGCTGGCAAGCGGATAGAGCTTGTCAGGGTGGGCTGCAGCCGCATGAATAAGCACCATCTTTTTATTGGCCGCAAGAGTCGAATCGAGCAGTCCTGTTTCTTTTACCTTGGCTAACTCTGAGTCGCTTACCCACGATTCAAGAGAGCGCTTGTGCGCAGGAACATCAATAGCAATAGCCTCAAGCACTGAAATCAATGAGTCGACTTCGTGAATATCCTCTCTCCATGCCACTTTATCTGTGAGCAGCAAATTTCGCAAAAGTTGACCAGAGCCTTTCAAGGCGTAACCGACTCGCCGTTGTGCCCCGGTGAGAAAGGCCAGAAGAGAACTAGAAAACGAGCGTTTAAGCACGAAGACGAGATCGTATTTAGGTTGACGCAGTTGCCAAACATAAGAGGCAAACGAACGAGTTTTGCCAACGCCACTATCATATTTGTGAAAACGAGTAGTGTCGTAAATAATCTGCGAGTTGATATAAGGGCAGCCATCGAGCACTTCACCACTCTTAGGACCAGTCAAAACATCAATGCGCGCATCTGGGTAGGCTTCGCGCAAGTTGCGTAAAAATGGCACAGTTAAAATCGTATCGCCAATAAAGCGATAGCGAATAACCAAAATTGAGTTGGCTTGGGGTTTAGCGCTCATAGGCCTAGTTTTGTGCTCGCTAAAAATCGTGGAGGTCCAGTGATCCAATGACACTTTAGAACAACGGCCCAAGTTTTGGCAGCCATCGATGGCGTCAGAGTCATGCGTACAAGATCTTTTTCGGTAGTAACAAGTAAATCGGCACCACTAGCAATAAAATCGGCTTCAATTTCGCTGATTTGAGCAGGGCTAAACCAATGATGGTCGTCAAATTGACGCACACGGACAGGCTCCACTCCTAAATCAGAAAGCACACTGAGAAAGCCCTCTGGGCGGGCGATGGCACACAGTGAGTAAATTTTCTTACCAGCTAGCTCTGTTAGTTTTATTGGTTGCGGTAACTGACCTTGGTTAGCATAACCAGTGAGGTAAGCCGGAACAAAGCGACAGCTAGAAATATTGGCATGGGGAGCTAGTTGCGCCAGCTGCTGGCAGAGTTTATCTATTTCGCTTTGGTCAGTCGCTTCAGGTATTTTCGTAACCACAATATCGCTGGCTCTACTGAGCCCACTGAGGGGTTCACGCAAGCGACCAGAGGGCACGAGCATTGCTTTCTCTGGTTTGTCATTAAAGTCCCACAACACCACATCGAAATCACGCCTGAGTTTGATGTGTTGAAAACCATCATCAAGAATAATTACTTGGGCACCAAATTGGCGCACCGCTAACTGAGCCGATTCTAAACGCGAACTGCAGACAATTACCACGGCCTCTGGCACAGCTTGTGCGATCAAAAACGGTTCATCGCCGGCATCCTCTACTGAAGCGGTAACACCATTGCCGTCAGCGACTACTAAGAGTCCCTTTGATTTGCGGCCGTAGCCGCGCGATAAAATTGCTACTTTCAAACCAGCCGAAGATAGCCGCTCGGCCAAGTCGATAGTAAGTGGTGTCTTACCGGTGCCACCAACAGTGATATTACCGATACTAATTACCGGTACAGCTGCCGAGCGGCGGCTGGCAAGACCGGCCGAATATGATATCAATCGAGCATAGGCGCCCAGTCCATAACAAAAAGAGATAGGTCGTAAAACTTCAGCCAACAATTCATTATTGCTTAATTTCACGGCCACTACCTTTTAGTCAAGGTCGCAATAGTAGTTTCTTTGAGATTGTCGGCCAACATATCGATGGCCTTAGAAAGGGCGCCCTGACTTGAATTGAGTAGTTCGCGACCGGCAGCTCCAGCCTTGAGGCGTGAGTTTTTGTCGGCAAATAGTTGCAGTATACTGTCTACCACTTCTTCGCTATTTTGACAGAGAGACAAAGCGTTGCAGGCCACTAGCGCATTGGCAACATCTCTAGTTTTCTCAACTCGGGGGCCAACCACTACAGGAACACTATAGGCATAGGGTTCCATAATGTTGTGGCCACCAACAGGAGCAATGGTGCCACCGACAAAAGCAATATCTGCCAAGCTGTAAAAATCGAAGAGCTTGCCAATTACGTCTAGTAGGTAAACCTCGCGCCCACTATCGGTAAAGCACTCAGAGCGAGAATGTCGCCGTACAGTATAGCCGGCTTGATCAACCATGGCAGCAACGTGGTCGAAGCGCTCTGGATGTCGAGGCACTAGTACCAATCGCACTTTGTCGGCAAACTCACCACCATTAGTATCAAGCATACGACCATATGCTTTGAGCATGGCCGTCTCTTCCCCTTCGTGGGTCGAGCCAGCCACGAGAACAAAGTGATTCTCGCTCAAATTTACCTGCTTACGCAGCAAGGCGATTTGCTCGCTAGCTATCGGCTCAAGCCCATCGAACTTGAGATTACCAAGCACACGAATATTAACCTTGGGGCCACCGACATCACTGTAACGTCGGGCCTCTTCCACAGACTGCACACCAAACTCGGTGAAAGCCTGCAGCACCGGTGCAAATATCCGACGATGTTTCATATATGACTTGTACGAGCGCGGTGACATACGACCGTTGACGACCACTAGTTTGACACCAAGTTTTTTGCACTCATAACTAAACCCAGGCCAAATCTCAGTTTCAGCGATAACGACCAAACGCGGTTGAAGCATTTTGAGATAAGTGCGGGTGGCCGACGGTATATCAAAAGGAAAATAAAACACCTGAGCAATATTTGCTACTTTCTCTTGAGCCAGCTTCTGCCCTGTATAGGTGGTAGTTGAGACAACAATAGGCAGGTGCGGATATTTGCTATGAAAACTCTTTATCAAAGGCAAAATAGCGTTGAATTCACCAACAGAAACGGCATGAAACCAGACAGAGCCAGAAAGCTTACTTTGATTGGCTCTAAGTTCTTTGCAAACAAAACCGAGCTTCTGCCACAAACCAGCCCGTGCCTTCTTCTTAAACAGAAGGAAAGGTCCTGCGACAAATAGTACAAGGCTAAAGCAGAAGTAATAGAGGAATATCATTTCAGCGCCAATGTAATCGAAGGGAGCACTAGAAGAAAGAGAACTAGTTTAATTTAGTCGTTAAATCATATCGAGGGCGTCCACATCAACCGCAAGCGCCACCTGAGGGCCAAAACGCCTAATTCTCATATATTCAGTAATCATCTGCTGAACAGCCGGCCCAGCTTTGTTCTTGATAATCAGGTGGTAACGAAAACGTCCTTTTATGCGCTCTATGACGCAGGGCACTGGCCCTAGAAGCTTGACTTCGTCTTCAGGCACATCGTCTTCTAACAGCCTGCTAATCTCTTCTGCCAACATGTCACTAACAGATTCGACTAACAGCTGATCTTCACCACTTACCACAATGCGAATCAGTTGACTAAAGGGTGGATACTCAAAATCACGACGGTTGGCTAGTTCAGGACCAAAAAAGCCTTGATAATCGTGCTTACTGGCCAGACGAAGAGCTTCTAACTCAGGAGCATAAGTTTGCAGGATCACTTCTCCCACTCTTTCTCCACGCCCGGCTCGACCGGCTACTTGAGTAAGCAGTTGAAAGCCACGCTCAGTAGAGCGGTAATCAGGAAGATTGAAGGCAGCATCAGCAGTGAGCACCCCCACTAAAGTGACTCGTTCTATATCGAGACCTTTAGCCACCATTTGCGTGCCAATTAGTATGTCGGCTTCACCCTGCGTAAATTGATTCAAGACTTTTTCATAGGCACCCTTATGCGCCGCCACATCAGAATCTAAACGGACAACCCGAGCCGTTGGATGGCGCTTATGAACTTCCTGCTCGACCTTTTGTGTACCGAGACCAGACTCTTTCAAAAAAGGGCTGCTGCAACTGGGGCATTCTTCTTTTAGTGATGCTCTAAAGCCGCAGTGGTGACAAGCCAAATGGCCCTGAGGAGGCTGATTATCAGCACGGGTATCGTCTTTCACTAGACGGCGGTGCAAAGTCAAAGTGACACTGCAGTTTTTGCATTTGACCACATGGCCACAGAGTTGACAGAAAACGTGATTAGCAAAACCGCGACGATTGATCAAAAGAACAATCTGTTCTTGGCGCTCAAGGCGCTGATCAATAGCGCGGTTTAACTGAGGGGAGAAAATTGCTTTTTTGCCATCGGCAAACTCTTTGCGCATATCGACCAAAGTAACTTTAGGCATGGCCTGGAGAAATACTCGGTTAGGCATAGCGAGAATGCGATTGCTTTGCTGGGCCCGTTGATAAGAAACGATATCAGGGGTGGCGCTACCGAAGAGGACAAGAGCGCCTGTACGTCTAGCTTTTTCAATAGCAACATCGCGGGCATTATAACGAGGACTGGGTGAAGATTGCTTATAAGAGCCGTCATGTTCTTCATCTAAAATTATCACGCCCAAATCTGGTAAATGAGCCAAGATAGCCGATCTAGCGCCAAGTAAAACGCGCACCTCCCCGCTGCGCAAACGGCGCCAAGTATCGTAGCGTTCACCAGCACTGATGGCACTGTGCCAGACAGCAACAAGTTTGCCAAATCGTGACTTCAAGCGGCCTGAGAGCTGTGGTGTCAAGCTAATTTCTGGTACAAGAAAAAGAGCCGAGCGCCCCTGCTTCAGAGCCTCAGTAATCAATCGCAAATAAACTTCGGTCTTGCCTGAGCCCGTGACGCCATGCAACAACCAAGGCTCCACCGCCTCTTTCTGAGACTCTTCAGCGGTAAGGGCAAGCCTAGCGCGTAAGTCAGTGTGCAGCACGTTAAACACTTGCGACTGTTCGGCAGTAAGGGGCAAACTGTTATCTTTGGCCGCACGATCTATAAAGGCTTGCGGCAAACTGGCCAGCGAATCGCGTTGCACCTCTTCGCTATAGACCTTGAGAGCGCCAGCAGTTACTAATTTATCGACCGTAGAGCGGCTCACTTGGGTAGCTTCGGCCAGTGCTTGAATTGAGATGGCTTTCTCGTGATCAGACTCTAAAGTAAGTAGGGTCTCAATAACAGCTTTCTGTTTTGCTGTTTTAACAAGTTCTAGGGCCCCTTCAACCGAACTGACAAATGTTGCAGTCTTAGCTGTGGTAGCCCCCTCTTCTTCTACTTCAGTAATGACCATGCCGCCCTTAATAAGCTCACGCAAGGCCCGCTGAAATTGCAATAGATCTAGTTTAGGTCTTTCTCTTCGACCAGCTTTCTCAAAGCGCTGGCGCAAAATCGTCATATTGAGTGCGCCTTTAGCCGAATCTTTGAGCAAACTCAAAACCAAGTTGGCTGCTTTATCGCCGCCGACTAAATTGTCTCGACTGGCCCCATTGAGCTTGACCACGCGCTTTATTTTGGTAGTGAGGCAAGCGGGAATGGCAGCGGCAATGACTTCTTGCAGAGAGGCACAGTACTGCTTGCCGATATAAGCAAGAAAATCGATATAGTCTTGATCGAACAAGGGCTCGGGTTCGAGCACTTCCTCAATTTCTTTGATGGCATAGTCTGCTTCGAAATGCGCTAGAAGTCCGATGACAAACCCAGGAACCAACTGCCTTGGCCCAAAAGGAACAATTACTTGGGCGCCAATAAAGACACTATCTAACAGCAGTTCAGGCACTTTGTAGGTAAAGAGTCTGTCCTTCAAGCCTTGAATTTGCACATCGAGGATGACACTGACAAAGAGAGTTTTGGCAGATGTAGAAGATGTAAATTCAGACTGAACAGGCATAGTGTTAAGAGTACCACTGCCGCATAGACAGCAATTCTGTCAGGAGCTAAGCCCCGATTACATATTTCTTCCAGTTATATTCAGCGGCTCCGGCATGCTTCGAAATCTCGAAGACCACGTGCGACATCGGCCGTCTAGGTGTCGTATTGAGCGGCATGCCTGCTTCTTTGGGAGTACGATCGCCTTTTTTGACATTGCAGCGCAAACAAGCTGCAGCCACATTATCCCAACTATCTAAGCCGCCCCTAGAGCGCGGAATAATATGGTCGATAGTGAGATCATGGCGCTTATCGCCGCAATATTGGCAGATATAGTTGTCTCGATGCAAAATGTTGCGGCGCGACAAACTGATTTCTTTGTAGGGAATTTTCACGTAAGAACGCAGGCGAATGACCGTAGGCAGTGGCAAATCGGTATAGATTTCTTTGCCGTTGTTCTCGATTTGTTCAGCCTTGCCTTTCATCAGCAACACAACTGCACGGCGCCAAGTACAGATATTGAGCGGTTCGTAGGATGCATTAAGCACTAATACTTTCGACACTTTACCCTCACTATCACTTAAATCTTCGCTAGCAGCAGGTTAGCAAAAGTTTACGTTGTTTTATTATAACTAGTTATCAGCAAAGAGTCCAGAAATAGGTATATATGGGCCTTTCTGTTACGATCCCTTGACTACGCCGTCGGCCAGAGAAGCCCCTTTCAGCCCTTATTAGCCTAAATCGCACTCTGGAGGCATCGCCCCAAACGTAGACTGGGCAAGCCCTTTGAGCAAAATATCGCTTCCATCTTGCTCTCGAAGGGCAATTCTTAAGCGAACCGTTAAGGTTCTCTAGAGATTCGAGCCAGTGCATGTCTAGGGGTGATACCTTGGAGTTCTAGTAGAGCGGGCGGTCCTACGGAAGGCCGTCGCAAATTTCGCTTGGTGTTTGCCACAGCAGAACCTCTACCAAGTACCTAGTTCCGCCATACCTTCTGGCCTACACACTCACTAAGGAGCAAATACCCTTGCCAGTAGCATCGATGAGACAACTTTTGGAAGCAGGCGTTCACTTCGGCCACCAGACTCGCCGTTGGAATCCCAAGATGAGACCTTACATCTATGGTGAAAGAAACGGCATCTACATTATCGACCTTGAGCAAACCACTCGCGCTCTCGATAAAGCCTGTGAATACATCAGAAAATGCGCTTCCGAAAAGAAAAACATAATTTTTGTCGGCACCAAAAAACAAGCTTCTGAAATCGTTGAAGAAGAAGCAAAACGTTGCGGCGCCCACTACGTCAACCGTCGTTGGTTAGGCGGCATGCTCACCAACTTCGAAACAATTAGATTGCGTATCAATCGTTTGAAAGAATTGGAAGAAATGCGCGATAGCGGCGATCTATTCCGCCGCGGTAAAAAAGAACAATCAGTTCTCAACCGCGAATTGCTCAAACTAGAGAAATCACTTGGTGGCATCAAAACCATGCGTGGTAAGCCAGATGTGCTCTTCATCATTGACCAGAAGCGCGAATTCATTGCTGTAAACGAAGCCAAGAAAATTGGCATCGCTACTGTAGGAATTATTGATACCAACTGCGATCCAGATGGCATCGACTATGTAATTCCTGGTAACGATGACTCAATTCGCTCTATCAAGCTCATTGTTGGCAAAATTGCTGACTCTATCCTTGATGGTAAGCAAGGCGCAGGCGTTCAAGTTGAACTTCCAGCTGAAAAGACTGACTGGAAAGAACATGGCGCTCCTGAAGCAGCTGAAGCTGGCGCTGAGCCACAAATGGCCGTTGTCGGCGCTGGCGAAGAGCCTGTAGCTGAAGCGACTAGCGAAGGCTAATTTCAAAATTTAAATTGACGATTTCCACTTTCATATGAGGATAGGAGATGAGTACAGTGGTAGAAGTATCTGCAGCCATGGTCAAAGACTTGCGCGAAAAATCAGGCGCAGCAATGATGGACTGCAAGAAAGCACTCGTAGAAGCTCTTGGCGATTTCGACAAAGCTTTCGAACTGCTTAGACAAAAAGGTGCAGCATCGGCCAGCAAAAAAGCTAGCCGCGCCACATCTGAAGGTCTAGTAGTGGGCCAAGTTAGCCCAGACGGTAAAGTCGCTTCACTAGTTGAAGTCAACTGCGAAACCGATTTCGTGGCCAGAAACGATCAGTTCATCGCCCTTAGCAAACAAATTGCTGAGTTGGCCGGTAGCAAAAAGCCTGCTGATGTAGATGCCCTTTTGGCTCTCACACTCGATGGCAAATCAGTTAAAGATGCTGTCACTGAAACAATCGCTAAAATTGGCGAGAATATTTCAGTTAAGCGCTTGGCTGTTTTCGATTTGTCTAAGCCAAATGGCACAACCGGTCTTTACATCCATACATTGGGTGGCAAGATGGGTGCAATCGTTGAGATTGAAACAGACAAAGCTGTTGCCAACCAAGCTGATTTGCAAGCAGTAGCTCGCGAATTAGCAATGCACGTCGTATCGGCCAAACCTACATTCTTAACCCGCGACGATATTTCAGCTGAAGTAATCGAAAACGAGCGCAGAATTGAGCTTGGCAAAGCCGACCTTGCTGACAAGAAGCCTGAGATGAAAGAAAAAATCGTCACCGGCCGTGTTGACAAGTTGTTAGCAGAGCGCGTTCTAAGCGAACAACCATTCGTCAAAGACCCACAACAATCAGTTGCCAAATACTTAGCCGCTAAAGGCAAAGAGATGGGTGTTGAGGCTAAAGTTGTGCGCTATGCCTTGTTCATCCTGGGTGACAATGGCGAGAATACAGAAGAGACTGAAGCTTCCGCTTAAACCAATGCCATGTAGATAGATAGACAGCCAGGATCGCGTTATGATCTGGCTGTCTTCTCTTTTGAAGACTATATGTCTTCTCAATTGAAAGCTTTAGCAAAGGGATCACAAATGGCCATTCACTATAAAAGGATTCTACTCAAACTAAGCGGTGAGGCTCTAATGGGCACTCAGGGCTTTGGTATTGACCAGGCGGAAATTAACCGCATCGCTAACGAGATACAGATTGCATATAACCTAGGGGTACAAATTGCAGTTGTTGTCGGTGGCGGAAACATTTTCAGAGGAGTGCAAGGGGCTGGTTGGGGTATGGACAAGGCTGCAGCCGACCACGTTGGCATGCTGGCCACAATCATGAACTGCCTGATTCTTGGTGAAGTTCTCAACAAGAAAGGTATCGACATTCGCGTCCAAACTGCCATTGCTATGCCCACAGTAGCCGAGCCATTTATTCGCCTTCGCGCTATCCGCCATTTGCAAAAGAATCGCATAGTCATCCTTGGAGGTGGAACAGGTAACCCCCACGTCACCACTGACACAGCAGCAGCTCTGCGAGCTGCTGAACTAAAAGCCGATGCTGTTCTCATGGCCAAGAATGGCGTTGACGGCGTCTATGACGATGACCCAAGGACAAATCCTAAAGCGAAAAAACTTGACCACATATCATTTGATGAAATGCTCAGACAAGGTCTAAAAGTAATGGACCCAGCAGCGGTATCACTTTGTCAGCAAAACAATATTCCAATACTAGTATTCGATTTTGCTAAAGACGGCAGCATCGAACGCATAGTCAAAGGACAAGAAGTAGGAACCATCGTCGGCAACGCCGTAAGAGTGTAAGAGAAGTCGTAAGAGAAGTCGTAAGAGAATACTTCGTATAGATAGGACAAATTCATGAGCACAACCACAGAAGTCTTACAAAATGCAGAAGAGCGCATGAAGAAAGCGCTCGTAAGTTTGCACAAAGAGTTGCAGACAGTGAGAAGTGGCCGGGCAAATCCACAAATGCTCGACCGCATTGAAGCCGACTACTACGGCACAATGACTCCGCTTAAAGGCTTAGCCAATATCTCAACCAGTGACGGCCGCTCGCTTACCATTCAGCCCTACGACAAAGGCAGCCTTAAGGCTATTGAACAAGCCATTCACAAGTCTGACCTCGGCCTCACACCTAACTCTGATGGCAACGTCATTCGCATCGGCATTCCACAAATGACCGAAGATCGCCGCAAAGAAATGAGCAAAATGGTGAAAAAGATCGGCGAAGAATCAAGAGTAGCTGTGCGTAATATTCGCAGAGACAGCGATCAAGATTTGAAAAAAATGAAAGGTGCTCAAATTTCAGAAGACGAAATTAAGGGCAAAGAAGCTGACCTTCAGAAGATTACTGATCGTTACGTCAAAGAAATTGATAAGTGTATTCACGATAAAGAAGCTGAGTTGATGGAAGTCTAAGAGTAAACAAAAGAGGAAGTAGAAAATGTGCGGAATCGTTGGTTATCTCGGCCCCTTACATGCAGCCCCAGTCTTACTCAACGAGCTTAAGTGCCTTGAGTATAGAGGTTACGACTCAGCTGGCGTTGCCGTCATTGAAAACGGTCGACTTTGCGTTCTCAAAGCCGCTGGAAAACTCTCTAACCTTGAAGCGCTACTAGATAGTAAGCGACCTTCGGCTACTGTTGGCATTGGTCACACCCGCTGGGCTACTCACGGCATTCCAAACGACCAGAACGCTCACCCTCACACAGATTCTACTGGCACCATTGCTGTAGTTCACAACGGCATCATCGAAAACTACGAAGAGCTGCAAAATGAACTAAAAGGTCTAGGCTATCACTTCAACTCTGATACTGATACTGAAGTAGTGGCACATTTGGTATCACACGAATATGCCAAAGACAAAGACCTCCTCAAGGCCATTACTCGCTCAGTTAAGAGACTAGTCGGTATTTTCGCCCTCGGAGTAGTGAGCCAAGAGCACCCAGACCGCATCTATGCCATTAACCACCACTATTCACTATCGGTTGGTTTAGGCAACGACGAAAACTTCCTCGCTTCTGATTCAATGGCTGTGCGCCAGTATACAAATCGAGTAATCAAACTAGAACAGAGTGAAATTGCTGAAATAACAGCAGCAAAAGTAAGACTGTTTACCTTTGATGGTGTTGAAGTCAAACGCAGTCCTATTGCCCTTGATACTAGCCCATACGTGATAGACAAGTGTGGCTACAAACACTTCTTGCTCAAAGAGATACACGAGCAGCCGCTGGTATTGCGTCAGACACTATCAAAGTATCTGCGCCACCCCAATCATCCTATCGACCTCAATATCGACCATCTCACGCCTTCAGGCAGCGCCTCAGCTAACTACGGCGTGCACCTCACCGATGATGAAATCAAAGGCCTCACTCGCATCAATATCTTTGCTTGCGGTACTGCGTTCCATGCATCAATGGTCGGAAAACTGTTGATAGAAGAACTTGTGGGTATTCCAGTCGACGTCGATATTGCCTCTGAAATTCGCGGTCGCAAACTACTCTGCAACGAATCAACTCTAGCCATTGCCGTAAGCCAATCAGGTGAAACTGCCGATACTTTAGCGGCCCTTACAGCCGCTAAACAAAAAGGCGCCTATACTCTCGGCATCACCAACCGTGCCGATTCACACTTGGCCCAGTTAACTCAAAATTTGATTGTGACCGAATGCGGAATTGAAGTTTCAGTAGCTGCTACCAAAACCTACTTGGCACAACTAGCCTGCTTCTACCTGCTAGCCATATATCTCGGTGAGCGTCGCGGCACTCTCAGCCCCGAGCGTGCTAAAGATCTAAAAATCAAATTGAATTTAGTGCCGGCTATGATTGAACAAATCTTGGCTCGCGAAGAAGAGATTCGCGAAACCTCAGTCAAATATGCAGAGGCTCACGACGTAGTCTTCATCGGCCGCGGCTTGAACTACCCAACAGCACTTGAAGGCGCACTCAAACTAAAAGAGCTTAGCTATATTCATGCTTCAGGCTATGCCGCTGGTGAGCTAAAACATGGACCAATTGCAGTATTAGATCAAAATGTGCCAGTAATTACAGTACTGGTGCCTGGCCTAGTCTATGAAAAGACTTTGTCTAACGCTCAAGAGGCCAGAGCCCGCAAAGCTAAAATGATAGCTGTAGCTGTCGATGGTGATGAACAGGCTCAGAAGACCTTTGACTCAGTACTGACTGTGCCTCAAGTCGACGAACTCTTCTCGCCAATGACCACTGTGGTACCACTACAACTACTGTCGTACTTTATCTCTGATTATCTCGGCAAAGACGTAGACCAGCCGCGTAACTTAGCTAAGTCAGTGACAGTAGAATAAGAACATATTGGAAATACTAAAGATAGTTATCATTGGCGGCGGCTTCAGCGGCGCCATGACGGCATACCATTTGCTCAGGCAAGAACAAGTTGCTTGTGCAGTCACTGTTGTCGAACCCAATGAATTGGGTTTAGGGCTGGCATATAGCACCACTTGCGAAGAGCATTTACTGAATGTCTGCGCTGGCGGCATGAGTGCTCTATCAGATGAGCCAGATCATTTTTTCAATTACGCCAAAGAAAAAGATCCAACAGTCAAAATTACAGACTTTCTACCCCGTAAGTTTTTCGGTAAATATGTGCAGGAGCTTCTTAGCTCAGCAGTTAGTGAAAAAGCCGACTTTCATAGTTTCGACTTAGTTTCGCAAAGAGCCGTTGATATTGAAGATGCAGAGAGCCGCGGCCTGAAAGTATTTTTGAGCAATGGCCAAGCTTTAGAAGCTGACATAGTGGTGCTCGCCCTCGGCAATCTTGCCGGTGGCAAGCCAGCCTGGCTCGATCAACTACCAATGACAAACACGCACTATATTCATAATCCCTGGAATAAAGTGGCAATTGATACCATCCAAAAGACAGACTCGGTCTTGCTAGTTGGCACTGGTCTCACAGCAGTAGACAAAGTTATCGAACTGACAAGCCAAGGTCATGTCGGCCCAATTCTTGCCGCCTCTCGCCATGGTCTGCTTCCCCGCCGCCACTTAGATATTCCTGATGTGCATCCGCAGCAAGTAAATCTAAACGGTGACCGGCAATGGCAAAGCTCAGCTCTAGAGGCTCTCAAATACGTACGACAGCTAGCGAGCCAAGCGGCCCACTGGCAAGCGGGTGTCGATAGTGTCAGGTCAATAACACAAAAATGGTGGGGCAATCTTGCCCTTAAAGAGAAGCGCTACTTTATGCGCCATCTGCAGACCTACTGGGATGTTCATCGCCACCGCATGGCACCATCGATTGCCAACCAAATTGAGGCCACTGAAAAATCTGGTCAACTTAGAATTCTCTCTGGTGGTATCAAACGCTTGTGCGCCAATGATCAGGCCAAGATAGAAGTGACTATTCAAGAAAGATACCTAGAGCCGCAAACTTTTCTAGTTGATTATGTAATTAACTGCACTGGCCCCCAGTTAAAACTGAAAGCTATTGATAGCCCATTGATGGCCAATCTACATAAGCGCGGGCTAATTGCTCCAGACCAAACTGGTGCTGGTATCAACTGTGAGGCATCAGGCATGATTTGCGATCAGCAAGGTCGGCTCAACCCCCGTCTCTTTGCTATTGGCCCCCAACTGAAGGCGGTGCTACTTGAGAGCGTTGCCGTACCAGAACTAAAAGGGCAAGCCCAAGAATTAGCCCGACTAATCTGTAATATGCAAAAAACAATTACAGCCTAGCTAATTGTGTTGGCTGGCTTGGTTGAGAGTATTGGTCATATCGGCATATCCTTTCCAGCCGGTCACCACGCCGGTCTCGGCCTGACTAGCATTTTGTGCCGCTTGTGCCTTTGCCTGAAGCAAATTATATTCAGCCTTTTGCTCACCAGGAATCTTAGCGAGTAAAGTATGGGCCTCATCGATACCTTGAGCGGCAGCCTTTCTCAACCAAAAGACTGCTTTAGCAAACTGTGGTCGCATGGCATGCTCTTCAGCATTGAGTATTCGCTCTGAGCCCATATACAACTTTCCTAGATCTAACTGTGCTTGACCATAGCCTTGCTCTGCTGCTCTTTCAAACCACTTAGTAGCTTTCTCAAAATTTTGAGTGACACCAACTCCGGTAGCATACATGTGGCCCAGCATTGTTTGACTATAGGGGCAGCCGCTCTTCGCCTTGCTGTGCAAAATAGCAAAAGCTTTCTGATACTTGTGAGCTTTCAAGGCACTATGAGCTCTGTCGAGGTGACTATAGCTGGCGCTAGATGCAACACCAGAAGCAGCTACGCCACGGCCGACACTAAGCAAGCTGGCAAGAGCAAAGAGCAAAATATTCTTTGAGATCATACTTACATTGAAACAGAACCGCGTCGATCTGCTAGAGATGAGCTAGGTTCTTCTTCAACAATCTTAGGAGTGATTAGCAACATCAATTCAGTACGGTTGCGACCCTTCAGGGTGTTTCTAAAGAGGGCACCAAGAACTGGTGCTTCAGCCATGTATGGAGTTTTTGATAGCTGAGCCGCTTCTGTCTCTGAGAAGAGACCACCCAGCACTAAAGTCTGGCCATCTTTGATACGCACTTCTTGGGCCATGATGTCGCGGTAATTAAGCAGAGTAACTACCACAGTTGGTTGGTTAACGGGGCCGAAGGTTTGAGGTGGCCCAAGAGGAGTAGATACTTGCGGACGTAGACGCATAGTTATGAAACCGTCTTGGGTAACCCGCGGCAATACGTTTAAGAAAATGCCGGCCTTGGTCAACTCAACGTTGGCTGTGACCACACCCAAGCTCACTGTAGATGTCACTTTGTGAATTACTTCTGAAGCAATTGTAATTAGCGCTTCTGAATTATCAACCACTACCACTGAAGGGTTAGCAATCAACTTTGCTTTGTTGGTCTGCAATAACAAGTTAACAGAGAGGTTGATGGCGTGAGGCACAGTGGCAATGTTAGCGCGTCCGCCAGCACGGCCATCGGCAGCAATAAAGTTGAAAGCACTCTGGGCGGTGGTGACGGCATTAACACCAGCAATACTTGGTGCCAGAATTGGCACGAGCGAACCAATCAAGCCAGTGTAGGCAGTTCCAGGAGTACCAGCACCATTGGCCGCACCATTAGTGACGTTAGAACCGGTAAAAGGAATCGCTGGAATATTGGGGTTAGGAGTGGAGCTAGCGGGCGAACCCAAACCAGGTAAGTATGATTTTAGTGGGGCTTGTGAATTGCCCATGATTGAACTAGACAAACCCTCACCCTGAAGGTTTAGAGTGGCACCGAGTTGGCGAATACCCTGGTTACTAAGTTCAATGAGAGAAGCTTGAATGTGGACCTGTTTTGGCCGTCTGTCTATGAGGCGAATAGCATCTTCGGCGATGTTCACATCGTCAGCTGTGCCCACCACAATAACTTGTCTGCCTTTCACATCAGGTATGACTATGGCACCACCACCGTTGGGATCAACGCTAAAATCAGCAGCAATCTCAAGGTTAGCGCGAATCTGCTGGGTACCAGGATCGGTAGCGGCATTATTAAAGCCCACACCTTCTTGGGTCTGAGCACGACTAGTACCGCGCAAGGTGCGGGGTTGAGTTTCTAACGAATAACTCTGAGTGCTATCGGTATCACTCTTGGTGCCTTCGCGATCACTAATTTTCTCACCGGTGGCTTCACTCGAAGGCCCGCTCAAGTCGCCGCCCTGACCCGAACCTTTCTTTTCACTAGCAGTTTCGTCGGTAGACTCGTTGGCTAGCTGACGCTTAGTGGTGGTCTTAAAGTCAGGCAAATAGCCTTTGTTGAATATTGAAGCAGAAAGCAGAGCCGCTACATCATATGGGTGCGAATAGCTGAGCTTAAAGGCTCTTGCCATTGGTCGGTTCAAGCCCAGTTGCACCATTGCCTGAGTGGAGCCAACCACAATAGTTTTATTGTCGAGCATGCGACTTTGCAAACCAGCCGCGGCCAAAACATTGTCCATAGCTTCGTTGAGATTTACGTCGCGCAAGTCGCCAGTTATTTTGCCACTGCAAGACTTATCGATAATGATATTGACGTTGCCCCGTCGGGCAATTTCAGTGATTACGTCTTTCACCGGAGTATCTCTAAAACTGAGATGGTGAATTAATTGGCGCCCTTCTTCAGATTGGGCGAAGAGTTGGAATGGTCGGCGGATTTTGACAGTGCCAGTGACACCAGGTAGAGAATTGCGGGTCACAGGACGCACAGAACCTTGGGCCAACTTGCGGCCGCCAGAATCATTACTGGAAGCCTCATTGCTTGAAGACTCATTTGCACTATTGCTTGGGTTAGTACCAGCACCAAAATCTGAGTCTGAAAGGTGAGCCGGTCCACTGGCGCTGCCACTGCTTACCGGTGAATAAGAGAGGCTCGGCTTCTTGCTCGAGCTACTATTAGAGTTGCTTGCAGCCGCTGCGCTGTCCGAAGTAGGATTGTGATCGCCGTCTTCAGCTAGAGCGGGCAAAGCAGCAAAAGCACTAAACCAAAGCGACAATGATACCGCATTCGATATCAATAAATTAAGCGCGGGCTTTTGGCCTTTGACTTGCACTAAGGATGCCTCCGATAACTGCTTTTCCAAGCAGCGCCATTCTAACTTGAATACCTCAGTAAATCCTTAAACTTATGGTCTTTTATTGCCAGTTAGTCCATATATGGCAATTTCCAGATTATTTCTTGCTTCTCCCAGGTGCGGATTGAGCCTGAGGGCCAAGCGCAATTCCGATACCGCCGAAGAGACATCCCCTCGGCCATACAAGGCATATCCCAGGTCATTTCTCGCTTGGGCGTTGAGGGGGTCAAGGCGCACAGCCTGGCGAAATTCTTCCACTGCTCCATTTTTATCTTTGTTGGCATAGAGCGCCCGCCCCAAAGCCAGGTGACTCTCAGCTGAAGCGGGCTCAAGCAGACTTGCCTGCCTGGCCGTTCTCAAAGCCGGATGATAATCGCCAGAAGTTAGCAAAGCCTTGGTGAGAACGACATGAGCCCGAGCGGAGCTGGGTTCCACCGAAACAGCTTGGCGAGCTGCTTTGATCGAACCACTGATGTCGTGGGTAGCAAGAAGGGCCTCAGAAAGCCCAGAAAAGTTACTGGCACTTGCCTTTAGCTGGGTAGCGAGGCGATATTCGCTCACTGCTTGCGACACTTCACCCCGGGTAAAAAGACTGTCGGCGTAATACTCGTGGCACTCTGCCGAGCCCGGTTGCAGTTGCATTGCGCGTTTAAATTCAAGTTCGGCGTTGGCTTCATCGCCGCTATGGTCAAGAATTTTAGCCAAAACCATATGGGCGAAATAATCTTCAGGGGCAATCGCCACGGCCCGTTTCATTTCAGAAGCTGAACCCTCTAAGTCGCCGGCTAAGTAAAGATAACTGGCCAGCCTTAATCTTAAATTTTCATCATAGGGATTGTCGGTGATCTTGCGCCTTAGCTGGATCATCAAATCGCCCATAGAGCGCAGATCAACACTTGCTGGCTTGCTACTCATCAGTTTGAGCAAGGCCGATTGGGCACCGGTGAGAGTTACTCCATCTGCTTTTGCCCGATCGGCTTTTGCCCGTTCAGAAGTAGCACTGTCATGACTGGGTTCAGAACCTGCGACGACGTCTTGGCCTTGAGCTATTTGGCAGTTGAGACTTAGTAAAAGAGCACATGAGGAGACTAAACCAATGGTAAGAATGCTAAAGCTAGCTCTGGCCGGGCAGCTAAACAAACGGATATTAACTAACTTTCTCGCTACAATCATTGCCAAATGATAGCAACAGAAGCCCATAAAGAAAGTGAAGACAAAGCCATCTCCCCGCAGAGCGCCTATATTCACATCCCCTTTTGCACCCATAAATGCGAGTTTTGCGACTTTGCAGCCTTCGCTGGCCTAATTGAACTAGAAGATGAATATTGCCAAATTCTCGCCGGCGAAATTGAGTCGCGCCTAACCCAGCAAAAGCTTCTGGGTGAGGTAAATCTTAGCCTCAAGACAGTTTTCTACGGCGGCGGCACACCAGGGCTGATTAAACCAAGCAACATCGCCATGATTCACCAGCGTCTCCTGCAATTTGCTCCGCTGCAAAAACCACAATTTGGCCCTGTTGAAATCGCCATGGAAACCACCCCGCACGCCATCACCGCCCAGAAGGCTCAAGAATGGCTAGAAATCGGCATCAACAGGCTTTCTATCGGCATTGAATCGCTCTGCGACGCTGAACTGACAGCCATAGGCCGAGATCACAGTGTGGCCGAGGCCATTGCCGGAGTAAAACTAGCCCATCAAGCTGGCTTTGAAAGCATCAGTATTGATTTCATGTATGGCTTGCCCACCCAAACTATGACTAGTTGGCAGACAACCATAGACGCCGCTCTCGAACTAACTCAAGAGTGCCCATCGATAAAGCACATCTCGGCCTACGGTCTGGAAATTGCCAAAAATTCCCCCTTGCTCAGCCGCTTTCCTCGCGATTCAAGTTCATATCCGTCTGACGACCTTTGCGTTGAAATGTACGAGAGTTTAGTGAGCAAACTTGAGCAAAATGGCTTCGGCCAGTACGAGGTCTCAAACTTTGCCAAGCCCGGACATCAGTCTCAGCACAACCTCACTTATTGGCGCAACGCTCCCTATTTTGCCTTCGGCGTCGGCGCCCACCGTTATGTAGACGGCGTGCGCAGCGCCAACTTTCGCTCATTGAAAAAGTACATGCGCCACCCCCTCAATGATGAAGTAAGCGAAGTAATCGACTCGGCGACACGCATCAAAGAGGGCATAATGCTCGGGCTCAGGCTAATAGAAGGAATCGACTTGAAGCAGTTCGAGCAAGACTACAAGAGCGATCTGCTGGCCTTGCAAGGACCCGAAATTGAATATCTGTGTGAGCAAGGTTTGCTTGAATTATCGGACGGAAAACTGAAGATTACTCGCCGGGGCATACCTATAAGTAATTCAATAATTGGCCGTCTGATTTAAGGTATTTAGGATATTCATGGCATTTAGGGGAATACCAGAATATAGGCGGTAATTTTGGTACGTTTTTACTAATGGCTTGGAGTTTAGGCTGTGAAGTCCTGTCCTGAGTGCTACTCAGAATACGAAGATGGTCTTGAAAGGTGTCCTGCTGATTCCAGCCTGCTGAAGTCGGGGGATCGTGACCCGCTGGTTGGCACAAGATTAGGCGACCGCTACGAGATTGTTTCTGTAATTGGTCGGGGTGGCATGGGTGTGGTCTATAAGGCTCGGCAAGAGCAGATGGACAAGCTCATGGCCATCAAGATGTTGCACTCGCATATGGTGTCAGATTCAGAAGCAGTCAAACGATTCTATCGCGAAGCAAAAACTGTTTCGCAAGTAAAGCACCACCACATAGTCACACTTTACGATTTTGGCATGAGCTCTCAAGGGCAGCCTTTCTTAGTAATGGACTATTTGCAAGGTGTCAGTCTCAAAGACGAGCTGAAAAACAATGGTCCTCTTTCTTTCGAGAGAGCCGATCGTATTTTCGGCCAAATCGTAGATGGCTTAGCAGCGGCCCACTCCCTTGACGTGGTGCACCGCGATCTCAAACCAGAAAATATTGTCCTTTCGTCAAATGCGCCCACCGGCGACTGGGTAACTTTGGTTGACTTCGGTTTGTCTAAACTAAAGGAACCTAAAACCCAAGACGCTTACACCATTACTAAGACAGGTGATGTCTGTGGTAGCCCGCCCTACATGAGCCCAGAGCAATGTCTAGCGGCTTCAGCTGTAGACCCACGCTCAGATGTTTATTCGCTCGCCATTGTCGCCTACGAATCACTCTCTGGCTTCCTTCCCTACAAGGCTAAGTCAGCAATTGAAATGATGGACTGCCATTTGTACGGAACTCCGACACCTTTCTCGCAGGCGTCAACCGATTTTAAGGTCTGTACTGAAGTTACCAACGTACTGAACAAAGCTCTGGCCAAAGAGCCAGAACAAAGACAACAGGACATACAAGAATTTGGTAAAGAGCTGCATGAAGCTCTCGCTCGCGACGGCATTAAACTCAAGTCTTACAAGCATCGCATGGAAATTGCCGACTTCAAAGACATGGAGAGTGAGGCTGAAGCCCTGATGACTGGCTCTTATCCGACCCTGGGATTAGCCGCCGAAGGTCACCTAAATGCTATCAACAATCAATCTGCCATGGAGATCGCGACCAATACTCAAATAGATTCGCAATACTCAAAAGCAAATGTTCAGACCGGTGGCCACGACGTAGTCAATTTCTCCACTGGCAGTAACCATGCTCACGGTCACAATAACAATAATAATTCCTATGGCAGCGGTGGCAGCGGCACAGCGCACAATAATGGCGACGGCCAAGACCAAGATGCTCATCGCAGCTGGATATCGCGAGTAATGAGTGCAGTATTTGGGCCCCGCCCTCAATCAGCCAATGACCAAGAAGAAGAAGATCTAGAATCAAACCTGCCATACGCCAACTGTCCCTACTGTCAGGCACCAGTAAGGTCACTGATTCGCTTTTGCATTTCTTGCCAGCGCCAGCTGCCATCGGCCGCCGAATACGCCCGTATGCGGGTCAGTGCGGGCAGTAAACTAGTGCCAGCAAAATCGCAGACTAACACCGGTCGTCATGCCAAACCTGGCTTCAGCAACCGTGCCAAAGAGTCAATGAATCGTCAGGCTTATCCTGGCATTACCAAGTTTCTTATGATTGGTTTAGTTGGTGCGTGCATTTATGCTGGTTCTGTCGCTCTCAAAAATCCTGAATTCGTCAAGACGATGAAGCGCACAGTTGCTGCATTTCAAAAATAGCTCAATGATTTTATGGCCAGCAAAAGCAAAAGCATTTTGAACAAAAGCAACAGAAGTGAACGGGAGATAGAAGCCAGTGCTATCTATTTGGAAACTCGCAGAAAAGCAGACAAAGAACTGCGAGCAAAAAATTACAGCCAGTCGTGCAACGAATATTTAAAAGGTGCACGAAAGCTTGAGAAAGGTTATGTCGACCGCAGCAATCGCCTCTGTGCCCTCTATGCTGGTGCTGCCAACGCCGCTCGTTGGCCAGGCAAGTATGCTCTTTCTTTTCGCTACTTTGACAAAGCAATAGATCATTTAAAAGCCGACCAAGAAGTTTTCATCGACTTGCTGCAATACATCGTGAACGGCTTGACCGATATGTCAAATTGGGTCAAAACCGACTCACAAAGAAATGCCGTAAAAAAAATGGCCAGCAAAATGCAACGCAAGTTTTCTGCCGTATTAAAACAACCAGCCCCACAAGCAAAAAAATTGAATTATGTAATGGGTGGTCGGCGCATTCTCGACCGATTCTCGACTTTAGAACTCAGAAGCGAGGCCACCAAAATCTGGCTAGAGCAACAAGCAATGTTCGCGCGTATAAAGCTTTTGCCAATTCTAGTGGGTTACAAAAAACCAAAAGAGTTTTATCAAGCGGCCTTTGCGCAATTGCACAAATTGCCATTTAGATGCGGTGACTTTTATTTCTTTACCAGCAAAGATAGAGCAGGCTTCACCACCGTAAAAAGAGCAGCGGCCAGCAGCTCTAAGAACAGACTGACGAGCAAAGCGAAGATCGTCTTTGCCGCAAAAAAGGTGTGCGATAGTCACTCTTGGTTGAGTGGATATAGAGTAAATAGAAGCGGCGATTTACTAGCCTATGGTCTATCGAAGAACGGTTCTGACTTTGAAACTTGGCGAGTATGCGATCTCACCACCGGCAAAGATCTGCCCGACATAATCGAAGATGTACCGGCCGGCTCAATTCGCTTTCACCCCAAAAAGCGCGGTTTGTACTACCGCCGCCCGGTAAAAAGCAGTAATGAGCCTAAAGCCAAGAGTAAAACTGCCGCCAAAGAACCAACCTATACAAGAGGTTCGCCAATTTACTATCACCGCCTCGGTGACAAGCAGACCAAAGACAAAATTATTCACAGCACTAGCAAAGTAGACTGGGTTGATCTTTACACCTTAGCTGACAATAAATACGTTCTGATATCAGAATGGCCTGGCGGCAAGTTACATAACCGCTTTCTCATAAAGTCTCTGGCCACAGGCAAAATGTGCCCGCTCTTTCCGCGCAAAATTGGATACTACACGGCGCTGGGAGAAACTCGGGGAAAAATCTATATCAAAACCGATCATTGCGCAGCACGAGGTCGAGTGCTCGCCCTAACATTTGACTATCGTCGCCTCAAAGTAAAAGCAGTTGAAGAAGTAATCAAAGAAAGCGACAAGACAATACTAGACGTACGCTTATTGCAAGACCGTCTTGTTGCCTCAGTTTTAGACGGTGAGGGAAAAGCCAGACTGATACAATTTGACCTAAACGGTAAAGAGCTTACTCCAATCAACTTACCATTTGAAGGAACTATCAGTGGCTTTACGACTAATTTCAAAGATAGCAATATCTTCTTCAGTTTAGAAAATTTTGCCATACCGAAGACCATATATCGCCACGATTTGTCTGATGGTAAAACCAGTTTGCTCTATGAGCCTACATATTCTATGGCTAAGAGGGTGGTTCAGAAAATGGTGCAGGTGAAAAGCAAAGACGGCGTTATGGTACCAATGAATATTGCCTACCTCAAGGGCACCAAATTCGACGGCAACAATGCCACAACCTTGTCAGTTTATGGTGGATTTAGCATTGCCACTCTGCCTCATTTTTCGTATCAAATAGCAACCTGGTTGGCCATGGGAGGCATCTGGGCACAGCCCTACTTACGCGGTGGTGATGAGCTAGGCGCCAACTGGCACTTATCTGCCACCAAAGAAAACAAACAGCGCACCTATGATGACACCATATCTAGTGCTGAGTGGTTGATTGAAAATAGAATATCGAAAGCAAAAAAAATTGGCATTAGCGGAGCCAGCAACGGCGGCCTAACTGTCGGCGCGGTGATTACCCAAAGGCCAGACCTCTTCGGCGCAGCAATAGCCGACAACGGGCTTTATGACATGCTCAAATTTGCCGGTCATGGCCTTGGCTGGGCCTGGCAAAGCGAATATGGCTCGGTAGAAAATGCCAAAGAATTCAAGGCCCTTTTGGCCTATTCACCATATCACCAGGTAGCAAAGTTGAAAATTAAGGCAAAAGACTTTCCCCACCTTTTAATAAACGCTTCAGACGGCGACAACAGGGTTGTACCCTGGCATTCATACAAGTTTGCTGCCGCTTGCCAGCAGCAAGGATTAGACGTTCTCCTCAATATCAAGTGGAGCGAGGGGCACGGAGCAGGAAGACCCGATTGGTCAGTGCGCGATAGCCTGGCTTACTTCCAGTGGGCCTTAGCTATGGTCTAGCCCTTCTACTGAAAGTCGGGTGACTAGCAGCTTGGAATCCTAAACTAATTTGTACTTTTCAACTTATGTAGAGCATTGGACCATGTAACATAGCGGTAGTCGAAGATTCTAGAGACTGTTGCTAGCGATAATTGACAGCGATAGCCAGGTATCCCTTAATTTATTCCTTCCCTCAATGCACCAGGCAGGATTCAATGTTAGACATTTTCAAAAAGCAATTTATCGAAGTTATTGAATGGACAGAAGAAAGCGATGGTGTACTCTCCTATCGTTTTCCTACTCTCGACAAAGAAATTCAAAGCGGCGCTCAGTTAACCGTGCGCGATTCGCAAATGGCCCTGTTTGTCAACGAAGGCAATGTCGCCGACCATTTCGGTCCCGGTCGCTATACTTTGAACACTCAGAATTTACCGATTCTCACCACTCTCATGAACTGGGATAAAGGCTTCAAGTCTCCTTTCAAGTCGGAAGTTTATTTCTTCTCAACCCGCGAACAAATTGACCAACGCTGGGGCACGCAAACACCCATAGCCATTCGCGATAAAGAATTTGGCGTCATTCGCCTGCGCGCGTTTGGTACTTTCTCATATCAAATTGAAGAGCCCAATACATTCCATCAAAAAATCAGCGGTACAAGACAGGTCTATACCACTAGCGAACTAGACGGTCAGCTTCGCTCGATGATCCTCACTCACATCGCCACCAAGCTTGGTCAAGCAGACACGGCCTTCCTCGATATGGCCGCCAATCAACACAAGTTTTCAGAACAGCTGAAATCTGAACTAGATCTACCTTTCTTGCAGTATGGCCTTAAACTCAACACCTTCTTGGTGCAAAGCGTTACTCTGCCAGAAGAGTTGCAAGAATACCTCGACAAACAATCTCAAATGAACCTAGTGGGCGACTTGAAAAAGTATGCCAATTTCCAGGCGGCTGACAGTATTTCCGCCGCTGCCAATAATCCTGGTGGCTTAGCTGGTGCCGGTGTTGGTCTGGGTATGGGGGCTGTGATTGGTCAGACCATGGGCCAAGCTCTGGGTGGACTAGGACAAGGCGTCGGTCAAGGGGCTAGTGAAGAAGATGTCTATGCAAAATTGGAAAAATTGCATGGTCTAGTCAGTAAAGGTGTTTTGACCCAGGAAGAATTCGACGCTAAAAAGGCAGAGCTACTCAAGAGTATTTCCTAAATGCTTACACTGAGTTGTCCTTCCTGTGGGGCAAACGTCAACTTTCAATCGAAAGTATCGGTTTTTGCAGTTTGTTCGTACTGCAAAGCTAGCTTGGTGCGGCAAGGAATGGATCTCGATAAAATCGGCGAAGTGGCTGAACTTGTCGATGATTTAACTCCAATTCAAATTGGCACCACTGGTATGTATAAGGGCCAAAAATTCGAAGTAGTCGGGCGCATGAAACTTGGCTACGACGACGGCTACTGGAATGAATGGTTTACCTATTTCGCCGATGAGAAAATCGGTTGGCTAGCGGAAGCACAAGGCTTCTATGCCGTGTGCTTCCCTTGTTTTGATATGGTGCCACCGGTAGGCAGCTTTCATCCAGGTAAAGCAGTTGATTTTGGTAGGTACGGCATCTATGAAGTAGACGATGTTCGCAAAGTAAAATGTCTGTTCAGCGAAGGCGAATTACCCTTTAACGCCCTCCAAGGTCGCAAGTCTGAAAGCATTGACCTATCAGGTTTTGAAGACGAAATGGCCACTATCGAAATAGCCGAAAAAGAGAACCGTGTATTCCTTGGATCATATGTCGACTTTGACGATCTGCAATTCAAAAACTTGAGGCCGATAGATGGCTGGTAAAGATGAAGCTGGTAATAACGAAGCTAGTAATAACGAAGCTAGTAATAACGACGTTCCTAAGAAAGAACCAAAGCCGGCTAAGCCTTTGGCCAAGATGTTCGCCTGCACAGCTTGTGGTGCCTCGGTCACAATAAATTATCCTGGCGCAAGCATGTCTGTGGTCTGCAAAAGCTGCAATTCGACAATAGATGTCACCAGTGAAGCTTATCGAATACTCTCAACTTATGTTGGCAAAACATCACTGTTTAAGCCAGATATTCCCCTCGGTTCTAGAGGTAAGTTAAAGGGAAAAGAGTGGGAAGTGATAGGCTTTCTCGTGCGCGAGGAAACTGGCAGCCATTACTTCTGGTCTGAGTATTTGTTATTCAATCCGTACTATGGTTACCGCTGGTTGGTGGAAGATAAAGGCTATTGGAACTTCGTCACCACAATTAAGCGCAAACCTGAGGCTAAAACTTTCACCCAGGTTCCTTCAAAGGGTGTAGTAGCTAAGCTGGACGGCAAAAGCTATCAGATTTATAACTACGGCACCGCCGCAGTAAAGTATGTTTTGGGCGAATTCTACTGGCGGGTTGTAGTAGGCTCATCGGTACTGGCGGCTGACTATATCGATCCGCCTATGATGCTTTCAGCCGAAAAAGACGGTTTTGAAATCGTCTGGAGTTTGGCGGAATATATGGACGCCAAAGAAATCCATAAAGCGTTCAAGGTAGCAGATCGATTTCCTTTTCAGAGTGGAGTGCCGGCCACTCGACCTCCGACCGAATTAAAAGAACTCAGTCAAATTGGCGCTCTCTGCGCCATTTTCTGTATCTTCCTCACCTGTGCACAATTCTATTTTACGGCCAAGGCACCACAACAAACTGTGCTTCAATACGACGGTACGTTTAGCCCAAACAATAAGAAAGCCGACATCACAACACCAGTGTTCGCCATGAAAGACGACACCACCAATGCTGTCATAACTCTAAGAGCACCCGTAAGCAACAGTTGGTTTTACGTTTCGGGTGAACTGGTAAATGACGCCGATGGCACCACCTATCCCTTTGAAAAGTCAGTTGAGTACTACTTTGGCACTGATAGCGACGGCTCTTGGTCCGAAGGCAGTGACACGGCCCAGCTTGGAGTTTCGTCCGTGCCGCCGGGCAATTACTACCTTAATATTGACACCGAAAGTGGTGACTTCCGCCAATCTAACGCGCAGCAGTTCTCAGTAACTGTAGGACGCGGTTATCCGATATATGACAATTACTGGTGGATTTTGAGTGCCTTATTCGTGGTACCACTTTATTCCTTTGTTGCCATGCAAAGCGTCGAGGCTGCTCGCTGGTCAAATAGTGACTATAGTCCCTACCCAAGCGCCGAGAGTTATTCCGAAAGTTATTAAAGGAGGATTAAATTGGCGCGATTCTATCTTGTTACTGGCGTGCTTCTTTGCGCCCTCTTCGTATATGCCGGCTTAAGAGGCTGGAAAATTATCGACCCATGGGCCATTAGTGGAGCACGTCCAACAGGTCCTGGCAGTCATTATCACAAGTAAGAAATTGAGGAGAAGAAAGTGGAACAAGTTCTAACCGTTAAGTATGTTCTAGCAGCTGTGGTGTATTCATCATTAGGCATCGCCATATTATGCCTTTCAACAAAAGTCTTTGACATGCTCACTCCGGGCGATATGTGGAAAGACATAGTTGTCGAGAAAAATCTACCGTTGGCGATCACACTTGCGGCCATGATGATTGCTGTGGGCAATATAATCGCCGCTGCGATTCACGGGTAGTCACCTTGACTTACGCCCTGCTCATCACCGTCTTTGTCATATCGACTTGCGGTTTAGTCTACGAACTGATTGCCGGAACTATTGCCAGCTACCTTCTAGGAGACTCGATCACCCAATTCTCAACAGTTATTGGCGTGTACCTATTTTCGATGGGTGTTGGTTCATTTCTCTCAAAGTACATAGAGAAAAATATTGCACTCACTTTCGTACAAGTTGAGCTATTGATAGGTCTAATTGGCGGCGCCTCAGCCACTTTGCTCTTTCTGATGTTCAACCATATTGATAATTTCCGCATTTTGCTTTACAGCCTGGTGTCAATTATCGGCATTCTTGTAGGCCTCGAAATACCGCTTCTAATGCGCATTCTCCAGCAGCGTCTCGTTTTCAAAGACTTAGTCTCACAGATTTTTACATTCGACTATGTCGGCGCTCTCTTAGCCTCACTGCTTTTTCCACTTTTGCTTGTGCCTTATCTAGGCTTGATGCGTACCTCTTTTTTGTTCGGCCTCTTTAACCTTGGTGTAGCGCTCTGGACAATTCACTTATTCAAAGAAGAGCTACCCTGGCGCAATACACTTAGATCTACGGCCATTGCCTTGATCATTGTATTGGTTTCGGGGTTTGCCTTCTCTGACAGATTAATGGGTTTTGCCGAAGCGGCAACCTATCAAGATTCAGTTATTTACTCAACAACAACGCCTTACCAGCGCATAGTGCTCACTGGCAGCAGTAAAGATTTGCGGCTCTTTCTCAACGGCAATTTGCAGTTTAGTTCGCGCGATGAATACCGCTACCATGAAGCACTGATTCACCCGGCCATGGCCAGTCTTAACCAGCCGCAAGACATTCTTGTATTAGGCGGAGGCGACGGTCTAGCCGTTCGCGAAATTCTCAAATATCCGTCAGTACGCTCAATCACCCTTGTTGATTTAGACAAAGCCATGACTGACTTATTTAAGAGCCAAGAGGTATTAACTCGCCTCAATCAAAATTCTTTGAACAACGAAAAAGTCAAAGTCATAATCGACGATGCCTTTGTCTGGCTGCGCACCACACCACAAAAGTTTGACTTTGCTGTCATTGACTTTCCCGATCCAAGCAACTATTCGCTAGGAAAACTATATAGCGATACCTTTTATCGCGCTCTAAAAAAAGTCTTGAAGCCTGATGGCATGGTGGTGGTGCAGAGCACTTCCCCCTTTTACGCTAAGAATTCTTTCTGGTGTGTTGATAAAACTCTCGCCTCAGTCGGCTTTCACACCACTCCCTATCACGCCTACGTGCCAGCCTTTGGCGATTGGGGCTATGTTCTAGCTTCGTTGTCACCCTACAAGCCAGCGCAGCCACAAAATTATCCAGCTGGTCTTCGCTTCGTCAATAGTAATACAGTTGCGCAAATGCTTTGCTTTGCACCCGACATGCTACCAACGGTTACTTCAATCAATAAGCTCAATAATCAATCGCTCGTGCATCTATTTGAATCAGAGTGGAGTGAATATGTCGACGCCCATTAGTCGAGCAGCATTCCTCAAAACGCTAACTGCCCTTGGTCTTTCAGTCGTTGGCGCTAAATTTCTGGCTGACCATAAGCTTGGCTCGCAGTGGCTCAAGTCACTATCTCAATGGCCCGATGCCAATGCCAAATTTCCCTGCCGCATACTTGGCCCTTCGCAAAAAGTCGGTCACTTATTGCGCCAATCACCATCAAAAATTGACTTCAATGCCACTCAGCTCAAAGCCACTAAAAAAGTGCGTGTCACCATAATCGGTGCGGGTATGGCCGGTCTTTCAGCAGCCTGGTGGCTCAAGAAAAACGACTTGGACGACTTCGTTTTACTAGACTTAGAGCCAGTTGTAGGCGGCAATTCAGCTTCTGGCAAAAACCAAATAAGTGCCTATCCGTGGGGAGCACACTATGTACCTATCGCCAATCGTGAATCGAAATATGTACGCCAACTGTTTGAAGAGCTGAAAATCATTCAAGGCTATGATGACTCAGGTGAACCAATTTACGATGAACTCATGCTCTGTCATCAACCGCAAGATCGCCTCTTCAAAGATGGTGCTTTTCACGACGGCCTGGTACCCAAAAGAGGTTTAAGCCAGAGTGAAAGTGCAGATATAGCTCGTTTCTTCGAAAAGATGGTGCAGTATCGCCAAGCCAAAGGCAGTGCCGGCGAGGCAGCCTTTGCTATCCCACTAGATTTAAGTGCTCGCGATCAGCAGTTCACAGACCTCGACAAAATCTCGATGGCTCAGTGGCTTAAAGACAACAATTTCAAAAGCAAACCACTGTTGTGGTATGTAGATTATTGCTGCAGGGACGATTATGGCTCAACTGCCGAATTTGTCTCAGCCTGGGCCGGCATTCATTATTTCGCGGGACGAAGGGGAACGGCGGCCAACTCAGAGCAGAACTCTGTACTGACATGGCCACAAGGAAATGGCTATCTAGTAGAAAAGCTAAAACAACCGTTGACGGCACATATTCAAGTCAATGCCCTTGCCACAAGCGTCAAAAAGTTGGAAGGGAAGGCCGAAAAAATATTGACCACTTACCTCGATACTGAAAGCAACAAGCATCAAGCTATCGAATCAGACTTTGTCATTATGGCCGCCCCTCGATTTATAGCCAACAAGCTCATAGCTGACTTTGAGAAGCAGTCTGCACCTACTAATTCAACTACTTACGCGCCGACTTACGCACCTAGTTATGCGCCTACCCATGCGTCTACTTATGCGCCTACCTATGCGCCTACCTATGCACCTTGGATGGTGGCTAATATAAGTCTGCGGCATTTGCCCGATGGTCAAGGCACTCTGCCCGCCTGGGACAATGTCAGCTATTACAGCCAATCTCTAGGCTACGTGGTAGCGAACCATCAAGAAATAACAACCAGGCACAAACCGACAGTGATCACTTATTATTTCCCTCTGTCACAGCAAGAACCACTGGCAGCGCGAAAAGCGTTATATGCAGCGAGCGCTGATCAGTGGTCCAAGTCTATAGTTGATGACCTGGAAAAAATGCATCCAGGTATTGCCAACGAGATTATTTCAATAGACCTCTGGCCCTGGGGACACGGCATGGTTAGGCCCTCTATAGGCGTAATATGGGGAGAATCACGGAAACAGATGAAAGTGCCAAAAGGCAATGTTTTCTTTGCCCATTCTGATATGTCAGGCATTTCAAATTTTGAAGAAGCTCAGTACCATGGAGTAGAGGCTGCCAAAATGGTCTTGGCGAAGACATGAGCGAGCAAGCACAGTCCAAACCGAAACAAGCCTGGCTCTCATCAGCGGGCTGGGACACAGTCTGGATAATCTCTCCAGCCTTTCTATCCAGTGCTGCTGTGATCTTAGCTCGTCAATATATTCCGGCCAGCCAAAATATTCCACTTTGGGTTTGGGTCTGCTTTGTTTTGCTGATAGACGTCGCCCATGTCTACGCTACGCTTTTCCGCACCTATTTGTCGCCACAGGCTTTAGAAAAGAATAAAACTACTCTACTGGCGTTACCGCTCATTGCCTGGATCGGTGGCAGTTTGCTCTATTCACTAGACGGTATTTATTTTTGGCGAGCCCTCGCCTATTTAGCAGTCTTTCATTTTATACGTCAACAATTTGGTTTTGTCGTGCTCTACTCTCGACACGATCCAGAACCAATGAAGAAATTCAAATGGTTGGATAGTTTGGCAATTTATATGGCCACTCTTTACCCAATACTTTTCTGGCATACCAACATGCCCCGCAATTACAGCTGGTTTGTGGCCGGTGACTTTTTCGAGAGCCTGCCAGACATACTTACTAAAATCGCTTTTCTATTTTACGTATTAGTCATGGCCGGATACTTATTGAAAGAACTGGTGATGCTCAAAAAAACAGCTTTTTTCAATATTCCGAGAAATCTTCTCATTGTAGGCACGGCCTTGAGCTGGTGGACTGGCATCATCACCTTCAATTCAGATATGGCCTTCACCATCACCAACGTGGTCAGCCACGGCATTCCTTATATGGCTCTAGTATGGCTCTATCATCATGAACCGGCAGCAAACCACACCAAAGCGAGCGAACCAAACAAAAACGGCACACCAATTCTCCATGCCATATTGAGTAATGTCGCCATTTTCTTCGCCTTCTTAGCAGTACTGGCCTACTTAGAAGAAGGGCTCTGGGACGGCCTTATCTGGCGAGAACACCTTGGTATTTTCGCTCTATTTTCGGCATTGCCGACTATCAATGACACAGTGATACTGGCGCTATTGGTGCCATTCTTAGCACTGCCGCAGTCTACTCATTATTTGCTTGACGGCTTTATTTGGCGCGTCAAGGAGAAAAACAATATTTGGTCAGCCTAGTTCTGGTTAGCTTAGGACTAGTTTTAGTTAGGTTTAAAATTGCCGCGCAGATTTTGCCCGATGCGGAAACCTTGAATAAGGTTATGGCGAGTCAACTGGAAAATTTCATGCAACGCGGCAGCATCGGTAATGCCATGCTTATCAGAGATTGCGTTGACCTGCTCCATTGCTATAGCGGAGAAATATACATCAACGTCGTCATGAACATGACCACGACCTTGATTGGGAAGTTTGAGAATTGCCTTACCAAAATCGTTGGTGACAGCGTCTGCAATCTGAGCGGTAAGAAGATCAGCGTAGAAAGAGTCGGCCTTAACTGCCATATCTGAGCCCCCGTGATTCCTAAGAATCTAAGTTTACGCACTACGACCAATAAGTAAACTAAAAACCTACACAGACAATACTTTTTAGTCTAATTCAAGAGATCTAGTTGTTTGCGAACTTCTTGAATGTCTTGCCACATCAACCATTTCGGTGAGCCGATTTCTTTGGAATCATTGCGCAACAAATAAGTAGGGTGAAAGACAGGCATAACTTTAGCACCGAACTGACAATCAAACCATGTGCCACGAATGCGGCTTATAGGATCCTTAACATCCAAAATAGCCTCTACTGCCGTTGCTCCCGCCACTAAGATCAAAGCCGGGCGAACTAGCTCTAGCTGTGCTTCTAGGTACTTGCGACAAGCTTGAATTTCAGCTTTTGCAGGTGGCCGATTGTTGGGTGGACGACACTTTACGACATTGCAAAGGTATATCTCTTTTTCGCGATCGATACGACCAGCTTCAAGAATTTTGTCGAACAATTTTCCTGCGCGGCCAACGAAGGGAACCCCGGCCTCGTCCTCATTTCGCCCCGGTGCCTCAGCGATAATCATGAGCTTAGCCTTGGCGTTTCCAGCAGAAAAGACAACATTCGTACGGCTTTGACAAAGCTGGCAGTCTCGACAAGCTCGAGCTGAAGACTCAACGGCTTCAAGGCTTTGCCAGATTGGTGGCGGAGCCAGGTGGAGCTGTTCAGACATACGCTGCCTCTAAAAACTTATTAAGCAAACGAGCCCGAAGTTGCGACATCAATAGCAACATTCTGGAGCTTGATGCTCTCAAGGCTTTCAATGCTTTTGCTGCTTTGTTGCGACGTAACGCTTTCATTGCTAGCGGCCCGCTCTAGTACGGATACTGCAAGCTCTTGTACTTGTCCTAGTGGTTGCCCTAAACAGCGCTCTGCGGCAACGGCAAAATCGCTAGCGATACCGGTGGTGAAAAAGCGAAATGCATCTGATTGATAGCAATTAGCTTGAGGCTCTGCAGCAAGCGGGGCTTCATTCTGCTGTGGTATCAAATTCGGTGCGGCAAGGCCTAGCAACTGAAAGGCTAATGCATGAGCTGGATCAATTAGTTTAAGACCATTAGGAAACAGTGCTTTGAGCTGGCCTTGCACTAAGTTCTCGATGCGATCAGCGACAAAGGGAAAATGAGTGCAACCAAGAATCAGCGCATCTACTCCGGCTAATGCTTGTAAATACTCAGTCAAAGCGAGCGAAAGAGCAGACTCACACTCACTTTCTCCTAACCGGCCGCTTTCTATAAGTGGCACTAGCTTAGGACACCCTAACTCCACCACCGAACCCTGGTAACCGCGAGCGGCCAGTGCCTTGGAGAAAGCTTTGCTGTTGGCTGTATTAATAGTCGACATCACACCAACTGATTTGGGTGGATTAGCCACAATCCAATCGGCCGTCGGTTCGATCAAGTCGTAGAGCTTCACCGCCGGCGCTCGGGAGGCTGCGGCCACCGCTGCATCTTTGGCCACAGCGGCGCTGGTATTGCATGCCATAACGATGGCATCAAGCTGAAACGAAGTTAGCCAACTGACAATTTCGTCTACAAATGTGGCAATCTCGGCTTTAGCTCTGTTGCCGTAGGGGCAGCGAGCAGCATCACCGAGATAGACAAATTCTAGGCCCTCACCCTCGGTGACAGTAACCAAATGTCGCAAAACAGATAGACCACCGACGCCAGAATCGAACAAGCCGATTCGCTTGGTAGTGCGCATGTATAAACGATCTTCAGTTACTTTTTTAGTCAATTTTGCTATCAACTTCTTTGTCAGTAATATTGGACTTGCTACTTGGTAGGTTTCCAGCTTCCGGTCGCTAATTTCGATGGTTGTTGTGAGTCTGTAGAAGAGCTTACTGAACCAGCGGAATTATTAGCAAAGCCATTGCGAGATTTTACATCTTGTAGGTAGAGCATAACACCCCGAGCCAGCGCGCTAGCAACCTTTTGCTGGTAATCAGAGGAGATTAACCTGTCTCTCTCCTGCTTATTTGTAATGTAGCCCACTTCTGCCAAGATTGCAGGAATGGGAGTGTGGTTAATGACATAGAAGCGGGCCTTCCTCACCGACCGGTCAGGTGCCCCGAGACCAGACACCAGTGAGGCATGCACTCGATCTGCCAGAGGCCTACTTTGCTCTGTCTGAAAATAGGTTTCTATGCCATATATGTTCGAGGTACTTTCAAGCGAATTAATATGTACCGATAGAAACAAATTGGGAGTTACGGCATTCGTTATTCGCACTCTCTCTTCAAGTGAGATAAAGGTGTCGTCGCCACGGGTCAGCACAATACGTGCACCCTTCCCTTCCAACACTTTCTTCAGCTTATTTATGATTTGCAGAGTCACTTCTTTCTCTTGCACGTCTCCGCGCACAGCTCCAGGATCGCTGCCGCCATGGCCTGCATCAAGTACGATAACGGTCTCGCTCGGGGCTCGTGGTACCAAAATCGGACCAGTGCCACCAGCGATAGAGCCAACGAGATTACCGTTGCGCGCAATACCAGCATTGCCGGTCAACCCTTTTGCCAGAGTTACGGTCATGTAACTAGAACCAGAATTGAAAGTCTCATCCACCGAAACTGTGTCATCAGTAAGCTGCAAGACCAGTCGCCCAGCTCCTTCGGCTTCGCCTGGCAAACCAACGCGCATGGAAGAAACTAGAGGTGATGTGGACACGTCAGGCAAAGTCGAATTCGCCAACTCGCGATAATCGGGCATATCGACAACATAGCGCTCAGGATTATGTAAGCGGAATGACTTGAAATTGAGCTGTTGCCCGTCGGGGCGCTCAACCCTAAAAATTTCCAGCTTGGCACCAGAGCCCTGCGGATCGGCAGTTTCTAAAGTAATTAGAGGCGGCGGACCTAATACTTCAGGCTTATCTAATTCACCCGAATCACTAGAGGCACCAGATGTGATGCCCGGTCTTTGATTGTCGTTGCGAATTGTTGGGAAGGCTCGGTCAATGCTCTCACTATCTGAAATGGCACCAGAATTTTGACTGCTGGAAATAGAATTCTGATTATTTGAAAGTGAACTTGAATTGCCGGAAGTTGAATTTGAATTGCCGGAAGTTGAACTTGAATTGCTGGAAGTTGAAAAAGCTGGTGCTGGAACAGGGATTCGAGCTGCTCTAGCAGCCGCAGGCGAAGATTGAGCAATGGCAGGAGCAACTGGTGCATTTATAGAAGTTGCGGATTGCCTAGAGGTTGACGCCTCAGTGTTTGCTGCTTCTTTTAAAGATTGTTTTTTAGCTTGTTTTGCAGTTTCTCTTGCTGTCTCTCGAGCAATATCTTTTGATGTATCTGATGAAGTGTCTTTCGCAGCTTCTTTTGTCGGTTCTTTTATCGCTTCTGGAGTCTCACTAAAATAATCCCTGGTCTTTGAGCGCAGACGGGCAAGCCACCCACCTTTTGGCGCCTTCTCTTTCGCAGCTTCGGCAATTAGACCCGCATCTGAGGCTGAGTTGGAACCTTTACTACCGTCACCATATGTCGCCTTCTTAGCTGAGCCTGAACCAGCCACCGGAGGCATTTGCCCAGAGGAACTCAGACGCGACGAAGGCGCTTTGCTAGGAAATTCGGCATTAGTCTTGTTTGCGGCATTAGTCTTGTTTGCGCTGTTCAGACTTGAGCCAAAACTATTAGCTGTGGAGCCGATGCTCTTCCAAGATAACTTCAAGACTCCAGGGGCGGCGCCGATTGCAACTTTCTTTAGGACAGCTGGATCGCGAGCAACGAAGGAGACTCTCAAAACACTTGGGCTGGCTTGAAATTGGCCGATGCGAATCTCTTTGATACCGGCGAAGCCAGCATTACTTAGAGCCTTTTCAGGTGAATTCAGTCTAATAATCTTGGTCGGATAATTCCAGGTTAACCCTTCAAAATCTGCGGTCAAAACGGTATCGCCGTTGCTGCCGGGCAAATACCTGAACTGGGGCCGTCCTGCCACCACTGGTGTTTCAGTTTTGAGGGTAACTTCGCCACCAGCAGCTGTCAGCGTGCCTTCAGATGCCTGAGTAACTCGAACACCAGGTCCGCGATCGGCATAGTTCTGGCCCCACACGCTGCAAGGAAGAGCGAAGCTAAGGGCAATCATCGACGCTATTAGAGCTGGAGCTGATGCAAAAATTGATGTGTAAGAAGGCCTAGGGCTCATTGATTCCTTGATTTTGGACTGTTGCGCAGACTAGTTCGATTCGCCATTCTCAAGAGCTAAGCTATGAAGGCCATGATGCAGGATCTCGGGAGGTTTGGCAGTTATAAAGAGATCCAAGGAAAATTCTAACACAGAGGTAATCGACCTATTTACAGCCCATCTATATCTAGTTGGCAACCAAGGTAATTGTTCAGTAAATTAAATAGTATTTGGGGTAGGACTATCCCCTTCCTGCTACTCTAAGCAGTCGTGGAGAACGGGAATATTTCTGCCCCAGGCGATTATTGCCGACAAATCTATCGCATCTTCATCGAACAAGATGGGTGCGCGATTGCGAATGAACTTTCGTTTAGTAGCAAAACATTGGAATGAAAAGTCACTGAAGTTGTCCTGATCTGACTGACATTCAAACAGCGTAACTAGGGAGTAAAAAATGGGTGATCTGCCTCTACAAGTTGCCGTCGGATGCGGCCTACTTGCAGTTCTTTATGGTGCTTGGGCTGGTAAAAGCGTGCTCGAT
>JAKFVU010000028.1 GCA_021732025.1 Candidatus Obscuribacterales bacterium | reverse complement strand
ACCGGCACCTCCGGAGTAGGCTATGCCAGGCGCTGAGCACAACACTAAGTACGGCAGCAAGCACAGCATTGCCAAACTTTGTTTTGCCATTGCTGTTTCGCTTGCCTGTATAGTCAGCGTATTGGCTGTCAGTGAGAAGGGCAAAGGTGACCCGCTCAATCATTGGCAGGCCCTGGCGAGAACTGCTGCTGAGCCCCGTTTCGATAGCATCAAGAGCGCTCTTGCTAAGCAGCATTTCGATACCGAGATGCTTCCGGCTGCCCGTGAGCTAGCCTCAATTTATAGGCAGCTGGGCAAGCAGGAGGACGCAGCAAAAATCTATCGTATTCTTTGGCTTGCGCCCCAGCAGCCTGATAGCTTTGTTAAAGATGCCTTGGAGCTTGCCTCTCTTTATTCGGACATGTCAGCCTTTCCGTATGCTATTGATAGCTACAAGAAGATTCTCGAATTCGATCGCAAGCGCTTAACCACCAATCATCCTGATATCGTGCGCGATTTGAATAATCTTGGGGTCTGCTACCGTTGCTACGCAGTCAGTTCAAGCGACGCGCAGAAGCGACAGGACAATCTTAAGCTTGCCGAGCTCCACTTGAGTGAAGCGGAAAAGATTGGAAGGATTGGAAGGATTGGAAAGATTAGCTCAGAGTCACGCTCTTTCTCGTCTGAGCAAGAGGCTATTTCTGTCAACAAGAAAGTTATTTCTATCAATCAAAAAGTTGTTTCTCACGACTGCGGAATTCTAAAGTAGATGAACAGCGTTCGTCTAAAACTATGGACCGTTGGCAAGAATAATTTATTCGACGTTGTTTTGATAATAATGGGCGGATTGCCCCTCTATCTGCCATTTCTGTGCTTTATTGGCGAAGCTGGGTTGCGAGCCAATGTTCCGTTTGATTGGGCATTCTGGGGAAATCAGATTGTGAGCATGCCCCATGTTTGGGCAACTTATGCTCGCCTAACTAGAAAAATCGGAGAAGGTAAGGTTCATTTTTTATTTGGTGCTCCGGCTTACATCGCCGTGGTGGCACTTTTGATTATCGCCTCATTAAAGGGTTTCTTTCTTGAAGCGATGACAGCAGTAAATGTCTGGCAGTCTTTTCATTATCTGCGCCAAGTCTACGGTATCAGCCGCTTCTTTGGACGCCCCGAAGGAGAAACAAATTTTGAAAAACAGCTTTCGTTCTGGGCCTATCATTTGGCCATGCCTCTGTTTGTTATTGGCCGCTGGAACATGCTTTATATTTATTGGCACGGCAAGCCATCAGACGCCATCATTCCCGTTGGTTTTCCGGCACCCTTGCTTACTATTCTTTGGATTTTAGCCGGGCTTGGGTTGGGCATTGGCCTTTACCTAGAGGCCCTTAAGTATGGGCGTGCTAAAAATTACGATTGCAGTGGCTTATTGACTTTGCTTATCTACTTTGCCATTCACTGGTTTGGTTTTCTTTCTATTCAATTTTATTTTATCGGTTTTATCACAGTCACAATCTTTCATGCTGTCCAGTATCTCGGCATCTCTTGGCATTTTGAAGAAATGCAGGTTACAACAAATATTTTCACTGCCAAAGTTCTTAAAGCTTTGCCGACCCTAGGCTCATTTGTTGCGTTTTGGCTGGCGGTCTATCTGGTCGGTGATTTTGCCCAAAGCGCCCTTATGCCCTTGGGCAATTCTCTTTACCCCAAATTTGCTCTCGTTTGCCTTTCATCCATTTCCGCTCACCACTATCTTGTCGATACTGTGCTCTGGGGGCGCAAGGCAGGTATCTAGATTTTCAGTATTTTCTTCGTATTCCTGAAATGGCAGTTAGAATATAGGCATTGAATAATTGTATCGGTTCTAATATACCTGACTTTGAGGATAACCTTGATGAAGCTTGGCAGAGCAACTCTCCTTCTGATTTGTAGCTCGTTGCTTCCACCTTTAGCCGCTTCGGCTCAAAATAACCAAAACCAGTATCAGAACCAATATCAAGGTGATAATTCAGGCAATTCTCAAATGTCTGGTCAAATGCCAAGCGCTAGCGGCCGCACCAGTCCACAGCAGCTCAAACAGTGGTTTAGCTCTTACGACATGGTGCGAAAACAAGCACAAATGTCAGCAAGCGAAAAAGATAGAGCCGATAATTTACTTTCTCAAGGGTTGTCAGTTTTTGTTCCGGGCCCAAATAAATTGCAAGCGCAAAAGCTGTTGACAGGTTTGGTTGATAAGTATCAGGTGGCGATAACTAGAATGAAAGCTATGCCTCTCTATCCTGAAACAGAGAAGTTGCACCGCGGGTACTACCAGTATTTTTCTGACGCTAAAACACTGTTCGCAGATTATCTTCGCGTACAAGATAACTTGATGGTCAAAGACGAACACGGTAAAGGCATCATGCCTCAACTAATGGCACGTAAAGCCAATCTTGAAAATTTAGAAATGCAGATTAAGCAGCTTGATTCTGATTTGCGCGGGCAGTTTGGCATTGCTCCATATCGCAACTAAGCTTGTAGTTTCTACAGAGGAACAGTGGCTTTCTTTTCGTAGAGCCTTTTAATTGTGTTTAGATCACGCTGTGAGATGCGTGAGTGTTCGTCAGTAATAGGAAACATCAAATCGCCTTTGACAGGGCTGTGACCCAATAGTCCAATGGCATGTCCAAGTTCATGGGCAATAATGTTGCGCAAAGTTAGATAGCGCGAGTCGGGCTCGTTGCTCTCTACTAGGTCGAGGTTTACCTCTATTACTTGAGGTGGCACTGTATATTTAGGCCCAGGGCTGGGGATATAGAGGGGCACTGGAATGGCGCCAACAGATAGCAGTGAAAGTCTGCCCGAAGGTTTCTTGGTCCACTTGGTCACAGTATGAGCGCCTAAAGTGCTTGCATCTTTGTCAGCCTTAATACCTAAATGGCTCCATGTCACACGAATTCTCGCTGCTGCAGGTTGCATTACCGGGGTAAATTTGATCATCCCCTCTGTGCGCCTGTCCCAGTCGCCGAAAGCAGCCATTACAGACCTCGTGTATCCGGGGTCTGGTGGTGCAGTTATATAGACAGTGATTGGCATAGTCTGAAATTTGAACACTCTATTTTTAGAGGCTGTGAGAACAGCATCGAGATAGTCTTCGGTGCTTGGTTTGGCCCCGGCCTCCTCAATGCGAAAAAAATGAGCTGGAAAAGTATTGGCTGTGATTAGAGTACGTGTTAAGTTGGCTGACTGCAGCTGGCTTTTGATGCGCTCTTGCTTGGCTGGATTAGGGGCAGCCAATTCTGGTGTAAGTTTAGGCGGTTGCTTATCGTTGAGGCGGTTCAATCGATCAAATATTGAGCCTGAGCCAGTTGCGCCAAAGGTTCTTAGTTCGAGTGTTTGTAAGCGATCGATTATAGATTGGCCTGGATTAGAGCTGTAGCCTAAGTTGTGCTCAAGCTTACTGAGCTGTTCGGGCATAGATAGTGGGTCCGCAGCCACAGTCGGGCAGCTGATCAAGCATGATATAAGCAGTGAGGTAAGGCAAGATTTTAAGGCAAACGGCCTTTTTTCAGTCGCTATTTGGCGATAGTCGCAGTTCACTGATTGATTCATCTATAAATTGAGTAAGTTTGGTCCTGACGGCTTCCTGTATTCTAACCAACTCACGCGAATAGCAGTAAAATTCAGCCCCGGTCTGTTGGTCGAAGCTCATGGAGAATAGACCATCCATGGGGTCATCCATTTCAGCAAGCTGAGCTTCTAGCTGCTGCATGCCGATATTGCAGAAAATGCTTTTTTCAATTAACTGAGGTTCGCGCACTTTAGTGAGCTTTCCACCATCTTCAAGGCGTCCCCAGGTTCCGCTAAGAAAGCGGTAGACCGGTACTTCCAGCTCTGGTTGTTTTTTTACCGGGGCCAAAAGCTGCACAATTTTTGAAAAACCAGGACGTTTGGTCTCTTTTTCGCCTAGAGCCTCAAGGTCTTCAGGTCGATAGCCAAGTAGCTCACGGTTTAACCAGGTGAGGCGATGATCTTGGAGCTTGCCGCGCAAACTGCGGGCAGTCAAAAGCAGACCATCAGACACGCTCAAGTCTTTCAGAGCAAGCTGACCACGTATGCGACTAAGTTGGTGGTACAGCATCAGACACCATTTAGCAAAGGCCTATCTAACTAATATATATGAAGCTGGAGCGCCTGTGCGTTAAATAGTTTCTGTTGCCGCAAAACTTATGATAGCTTTAGTCAGCAGCCAGATGCGCAAATTAACATCTAGAAATAGCAGCTAGTAACGGAAGCATGAAATGGAAGACCGTCTAAAAGAACTAGCCCATAGTCGCTATAGTCAAAAAGAGTTTTTGGGTGCGTTGTTTGAACTGGCCTTAGAAGAGCACTGGTTTGACGTGCAGCACATGGTTCAGCACGATATGGCCAAAGCTATTATCGCTGACTATTCTCGGGAAATGGGCAACGACTATCTAAACCAAGACTTGTTCTATCAGTGCTGGGAAGAGGTAATAGAAGTTGGCTGGACAACCTTTTGTCAGCACACAGGTTTGACTCGGCAAAAGGTCGACGAAAGTCTGGCGCAGTTGCGTGACGGTGTTTAGTGAGATTTACTGCGGGGTTGTAGTCGTGGTTGCTGCAGGCGTTAACTCGCTGTAGCGCACAATCATGGCTATGCCACCAGGAAACTTACCATTGTTCGAATTCTGTTTTGGTAGTTCTGAAGCCAGTGACCAGACACCCGGGTTGTTGGCGGCAAACTCAACATCTATGCGGTCAGAGGGGTTGACCGTAATTGTGTCTCGCACCACTCGGGGCTCCAGTGGGTCCGAGCCGTTGATAGCGGTTACCTCAAAGCGGTGGCCGCTCAGATGAAGGGGAACAGCTTCATCGAGTGTGTTGATGATATGCAGGCGCACCCGTTCTCCGTTCAGTACTTCTAGGGCCGGTACGAATGGCGCGGTCTTACCGTTTATTAAGTAGACATGCTTAGAGACACCAGTTTTTTCAGCATTAGCTTTATCAGTGTTAGCAATTGTTTCTGCTCTACTGAGAAAGAGAACAAGCTCTTTGTTCACTTCTTTTGTTGGTAGGCGAGGATGCACAACAATGGCTCCAAACATACCTTTGAAGCGCTGGTCTTGGTGAATAATTTGAGGATGATAGAAGAATGTGCCTGGTTGATTGGCGATGAATTGATAGACAAATGATTCTTCTGGTTTTAAGAAGCGCTCAGGTGCTGCGTTGCTACTGCCTGCTCGCGGTAAGCCGTCAACTTTGTGGGGCACCATGAGGCCATGAAAGTGCAAAGAAGTAGGCGCTTTTAGGTTGTTGTGCAGAATAATTCTGACTGCCTCGCCTTGCCTTGCATGTATTTCTGGCCCCGGGATTTTGCCGTTGTAGGTTAGGGCTTTGAAGGTGTCTTTATTGGCACCAGTTTCTGTGCCTGCTTCAAGATTAGCCTCGCGAGCGAACAAGTGAATTTCTCTAACATTCATTTGTTGTTGGCCAGGACCGGTTGAAAGACCATCTTGATTTTTTGTCAGTTCACTCATGGCTCCCATGGCGTCTCTGACTTGACCCTTTATGTCTTTCATTTCATTGCGCATGTCCTCAAGCTCAAGTTTTTCTTGGGCTTGCTCTTGCGCCATATCACCGATGTCGTCTAGTGCCAAAGCGGGCAACGACAAAGGTATCACTGTAAAAATTGACAGAACTAATGAGGCTAAACCTACTTTTGTCTGTCTCTCTCTAATTGAAAATGTCATTTCTTAAGCTCGCGCGACAAGAGTGGCAACTGAAGCGTGAGTAACAATTTTGCTAGCCACCTCACCCATAAGAAAATGTTTGATAGCGCCTTTACCTTGAGCGCCAATAACTAACAACTCAGCTCCTGTTTCTTCAGCGGCCTTGATAATTTCATGGGCAGGTGAACCTGTTTTTAAAATGATTTCGACATTGGTGAAACCGTGGTCTGCCAAAATTTTCTTGGCAGTAGCAAGATGCACTTCGCCTTCCATCATCAGGTTTTCTTCCATGGCCACAACAAAACCACGGGGGGTGACAGCTGCCACCATAGGTGAAATGTTGGCGACGTATATTAGGTTTATTTTCTTGCTTTCAATCTTGCCATTAAACTTTTTGATTGCTGATTCAATTGATTTCAAGCAGCTATCTGAGCCGTCTATGGCAATTAATACTGATGAGTTTGAGGAAGGTGCAGCTTTCGCTTTGCGCAAAACTAAAGTTGAGCAAGGTGCATGGCGAGCGACATGGGCCGAGGTACTACCGAAAGTCAATTCACCGTCTGCACGGGGACCTGATGAGACCACGACTAGCTCTTTCTTCTCGTCTAGTGCGGCCTGCTCGATCATATAAGCCGCAGGACCAGTCACTATTTCTACTACTACTTTAGCGCCGTGAGCTTCAATGCTTTTAGCTAGCTCACTCAAAACAGGCTTCGCTTGAGCTTCAATGACATTGCCTAAGTCTTGAGGAAAATCTGCTTGAGTGGCTAAGACGCGCTCATAAGATGGCAATTCTTCTTTGACATAAATTAGATTGACCTCGCATCCTGCCAGCGGCACTAAGTTTGCCATCTGCTCAAGATTGAACCAATGAGTGTTCTCATTCTTAGTACTGTCATTCGTAAAAGAATGCGATACATCAGCGGCAATCAAAATTTTCATCAGTTCAAATCTCTTCAATAGTTTTGCTTTGTAATGGCCAATTGTAGCAATGCTCATAAATTTTTTTCTTCATCATCGAGCTTCTTGTCAGCTCTGTGCTCTTGGCATGGCCGTAACGGTTGGCGAATTTTTAGGCGCTATTAGTGCTCTATCCTTGTTTAATCAGAGACAATAGGCTTTTGCAGTGGAGGACTAGTTTTGATAGACCGTTATACCAGGCCCGAGATGGGTGCTATCTGGTCGATTGAAGCCAAGTTTCAAACCTATCTCGATGTCGAGATCGCCGTTTGCCAGGCGCAGTGCGACATGGGTCTAATACCAGCGGCAGCATTGGCTGAGATTAAGAGTAAAGCGCGCTTCGACGTAGCCCGTATTGACGAGATTGAACTGCAGGTTAAACATGACGTAATTGCCTTTTTAACCTCAGTTGGTGAAAATGTCGGCGATTCTGCCCGTTACATTCATATGGGCCTGACAAGCTCTGATGTCATTGATACTGCCCTGGCTCTACAGCTGAAGCGGGCGTCGGCAATTCTCATGGTAGGACTGGAAAAGCTTACAGAGGCGGTTCTAAAGCAGGCTCGCAAGCATAAGCACACTGTTATGGTCGGCCGCTCACACGGTATTCATGCCGAACCTGTTACTTTCGGCTTCAAGATGGCTGTCTGGGTAGAAGAATTGCGTCGCCACAAGGTCAGGCTAGAGCAAGCGGTAGAAATGATTTCTGTCGGCCAGATGAGCGGCCCCGTGGGCACATATTCAAATATTTCTCCTGAAGTTGAAGAGCGCACCCTAAAATTAATCGATTTAGTTCCTGCCAAGATATCTACTCAGATTATTCAAAGAGACAGACACGCTCAGTTTGTTTTGACTTTGGCTTTGATTGCAGCCAGCTTAGAGAAGTTTGCAGTCGAAATAAGACACTTGCAGCGCACTGATGTGCTCGAAGTTGAAGAACCATTTGCCTCTGGTCAAAAAGGCTCTTCAGCTATGCCTCATAAGCGCAATCCCGTGGCCAGCGAAAACATCACTGGTTTGGCCCGGGTTATTCGAGGAAATGCTGTTGCGGCTCTAGAGAACGTCGCCCTTTGGCACGAACGTGACATATCGCATAGTTCTGTTGAGCGCATTATTTTACCTGACTCAACAATTTTGCTTGACTACATGCTCAATCGTTTGGCCGTAGTTATGGATGGCTTAGTGGTCTACCCTGAAAATATGCTGCGCAATATGGATGTTTTTGGTGGCGTGATTTTTTCACAAGCAGTGCTGCTTAAGCTCACCGACAAGGGGCTGGCTCGCGAAGTTGCTTACAAACTAGTGCAAGATAATGCCATGGCTGCATGGAACACTAAGAGTGGTAATTTCCGCGAGAATTTGCTCGCCGACAAACGCGTGACTGAGCACTTGAGCAAAGAAGAAATAGTCTCAAGCTTTGATCCGGCCAATTATTTGCAAAACATTGACAAAGTCTTTGAGCGCGCCGGCATATAAACCAATTGCAGAAAGGTCGGGGGAAAATATAATGGCTCAGATAGATCCAAACAAAAAGGCCGCCGGTCTGCTGCTTCCTGTGTTTGCATTGCGTCGACAAGGCGATCTTGGTATTGGCGATACTCTCTGCGTTGAAGATGCCATTGATTTCTTGAGTCGCCATAATTTAGGGGTATTGCAGATACTGCCCGTCAATGAAACCGGCGGTGATAACAGCCCTTACAATGCGCTCAGCTCAATAGCACTTGATCCGTTGTATATATCTTTGGTACCAGAAATGGTGCCAGGTCTCAGTGCAGAGATGTTGGCCAAGCATGTGCCCGATGCGCTTGCCCAAGAGCTTTCACAAGGCCCCGTGCAATACACAACCGTTCGTAAGCTCAAGCTCGATTTATTAGCTGACGCCTTTGCCAGCTTTGAGAAAGCTAGCACGAGCGCAGACAAGTCACAGCAAGATTTATTGGCGCAGTTTTGTCTCGAACAGAGTGATTGGCTAGCTGACTATGCTCTCTTTCGGGCCCTGGTCGATAAGTTCGATGGTAATGCTTGCTGGACCAATTGGCCTGCCGAACAATCTACTTTGGCCAAGACGAAGAAGTGGTTGCTAACCGCCGATGAAGCTAGCGAAATGGCTGATAAGCAGCGCTTCTATAGCTACGTGCAGTGGGTTGCTTTCAGCCAGTGGCGCCGCGTGCGAGCCCATGCCGATAAGAGTTCGGTAGAGCTTATGGGTGATATTCCATTTGGTGTCAGTCGTTATAGCGCAGACGTCTGGTGCAATCCCCAGTTATTTGATTTGAAATGGTCTGGTGGCGCACCACCAGAAAAATTCTTCCAGTCAGATTTGTTTACGTGCCAGTGGGGCCAGAATTGGGGCATTCCTCTATACGATTGGCCCAATCATGAGAAAACAAATTATGCTTTCTGGCAGAGGCGAGTTAAGCAAATTGCCTCAATTTTCCATTATTTTCGCATTGATCATGTGCTCGGTTTCTTCCGTGTTTACTCTTTCCCGTGGATACCAGGGCGCAACCACGAGTTTATCGACTTAACTGAGCTGGAAGCTAAAAAACTTACTGGTGGTGAGCTTCCCCGCTTCTTGGAACGGCCTGACATTCCGCCTAAAAATGCCAAGCTCAATAACGAGCAGGGTGAAAAATTATTGCGCATGATTTTGGCCGCTGCTCCTAATAGTGGAGTTGTTGCCGAGGACTTGGGCATGGTGCCTGACTACGTTAGACCATGTTTGCAAAAATTGCATATTCCTGGTTTTACTATTCCTATCTTTGAAAGAGTAGAAAAAGACCAGTCGTTTAAGCCCAAAGAAACCCATGCCAAGCTCTCTTTGGTTACCTACGGCACCCATGACCATCAACCAATTCGCAATTTTTACGAAGGGCTCTGCCAGTGGTGGCACGGCAAAGATGGTCACGAAGGCTGGCTAGAAGTGCAGCGTTTGATGGTATTTCTCGGCATGGATGAAGATGCTCCTCCTGAGCACTTTACCCCCGAGTTGCATCGTCGCATGATTGAAGTGCTGATGGAATGCCCTTCTTGGTTGGCAATATTGATGATTAGCGATCTCTTTGGTGTGAGCCAGCGTTTCAACGAGCCTGGAATATCAGGTGACTCAAACTGGAGCCAAAGGCTTGATCGCACTTTGGCAGAATACGAAGTAGATGCACAGTATTCTCAAGCAATTAAGTGGCTCGATCAGGCAGTTCTTGCTAATTCTCGGCAAGCCAAGAAAATAGCGACTAAGCCTAGTTGATTTTCCTTTCTTGGCCAAAGATAATTCTTAGACTTTTGGGGTATGCTTCTAGGGTCTGTTACTTTCTATTTTCACTTAACAAGGAACCTCAGTAAATGCTTCCGGCTTTTCTGATCAGGACTGGTATCGATTGGGTTAGGCACAACGCTGAATTTGCCAGTTCTAACCCCTATGCTCGTTGCGAGCAATCGATCAAAATTTGCGAGAAGCTCTGGGAAGAGTCTGTCGGCAAATCAGAAAATTCTTTGCTAGAAGTGGCTGTGGTCACGGCCTACTGGGAAGAATTCTTTCATGCCGAAGACCCTTTGCAAGACGAAAAAGAATGGCGGGACGGTCTAACCAAGCGCTCTAATCAATACGAAGAGTTCGATGGTTGGCAAGAATGGTTCAAAAAGAGCTATGCCAAAGTTTATTCTGATAACAATGTTTGGACAAGTTTGTTAATGTCCGCATGGGCTACAACCCACCAGTATCAGCTGGCCTATAGTGAAGATTCATGGGATTTCAAACCATCGCGCTCTTATATGCCGACAAGCTACATGTGGCGACTCAAGCCTCATATGGACACGATCACTGAAGTCTTGCGTGAGTTCTGGATTGAAGAGAGTCACCGCTGGGAAGAGGCTGGTTTCTCTCTCGAAGATCAAAGCGTTTATTATCTTGGTCGCGTTGAGTGTCTAGGCTTTGACCTAAAGCGCACCATAGTTACTTGGCCGGCAAGAGCCCAGATGGCCAAAGAAGAACTTGATCTTGGCAATATGGTGGCCGATTTGATTGCGCCAGCTGGAGATTCTTGGTATCGCCGTCTAGACCCAGTTATCTTTGCCCACGACCACGTCGATATTACTTCGCTAATTAACCGCGCTTCGTATGTCTTTGGCTCGCGCCGTAGACTGTTTGAGTTGGCCATAGAAGATGGCATGGGCAAAGCCAAGGTGCAGGCCCAAGCAGAAGGCTGGCTGGTTGAAGATTTGCAAGAAGCCGAAGCGGCGTTTTAAGCTGCGGTGCTTATTTGCTCGCTTTGATCTTGGCCCAGGGCCGTGGATAGTAATGTGGTGTGGTTTCAATCTTGCGAATCAGCAGAATCACACTGTCTTCAACGCCTGGCATGTCGGTGAAAAGTTTGGTCTGCTCAACTCGACACTCTAATTCGCGCATCATTGCTTTGGCGTCTTTCAGTTCTTCGTCTAGGCGGCTAACTGTCTTCTGGGCCATATACAAACCATTGCGTTTAAGAAATGGCAGGCAAAGCTCTATGGTGAGGGTTAAAGTCCCCACAGCTCTGGCTGTCGCCAAATCGTAGCTCGCCCTTTCGCCTTTCACCCGGGCCAGCTCTTCAGCTCTCGCGGTCAGGGCTATGTTGTTGACCAGACCAAGCTCTTGGCTAGCTTCGTTGAGAAATTTGACTTTCTTTCCTACCGAATCGACCATGGTGACGGCAAGGTCGGGGCAGGCAATAGCGATAACCATTGCAGGTAAGCCGCCGCCAGAGCCGATATCAATCAGCTTGCCTGACGTTACTTTTGATTTGTATATATTGCTTGCCACGGTCAAGCCGTCAAGAATGTGCCTGTTTACAAGAACTTCTGGAGTTGTATTGGCTACTAAATTAACCTTTTCATTGTAAGCCGCTAAAATGCCGCAGAATCGGTCTAATAATTGCCAGCGCTGCTCGTCTAGTTCAAGGCCGTCAAGAGCGGGGTGAGTGCGTAAAAGCTTGAGTAGTGGCTCGTAATCAGAGTTAGGCACCAGATGGTTTGTGGCTTCCAGATCTGATTCAGAATCTGTTGCTGTTTGCTTTTCTGCCGCCATTAACTTCTATAACTCCTTATCAAGAGAAAAAAAACAGGTGAATACCGAAATACTACTGGGAAGATTATTATTACTATTTAGAGATCTCAGTTATATCTGTTTTCCGGTATCAAAGTAGATTACACCCAATGCAAGCTGCCAACACTTAGTAAATGACCTCAGGTAACGCTTATCCTAACCAGCCTGATCCGGACACATCACGTGAACGGATTGAGCTAGAAACGCGGGTGCTCGCTGCAGCCTTACGTCAGAGTTTGGAGAGGGGCGATACCTTGGGCTCTAGTCATGCCCATCAACAGATTTTTATTTTGCTCAAAGCTTCGCAAGAAATGGGTTGGGAAGAGCCAATAAGCTTGCCGCCTGAGTTGATGCTCGAAAAAGATGTGCGCCGCTCGATGCCCGATATCGATTGGGGAGCGCCGGACGAGAGACCGATAATTTCGCCACAGGCTGAAGAAGAGATTGTGGGAGAGATCACCGCTGACCTTGAAGTCTCGGCAAGAGGAACGCTTGAGTCGCTTGATTCAGAAGTCGAGGCTCCTCTTCAGTTAGTTAATGAAGAAACCGCTGACGAGGCTAATCAGCTGTCTGCCGAGCTCGCTAGCAGCCCCGAAGCTTCAGCGCCAGGTGTTGACGAAGTAGGGTTGCAATCTGTAGAGCCAGAGTTATCGTCTGCCGAACTTGAAGAACAACAGCCAAGCGCCGAGGGCTTACCAGCCGCTCCTAATTCGGCTGCAGCAGTGCTTCCCCTGGCAACAGTGCCCACTTTTGCCATGGTTTCAATTCCTAGTTTCGATGCTGCGCCGCCTACTGGAGCGGCCGCAATTCTTGATTTTTACTTGCGTCTAGATGTTAGTTCCACTGCCGATTTCGCCAGCATTCACAAGAGCTTTTTGCGCAAGGTGAGACCACTGTTGCGTCAACATGTGGCAGGAGGGCTTGTTGGCCAGGCCAAGAAAGACCTATTAGTTATTCTGCAGAGTCTTTGGATCGCTCACGATATTCTCTGCGACCCGGTCACTCGTACCGATTATGATTTCCGTCGCATGGGGCTGCGCAGTGATGCCGTGGATGGCGATGATGGCAAGGCAAGCGTTGCCAGTCGCCCGCAGTTGCGCATTGGCGAGTTACTGCTTTGCGCTGGTTTGTTAGAGACAACCGAGCTAGAGATCGCCGCAGACATGCACAAGGCCATGCCTGAGCTAATGTTTGGCGCCTTCTTGGTTAAGCAAGGCTTCATCGAAGAAGATGATCTCAACTGCGTTCTGCTAGCGCAGCAACTGCTTAAAACTGGTGGTATCACCGCTGCTCAATTCCAAGTAGTTATGAACGAGAGAGCTACTAGTGGTAAAGACTTTGGTGAGCTGCTGGTGAACAGCCGCTATCTCACACCATTGCAATTGCAAGAAGCCTATCGCAATCAAATGATCGACACATTGCCGCGCTTACCAGTGGTAGTTTCGACTGTCTCATTGCAAGATAGTGCAGCCGATGTTGCTAAAGCCTTAGACGAAAGTGATGATGACGAATCGGCGGATGGTGAATTCAGCAGTGCAGAGTTGGTTAGCCAATCGGCCACAGACGGTGACGTGGCAGCCAACGGTGATGCCTCGGTCTCTGATGAAGCTTCTAGAGCTACTACCCGCCCACGGGAGTTGATCAATAGTTCTCCATCACTCAACATTGGCAATGCGGTGCCGTCCTGGAAAGATCAACTTGATTGGGATAGTCCTGAACAAGAGTCGCCACCACCGGCTGTTCTTGAGCCCTCAGCTAACGCAGGTCCTAAACCGTCATTGGCGTCACTCTACGACACTGGCACTTCTCGCTCTGATACTGCAGATCTAGATCCGTCGTCGTCTTCTTCTTCTTCTGGACGCGGAGAGGCTCCTAAGAAGAAATCACTAACCGACCTCATGGCAGAGCTTGAGCCAATGAGAGCGAAACCTGCAGAACAAGAGTCTGTTCCTGAGCAAAGTCCATTTGCCAGCATCTGGGCTGATAATAGCACTGCTGCTGCTGCGGAAGTGCCACCAGAGGCGGCGCCAGATACGGTGCCTTCTGCGGCTCGTGATGCAATGCCTGAAGTAGTCGCTGATGCTGTTGTAGAAATTAGTATGCAAGATGATTTCGCCCCGCCAAGTTTTGAACTCGACGAAGATCTTTCATTGGTAGCAGAGGAGTTTGCCGCCTTGGATGCCGCTGCCGATGAAGCTTTGCAAATTGGCGAGCAAGAGCACGAAGCAGAAGCAGAAGCAGTTGTCGAAAGAACAGAACCCGAGCCAGTAAGAAGTTCTTCTAGTCTGGCAACCTCGCCAGAAGCGCAGAAGGAGAGCGGCAGTTGGCAAATTGTTTCGGTACCAGCCTCAGCGCTAGCCTCTCTTCTTTTAGATGACGAACCAGAGGCTGAAGCTACGCCAGAGCCAGCGCCTAAACCAGAGCCCAAGCCAGAGCCAGTGACAGCGGAACCAGTAAAAGAGAGACGTCAGCTCAAAACATCTTTCGCCAACGACAAGCCGATTACTACTAAGCCAAATCCCAACAACGATAATTTGCCGCCAGGTGGCGATCGCCGCTCTAGGCGACGGAAGACAAAGTAACCGTAATTTTAGTTGTTTGCTCTGTTTGATTGAGCTGCATTCTTCGGCCTTGATTGGCCGTTCAATTCTAGTAGTCTTAGTACTACAGACAATTGTTCGCCAATTAGTCGCACAACTTTTTGGTCACCAGGTTTGAAAATTTGTTGAGGGTAGGGCACCACAACGAGAAGTCCTAATCTCTGACCCTTGATATCAATAGGCTGTGTCAGAGCATTGTCTGGCAAATAATGGCCCTTGGCCACTTCGTCTTTAAGGGGTGGTAGGCCAAGCTGCATAGCGAGCCTGGCCACATAGCCACGTAGGGCAGACTCGTCTAGATTCGAACCGGCGTCTATGCGTAAGACTGACCCTGCGCCCTGGTTGAGTACTAGGCCGAGGGCTTGATAGTTGAGAATAGAAGACAGCAGATTGAAAAGCTTCTGGGTGACGGCATCGACATCGAGCTCATCTTCAGCAATACGTCTCACTTCATCGACAATGGTGGCTTCGAAGAGCAAGCGCTCTAAAAGCTGGTTTAGGCGATTGTTAACGTCCTCTGCCGATAGTGTCTTAGAGGGCTCGCCAATGAGGCGTAAGCGCGGCTTTAGCGTAGCTTCTTCAAGCATTTCTTGCGTGGCTTTAATCAGGCTAGTGAAGCCAGGTTCTTTAGGGATATAGCGGTCGGCTCCTGACTTAAAGCCCCAAAAACGATCGACTGAGCCATCAAGCTTAGTTAGTAAAATAACAGGAGTAGCTGCAAGGTCTGGATCACTTTTAACTAACCGACATAGTTGATATCCGTTTATGCCGGTCATGACTACATCCGAAATGATTAAGTCGGGCAGCTCATTATATGCACGAGCCAAGCCTTCCGCACCGTTGCGAGCTTCTATGACTGTGTATCCCTCTGCTTCAAGAGTTTTGGATATAGTTATCAGTTGTGTCGGGCTGTCTTCTATCAATAGAAGTCTGAATGACATTCGGCACCTACTCAAGGGCGACTTTGCATTTCTTGAACTTTAAAGAGCCTGCGAAAGTCTTATCAGGATTGACTTCAGGTTGCCTGTGTTATTGATGGACGTATGATCTAACACTGAATCAGAACCGTTGTTCAAACCGGCGATTTGATTAAGTATCTCATTTTCTGGACAGATTTGTTTAGCTTTGTCCAAGTTTAAACGGGCTTCCGTGCCATTGCCCTCCATTTGATAGCCGCACGCGGCAATCAAAAAAGGTATACAGCTTTGGTGATTTAACAGACGGGCTACCTGGGTTTCCTGGAGTCCTTCTTTTAGTTTACCCAGGTATATCAAAGCCAACGCAAGAAGTTCTCGAGTTTCTTCCACAGAAGGGTTTAATGTTCTCGATAGACATAGGTACTCATGGGCAAGCTGAGCATTTCCTGTTAGGAATAGCCGCTTAGCCTCTGTATTGAGTTTTAGATAATCTGACGGGTCGTCAACTGTTTCGTTTTTGCAGAAGCTTACTTTCTGTTTGTTCTCAAGAAGAGAAAGGTTTTCAGCGATTTGCTTTTCGTTGGCCCCTTCGATGTTGGCAAGGTAACGGCCTCTAGCGTATTCAAGGCGCATGTTGTCGTCAGTGTTCAATGAAATAGCTGCACTACCTGTCGGTAAAAGATTCGAAAATTGATTTGCCTGGTTGAGGATGACTAAGTGGCTGTCAGCGAAAGTATTCCAACTATTTATCGCTGCTAGTGCCATCGGCTTGCGGAAACTAGGTTGGTAAAAGCGTTTTTTGTAATCGCAATTTGTAATTGCAGCCAGGCTTTTGGAATTACTAGCGCCGATCAATAGTATTTCGCCAGCTCCCTTTTGATGAAAAATTAAAGTGTCAGGAAAGACTTCTGTAAAGGTTTTAAGAGCGCATAAAAATTCTTCTTTGTTTAGACCATAAAGCTGTAACCACTGGGCGGCCAGCCCGTCGGGCTTGAGCTTCTGTCGCATCAAGCGAAAGAACTCTACTGTAAAAAGGCTAGCGCTCCCAGCCACCCAAGGCTCTGATGGCTGTGAAATGATCAAGTCGTAGGCCGCCGAATTTTTTAAATGAGCCCTGGCATCAATGGCAATAACTTTTCTTGCCATATTTTGTTTCGATTGAAAACGCTCCGCTGCCTCTACCACGGCTGGTTCTAGTTCGACCACATCAATAGAATTTATATTGTCGAGTTTTTGAGCAGTACTACTGGTAGTGCCACTGCCGAGTCCGACCAGTAAACATTTGAGATCCCGGCCCCCATGTATCATGGTGGGTAACAGGGCAAGCATTGTCTGGGTGCTAAGGTCAGAGCCGCTCACCGCGGCCTTCTCGTCTATTGGTATCGTCGCTTCGACTTTGCCGTCGCTTTTCAGAATACGAATATTTGCCGACTTAATTTCTTCTACCGAGACCGTACTATTGTGACCATCTTTGTAAAAGAGAACATCTATATATTTGCGCTCGCGCTTGATTTGATCTAGGGCGGCATGACTCGCTGGCAAATAGGCTAGGCCCGAAGTGAGAGTGCTTTTGCTCACCGCCGGCGAGGTAGCTGTCACTACAAGGGCCAAAATACTCCCCGCTACACAAGCGTAAGCGAGTGATTTTGCGTTCACAGTATTTTTTGTTTTAAGATCCCAGGCCTCTTTCAACGAAAAAGAGGCCAACAAAACTATGCAGATTTTCATGATTAGTTCGAGCGATGTGAACGGCAGCAGAAGTAGAAATACTGCAGGTCCGGCAATTGCTCCGGCAGAGGAGATCATATAGGCGAAACGCCACTGCGAACCAGTCAAGCGGCTTGTATACAGAGGATAGATCAAGCCCAGGCAGACACTGGTTGGTACAACAAGTATGATCGTGGCAACAAGTTGAGGTAACAAGGCAAGGCCTTCATTGCCCGATTGATTTAACTGTAGGTTGATTCTTAGTAATTGGAAGATTGTAGGCAGTGCCCCAATCGACTTGAGTGACAGCAAGCAGGCTAGAGTCGACAATGTTAAAGCTGCAGTTGCCGATATTTTTGAGTCTCTCTTGCCACTATTTTTGCTGAGCTTCAGAGCAAAAAAATTGCCAACTGCCAGACCACCGATAACAGCTGCTAATGTGCCAGCTAAGTTCTGGCTAGATGAACCGAGCAACAGTGATGCTAGCCGAAGCCAATCGCATTCAAGAACAGTCATGAGCAAAGCAGAGCCGAACAAGATCAGACCAATTGAGGGTGACAAAGATGTGGCATCAGCGCTCAATATCTCTTGTCCTTGACCATTTGATTCATGGGCGCTCCACTGAGACCGCCAATTCAAAATGCTAGCTGGAGTCATGATTAGTGTCAGTGCAATAAGGCATGCGCTCATACCAAGTTGCGGCAAAATCAAAAAGCCAGTCAAAAGGCAACCGGTAAAGGCGCCTAGATTGGCTGCTAGATAAATGTGGTTGCTTAAGTTTGGCTTCTGACCAGTAGCAAGAAGGCTAACTAGAGCCGCCGAGCTGGTCGAGGGCAGTAGTAATGCTGCGGTCAAAAATAGCAAAATTATGGGGCCTGCCAAATTCGCATTGGTCAAGATTTTCGTCAGCACTATGGCCAGCAGCGGCGAGACCACCAGGGCAGAGGCCGCCCCTCTAATGGTCAAGAGTTTGGGGCTTCTTTGAGCTATGCAGGCGCCAAGGGCTAAACCACAAAGATAGATGGTAATGGTCATTGTAGAGGCAACTGCTGAGCTGCCCACGCTGCCGAGAGCTATTCTTGCCAGCACGACTTCAAGGCCGAGTGAAACTAAACTGCAACAAAACGCGCTAAAGCATGAGGCGGCGAAGTCTCTGCTTATGGGTTCAATGTTTTCGTTAGGTCTACTGTTAGTCATAAATAGTTGTAAGTATAGAACGATATCAACCGCTCGAAGCTGCATTTCAGCTCTGGGCTGATAAGCTTAGACCTTTGCCAGTAAGAGACCATGATTCTCAACTCTGTCCATCTACATAATTTCATGAGTTACGCCGACTCAACCCTTGACCTCAACGGCATCGCTGTGGCCTGCCTAACTGGCTTGAATGGGGCTGGCAAGTCGGCAATTCTTGACGCGGTGACGTGGGCCATTTGGGAAGAAGCCCGGGGCAGCTCCGATGAACTCGTGCGCCTGGGCGAGAAAGAAATGTGGGTGGAGATTGTTTTCAGCCATGAAGGGCAAATTTACCGGGTACGCCGCTCGCGCCAGAAGCAGGTAGGCAAGGCTGGCGGCAAAGGCACGTCTAAAGGTACCTTAGAATTTCAGATAGCAGATTTGACCGGCGGGCAAGACGGAACATTGCGCTGGAATAGTTTGACCGCCGCCAGTATGAAAGAAACGGGCAAACATATCTGCGATCTTTTGCGCATGGATTATGACACTTTCATCAATAGTGCCTATCTAAAGCAGGGAAGAGCAGAAGAATTTACTACCCGTTTGCCCTCCGAACGCAAGCAGGTTTTGGCAGAAATACTGGGGCTTTCATATTTTGACCGCTTGCAAGAAGAAGCACGAGATAGGCTGCGTGGGGTCAAAGCCCAAATAGAATTTCTTGAAGGCAGCCTAGCAGGGGCAAGGCAAGTAGAAGCTGAGTTTGCTCAAGTGCATACCGAACTTTGCGCCGCTCAAATTGAATATGATGATTTGGTTCTTGTGGCCCGCGACATCGAGCAGCAAGTAGAAGAAGTAAGCGCCCAACTACAGCAGTTTAAGCTTATCGAAGTGACTATATCGTCGAACGACAAGCAGCTGGTCGAGCTGAATCACGCCCTCAAGCGCATTGATGATCAAAAACTTTCAATTGAACAAAAGAAGAAATCGCTAGGCGACTTGATTGGTGAAAGTTCTGATATCGAAGCACAACTATCAGAGTTCAATCAAGTAAGAGCGGCTGTTGAAAAGTTAGATAGCGTTTTTCTTGAAGTGCAAGATCTGAGTGATAAAAAGCTTGAACTTACCGGTCAGCTGGCCACTCTTCGTAGCCGACTGGAAGTGAAGTTAGAAGGTTTAGAAGTCGAGAATCGTGAGCTAGTCAAAAGCCGTGAGCGTCTGCTGCGCGACACTGAAGACGGCGATAAAATAAAGTCGCAATATCTTGAATTTCGTCAATTGCTTGAAAGTGAAGCTGTCTTGTCGCAGAAGCAAGAAGCGCATACTCAGCTGTCGCACCGAGTGACCGAACTATCTTCAACTATTCAAGAAGCTAAAATTCGCTTAGAAGCTGAGTTAGGTCAGAAGCAGAATGCCATCAAAGAGTTAACTGCGTTAACTCAATCGCAAGCTAGCCTAGGAGCAGAAGGCGCTGAGTTGGATCAGCTCAAAGAACGCCTTGAGCGGCTAGAAGCTGAGTTTGAACTAGTTGAGAAAACTGGTATTGCTATCAAGTCTGATTTGGAAAGTCTGGCAATCAAGGCTGAAGAAATCAGAGGCAGGCAACGAGAAAATCTAGAGAAAATCAAAGAGCTGAAAGAGCACGAGCACTCTTCTATTTGCCCTTTGTGCTCTGCTCCAATTGTAGATAGAGCAGCCGTCATAGAGCGCTATTTGAAGCACAATGAAGAGATGGATCAAGAGATCAATCAACTAGACGTGCAAAAAGAAAAGTTGAATGATCAAAGAGCCGAGTTAAGAGTGCGCTATGTAGAAATGCGCAAAGAACTTGAAGGTCGCAAAGACTTAGATAAACGTATTGGCCAATACAATGAGCGGCAACAGGCCTTGGTTAGAGCCAGTGATAATGAGCAGCGGCTAAGTCAAGCTGAAGCTTTATTAGCCGAAAAACTTTCACAGAATAATTTTGCTCAGGTAGAGCGTGAAAGTTTGGTGGCAGTCAAAGCGGAATTGCACAAACTAGAGTTTGACCCAGCAGTTTATGTTTCGCTGCAATCGCAAATTCGTTTGAAACGCCATATCGAAGGCAAGCATCAACAGTTAGCTAAAGACACTGAAGAGTTGAGTCGCATCAATGGCAAAATGCCTGAGCTAAAGAAAGCAATTGAAGAAATATCTTCTGAATTGAGCGGCGAAATATACGGTCAAGCTGTTCGCCTTGAACTAAAAGAAGTGCTGCAAAAACTCACTACCTATTCATATGATCGCAATGAACATGCACGCTTGAAGCAGCGCCTTTCTGAGCTGTTTATCGCTACTGAGAAATCCCGTGACCTTAGTCGAGCCATGGCCGAGGTGCCTGCCTTGGAAGAACAGCTAGGGGTATTGCAAGGCGAGTATATAAGTAAGCAAGCTCAAATTGCCAAAGTGGATAGTGAGCAGCTGCAGTTGAAAGGACAGTTGAAAGACTTAGACTTGGTAGAGAAAACATTAGCCGGGCTCAAACCTTCTTTAGATGAAGTGCGTGGCTTCAAAGAAGAATCAGGGCGCAAAGTAGCGGTGCTCTCGTCGCGCAGTCATGCTCTTTCTGATGAATTGACTCGCTTAGCAGCGCGCCTGCAAGAGATGACACTATTGCGCGAAGAGATGGACGACTACGCTTATCTTGTTGAGGTATTTGGCAAGAAAGGTATTCAGGCAGTCATTATTGAAAACGCTATTCCGGAAATTGAAAATGAAGCCAATCGCATTTTGAGTCGATTGACCGATAACAAGATGCACATTGCTTTAATAACTCAGACTAAAACAAAATCTGGCACCATGGCAGAGACACTTGATCTCGTTATTGGTGATGAAGTTGGCACACGCAGCTATGAACTCTATTCTGGTGGCGAAGCTTTCAAAGTTAACTTCGCTTTGCGTATTGCATTGTCTCGCTTGCTCGCTAGAAGGGCTGGGGCAAAATTAGAAACTTTGATCATTGATGAAGGTTTTGGCTCACAAGATGACGGCAGCCGCGAGCGGCTTGTGAAGGCCATCCGCTTGATTCAAACTGATTTTTCTCGGGTGCTTGTAATTACTCACATCGCCGATGTGCGTGAGATGTTCCCCGTGCAAATTCAAGTGACTAAGAACAACGGTATTTCGAGCTTTAAGTTGGTTTCGTGAGTTCGGGCACCCTCCTAAAGAAGGACGGATAGCAATTATCGCAATCGCTCCGCATCCCTGAAATTCTCAATCAAGGATGGTTTGGATTTGTGTGCAGAGTTGCGCCGGACCTATACTCAGCAACGCCGAATTTGTCGCAAGACATGAAAGGTCCGGCAGCGATAAAGGGTATATGGAAGTCTATATGCTTGGAGTTGCCGCGATGACTGAAGAAGCTGAAAGAATGAAGGAAGTAACCAAACCACAAACCGCACCTGAAACAATATTGCATGGTGGCGTGATCAAGAACCAGGCGTTGCAAACAAACTGGCGCGAAACTCAACAGCATCACATGTTGGGGCAGGATGAGTCAGCCACAGACATGTTCTACGCGGCAGGAGCAGCAAAGGAAACGACTCAGAAATTTGAACTGTTCGACAGCAATAACAGCCATGTCGAAAAAATCGCTTTGAGAGATGATTATTTAAACCGATATGAATTGAAGCCGCTACGGCCGATAGACGGTCAGTCCATGACATTGCGTGAGGCTCTAGCTGTTTTCAAAACACCTTTCATAGATGCTTATTTGCAATCTAAGAAGTTGAAAGATGGAGAGTCTGGAAAATCCAAAACACTTGAAGAGGTTATAGATCGTTTAAAAGACTGCCCGTGGGCGGATATGATTCACATTAAAATTGATTCTAAAGCATCCAACACTGAATACGATAACTTGGCCAGTACGATAATTATTCGACCGCAGGATACTTCGGGAAAACAAGTTGAGAATTTCGCACACGAAGGTTTTCACGCTACGCATCAGTTTCTGTCAAAGCTTTATGACTACGGCATCGCAAAACCAAATGACTTTGAAAATATCTTTTTGAAGGGTGAGGTAGATTCGATGCTTACTGAAGTGAGGGTCCATCATGAGCTAGGACTCAAGGGCGATCCTCCTCGTTTCAACTATCAGCTCAATGGCCATGAAGAGCACGTAGACATTCAGAAGTATGTTGAAGAACACGGAAGACATGGGTTGTTGGAATTTTTGCGAACGGCACAGCCAGCCGGAGTAGGCGCCAAGCCATACGGAGAGCACTATTCAAGTTTTTACGAACGGTATAAGGAAAATTTTGAAAAGAACAAACCAGCGGTCCAAAAGTTCATACATCAATGGTTGCAGAGTGGACACCGTCGCGAAGATATTTAACTAGTGACTCGCTTCGACACTATATTTCCAGACGAACCCATCCCGGTAAAAGACTCTCAAGTAGAGGCAGCCTTTGGTTTTTCCGACTTTTACTTGCTCTTGCGTAAGAGCATATTCGGCTTCAGTCATAACTTTGTGCTTTATCATTCCGCATAGAGCTTCATCTGCTTGCTTGAATGACATACCGATAAGCCTGCTTTGAACTGAAAGAAAATGGTTCCAGCGTTCTTGATCACTATAGCCCTTAACGTAGATAGCACGACCTAGAATTTCTGGCGGCATCTGAGCTCCTTTCAGCCCTTGTGCAGATGCACCAACAGGTTGCCAGAAGCTAATTGAGGTGCCTAATAGGCAAAGAATAATACCTAAGTCTTTCATGTGCGTCATTGGCAGCGAGTCCTCGATGTGGGAATGACACGGAATTAGTAACTACAATCGGTTCAAAATCAGTGAATTTCATCGCGTTGTTGTGCCTTCCAAGTAGGTAGATTAAAGCACGTTGTTCACTTAATCTGGAACATCAATATGGTGGCCAAGTCGGATTTTTAGAAGCCTGATTAGCTCTATGTCCATGAATTGATACTGGTCAGGGATGTGCAAGCATACAACTTTCTTGTCTGCTAAACGATCGCCATATTTTCTTGTAAGAACTTGTAGGTGCTTTTTCTCCATGACGAAGATCCAGTCAGCCCAGCCAATGTGGCCCTCCGTAACTCTAACTCTAGCACCTGGGGCTGTCCCCGCTGATCTGACTTGATATTGAGAAAAACCCTCATATATACTTTCAGCTGTGAGGCTCCGCCATTTGTTTTGGCTGCAAACAAAAAGGATCTTATCCATTTATTGATTCCTTGCCGCTAATCAGCTTTCGTCAAAACTAAGATTTGTCGGCACTAAAGGCGCCTGTTCTTCTGCCGATTTCTTGCGTCGTTCGCTGCATGGACAGTCAGTTATTGCAATATCAGATCCAACTTCTTCAAAAGTGAAATCGTCGACCCAAAGTTGTCCAACTCCTGCAAGAATGGCTCCGAAGCCTAGTTTTGTGCCATCGAAAGGAACATCTAAGACGATGTCGTATTTACTCCAACTGGTGGTTCCGGTGATGGTTCTATCGCACATATTGTCGAAAGATACGTTAGTTCGACCTGCCGGACCGTAAACGCTTAGCCAAAGGGATGCCCACGATTGTATTTCTTCAGTTTTGAGCCAGGCGCTCATCCTAATTCTTTTGCCCGCATAGTTTTTTGCTGACACTTCCTGCATGAGAGTAGCAAAGCCGGCGACGTCTGGCGCAGCTACTCGATTTACGAGCGACGCACACTGTGAGCCGCTGTGAGCTTGTGTTTTATCAATGCCGGCAATGTAATCTGCTGGATGGCTGCCTGATAGGCACCAACCGCTGGGGATGTATTCAAGTTTGGACCTAGTTGATTCGACCATACCGCTGACCTCTTCTAGATCATATACCACAGCACTATCCTCAAGAACTTGGTAAGCGCTATGATAGTGAAAAGGTTTCGGGAAATTCCAGTCTTGGCTTTTTAGCTTATGTCCAGAGTAGTTGGTTAACCATTATGCGCTACAAACTTAGGTTATATCTGCTTTCCCAAGAACGAATTTTATTTCGGCTCATGGTGGCATCTGTTTGCACGGTATTCGCTTTATCTATGTATGTAACATCACGCGATCGATTCAGCGGTTCTGTCGCTGAATTTCTCAGCGGCAGAACCGACCGTCTTGATGGTTACGGAGTTGGACCAATCATGAGTGGTCTAAAATAGGCTATTTTTTAATTGGCTTCCATTCGGTTTTTAGATTTAGAACAAGCCACTCTCCGTTCTTGCGCTCATAGACTTCAGAACACCAAGATTCGAGTGTGGTAGCACCTGGGTCGTTCAAAGATTTTGTCGCTCTGAATGAAACCATTGCTGTATCACCCTTCACGTGGACAAATGGATTATGAATAACCAATTTTTTCACCGGGTGATTGGCGCCGGTTCCCACTACGTTTTTCTTGATATGGGCAATTACCGATTCTTTGCCGTGTAGATACTGATTCGTTTTGCTGTCTAGGGTTGTGACGTCGTCACTGAGGCAGGCACCTATTTGTTCGATATTGCTAGAGGCCAAACCAGCGAGTAACTTTTGCAGCGAGGCAAGTACCGCCTTGTCTTCCTTTTCGGTTTGATTGGCACCAATCAGCTCTACGTCTATAGTCTGTGGTGGATTTACCTCTGCGGCGCCAACTTGAACAGCGCCCATTGATATGACGGCAGCCAACAGAACAGAGTACTTAACTAATGAATTTGACATTTTTATCGAGCAGAACATTTTATCTCCTTCGCTTAGTAGCGAGCGTCTCTGTATGCTGAATCTTGCGCATTTAGTGCCCGGTCAAGGTCTCGCACCTGACGGTCACAGTCTTGCAAGTAGCGACTGAGGGTATATTTTTGCTGCTGTAATTCGGCAATTTTGCGATCGACATCGCTATAGGCACGTTGAATTTGTGAGCGTTGATCAAGCACTTGATCGCGAGAACGCAGAAGACTGTTGCGCGCTCCAGAGCTGTAAGCCGCGGCGCTACCAATAGAAATGATGGCAAGGCCAGCAATGGTTATGCCTATGGCTTTGTTTCTTGCCCGCAAGCTCTCACATCGAGAGCCTTGTTTATTCAACGACATCCTTTTTTCTCCTCAAAGCAGACAGCATAGATTTGATCATGACAAAGATTACAGGCACAAGGTAAAGACTAAGTACAGTCGATACCACCATGCCACCACATACGGCGGTACCTAGTGATTGCCGAGAGTTGGCGCCAGCGCCTTCGGCTATCACTAGTGGGAATAAGCCAGCGACAAAGGCCAGTGATGTCATCAGAATGGGCCGCAGTCTCATTGTGGACGCTTTGACCGCTGCATCTTTAATTGAGAGCTTCTCGACTTTTAGAAGATGGTTGGCAAATTCAACAATGAGGATGGCATTTTTACTGGCAAGACCGACCAACATGACTAAACCAATTTGGCAGAAAACATCATTCTGGAGACCGCGCAGCCATTGGGCCGAGAGTGCACCCAGAACGGCTGGGGGAACTGAAAGCAGAATGATAAATGGATCGGTAAAACTCTCGTACTGGGCTGACAATACAAGAAATACAAAGACTATGCCCAGGGCAAAAATTACGATAGCCGAGCTACCGGCTTGAATCTCTTCGAGTGATATACCAGACCATGAGTAGGTCATGCCTTTTGGTAGCGAATCGGCAGATAATTTGCCCATGGTCTCGAGTGCTTGACCTGAGCTGAAACCTTGTGCTGGTGAACCATTAACTTCAACCGAACGGAAGAGATTGTAGTGTGAGACAATCGGGGCACATAGGCTTGGCACACCTTCAATTAAAGTATCAAGAGAGATCATTTTGCCATCTCGATTCTTGATGTAATACTGAAGGAGACTTTTGGGTTCGACTCTGAATCCCTGGTCGGCCTGTACGTAGACTCTATAGCTGCGGTTGATGTAGTCAAAGTCATTGACATACGACGAGCCTAATAGAAGCTGCAGGGTGTCTAGCACTTGTGAAATATCTACGTTGAGAGCTTCTGTCAACTCTCGGCGAACTTTGACATTTAGTCTTGGTGTGTTGGCACTAAATGTGGTGAAGAGCCCTTTCAAGCCTTTAGTTGAATTGCCTTCTTTGATTAGCTTGCTGGCCGCTTGAGACAGCTCACCGACGGAGCGGCCAAACTTATCTTGCAATTGATACGAGAAACCACCCATTTGCCCCATGCCTTCAAGAGCTGGCGGCGCAAATGGTCCCATAGACGCTTCTGTAACTTTGGCCAGGCTGGTCCTTAGTCTGGCAATCACAGCATCGGCATGGCTGCTTTTTTCTTCGCGTTCTTTCCACGATTTAAGCGGGCAGAAAACCAGGCCGTAGTTGGGAGCTACACCTGAAAAACTGAAGCCAGAGAGGGCCAAAACTGGCTTGCACTCTTTTTCGGCTTCTACAATTTTACTGACCTTTTTCATAACGTCAGTGGTGTACTCAAGCGATGTACCATCCGGCCCGCGGCCGACCACAAAGAAATAGCCTTGGTCTTCGTCTGGGACAAAGCCGCTTGGTAGCACCTTAAATAAGTAGACCACGCTAACTATGATGCCTAGCAAAAGCAGAATCATTAGCGGCGCTGCTTTGAGTGAGAGCAGCAGCGTTTTTTCGTAGATCTCTCGCACAAAGTCTATGCACTTGTTGATTGCCCTGAAGACGGCCGGTTGGTGCTCTGGCTCTGGTTTCAGTATCAATGCCGATAGTGCTGGCGAGAGAGTCAGGGCATTGAAGGCCGAGAGGGCAACTGAGGCGGCGATAGTTAGAGCAAATTGCTTGTAGAGTTGTCCTGTCGTGCCAGGGAAAAAGGCCACTGGCACGAAGACAGCCGCCAATACTAGCGCTGTACCGACGAGGGCTCCGGCAGTTTCTTTCATGGCAATTGAAGTGGCCGCTATGGCCGAGAGCTTCGATTCTTCCATGTGTCGCTTGACGTTCTCGACAACCACGATGGCATCGTCAACCACAAGGCCCGTGGCTAGAGTCAAGCCGAATAAAGTTAGAGTATTGATAGAGAAGCCCATGGCTTCCATAAAGACAAATGTACCTATTAAGCTCACTGGAATAGTGACGCAAGCGATGATCATACTGCGCCAGTCTTGCAAGAAAATGAAGATAACTAATACCACTAGAACAATGGCTTCTAGCAGTGTTTTTACCACTTCATGAATCGATTCTTTTACGGCTTCTGTTGTGTCTAGGCAAACATCACATTTGATACCAGGAGGAAATGATTTTTCTAGATCTGCCAGTTGAGCTTTGATGCCGTTGGCGACCTTGAGAGCGTTGCCGCCGGCTCGCAGGTAGACCACCATGGCTACGGCTCCGCGGCCTTTATATGTGCAGTCTGTCGAATAGTTTTCTGCGCCCAATTCCACCCGGCCAATGTCGCTAATGTGTACGAGCGAACCGTCACTGCCTCGCTTAACCACAACTTTTTCAAATTCAGCGGGGTCAGACATGCGGCCAATTACTTTGAGGTTGTATTGATAACGCTGACCAGTGGGAGCTGGCGCAGCACCGAGGTCACCGGCGCCTACTTGGCGATTTTGACTTTGCAAAGCACTAGTTACTTCTAGTGGGGTCATCTGCTGCTTGGCTAACTTGCCTGGGTCAAGCCAGATGCGCATAGCATATTTTCGTTCGCCGACAAGCTCAACGCTGCCGACGCCATTAATACTTTTCAGTGCATCCTTAAGATAAAGGTCGGCATAATTGCTGAGATACTCTTGTGTGTATTCGCCGTCGCTATACAGTGACAAGGCCATCACAAGCGAGGTAGAAACTTTGTCTACCGAAACGCCTAGACGTTTAACTTCTTCAGGAAGGCGCCCTTGAGCTGACGAGACTTTTGTCTGTACGTCCATGGCTGCTTGGTCATTGCCACGTTCTAAGTTAAATGTAGCGATGATTTTGCTTGTGCCATCATTGCCACTCCATGACTGGATGTACTTCAGGCCTTCGATACCATTGATTTCTTTTTCAAGGGGAGTGGTTACCGACGATTCAACTTGTTCGGCACTGGCACCAATATATGTGCTCTTAACTTGCACCTGTGGTGGCGCAAGCGATGGATATTGCGAGATGGGCAGGCTCGGTATGACGATGGCACCAGCCAGAATCATTGCAATAGCTAGAACTGCTGCAAATACCGGTCGACTTATGAAAAACTCTGACATCAGTGGCTCCCGGACGCGTCGATAGGTGATTTGTCCGCTAGAAGTTGAATGCCAGAAGTGACAATTTCTTCGCCAGGATGCAGGCCTGATTTTACAGTGGCTGTATTGTTCTGAATTGAGCTAATCTCAATAGGTCTTTGCCTTGCTATTGCTTTACCGTCTACACCTTGTGCTGCCACGAAAACAAAGGCCTTGCCTGCTACAAATGATATAGCTTCGGTGGGTACCGAAAGCGTTGCTTCGGTTTTGAGTATCATTTTGACTTGTACTGATTGGTCGGGGCGCAGTTGATCTTTGGTGTTGCTAAACTCGCCTTTGACTAGCACAGACTGGTTCTGTAAATTGACGGTAGGCGCCACATAAAACACAGATGTTTCGCCGTATGGTACGCCGTCATTGCCTAAAATTTCCATTCTAGTGCCAACGCGAATTTGTTTAGCCATCTCTTGAGGAACTTCTACGTTGACTTCGAGTGGTCTGTTTTTACTCAGGGTTGTTAGTTTTGTTTGGGGATTAACATAGTCACCGAGTTTGACTGGAACGTTTCCGATTACACCACTGAATGGTGCAGTCATGGTGCGATAGCCAAGTTCGGCTTGCTCAACTTTTAGTTCCGATTTTGCCTCTTCAATACGTTGTTTTGCCCGCTCAATAACTTCTTTTTGTGCTTCAGTTTCAGCGTTTAGTGAATTGAGATCTGCTTTAGCTACTCGCAGATTTCTGTCTTCTCTGTCTACAGTGGCTAAGGGAACCACCCCGCGCTTTTCTAGCCAATAATAGCGTTGGTATTCGACATTGTTGAGGTCGACTTGTGATTGTTTGCCATCATGGTCCGCTTGGAGAGAACCAAGTTTTCCCACTTCTTTTGCGTAGTCAGATTTTGCAAGTTCGACGCTGCTGCGCTTGGCGGCCACAGCTGCTTCTTGCTTGTTGCTATCGACTTCGAATAGCAACTGCCCTTTTTCAATGGGCATACCTGCAGTGATTGGAATTTTGACAATATAGCCGTCGATTCGTGGATAGATATCTACAGAATTGCGAGAGTCCATAGATCCCACTAGTGAGTAAGTCGATGCAACATTGCTCGACTCAATCTTCTTTAACGTTACTGGCACTTCTTTCTTATGTGCTGGTTCGTTTTTTGTCTCAGTCTCTGATTTACAGCCGCTGAGTAAGGGGAGGCTGCTGACAAATAGCCAACAGAGAAGAGTGACAAATCTTGGAGAAACACCTTGGCGCATGTTACTTAGTTCTCCTCACTTGAAAGCGTTGTGGTTGTGTGGCAGTAAGAGTATCAACCGAGATCAAGCCGGTTGCATGCAGCAGGCGAGCTTGCGACTGTTTGTATCTTACAAATGCTTCTATGCGCCGACTGAGGGCTTCTATATAGTCTTTCTGGGCCTGAATTACTTCTAGGTTAGTGCCAATTTGGTGGGAGATGCGCACGGTTGCCATGCGCAGCTGTTCAGTTGCCGCTTGCACCGCATCTGAGGTTACATCAATTTCGGTTTCAGAAGCGCGTGTATCAAGGTAAGCGTCACGCACTTCGGCACTGATTCGCAACAATTCTTCTCTGCCTTCCAAAATGGCTCTGCGAGTGTTTTGGCGACCCACTAAAATATTGCTAGCGCTTTCTACACCGGCGCCAGCAATGAGCCAGTTTAAGATGAAACCGGCAGAGTAGCTGCTGTTACTGCCGCCATTTATAGACGAGGTGACACCACCTGCGGCACTGCCGCCACCGGTAGGAATAATAACTGTTGAGTCGCCGCCACCAATATTGGTGGAGTTGTTTGTGAAAAATGCTGCTCTCGGCAAAAGACCTGAACCTGCTGCCCTAGTGGCATTGCGTGCGGCAAGCCTGAGCTCTTCCCAGCGTGCTAGCTCAGGTCTGTTTTGTACGGCCAGAGAGGTCAGTAGTTCGGGTGATTGTGTTGGTGCTACCAAGGCTTGTCTGTTAATTTGATTGTCTGACGGTACTAAATTAACAAGTACGCTGTGATTGAGAACTACGCAGAGCTTTAGTGCAGCCCTTCTTAGTTCAACTTCTTGGCGCACTAATTTTTGCTTTTCGAGGGCGTAGAGAGTCTTGCTCTGCATCACTTCGAAGTCTGTGCCGAGGCCAGCAGTTTTCAAATCTTTATTGATCGAAAGCTGGGTGTCTGCTACTTCTAGCGATTTTGCTCTGAGGTCGAGGAGAGCCCAATTCAGTACTACATCGTAGTATTTTAGATATGAATCAAGCAATGCATCATTGGTGTACTTGTAAGTAACCTGACGTGCCGCCCGCATTTCGTGCAATCGTTGCAGTGAGGTGAAGGCCGCACCACCACCCAAGAAAACTGGATATATTAGAGTGACAAAGAATGGAGATGTGCGTACTTCGGTGCCACCAGATTTCAATCGCTGCGGTACATAATTCATTGACAGGCTTGGCAAAAAGGCACCAAACGATCCAATGAGTTTGTATTTTGAGCCAAGGGCATCGGTTTGGGCAATTTTGATCGGTAGGTTATTGTCTCGTGTGAGCGTAAGGACATCTTTTAAACTAATAGGCTGATTGTATGTGGCCTCTAGCTTTATTGGTGGAAGCTTGTCATTGCCAACTGGTACCAGGTTTTCTGCCGCAGTAGTTTTGAAGTTCAGACTATCTTCTGAAAAGCTGCCAAGGGGAGTCTTGAAATACTTTGATTTATCTGCGATTACACCTGGATCGGCTGGTACCTGACGATTAGGCATAGTTGGGAAAACTGGCGCAACCTCTGAGCTAGGGAGCTGTGTATTGACTGGCTGATCAGCCTCGATTCCACGCAGTGGTGGAATATTCTCGTCGGCTGCTAGAGCTGGCAAGATACAAATCAATAGTGACAATGACAGTGAAATGCCGCGGACGAAACTTACTTTCATATAAAGCAATTCGCCTTTCTTCGCCTGGTCTGGACAGTCATATGAGGCTCCCACCAAGTTGTTTTAGTAAATATAGATGTGGCCGAATTCTATCATTGCAAACCAATAGTAAAATTATCTTTTAGCCATAACAGTATTGCGTTTCAAGGACGTTATCGGTGGTGCTATTTACAGCAAAATCGCTCAAGAACTGGATAAGTTTGTCTGGCGCTATTGCGTATAAGTGCGAATGAAATTAAAACAATATTCTGGAAGCGTAGAGAGTTTGTAAAACTGATAAATGCAGGCACTGGTATTGAATGTCAAAAGAGTCATTGCAGCCTTATTTTTCCATGCATTAGGCAGTAGGTAGAGGCCGCCAAGAAGCATAGCCATGATTGGAATTTCGTTGGGGAATAAGTAGCGCCCTTGAGCTAATCCAAAGTTAGCCATTGAGGCGTAGACCATGGCCCCTAGATTAATGGCGAAGCTAATTATCAACGTGAACCATACTGCTGGCACGGCAGCGTCTTTGTTGAGACTAGAGAATATATTTGGTATCACCAGTAGTAGCTTTTGTCTTTGCACTGCATTTACCGCTCGCACAAGAGCTGCCACAATGCTTATTGCCATAAAAGTCTGATAGACAATATAGAGCGGGCGAGCCATTTCTTGAGTCATGTATCCGAAGTAGCCCCAGTAAGAATAGATAATGGTGCGCCACCAGCGGTGATCTTTCAAGAATGTCCAAGCGCTTTTGTGAAATACTAGCTCTCGTTTGAAAGTGACAGCCCAAGTGTGATACATGGTTTTCGTGCCAAGATAGTCGCCGTCGAAAATTGCGGCGTTGCGAACAAACCACCAGACACTTAACCCCAGTGACACTGCCGCGACAAGAGCGCAATTGAGAAACAGGCTCGTCACTTTTGTGCGATGTAACCAGGCTGCCAATAAAATTGCTATAGCAGCAGTGGGAAACATCGAATAGCCTGAATATTTGGTCAATGCTAACCAACCGAGAACCACGCCTAAAACTAGGCTGTATTTAACCTGCAATCCGTTAAGCAATGTCTTGCTAAGCAACACAAGTGTCACTGCCGCTAGTGCTGCAGTTGTGGTATCACAATTGGCATAGGCATTGACGAAGACTAGCTGCGGATGAAAGATAACCATGATTGGCAGGGCTATGGCAAAGAGGCGGGAATGGCTAAAAAGTAGTCTGCCAAAATAGTCAGCGCATGGAATGAGTACAGCGCCAGCTAGGAGGCTGCCGAAGCGCGAGCTGAGAGAGATGTCGACGGCCGGAGCTATCTTTGCTCCGACCAGAGAGGCCAGAACATGGGGGATATAACCAAATGGTGGATAAGAGCCGTAGACTGCCGAAGGGCCACCAGCTAAGACTTCAGCGCCCTCCGGTAGTCTGAGATGCTCAGTGAGATAGCGCAAAATCCAAAAATGAGCATATTCATCTGGCGCTTCTTTCATTGGCACTAAAAAGAGCCAGGGCAACCTGATGGTGAAATAGGCTAAAAGCAGTACCAGCACTCTGGTACGAGCGTCTGCCATAGAGTCTCCCGCGAGTTAAATCAGCAATTACAGTTGATAGCACCCTTATAATAGAGTAGTCAGCTATCATCTTAGTATTGAATACTATTCTGAAGAATCTTAAATAAAGAGCCTTATGACCGATGAATGACAGTAGCCGTAAATTCGAGACCCTGCTCAATTCGGTCGAAGCAATCATTTGGGAAGCAGATTTCAAGACTTCGCAGATTTCGTTTGTTTCGCAGCATGCTGTGTCGTTGCTTGGCTATTCTGTTGAAAAGTGGATGGCCGATCCCACCCTTTTTGCCAGCATTTGTCACCCTGAAGACTTAAGCAAAGTTCAGCGCGCCAAAGATAGCGTCACGCGTGAAAACAATCACTACGAAGTGATCTATCGCATGAGGCGTGCCGATGGCCAGTATATTTGGCTCTCTGATCGAGTCAATGTTGATTTTGATGGTCTCGAACCTAAATTTATGCGCGGTATCAGCTATGACGTCAGCGAGCGTCGGCGTATTGAAGAAGCTTTAGCCTTGGTGGTTGAAGTGATTGCTGAGGCCAGTGAGCTCGAGCGCATCGATGATATTAGTTTGCACTGCATCTCTAGAATCTGTCAGCTGGCTAACTGGCAGATTGGTCAAGCCTGGTATCCGACTCAAGACGAGGGGGCTCTGCGCTGTTCTGAAGTTGCTTTTTATTCGTCGTTGCCCGCCAATGTATTTCGCCATGACAGCCTTGCTTCCGAATTGAAATTAGGTGAAGGTCTGCCGGGAAAAGCAGCGACGGAAAATACACCTGTTTTCATCGACAATGTTGCTGTAGAGAAGCGCTCACTTGCTACCCTTTCCACTATCCAATCCGGTTTCGCTTTTCCGGTAAGAAACGGTCAAAAGCTGCTTGCTGTTTTTGAATTTTTTGGTGTTCGCCGCGGCGCACCAGACAAGTATTTTCTAAATGCCATTGAAGAAATTGGCACTCACCTCTCCGTTGTCTTTGAGAGGCGCCAGGCCCAAGACTTGCTTGGTCTTCAGCGTGCCCATGAGCAAGTGATTCTAGATTCAATGCCTTCTATGGTCTGGTACAAAGATCTCAATAATCGCATTACTAGAGTGAACAAAGCTGTTTGCGACACCCTTGGAGTTTCGGCATCAGATTTGGAAGGCAAGTCAATTGAAGAGCTTTACCCTGAAGAATCTGAGCAATACTTCTTGGCCGATCTCGAAGTCATTCAGTCGGGCAAACCAAAGCTTGGTATTGTCGAAATTGTGCGTCGGGGTGATGGCACTATTCGTTGGTTGCATACTGATAAGATGCCGTACCGTGACGAGAATGGAGTAATTCAAGGGGTCATAGCTTTTTGTTCTGATGTCACTCAACTTAAAAGTGCTGAAGATGAATTGAAGGCCGCGCAAGCTGATTTAGAACACAAGGTTATTGAGCGCACTAAAGAACTCAACGAAGCTAACATCTACTTCAACCTATCCCATGACTTGTTTTGTATTGCTTCTGAAGATGGCTATTTTAAGCGTATTAATTCGGCCTGGAGTGACAAGCTCGGCTACAGCGTAGAAGAACTTATGGCTAAGCCGTATAGAGAGTTTATTCATCCTGATGACTTGCAGCAAAGTGATTTGAAACACAGTGAGTTGCTCGCTGGCATAAGCGTCGTTAACTTTGAAAATCGCTATGTCTGTAAAGACGGCTCTATTTGCTGGTTGCTTTGGAGTGCCACCCCGGCTCGTAATGGTCTCATGTACGGCGTTGCCTATGACATAACCGATCGCAAAGCTGCCGAGATTGAGCTGCTTGATATAAACGTCGCCATGAAAAATGCTGTCGAAGGTATTGCCAAAATTGATGTCGACGACCGCTATTTGTCAGTCAATAAGTCATATGCCGATTTGTACGGCTATGCCATGGAAGAACTGATTCTTTCATCGGTTCAAGACTGCATTTATGTCGAAGATCACAGTAAGTGGAAGCGTTGCTATACCACTATGTTAGAAACAGGCAAGGCCGAAGCCGAGCTTCTGGGCCAGCGCAAAGATGGTGTGCTGTTTCACCAGCTACTGACTATGGTGCGCGTTACAGATTTAAAAGATAAGTTTACAGGCTATTATGTTTTCAATAAAGACATTAGCGCTCGCAAAGAAGTTGAGGCCTCGCTGCAACAGAGTGAGGCTCGCTTTAACCAGCTTGCTTCGCACGTGCCGGGCGGCATCTATCAATATGTTCATCGCCGGGACGGCAGTTTCTATTTCCCGTATGTCAGTGAAAGCTGTAGGAATATTTTAGAAGTTGAGCCCGATGCCATGATGGCAGACCCGGCACTAGTCTTCTCACGCATTCACCCTGAAGACTTACCCAGCATGTGGCAAACCATTGCCGACGCCTATGTGGGGCCGTCTGTCTTCGAATGGGAAGGGCGGCTGATCACCAAACTTGGTGGCATTAAGTGGATTAGATGTTCTTCTTCACCAGAAGTGCTCGATAACGGCGATGTCATTTTCAATGGATTAGTCACAGACATCAACGAGAAGAAACAAGCCGATGAAGAGATCAGAAAGCTCAATTTAGATTTGCAAGAACGTGTTGACAGGCTGGCTTCAGTTAATCAAGAATTAGAGACCTTAACTCGTAAACTTGAGATTGCCTATGATTCAGCCTTAGAAGCGTCAAAGTTGAAGAGTGAATTCGTTGCTAACATTTCGCACGAAATACGCACACCTATTTCGGCTGTTATCGGTATGTCTGAGCTTTTACTCGATACCGTTTTAGACAGTCAGCAAAAACAATTTACTACAATGGTAAAAGATTCAGCTCAGTCACTGTTGACTATTATCAATGATATTCTCGACTTCTCTAAGATCGAAGCTGGGCGAGTTGAGCTGGACAATGTCGATTTCAGTATTCTTTCATTGATTGAAGATTGTGCCGAATTGCTAGCTCCTGCTGCTCGCAAGAAAAATCTAGCACTGCTGACCTGGGTGGATCCGCGCTTACCGGCTACATTGCGCGGAGATCCTGTGCGCATCAGGCAAGTTCTGCTCAACCTTGCTAGCAACGCCGTTAAATTTACTAAGCAAGGCGAAGTGTTTTTGCGGGCAGAGTTGGCTGAGGCCGATGACAGTTTAGAGGTACTCGCCTCAGCTCAAGAGCAAACTGGTGACCCAGGCGTTAGAGTTAAATTTACGGTGACTGATAGCGGGATTGGCTTGTCTCAGTCTGCTCGTAAGCGGCTATTTAGGCCTTTCGTTCAAGCCGATGGTTCGACCACACGCAAATATGGTGGCACCGGTTTAGGTCTTTCAATTAGCAAATTGTTGGTTGAAATGATGTCTGGTGCAATCGATTTTGTTAGCGAAGCCGGAGTTGGCTCGTCGTTTTGGTTTGCTATACCTGTGGCGAAAGTACAAGATACGACTTCAATAAAAACCTTCTTGACACCTGGTTTGAAATTGACTAGTCGGCTGCCCGATCGCCAATCTGGCGCTAACTCTAGAATGTCTAATTCAGTGATTTTGGTTTCAAGTTCTGCTGTGGTCAATGAAATTGTCGCTAGCTATCTCTCCATTTACGATATTGAGCTTACGACTGTCAGTGCCCTCGAACAAATCGACAAAGCTCTGAGTCCATCAGCTTCGGTCCAATTCCCTCAATTAGTAATTTACGATATGGCTTTTGGCCAAGAGTTAACCAGCCCTATCAATGCAACGGACAATCAAGATTCGGCTTCGCGGAAAATCATATCTGGTAGTTTTTCGCCCATTCCTTCTCTTCGAGAATTAGAGCGATTTCAAAGTTTTTGCCAAGCAGTATCTGAAGCTTGCAAAAACAGTATGCCTGCCCTGATGGTTCTTGGTGTCAGTGAACTTCCGACTAGCACATTGATTAGTAAGGCCATTGCTGATAGCTCATATGTCAGCCACATGCAGAAACCTTTTCGGTTGTTTGAGTTTTTAACAGAGTTAGAAAAGTCGTTGAGCGGAGGTTGCGAATTGCAGTCTGGCTCAATCGAGCTGCCATCGCGGCCATCTGATGCAATTGTTTCGCCTACACCGAAGTTGACTAGTAAAACTGTTGCTTCTGGTCAGCGCATTCTCATCGCCGAAGACAATGCTGTTATGCAAGAGCTAGCGCTTCGACAGGTGCAGCGCTTAGGCCTAGAGGCTGACTTGGTGTCGAATGGCAAAGAGGCTTTAGCCGCCTCTCGCTCAACTTCTTATTCGTTGATATTGATGGATTGTCAGATGCCAGAAATGGACGGATATGAAGCAACGTTGCTGATACGCCAAGAAGAAGCTGCTCGCGGCGGCCATATTCCTATTATTGCTATGACTGCTTCGGCCATGAAAGGCGATCGAGAGAATTGTATTGCTGCTGGAATGGATGATTATTTGAGTAAGCCTGTTGGCCAAGAGCAACTTTATCGGTTGCTTGAAAAGTGGTTGCCAGACACGGTTCACCCAACCAAGATAGATTCAGAGTTGTCAGTGACCAAAGTGATGGAAGAAATTCCTATCAATTGTGAGGAGTTAGCGGCGTTATACGGGCTCCAGGATCTGAAGCGCTTAATTAGTAGTTTTAGCGCTGAATGCGAGGATTTACTAAGTTGTATTCGCCAAGCGGTGGCCACTAATAACGATTTGGAGACGATTCGTCTCGCTCATCAACTGAAAGGATTGGCGGTTGTCATGACGGCCGATTCGCTTTCGCGTTCGGCTTTGGCCCTCGAAAGTTCGGCAAAAGATGGTGATACTGCCCAACTTCCGCTGCTCACCGAAAAGCTTGAACAAGAATTGGCCACGGTTTTGGCTTACATTGAGAGCCGTAAGGGTTCACCTATCTTTTCCTAATTCTTATCACTTACCTTTATATGCAAAGGCTTTATACTTAGTTGGTCTTTTGTTTTGTATATGTCGGGCGCGTCACCATTGCTGAGAGCATTTTTAGTTTTAATTGTTGTTGCTATTTTGCTTTCGGGCGGAGGATATTTCGTCGCACAGCGCAGTCTGCCTGTTTTAGACGGTATCGTTAGCTTCCCTGAGCTAGGTCGCGGAGCCTCTGTCAAGTTTGACGAGAGAGCCGTTCCATATATTGAAGCGGCTTCAGAGCTTGATCTCTATCGCATACAGGGCTACATCACTGCTCAAGATCGTCTCTTCCAGATGGATATGATGAGACGCACGGCCGCTGGTGAACTATCTGAGGTTTTTGGTTCACAGTCTTTACCCCACGACAAGTTAGTGCGCACCATTGGTGTTAACCGGGCGGCAGCAGCCGAGCTGAAGGGCCTTTCTAAAGATGTTTCTGCGTCACTAGATGCCTACAGCCAAGGCGTCAATGCCTATATCAATTCTTCAAAAGATAGATTAGCTGTTGAGTTTCTTTTGCTTGGTTATAAACCCAAGGCTTGGACTGCACAGAATTCTCTAGCAATTCTCAAATACAATCAGTACTGCCTCAATGAGACTTGGCGGCTTGATGATCTTCGCCAGCGAATTATAGATAAGGCCGGCAATAAAATTGCCTCACGCATGTTCGACCGTATTTTTGATGCACCACCGGCGGTGAGTGAAGCTTTGCCGGGATCGGCTCCTCTTTCACCAGGTTCGACGCTGTCACTTGCTAATGCCCTCTCACCCACCCCTGGTTGGGGCTCTAACGGTTGGGTAGTTTCTTCTAGCTTGACCGAGAGCAAAGGTGCTTACCTCGCCCTCGATAGACACTTTGCCTTTACCCAACCGAGCGATTGGTACTTGGTCTCTCTTAAAAGTCCGTCGCTGCATTTGGCTGGTGCAGCCATGCCCGGTGTGCCGGGGGTCATCAATGGCCGCAATGATCGCATTGCCTTTGGTTTGACTTCACTCAAAGTCGACGTTCAAGATTTGTTCCTCGAGCAGTTTTCACCGCAATTTCCAGGCAAGTATAAAACCCCTACTGGCTGGGCTAATGCCAAAGAAATCATAGAAGAGATTCCGGTGCGCTTTTCTAGTTCACTCGTACTCACTTCAAACTTGCTGCATAAGGTTCTAGAAACTAGGCATGGTCCAGTTTTAGTTAAGAATGATCAAAATGCTGTGGCACTTTCGTGGGTGGGATTGAGCCAACCGGAGAAGACCACCAGCTGTATTGATGCTATTTATCGCCTCAATCATTCTAATGATTGGTCTCAGTTCCAGAGCGGTCTTGAGCACTATGCTGGCTCTCCCTTCACTTTTTTGTTCGCCGATAAAAATGGTCACATTGGCTATCAACAGGCCGGTTCTGTACCAGAGCGCTCAACAGTTGGTAAGTCAAGCAAATTTGAATCTTGCTTGCTTAATCCTGGTTGGCTTGGTACGGGCGATTGGGTCGGCACAATTCCTTTTAAAGACATGGAGCATGCCTTCGACCCGGCCGAAGGATATTATGTAGCTAATTTCCGCCAGAGTCGCTCTGAGATACCGCTCAATTTAAATGTCTACCGCGCTCAACGAGTTCTCAATGTTTTAGCTGCCTACAAGAAGAATGCCCAGAAGCCGGGGCTGCCTGAAATGGCTCTATTACAAGGTGATCAATTTGCACCCCTTTCACCTTTGGTTAAGCGTACTCTGGCAGAGGCCATCGGCAAAACTGACTCTATTGATGCTATTCAATTGAGCGCTCTAGATGCTGTAGCCAAATGGGATGGAGTCTTAGCTGAGAATAGCAGTGGTGCTGCTCTGTATGAAAGTTTCATCCGCACAGTGGTGAGACGATTACTTGAGCCTCGCTTAGGTTCTGCCCTTACAAACGAATATTTAGATCGTTATCCTGGTTGGTCTCAGGTCGTTGAGCGCATCTTGCTTGAGAAGAACGCTGAGTGGCTACCAGTGGAAGAGCGTACTTTTAAAGGCTTCATTATCACTTCGTTTGGTCAGGCTGTTAAAGATGTGCGGCTACAGACTAAGAGTGATGAGCCAAGTTCATGGAAATGGGGCGATTTGCATAAAGTCGTTTTTGAAAATGAATTATTGCGTGGGGCACCGGCTCTTTTGCCTATTCTTGGTGTGCTTAATGGGCCGCCTGTGCCGGTTGGAGGCGATCAAGATACGGTGTCGAGTATGGAGCCCTCGCTAAGGCGTGGTGGTGAACAGTTTGTTTGTCGCAGTGGACCGACAATGAGAATTCTTATCGACCTTTCTGACAGCGAGAAGTTCTATCAAACTCTCACCCTCGGTCAAAGTGGTAATTTCCTTTCGAGTGCACATTCTGATCAACTGCGCTCCTGGCTCACCCTGAAGCCACTTCCGATTGCTTTCTCTCCCGCCTTAGAAGAGAAGATTTCACAGCATAGGCTGCTTTTCACTGATCGCTAATGAGCAAATTTGATGAGTAGTCCGGTCTTTAGCATTAAGCATTCACTCAGCCTTTCTCTGCTGATTGTTTCGAGTCTGAATCAAAGCGCATCGGCGCAGGTATTTAACGATATTGGCGCACCACAAAAGTTTAAGCGACCTACTGAAATTAGGTTAACTGATGAGGCACCGGCACGATCGCTTGGACCGCCAACACTCAAAGATGTTTTCCCGCAGATGAATCTGCCTTTTGCCGCACCGCAGCCGGTATCTTTAGAGGGGATGAAGCTCTCTGGCCTTGGGCCAAGAAGTACCAAAATTCTTGGCTTCAATCATTTTGTCGTTCTTCAAAGCAATCCTGGTTTCAGTGGCAGCTCGTCTGCGCTTTATAAAGACAATCGCGAAACTAACCGCAGTAATTTCATTACTATCGATCCGTTCGTTCATGCTTATTTTGTTATTGCCAATACTTTGACCTTGAAAGTGATCGATCAGACTTTGTATTCTGAATTGAACTCGTTGTTGATGGCTCTAGTAGATTCTTGTGTCAAAGACTACAGAGCTTGTGAAATTGACGAAGTAAAAGATGACATTCAGCGCAACTTGGCTTTTATTATTGTGGCGCAGAAATTACTAGACCCTAAAATTGTGCAGCCCGATATGGGTGGTGCCTCTGATCTAGCCCAGACAGAATTAGCCTTAATTGCCAAAGGTAAGCGTGCTCGCTCTGTTATTTTCAATCGCGAACAAGACTACAGCTCTATCAACCCAATCGGATTTTATACCAGTACTGAGCGCAGTTCTAACTATTATCGATCGGCAGCCTGGCTGTCATACATGTATCTCACTCTCTCTGACGTTACCAATGATTCGCAAACCGGCGGTGGCAATAATTTTCGTCGGGCCTTACTTTTATATCGCGCTATCGAACTAGGCAAGAGTAGTCGTACTGCTCCTGTCGCCGGTGATCGTTCGCATTCGCTCATGGCTAGCTGGCAACATATTTATGATGTTAGTGTCGCTCTGGCCCCCAGTGTAATCACCCGCGAGCAGACTGTTTATCCGCGCGAAATCAAAAGTATGTTTCAGGCCGGAAACTTAGAGTTCAAAGACCTTTTGCAGACACTGGCTCAACCACTGTCTCGTGCACGTCTCTTATTATCAATAAAGAAACAAAGACCGCAAGGGCTTGATGCCGCTTCAATTTTTGAAATGGACAAGAACCGTGGTGCCAATGAGAACTTAATGGTTATGCGCTTCTTGCCACCCATAAATAGCTATGAGCTAGAGTGGATGAAGTGGCAAACAACTAATTTCAAAGAAGAATCAGATGAAGGGTTTACCGACCCGCTTTCTTTATATTTGCTTTACTCGTGGGGTTCACCTGTTGCCAGCAATATTTTAAATGCTTTGTCAGACAGGCTTGATCCCAACTTGCTCAACACGGTTCCTGAGCTTACGAGAGTAGCTGGTAGGCGCCGGATAGAAGCAGATCCTGCCAATGCCGTTTGTGTGGCCGAGAAACGCTGGGCAATCATTACTGAATATTTTCGTCCGATGAAGAAGAATGCGCAGACTTGCCTCATGTCTGAGAATTGGTCAATCCAACATTTACTCAGTGCCTCAGCAGCATTTGTTGATTCATTCACAGCTTTTGATCGACCGGTTCTCAGTGGGCCATCCTCCTCTAGTATCTCTACCGCTTCAGTCGAGCCAGTCAAAGCTGAAGGGGAAAGTAAATCTAGCACTACTGTTTCACGCAATGAAATGAACGATGCCCAGAGAATGTTTGCGCCAAAGCAGAGTGTGAAAAGGGCCGCTAATTTTCATTATCTCGAGCCCATGCCGGAGCTTTTTGCCAAATTAAGTTGGTTTACTCAGGTAATGGCGGCCGACCTAACCAGGTTGAAATGCTTTCCTGAAGACATGCGCTCTCGTGATACCGACTTTGTGCGGCTGCTTGACCGTCTGAAAAAGATTGCTGATCAAGAGCTTGCCGTGCAACCAATAACGGTGACTGACTTCAAGCTATTAGCTAACATTGATCAAATTCTTTCAGCAATTTGCTCAGCAGAATCTGCTTGTATTTATGTGCCCGGTGCTGGCGGTGGTGGGGCGAGCATTGGTCCTGGTGACAGCGGCCATGTTTACGCCATCTTTAGTACTGATCAAGGGCCCTATATCAGTCGTGGTACTACCTACAGTTATTATGAAGCAACCGGCGGACCTTTCAAACAGCAGCATTGGGACCGCAAACAAGGCTTTGGTTTCTTGCGGCCACCTGGTTGGGTGTCCAAGGTCGATATACTCTCTGATAATAAACCTGACGAGAAAGCGGTGACACCATTGAAGACACCAGTATCTACACCGGGGTCGACACCAGCTCAGCCCGCTGTCAAAGCGCCGACGCCGGCAATTGTGAAACCAACTGCACCGTCAAAAAACTAGCAGAAAAACTATAGAAGAAAGGAAGCAAGTAATGAAGAAATTTTTGATGCCCTCCAGTTTGATTGTTGCAAGTCTTGTTATCGGGGCTTTAGGCTGTGAGGCTCAAGTGGCGACTGCGAAAGCTCCAGCTGATACAAGTACGGCTGCTCCTGCTTCTTCTGTTTTGCCAGAGAGTGATTTCAAAAGCGATATTCGCGACTTGCACGAAAATTTACGACGGATAGAAGGTGCTTTGCATGATATCGATCGCGAGGCCGGTCGCCGGCAAGTTATAGCAAATAGCCTAATTAATAATGATGCCTTTATTGCTGACCCTTGGGTGTCTTGCATGGCTTGCGGTCTACCGAGCATGATGGCTGATAGCACCAGACTCGGTGCTTTCCTCAAACCCCGGGCCTCCTTTCTTAAACTGTCATTGAGTTCCCTCGATTCGCTTTCAGCTGCTGTGCACACTTTGCTAGTGAACTTTAGTAAGGATAGTGAAATTACAAACAACACAAAGGCTAAGGTTGACTTAGATGTTTTGAGTGATGCCCTGAAAAACTTTGACGCTCAATTGGTTTCTCTTAAAGCCTTGTGCAATGTTGATTCTCCTGACAATGCCCAAATATTGATGGCCATAGGTACGCTCAAGCAAACGGTCGATGGCATTGATACCGTGGGCGGTCGTCTATGGAAAGCAGCCAAGACTAAATAGATTTGGAGCTAAGAGCGATCTTATTTTGTTTTATTAAAATGACTATTGTCAGGCTGGTGGCTCTTTATCGGCGTTTAATAGAAAAGATATCTACTGGCTCCCTTGTCAATGCGCTGAAACCCTAATACCATGCTGCTCTAAGTATTTTTTTCTAAGCGTTTTGTACCTGTTCAAATCTAGAGTCATTAAAAGTTTCATGATCGATTTCAAAGGTATCACTGAAGACATTGCCACTCCGTCTTCAATGGCTTCACCGGGTGTTAGCGGATCTGGCGCTGTACAAGTTGAACTGCGGCAAGCCGTCGACTATTTCAAAATGGCTATGGAGTATCTCACTCAAGGACGCTTTGACGACGCCGAACAACTTTATCGCATGGCTCTCAATGTCTCAGAGACCGCGATGGGCATGGATAATCCGGCCATAATAGGTCACTTAGAAGAGCTTTCAAACTTCTACATGAACCGAGCCAAGTTTGTTGAAGCTGAGCCATACCTCAAGCGCATATACGCCTTGCGAATCAACAGCGTTCACGACGATTCTTATTTCGAGTCATTGGCTAGCACAATCGATAAGTTGGCTATGGTTTTTGAGCGCACAGCTCGTCCAGGCGAAGCCGAGAAACTCTATCTAAATTTGCTGCGTAGTCAAGAAAAATCGAAAGGTGGTCAAGATCAGACTACTCTAGAGGCACTGAGCCGCCTCGGTAATTTCTACCAACGCACTGGTGTTTATGCAGCAGCCAGAGCCGTTTTTGAAGAGTTGCTTGAGATTCAAGCTAACGTTACTGGCGCCGACAGCCCTGAAGTGGGAGTGGTGCTTTCAAGTCTTTCGGTTGTCTACGGCAAACTTGAACTCTATATGGAGCAGATTGCTGTATTAGAGAGACAGGTGCAAGTACTTGATACTATTCATGGTGGCTGCGGTCTGTCGCTTGCTAGCGCTCTATCGCGCTTAGCCGATGTGTTATCTGGGGCTGTTCGCCTAACTGGCTGTAACGAGCTTCTCGAGCGAGCTGAATTAGTTTATCGGCGAGCACTGTCGATTTACGAAAAGCATTATGGTCCTTCAACAGCTACTGTAGAAAATCTACGGTTGCGCCTAAAGAAACTATCTAACTAGAACTGACTAAGCAAATTTTCTAGCGGCTCTCTGAGCTAGCTTTTTCTTCGGCTTTTTTGTCTTCGTGTTTGTCTTGTTCGATCAACCCTTTTGAATATTCAATTTTAGGGTTGGCTTTCTTGACCACGTTTGGCCTTGGTGCGGCATACATTTGGTAGCCCACATTGTCTATGAAGCCTAGTTGTAGCTTGCCGTCTACGTCTTGATAATACTGTTGTAAGATGCGGTCGAAAGTCCAGCCGCGTTTGGCAAACATATTGGCACCATGCTGACTGAGGCCACGAGCACCGTTACCAGGCCCGCGATAGGTGAAGACCCAGTTAGCGCCTTCATCGTGTACGTCAAGAATTCCGGCTGTAGCAAAATTGAGCATGCGAGCGAGCAAAATGCCGTCAACTTCTCTACTGTTTTTTACACCCATCACCTGAATGTGGGTTGCGTTGCCAACTGCATCCCAGCGTTTTACAGTGACGCCGACAATTCCTTTGATGCCCGTAATTTTTTCAAGATAGCTCTGTGAAACAACACCTTTTTTGATATTTAGGTTTTCCATGTCATCGCCTACCCAAGCTCGATAGAAACCGGGTTTTACCTTGTCGGCATTCTTTAAAATCAAGCCCTGGGTTTGCATAACAGCCCGGCAAGTGGAGTCTGCTTCAGCTGCCAAACCTTTATAGGCTTGGTCCCGTACATCAGGCACCATATCAAAACCTTCGCTCTTCCATTTAGAGCCTTTACCCATGTGGGCATAGGCATAGCTGCGAGCCGCGACAGCTTGGCATTTGAGAGCCTCTTGTGCCCAGCTAGAAGGCATTTCAGAGGGCACCACACCCATCAGATATTGTTCTAAGTCAAGCAAGTTAACGGCCGTGACATAGGTAGGCATATTGATTACTTCAAGACAGCCCCGCCACCATCTATTTACTGTCCATACGCGGTAATCAGGTGCCGATATGTGGCAACGTTGATCATAAGGCAGCGAGCAGGTGCGGCCTGTTCCTAGTTCAGTAATTTTGCCGGGGGTGATGGTGTAGACCATGCGCGGCTCGAGGGCAAAAATTGGTACGCCGTTGACAAAAACCGCTCCGGGCTGCCAGATGGCCACTCTTATGGCATGACTTTTAGTGCTGAGGCCAATGCGCACCGCATGAGCCATGGGCGGGTACGGCATAAAGCTCGGGCCTAATTCGGCCTTGGTGCTCTTTGCATCTGCGCTCGAATTAAATGTTGTGGAAGCGTTGCAGGCAAGGACCATTGCCGCCAAACCTAGAGCCCATCTAAGCTTTTTCCACCCAGAGTGGCAAAGATGGTTGTTAAGTTGATTATATTTCTGGGGCTTCAAGTGAGATACCGCTGAAGTCAATACGCCGATGATAATACGACGATGATACTATGAAGGCTCCAACAATTTCCCTGTTGCCCCCATCGAAGAATTGTCCCTTGAAGAAACTACTTATAGTTGATGATGAAGTAGATATCGCCACCAGTATTCAGTATGTTCTGAATCAGGAAGGTTTTGCTACGTTACTAGCCCATGATGGTATTAAAGCCATTCAGCTGTTTGAGCATGAAAAGCCCGATTTGGTCATTCTTGATCTAATGATGCCTGGGCTCGATGGCTACGAAGTGTGTCGGCGGGTAAGGGCTTTCGATAAGCGCACTCCCATTTTAATGTTGACTGCCCGTACTTCTGAAATTGACACAGTGGTTGGCTTAGAGCTTGGCGCTAATGACTATATTGCCAAGCCGGTGCGCTTGCGTGAATTAGTTGCCCGGGTCAAGGCACATCTGCGCGAAGCGCCTCAGGTACAAGAAGTAACCAAAGGCATTCGTCTAGGTGACCTTTTCATCGATACTGATAGCCGCACTGTGCTTGTCGGTGATAAGCCAATAGAGCTTACTTTTAAAGAGTTTGAGCTGTTGTTTGCCATGGCCAGACAGCCAAACCGTGTATTTTCGCGTGATCAGCTCTTTGCCCAAGTCTGGGGCTCTGATTTTCTCGGTGAAAGCCGCACTGTTGACGTCCACATAAGATACTTGCGAGAAAAATTAGAGGCTAACCCGAGCCAACCCAAGCACATCCTTACCGTTCGCGGTGTGGGTTATCGCCTAGTCTGGGATTAGTCAGGCTAGTCTGTAATTAATTAGCGATTTAATCTTTCTTTTTATCGTATTTCTCCCACTGGCTTGAGTCAAATGGCCCTTTGTCGTTGGGCCTTGCGTATTCTTCCCAGTGACATGTTGTGAGCCATTTCATAGACTAAGTGAGTAGGCATTGATTGCCTTGGCGAGACTTTCTTTTGCGGAACAGGTAACAAATGAAATCCCATGCATTTCTAGTAGGCGTGAACGTTGCAGCTTCTATCCCTCTAGTGCTCGCCCCGCAGGCGATGGCTAGCGACAATATGAGTGGAACTGCTAGCTTCCTTAAAGCCGCTGTTGGTGACAAAGCCACGGCTCGCACCCTGTCTTCCGCTCCGGTGCTCGCTTCTAAGCCTTTGAACATTCGCCGCAGTCTCTCATCGGCAAGCCTTTCTGAGCCACAAGCAATTAATTCACGTCTAGCCATGACACCTGTGGCTGGTGCCACTAAGCTTCGTCCTTTCGTTGCTGGTCGCAAATTGCCTAGCCGTTCGCAGCTGCAAACACAAATGCCACAGCTCGACAACAGCGCTCAGGCCAGAACAAGCGGTAGTTTGGCTGGTTCGATTAACGAGTCGACTTTTGCTGCCCAAGCCAACAACTCTTATGACTCCGGTTACGGCAATACTGCCTATACACAGTCTGCTCAATCAGTACCTGTAAACACTGGCCGCAGTCGCATGCGTCAAGCTGCCGACATTGTTGCTGGTTTCCAACGCAAACATGCCGCTCGCTCGATGCCTGGTCAATCGGTTTCTACTCCTGGTCAAGTTGGTTTCCCTTGCGCTGCCCAGTCAGTTGCTAACGTTAATCAGCCAGCTAGAACTCAGAACGCGCCTAGCGAAGCCGAATGGACTCAAATGGCTCGTAACGCTGGTAATCCTCAAGACGACGCTGAAATGGCCAGTCTTGCTCAAGATTTTGCTGCTAGCCAAGCTCAAGGCCAAGCCCAATCTACTGGAAGTGCCGGCCCTGCTCCATTTCCTCTTAGTTTGATTCCTCAATCATCGCTCAAGCAATTGATCGGTAGCACCGGTAAGGCTTCACCAGCTGTTGCTAGCCACGGCGCTGGCCGCCCTCAACAAGCAATGACCCCAAGCTACTTCGGTTCGTGGCATCAGAGCCAACCTGTGGCCCATGGTCGTGGCGGTAACTTGCAGCCTTCTGGTTTCCATACCTACTTAGCTGGCGGACAAGGTGGCAGCAAGACCACTACAAGCAGTGCTTTCAAATCTTATTCTCCGATGACCTACAAGGCTACTCGCCGCGTAGCTCCTAAATTCATTGCCGCTGCTAAGAAAGCAGCTCCAGTAGCAGCCGCTCCTTATGTTGCCACCTACGGCACCTACCACTCACCAGCACTCTAAAGCTGAGAGCGAACCGTTGAAATCAATAAAAAGAGGTGCCCGGCGCCTCTTTTGCTTTTACTAGATGTCCAGAAAAATCCTTTAGTGGATATATATTTGAACAAGTACAATAGGTCTACCTGTTGGCTGTTCTGCCAAAGCACTTCTGTCGAGGTTTCGATGACTGACCCACACCGCGAGAAAAAACGTCGCGGCCGACATGTAGCCAGTGAAGCCACTCTCAAAGAAATTGAAGAGTTATCGACCGTCGCCTATGAAAAGCTCGTACACGGCCAGTCTACCCAAGCCAAAGTGTTGCTGTTGCAAGCGCTCGAACTGAGTGCCAAGACTGCCTACGCCGAAAAGTCTCAAGCAGTTGTGCTTACCTACCTCGGCCAAACTGAACGGATGATGGGCGAGCACACATCTTCTATTGGCCATTTAAATCAAGCTATAGACCTTTGCCGCCAGACCAATATGCTCGAATGTGAGTTGCAAGCCCGTCTGTTTCTGGCGGAGCAATTGACTGCAAATGGAGATTTTACCGAGGCTCAGGGCCAGTTTGAACTAGCCTACACCACTGCTTCGTTTTTGCAAGACAGACCCTCTATGGAGCTTGCCGCAGGTAATTTAGGTTCGGTAACCATGACCCGTTGTCACTTAGAAGCGGCAACTGATTGGTTCAATACAGCTTTAGAATTGGCTGGCCATACCGATTCTGGTGAGAAGAGTGTCTGGCTAGGCAGCCTTGGTTTGGCCTTGAGTGAACTGGGCCAGTTTGAACAGGCAATTAACTATTATCGCCGCGCCTATTTAGAAGCTGAGTTGATAGAAGATGCTCTGACCATGTCAATTTGTCGTGGTTCAGAAGGTAATATTCATTTTGAGCAGACAAACTTCGAGCAGGCATTGGCGCTATATAAAGAAGCGCAGACTCTTGCCGCAGGAGCTCAAGATCGTCGGCGCGAGGGCATTTGGCTGGGCAATCAGGGCGTCTCTTTGGCCCGCTTGAGCAAGAGCGATGAGGCTATCGAACTTCTTGATAAAGCCCTATTCATTGCCCGAGAACTGAACGATTTACCTACTGTGGCGGCCCACCTTGATAGTTTGGGCGATTGCTATAAAGACATCTCTGATATTGAGCGAGCTGACCAGTTCTATGGCGAAGCTCTTGCTCTTAGTCGCACTATCAATGATCGCTTAGGCGAGCGTATCTACCTTGCTAATCTCGGTAAGTTGAAAGCGCAGAACGGTCAGCTCGCCCCAGCATTTGAATATTTCCGCCAGGCCGTTGAATTGTTTGATGAGCAGCGCGGCATGATCAAAGCCGACGATCTCAAAACTAGCTTTGCCAATCGCGGCCAAGAACTTTATCGCGACATGGTTTCGACTTGCCTTAAGCTCGACAAAAGAGTTGAAGCTCTAGAGTATGTTGGACGTGCTAAATCACGAGCCTTGCTTGATTTGCTCAGCAATTCGCCTATTGATGTCAATCAAATAGTAGAAGATCAAGATGCTTCAGGCCTTACTCGCGGCATTAAAGAGCTAATTAGTCGTGAAGCCGATCTGCGCGCCCAAATTGCCCATTTAGAAAGACAGTTTTTCCACGGTTACGAAGATAATCAGGGCTCAAACTCACCTTCAGGCGGCGAAGTCGATAACAGTACAGATGGCGATACGGATAGCGATACAGATAGTGGCAGCCGCTTGCGGGGTTCTGCGGCACCGCAAGAGGATACGAAAAAGCTTTATTTAGAGTGGCGAGAAGTGCTTAACCAGCTGCGCCGTCGTCACCCTAACTATGCCAATTTGGTCAGCGCCACCACTCTCAACTATGCTGAAATTCAATCGTTGTGGCAAACAAATAAACTCAATGCCGACACTTGTGTTATTGAATTTTTCTTCCCTCAAGATTATCTCTTGGTCGCCTGCGTTCAGAAAGAAATTGACTTTGATGCCAAGGCCCAAGGGGCAGACAGAGCAGGTTTGAAAACACATGTGGTGATGGAACCTGAGAGTCTGGATTTGATTCGCGAAGACATCGCTACCTTCTTTGAGATGAGTTCAACTGAAGGTTGGGAGGTACCAGTGAGCCTTTGTCGCAGGCTCTATCAGAATCTTCTAGGGCCGGTCTTAGAAGGCCTAGACCCGGCCATTGAGCGTCTGGTGCTCATACCCCATGGTAGTCTCTATCACTTGCCGTTTTCTGCCTTGCATGACCAAAACGGCTATGTTTGTGAGCGCTATGCTGTTTCATACATGCCTACTGTTTCGCTTATTCCTATTTTGGCATCTGCCCAGAACCGCAAGGCAGAAGCCGGTGAGGCCAGTGGCAATGCCGCCGGCGATGCCCGTTATTTAGTTTCAGCAATTAGCGACTATTCTGCCACCAGAGACGGTGGCATGGTCTTTAGTTCGCGTCTGCGGTCTTCGGCCGGTCTAGAAGACCTTGCTTACACTATGGAAGAAGCTAATTCTATTCTGTCGCTGGGCCAAAGTACTGATGCAAGTACTCTGCTGACAAATGAAGAGGTCAAGCGTTCTCTGCCAGAATTATTCGGCGAATTTGATGTGGTGCACTTTGCTGGCCACGCCATTTTTAATCATGATGAGCCCATGGCCTCAGGCCTAGTTCTCTCGGACGGCAGTATCTTGTCTGCTGCTTCGATATTAGAAGGTAATGCCCTGCGCACTGAACGCGGTCGACTGCTTGTTCTTTCTGCTTGTCAAACCGGCGTCAATGTTGTTACTGAAGGGGGCGAGATTCTCGGCCTAGCTAGGGCGCTGATGTATGCTGGTATGCCCAATTTGGTGCTGTCATTGTGGGAAGTAGCCGATCGCTCAACTGCTGAGCTTATGCAAGATTTTCATACCTGTTGGCAATCCGGCAAGATTACTGTAGCCCAAGCCCTGCGCCAGGCTCAGCTAAAAGCGATTGCTGCTAAGCAGCCGGTTCATGCTTGGGCACCGTTCATACACTTTGGAATTGAATGAGGTTATACTGGAACTTCTCTAACTTGTCGTGAGCCAATGATCAATTTCAGATTTTCCGCCCTCGGGCTTGTCACTCTTAGTTCGTCTGCTTATTTAGCTTGTCTTTTCTACCAGCCGGCTCCTGCCGCGGCTGATCCGCTTGATAAAAACATAGAATCGAGCGCTGAAGCTAAGAACGAGACAAAAAAGCAATCGAGAAGAGAGCCTGCAAAAGACAGTAGTGCTGACAATAAAATGACAGCGCATCCAACATTGCCAGGCTCCGAAATCAATCGCCATGATCCTTTAGCCATTTATCGCGAAGCGGGCATCGACAAAGAACAAGAGACTAAAATTCGCCAGTTAGCTAAAGACTTTGAAGAGGGCCAACGGGTGCGCTTAGCGCTTATCGGCAATCTACTCAAAGATATGCGCAATTTGCAGATGCAGCCAGACCCAAATGAAAAAATAGTTTTGGCTAAGCAAGACGAAATCAACAAAGTTCAAGCTGAGATGGGCACCGAAAGAACAAAACTAGTGCTTAAAATCCGCAACGTTTTAGACTTCGAGCAGAAGCAAAGATTGATTCAGAACATGAAGCCCACAGCTCATACCCCAAGCCAGTAATCTAGGGCTTGTGAGCCATAAAATGCATGGTGGCAAAGTTCTTGCTGAAGTCTATTCTGGTTATTGATCCGGTAGGAATGGAAAGACGCCAGAAATTTCGCACGGGCATTCCTAGGGCGTGAATTATTATCGAACGGATGATGCCAGAGTGGGTAACCATGGCTATGGTCTTACCTTCATAGGCGCTATTGGCCACCAATTCGAGCAAACTCTCTTTTATGCGCTCGCTCAGTTCGACAATTGATTCGCCACTAGGTGGTGCATTGGCAATTGGATCTGCGCACCAGCTGTGATACTGGTCAGGATCGTTCTTTTTTATATCCAGGTAGGTTCTGCCTTCCCAGCTACCCACTTGCCATTCTTCAAAGCCCTTAATGCTTTGAGCTGTCAGACCGGTTGCTGCAGCCACGGGCTGGCACGATTGCACCACTCGCACTGCGTCGCCGCAGAGCAAAATTTGTGGCGATACTGTGGCTATATATTTTGCTGCCGCCTGAGCCTGAGTGCTGCCCTTTTCAGTAATTTCTATTTTGGGATCACTGTATAAAAGCCCCATCTCGGTAGCTCTTGTATGGCCGTGGCGCACGAGATAGAGAGAGGTAATTGCTTCTAGGGGATGTAATTCTTCGCTCACTTGGTGCCTGTCTCAATTAGCTCAGCGCTATTTCTTGGTGGTGTCATTCCATAAATATTGCAGACGGCAAATAAACTTTCAACTTGTGATCGAGACAAGGTTTTCTCTCCACCGAGCATGTGGGCGACAAGAAGAGTTTTAGCGTGGTGTTCAAGAGTTTCTAGGCGGTAAAAGGCTTGGAAAATATCGCCGCCAAAGGTTAGAGCCCCGTGGTGGGAAAGCAAAATAGTGTCGGTGTGCTGCACATGCGCGGCAATACTTTCTGGTACTTCGTCTGTGCTTGGTGTTGCATATGGTGCTGTGGCGATATGACCTAATGTCAAAATTGCCTCTGGTAAAACACATCGATTGAGAGATTTGTCGGCCACACTGAAGGCTACAGCGGTAGTGGGGTGGGCGTGAGCAACAGCCATTACATCTGCTCTAAGGCGATAGGCGATCAAATGCATTTTTAATTCAGTTGATGGTCTCTTGCCTTTATTTTGTGGCAAATCGAGAGCTATGCCATCAAGATTTGTTAATACTAGGTCAGATGGGCTTAATAAACCTTTGCAGGTGCCAGCTGGGGTTGTCAGCAGGGTGCTGTCGTCGAGGCGTAGGCTGAAATTACCTTCAGTGCCGCAAATATAGCCACGCTCGTACGATAAATGACAAACCTTAACCAGTTCTGAACTAGCTCTTTCTAAATTTCTTGGCTGCAAGATTTCTACTCTTCGTTAGAATTAGACCATGACATCTAGCAATGCATCAAATGATTGCCAAGGATGAGTATTATATACGTGCTAGCCCCAGTAAATTGCTGTTAAGCCGCTGGGAGATTGGGATGTTAGATGCGTTGCCCTGAATGCACAGTTAGAAACTCTGTCGCCGCTGTCCAATGTAAGGAATGCGGAGTGAAGTTGGCGCGCAAAAGTAGCCCCAACCTCATTAAATATGCCCTGATCGGCGCTGCTGCTCTAGGTGTGCTAGGTATTGGTGCTGCATCCTTCTCGTTTGTTTCTGGTCTGGTTGATTCAGATGGCAATTTGCAGAAGGTATCTAGGCGTGTGGCTAAGGGCCCAAAGTCTAAAGAAGATGCAGATCATCTAAAAAGTGAATTAGAGAACAGCGTTAAGCGTTTTCTAGAAAAAAATGCTGCACTTTCGTCTGCTGAAATCACCAGCAAAATGCAGAAGATTTTTCCCACTTCGGCATATGAGATTCACGTTTTTGATCTTCCCAACGCTCTGAAGTTGGTCGAAGTCGACACTGTTTTGCAATCTTGCAACTATTTGATGTCAAACAAAGAAGTGGCGGTGCTGCGCAAGTTTGACCTCTTTGACGAAGCCAAAATTATCAATCGAAATGGCGCTGTTACTCTCGTCTTATTAGGACACCAGAACGTGTCTGCTGGTCGCATACCACAAGTAAAAGTGATTGACTTGGCAAGTGGCGGCATTAAAGAGCGCACTGATAAAGCTGTGCCATTCTTTACTGGTGAAGGCTCGGCCAAGTTTGCCGCCAATGGCCAAGATATTGATGTAGAACTCGCCCTTTCATCGCGTGCTAGCGAAGAAGAATTGTTTACCCCGTCTAGCTTGAGAGCGCTCGGATTGCCTGATGAGCAGCTAAAAGTCAAACTTATTTATAAAGACGGAAATTATGAATTGCTTGATGACAATGGCCACGGTCAAATGGCCGCTCTGCGCGCTGCCGCTTTCACCGTGGCTGACCAAGCGCAGAAAGCACGCTTCAGAAAATATTTCACCAACCCGGTAGCAGACAGTATTGCTGGCCTTGGTACCTTGAAGGTTTGTCCACCACTATTTGAAATCAAACGTAAAGGCAAAAGCGGTGGTAACGCAGTTGTAGCAGCAGCGGCTCTCCCAGCAGATGATGACAATTCATCAAGGCGTAGTCGAAGACGTAGACGTGAAGCGGCAAGACGAGCAGAGCAGTTGGCTGCTAGTCAAGGAGCCGCTGGGTCGAGCAATTCTTACTTTATGGGCAACGCTGAAGATGCCTTTGAATTGCAGCTTGCTAGAGGTAGTAGCGGCGTTTATCAAGTGACGCAAATGCGCAGGGTCAAAGTTCAGGGGCATGGACCTGATACTGACAGTGGTTCTGTGGCATCGACTTACGAGAACAAAACTTCTTCGCTTGTCGACAAATTGTTATCGAGTCCAGATTCGGCAACAACTGCAGATTTAAGCCCTGATAAAAACACCGGTGCTCCAGCAATTGCTCCATTGGCAGTGCCAAACAATAAAGTGATTGAGAAAACGGCCGCATCGAAAGTAGTTGAAAAAGAAGCGGCAGTCGAGAAGGGCACAGTTTCTAGCACCCTTTCAAGTGATACTGTCAAAGTCAGACGTGGTGCTGGTACTCACTACCGCACAGTGGCTGAAATTTCGCGTGGTGCCGATGTCGAGATCATCGGTAAGCAAGAAGGCTGGTACAAAGTTCGCGTTAAAGGCAAAGAAGGATTTATTTACGCCGGTTTTATTAATTGCAAAACTGGTGACGCTTACACCACCGCCACTGTAAAGAGTGGTAAATCAGTTACTGACGCCAGAAACCGCACTGTAAACCTGCAAGCCGGAGATCGATTGGTGGTGCTCGGCGGCATTAACAACAATAAATACAAGGTGCAGTTATCCAATGGGCGCACTGGCTTTGTTGATAAAGATGCACTCGATGTTGGTGGGGACAGTCCTCCGGCGTTTGTACCATAAGAGATTAAGTACTTTACGTATTACATAACTGCTCGTGGCAGTGTGATATATTTGAAAGCCGGGACGTAGCGCAGCTTGGTAGCGCGGTTGCTTTGGGAGCAATAGGTCGCAGGTTCAAATCCTGTCGTCCCGAAGTTTTTGCAATTGAATAGCTCACAGTAACAGCAGCCAGCGGCACACTGTTATTAACGTCTTTTCTCGTAGATGCAGCTTGTTCCTTCAGCAGGAAAGGCAGATGCCAGTTTGGCTTCGCGCACAAAGGAAAAGCCGGCCTTTTCAAGTGCTCGGCAAGAGGCGATGTTGTCTTTATGAGGGCTGGCCACCACAGTATGTAACTGCGGAAATAGCGTCAGCGCCATTCTGGCCATCATTTTTATCGCTTGTGTTCCCACCCCTTTGTTTGTCAGATCGGGCGCAGCGATGAGGTAATCAATGCCAATGGCGTTGTCTATTGCGATTTCTTTGTCGCAATCGGGATAGTCACAATGGCGGTAACACTGAATCATTCCCGCTGGTTTGTGGTCGACTTGAATGATGAAGACTTTGGTCAGGGCCTCAGCCGCTAGGCGCTCCTCATACTTCAAGCGGCTTGTTTGCGGGTCTTCTGTGCCCCACCAAGCCTTTACATGCGGTGCTGCTAGCCAATCTAGAAGAGGCTCAATATCGTCGGCCCTTAATGGCCTAATGGTGGTGTGTGAATAGTTGCTCAATAGTTCTGCTTTAGTTTGTTGAGAGCCTCAGCCGCTGTGTGATCGTAGAGCATCTCAAGTGCTTGATTGTTGCCTCTCAGACCCTCCACAACTTTTTTGCCCCACTCAATATAGGCAATCTGTCTGTCCTGGCTCCAGTCAGGAGGCGGTGACTGACCCATATCTCGCACGTTACTAATTTTGTCAGCCAATTTAATGAGCTTGGCTTTGGTACTTATTTTTGGGGCATGTTCTATCTGCTTTTGCTTGCGAATTTCTTTGGCTAGGGTCTTGTCATCAGTGCATTCCATTACTAACGCTGCTACTTCTTCGCCAAACAAGTCAAAGAGACAATCTCTGGTTGTATCAGTATCTTCAACAGTGTCATGCAGCAAAGCGGCCGCCAGGGTGGCACTATCGGCAATACCGCCCACTTCATGCAGCAATCGCATAACCTCAATAGGATGATTGATATACGGGGTGGCCTGGTCTTTGCGCCTTTGTTGCCTATGTTTATCTGAGGCGAAAGACAATGCGGCGATTATTAAGCCCAGATCTGATAGTTGATTGTTCATAGCCTGCTGTTTTAGGTTGAGCGCTTAAGCATCATATTTTACTAAATAAGGCACTGCGCAAATGTGCTAAAAATAGAAACAGAGCACAGTGGGGAAGGGTTTAGTGAAAGAGTCTTTTATGTGGTTTGTCATTTTGGCGGTTGTAGTTACGCCATTTTTGCCAAGTTTCCTCAAAGGTAAATGCCCGAGCTGTAACAGGCGTAAGCTCGATAGCTTCGAGCCTGAAGGCATCGAAGCAGCTCCCGGAACGTATATCACCTATTTCATGTGCCAAAGCTGCCAAAGCCGTTTTCAGCGAGATAAGAGTGGGCCGTTAGTACCTTTAGAAAAAAGCCCGGCCTCATCTCAAGCAGTCTCGTAATTCGAACCTAGCTTTCTGTTCGCATATCCACTAGATATCTCGCTCCCTTAAATAATGTCTGCGCTTGTATTTGACTGACTTTGCGGTTATTTTTAGGCAAGCTGTCATTGAAAGGTAGAGATGCGGACACTTCTCAACGCAATTATCCTCTCAGCCTTTTTGATTCAGCCAGTCTTTGCCGCTGCCAACAACGAAGATGTATTCGACGCCATTACTTCAGGGCTGTCGCCAGTTTCGCTGCGTCCAGGGGCGTCAGATCGCCCCAATCACCCAGTCAATCGAGTGCCTGTCAGTCTTTCTGCCGCATTTACCACTTCTTACACGCAGAATCCTACGGTGGTTGCTGCCCTGAAAAATCTCGATATTGCGAAGGGGCAAGTGCGAGCAGCTGGGGCCAGGCCGAATCCACAATTTGCCATGCAATATGGTTTTGGTACTCCCTTTACTGAAGCGATTGCTGGCAATACTCAACAGATAGGAGCCAACCAGCTAATTGAAATGGGCGGTAAGCGCGCTGCCCGTTTGCGTTACGCTAGAGCCAACTATGTCTTAAGCGAGTATCAATTGGCAGATTTGCGCTATGACGTTCGCTCTGCTGTGCGGAAGGCTTACGCCGAGCTAGCGGCTTCTGAAGCCAATATTGAGTTAGTAGAGAATCAGCGAGCTTTGGTTGAGCGTTTAAGTATGCTTGCTGAAAGTAAGTTCAAAGCAAAAAAATGCGATCAGCTAGAAGTCTTGCAGGCCAAGCTCGCTCTTGATCAGTTTGAAACTTTGCGCAATACGTCTTATGCACGTTTGCGGCAGGCTTCAATAGAACTTGATTATCTATTGGGATATGACCCTGAGCGCGATTTAGATGTAGAAGACAATGGCTTGTTTAAACTTTCTACAAAACGCACCGAACTTGTTCCTCCACCTGATCAGCCGATGCCGCCACTTGAGCGCTTGTTGACACAAGCTGCCACCGATAGGGCCGACTTGAAGTCAGCTAGACAGCAAGTGGTGACCACTACCAGTGCCGTAAAGTTAGCAAAAGCCCAGGCTGTGCCTAATGTCTTATTAGGTTCGGGTTATGTCTTTAGTACCTATAAAAAATCTGCCCATGTGAGACAGCAAGATGGTGCCTATTTAAATCTCAACTTTGATCTGCCAATTTTGTATCGGCAACAGGGTGAAATTGCAGCGGCTAAAGCAGCCAATAAGCAAGCGCAAGATCAAGCTGCGGCAATGGCTTCGCACGTTGAAGTCGATGTCCGTTCCGCCTATGCAAAGATTGTGGCGGCTCGAGCAAATATTGCTCACTATCAAAAAAATCTAATTCCTTTGGCACTGACGGTGGTGCGCAAGGCTCAAGATAGCTACGAGAAAGGCAATACCGATCTGGGTAGCGCAATTGTTGCCCAACAGCAGTTTCAGAGCACCTTCTCAAGCTATTTTGATACGGTTGTAAATTATCAAAATGCTTGGGCCGACCTTGAAACTGCTATTGGTACGAAAATTGATTTTTAATTTCAATTACCTTTGTGAATTACATTAGTGTCTTGCTTGTCACGCCAAACTTCTGGTTTGTCTAGGTGCTGAGGTGAAACCACTTTGCCGGGCAGTGGCTGAGTACGCTCATAGCCAACAATCGGTCCGCAGGCAATGTAGCCATCGTCATCGCGAACACAAGCCTCTGGTCGCACCTTGGTCGGTAGCAGTCGTCTGAAATCATCGGCTGTTAATTGGCTGTGCACAGCCTCGCTTAAGCCGCCACATTTAACATCGCTAGTTGAGTTCTTGTCGCTGAAGTTTTCTGGTCCACACTTGTTCATTTGGTAATCCTCTCAATATGTATTGCCGCTTGCAGTTGAACAATTGCAATATAAGCTAGGATGTGTGACTCACTAGTGACTTCAGCGCTTCATTCTTGCTCTAATTTCAGGCAATGCTTTTTGTGTCGCTTCCTCACCTGATTTTATCGCTTCTATTAAGTCGGCCTGATTGAAATTGTGCAGGTTTAGTTTGTCGGCATTAGGTTCAATTACTATGTCGGCTTGCCCGGCCGGCTTATCTTCAATCTCGGCCATAAGTATGCCAATTAGCTGATCGCCGTAACTAGCAAAAGTATTGAATTTACTGTCGTCGTGACCTTTTAGAAATGAGTGTAGTTTGACAGCAATTACTAGTTGCGCACCAACCGCTGTGGCTGGCTCAGTGGGCAAATTGTTGCGCAGGCCACCATCTACATATAGCTTTCCATCAGTTTCTACCGGTCTATAAAGTAAGGGGACACTACAGCTCGCCTGTACGGCTTTAGCTATACTTCCTTTGTCTAGCCACACTGGTCTTGTGTCGCCAAGATTAACAGTGAGTGCTGCAAATGGGGTCTTTAGCTGCTCAATATTTTCGATACCTTCCGGTAAATTGCGTTCAATAAATTTGGCTATTGAGTTACCACTAAAAATACCAATCGCAGGCTTGATAAATACCATGCGCTTCAGCATGTATGGTGGCAAGGCCAGAGCTGCTTTGACCTTAAATGGAATTGGATAGAATGCTTTTTTAAATTGGCCGCTGAGCAATAGCTCTTCTATCTTGGTGGCAGGGATACCAGCGCAATAGAGACTGCCAACTAAGGATCCGACACTACTTCCAACAAGAAAATTGACCGGTATTTTTTCGCGCTCTAATACCTTCAAGACTCCCACGTGCGCGGCCCCTCTGGCCCCTCCTCCCGCTAGAATCAGAGCCACCCTCGGGTTCTTTACTTCAGTCAGTAAATTGCCTGTCTCAATTGGCACCGCTGGCTGGTGAATAGACTCTCCCTCGCCGCTAGAAGGAGTGGTATCGACCACAACCGCCGAGGCACCGCCTGGTTTTACTACAGGTGTGTTTGTTTTCACTACAGGGGTAAGGGTGGCTTTGGCCTCAATCTTATTGGCTTGCGCCCAGGCAGGGCCGCCCTGTAAGCCTAACAGGCAACCAGTTGCGACAATAATTGTGGTTAGATTGTTCGTGAATTTCTTAGTCATAACGCATCAGATATTTTCTTATGACCTTTTTCTGCTAAATTCTATTTGTAGTGAACAGACCTCATCCCTCGCTGTTTGTTCCTTTCTATTGTTTACAAGGAGAACCAATGTCAGTTGACCCAGTACCAAGCGCTGCAAATAGCGACTTAAGCCCTGATCAAATTGCTCAGGTGCTCCGCTTGAAAGCCTTGGCTGATCAATGCTTTGGGCCAGTCGTGGTAGTTAGTCGGGGTAAACGCCTATCGTTTGTCGACCGCATTTCTGCTTTCCATGAGGGGCAGAAGCTTTTGTCTAGCGATAGAGTAGTTGCTTATGTTTTGCTTGAGTATCTCAATGCTTCAATTGCTGCTAGTAAATTGCCTGTGGTGCTCAGCGACGGTACCACCTTCGCTGACGATGGGGAGGCAATTAATTTCATTGGCCAATCAGAGCCGGCCATTGAGCTTGAGAGCGAGATTTTAGAACTGGTGCAGGCCAAGCAGAAATCGGCGAGGCTTTATCAGTACGGTGTCTCTATCTTTAGGGGTACAGCAGCGCCAAAGAATTTTTCACAAGCCAAAGAATTGTGGCGCAAGAGAGCAGAGCTGGGTGACTTAGATTCACAGTTTGCGATTGGCGACATTCTCTTCAATGACAAAGAGTACGAAGAAGCCGTGAAGTGGTTAGAGATGGCAGCTGGTGTTGGCCACACCGATGCGATATTCTCTCTTGGTCTCTGTTATCTCGATGGGCTTGGTGTCGAGCAGAATCTTGAGCGAGCCTCTGGTTGCGCTTTGTTAGCAGCAGAAAACGGACACGCCCACGCTCAATACACTATTGGTATCACCGAGAAAGACCCTTTAGAGAAACGCCGCTGGTTAGAAAAGAGTGCCGCTCAGGGTTTTGCCCCGGCCAAGAAAGCCTTGGCCGAGATATAGATTTATTATTGGCTTACCTCTTTCATGGCGCGCACTAGTTTAATGCTGCCGTCTACATCAACGCAAAAAATCCAATTGGCTGTAGCAATATATTCAGGTACCTGCGGCTTGCGCAGCAGCACGTGAAAAACATCAGTGTCTTCTGGTTCATCTTCTAAAATTGCCGAATGACAGCCGTCTGTAATGGTAGTGCCTGTAGGCATATCGGCCCGTTTAGGCCAAGGGAGCACGGAGCGGTGCATTTGTCTTGTCTCTAGAATTTTGTTGTCGCTGATTGAGACTAAATAGCGTACGTCACCACCAAGTAAGTAGACACCAGGTTCGGTAGTTCCGGGAAACTGATAAACCCAATATTTCGTTTTACTGGCATCGCTAGGAATAGCGGCATAGTTCATTAACGGGCCAGTGCTTTTCATTTTTGCTCGGCAGGCATTGAGAGCCTTGCCCCGTCTATAAAACTCACTCTTATCTAGTTTGAAGATGTCGTACGATTTTACATCTGCTGGAGTATTGGGCTTAAGTGTAACTTCGTAGGCAATGAGAAAACTCTCGCCATCATCGCTCATAGTACCGAAGGCGACATGCCAAATATCATGCTCAGGAAAAGCCACAAAGAGCTTGAAGCCGGCGGAGTTTTTAACCGCTGCTAATAGGGCATCAGTTGCTTGAGAACAGGCCTTGTCGTATTCATACAAGTCTTTGCCTCTCTCCGAGATCTTGTTCAGTTCAGTCGGGCTGGGTGGTTTTGTAGTGCCAGCGGGAGCGGGCACTACAGGTTGACCTTGGGCACAGGCTTGAAATTGTAAGGAGCTGAGGCTGGTAGAAAGGTATTGAGCCAAGCCCAGACAGCAGACTGATGCCAGCAATTTATTTGATCGTCTTGCTAGTTTGCTCATCAGTTCCCTTTTAGATGCCTGTGTTGACAGTGTAATGCACTTCGGGGCTTGATGCGAAGTGATATTTAATCTGTTAGTTTGAACTTTTTAGTTCTGCGGAACGTCTGTAACTATATGGATAAACACAGGAAACACTGGTTTAAAAGGGCTGCGAGTTTTTGTTTGTTGGTCAGTTTCTTGGGCAGCAGTGGCTTCGGCACGTTTTCTGACAAGCAAAGCGCTTGGGCTCAAGTTGAATCGGGGCGTCGCACCCGGCTAGCTCGCCCTGGGTATGTTCGCACGACTGAAGAAGAAGAAGCACTGAATGAAACCTATAAAGCTCCCTCGATTATTCCTGCTGATGGTCGTCCCTTTGCCCTTGGTGTTGAGCATAGGCAAATAGCGCCCGATACCTTATCGGGTGGTTTAGGGTCGCCTCCCCTCACTGCTCCTCCTCTAAAAAAGCTTACTGGTTCATCCGTTCTAGACGCTCCTGACCCACTCAAATCTCAGTCTGGTATTTTTGATAAACCAGTCAACTCTATGTTTGCTCTGCAAGATTCGCGCAATCTTCTAAAAGGCAACCTTGAGAAAAGGACAGCAGATTTACCAACATTGTCAGTGCAACTTCTCTCTAATTTTGATCTAGAGCTAATAGTTGATTCTTCTTTATCGATGAGAAGGACAGATTGTCCAAACTTCTTATCGCGCTGGGAGTGGTGCGGTTTGCAGACCAAAGAACTATCTCGTGCGCTAGTGCCTTACGTTCCTAAAGGCTTTACTCTCACTTCGTTTGCTTCTGAATATCATGTCTATCCCAACTCTAGCCCTAGTCGGATAAACGATTTGTTTGAAAACCCAGCTTTTATGTGGGGCACCAAATTGGCTGAGCCCTTGCAAGATCGTCTTGCTAATTTTTTCGCTCGTCGGCAAGCTGGCTCCAAACCTATGCTCATTGCGGTGATCACCGATGGGGTGCCCAGTCCTCGATATGAACCAATGCTCGTGGTGCAAACTCTAGTCAACGCCACCAAACGCATGCACGATGCCAGAGAGGTAACTGTTGTTTTCTTTCAAATCGGGGGCTCTGATGAAAAAGGCAGGCGCTTCTTAAGCGAACTAGACTACAATTTGGTTAAGTATGGTGCACGCTTTGACATTGTCCGCACTGTTTCATTTGAACACCTACAAAAGGTTGGTCTTGCGCAGGCTTTGGTGCAAAATGTACAAGATTTTGCCAAGAGAAACGCTAAGCCTTAGTTTGTTCTTCTTGATTGCTCTGAAATACTTTAATTAGAGCGTCGGCAAGTTCATCCATAAAGTAATAATCTTGCGCCCCACAGTATCTCTTTACTGTGCCACCAAACTGACTTTTAAATTTAGAGAAGCGACCATAAGGATGTTTCGCTGAGCAAAATTGGTCAAAGCCATAGAGGTCGTATTGGCTGCATCCCGCTGCTTTTGCCTGCTGAATAGCCTGCCACTGCAAGGCGTACCCAGTCATTAACTGGCGTTTGTCATTGGTAATGGCACCGTATAAGTATGTGCTTGTGCTGCCAAAAATAATTTGCACAATTGCGCCTACAATTTCGTCTTCGTGTTCGGCGATTAGTAGCTGGGCCAACTTGTTATTCATGAGAGTATTAGCTAGTTCGATAAAGAAAGCCGGCGGCTCAATTTTGAAGTGATCGCGCCGGGCCGTGAGATCTAAAATCGGATAGAATTTTTCAATCATTTCGCTAATGGTGCCACTGCGCACGGTGACTCCATTGCGGGCAGAGAGGCGGGTATTGTACCGTCCTTTGGGTTTCATTTGTGCCAAAATTTCATCGAGCGACTGATTCAAATCGAGGCAGAGGGTCTCTTTTGGCAACAAGTCTATAGGCGAGCGGCCAAACTCTAAGAGCAAGTCTGGCACAGGTACCGGCAGGAGAGGTTCTATGCGCAGTCCAATAAGGCTTTCTTCTTTTGCTAGGCGCTCTGCTGCACCGATTATCAAACCTAAGCACTTCCTCGACAGCTCTTGGTTTTGCCAAGGTAAGATCGGCCCGTGGGGAGAGACCAGAAATCCAGGATTGCTATCCGCGGCATAGTAAAAGATACAGCCAGCCAGAAGTTCGTCGCCAAGGTATATGCCCAAACGCAAATGTTTTAGGCCTTGATTGTGCTTAAACTGCGCCCATTCAATGCTTTGCATAAAACCGCTGGCAGCATTGTTTGCCACCATGGTGTTCCAACTCAGCGAATCAGGCGTGCCCAGCTCAAGGCCGTCTAGTTGACGAAGCACAAGCTCTTTGGCACTGCTTTCCATTTAACTTTGGAAATTGGCTAGCAGCTTATTTACCGCCTCTGTCTCAGCTGGCATGCTGTTGATTTCAGCTTGAACAGATTCAACTCGTTTTTGAGCTTTGTTGATTTGGTTGCCCAAACGCCGAATTGCCTCAGCGCGCGGAATTTGCTTGGTGCCGAACTGAACCATATCTTGATCTTGATTCTGGTTTTGGCCCTGGCTTTGTAGGTTACTCAAGCGGTTGTTCATCTTGTCCACATGACCTTGAGCCTCTTGCAATTCTTGGTTGAGAGAATCAAGATGTGAACCACTGTCTTTGGCGAGGCTCGCTAGATAGGCAGCAATGATGGGTGTTAGCTGTTTAGGATAGGCCTCTTTCAGTTTGGTCACACCCTGATCGCTGTACCAATGGTGACCATCAAGAAAGACGGTCTGACCATCGGCTTTTTTCATGATGGCAAACTTGCCGCTAGCATCAGCCCATGTGCTGCTGAATAGTTCAAATGCACCGGGTACTGGTGGTTCTAACTCTGCTGGCGGCTGGTTTTGTGGGTCTATGAAACTTTGTTCTGCTTTCTCCAGCAGCATTGCGGTATTTTGCATGTTCTGAACTTCGGTAGCATTTCTTTGACCACTGAAATTATTTCCTTGGTTGGCGTCACTATCATTATTCTCAGAGTTATTAGCGGAGTCTGAAGCAGAACTGTCACCTTGCGATGAGCGTCTCAGTCCATTTGCTTGCTGCTTCAACTCTGAGGCAATGTGCCAAACCAAAGTGGGATTGCTGTAGAGTGAAATAATGGTTTTTCCGCTTTGCTGATCGATTAGGTCTGAGCTGTTTGTAGTAACTCTTAGGTAAGCGCTATCGGTAATTGGCATAACAGTGGCGCCAGTTTGTAGGACATCTACGTCGGGACCAAGTCTGTAAGCCGATTGCAGCAAGTTGCTGCTAACTGATGTGGTGGCACTATCGGTGTTAGCATTATTTTCAGAATAACTCTCTGAGTTGTTACTGCTCGGAGAAGTGTTGTAATTCTGAACATAATTATTGTAGTTGTATTGCCTTGATGGGTATTGGTTGCCCTGGCTATCGACAGATTGGTTGTTGCTGCCAAAGTTTAGATTGATAAATCCGGGCCCGGTGGCATAGTTCAATGGATTGTACCAGCCGCCACCCCAGCCCCATCC
>JAKFVU010000003.1 GCA_021732025.1 Candidatus Obscuribacterales bacterium | reverse complement strand
TGATACCTACACAAAGTTTTTTTGGAGAAATAATCTCTATGTTGCAAGTTGGAAAAAGAGCTCCTGACTTTGATATGCCTTCTACCAAGGATCTGAAGACCTTGAAAGAAAATGTCAAATTGTCAGACTACAAAGGCAAATGGCTCGTTCTTTTCTTCTATCCTCTCGATTTCACCTTCGTTTGCCCTACCGAACTGAAGGCTTTCTCCGAGAAGTATGACGAAGTTAAAAAAGCTGGCGCTGAAGTTCTCGCTATCTCTACAGACAGCGTATTCAGCCACAGAGCTTGGATCAACACTCCAGACGCCCAAGGCGGACTCGGACCAGTTAAATACGTTCTCGCTTCTGACATCACCAAAGATGTAAGCCGCGACTACGGCGTATTGATCGAAGATAAAGGTATCGCTCTACGCGGTCTGTTTATCATCGACCAAGACGGCGTTCTTCAATACCAAGTCGTTCACGGCTTGAATATTGGTCGTTCTGTTGACGAAACTCTCCGCGTTCTTGAAGCTCTCAAGACCGGTGGTCTCTGCGCAGCCGATTGGAAACCAGGCCAAAAGCCTCTTTCTGTCTAAGAACAACCGTAAAACGAAGATTGCTTTGTTTACAAATGAAAGAGCCGTCCTTAGGGCGGCTCTTTTGTTCTCTATAAGAGTTAGAATTATCTAGACGGATTCAATCAGGAGAACCTTATGCCACTGCGAATGGACGCTCCCCTGCCATCTTTAGAAGGCGGAACGGATTGGTTCAATAGCGAACCAATCACTGAAGATGACCTCAAGGGTCATCCGGTTTTAGTGCATTACTGGGCAATCAGTTGTGGAATCTGCAAAGAGTCTTTGCCAGACCTCAATCGTTGGATTGATGAGTACGGCCCTAAAGGCCTGAAAATTATTTCTGTTCACATGCCACGTCAAGAATCTGACACCGATGTGGCAGAAGTGAAAAAAGCAATTGATGAATATGAAGTGAAGCAGCCTTGTGTTGTCGACAATTGGCACGCAATTACAGATCGCTTCGAAAATAAATATGTGCCAGCCCTTTATCTCTTCGATGCTGAGCACAAAATGCGCCATTTCCAGGCCGGTGAGAAGGCCATTAAAATGACAGAACCAGTGGTTCAAAGAGTTCTCGGTCTAACCCAGGCAGTCTAATCAGAAAAAAACTCTCCAATAATATAGGTGCAGATCATGGGTTCTAATGCCACAGCTGACAAATCGGCAGACAAGTCAGCAGATAAGTCTGCCGACAAGACCTCAGAAGTTGTTGATAAAGACAAATCTGAAAAGTCTCAAGGTGACAACGAGGAATCTCATGAAAAAGTCGACGCACATTCACTGCATGGCAAGGCCAAAGTAGCTGAATTGCCACCGTTTACTTTCGAGCGCTCAAGCAAATTGTTTGCGCGCGCGAAAGAGCGCATTCCTGGTGGAGTGAATTCGCCAGTGCGTTCTTGTAAGTCAGTTGGCCGCGAACCTATATTTATGGCCAATGCTGATGGCCCGCACATGTATGACGAAGATAAGAATCGCTATCTCGATTATGTCGGTTCTTGGGGCGCCATGATTCTGGGTCATTGCCATCCACGTGTGATGGAAGCAATTGAAACCGCCGTTCGTCGCGGCACCAGCTATGGTGCGCCAGCACGAGCAGAAGTAGAAATGGCAGAGTTGATGTGTGAAATAGTGCCATCACTAGAAATGGTGCGCATGGTTAACTCAGGCACTGAAGCTTGTATGTCAGCTATTCGCTTGGCCCGTGCATTCACTAAGCGTAGCTTGATTGTGAAGTTCGACGGCTGCTACCACGGTCATGCCGACTCATTCTTGGTTAAAGCTGGCTCTGGTTTGGCGACTCTAGGAATTTCTAGCTCACCAGGTGCTCCAGAAGAAATAACCAAGCTCACCTTGTCACTGCCATATAACGACGTTGACGCTTTGCGCGAAGTCTTCGCAAAGAAGAGCGATGAAATAGCAGCAATTATTGTTGAGCCAATTATTGGTAACGCTGGATTGATTCGGCCAACAGATGAGTTCGTTAAGTGCATGGTCGGTCTCTGCAAAGATTCTGGCGCATTGCTTATCTATGATGAAGTAATGACCGGCTTTAGAGTGGCCTTTGGTGGTGCTCAAGAGTTGCATAAAGTAAAACCAGACTTGAGTTGCTTCGGCAAAGTTATTGGTGGCGGCTTACCTGTCGGCGCCTATGGCGGCCGCAAAGATGTAATGGAACACATTGCCCCACAAGGGACTGTTTATCAAGCCGGAACACTCTCTGGTAACCCACTAGCGATGGCTGCTGGTCTTGCCCAACTGAGGTTCTTGAAGGCTAATAAACCGTATGCCAGACTCGGTGAAATTACTGAATTATTGGCCAATGGCTTCTTAGAAATTGCTGCCAAAGAAGATATTGCCGTACCCCTGCAAGTCGCTCATGTGCCTGGCATGGTCAGCTTCTTCTTTACTGATAAACCGGTGACTGACTTCGAAAGTGCTCTTAAATGCGACACTGAGCTATTCGGCAAAGTATGGCGCGGACTAGTTGAGCGTGGTATCTACTGGCCACCTTCACAGTTTGAATCGGCTTTCGTTTCAACCGTTCACTCTAAAGCTGACGTCAAAGAAACTCTCGCTGCTTTTGAAGCGAGCTTGAGAGAAGCGATTAAATAACACTCTAATTAGATGAGGACCTTATGCAATTTATCGTGACTGGCCTAGACGGTGATGATGCTGACGCTTTAGCCCGACGCACAGCGGTGCGTGAGGCTCATCTTGAGGGTGTTGTTGAGCTGAAGAAAGCGGGAAAGATTTTGTTCGGCACCGCAATTTTGGACGACAGCGAAAAGATGATCGGCTCGGTGATGGTCGTTGATTTTGCTGATCGTGCTGAGTTGGATCTGTGGCTAAAGGCTGAACCTTATGTTACTGGCGACGTTTGGCGCAAAATTGAAGTGGCTCCATGCCGCGTTGCCCCAATGTTTATGGCTAAGTAGATTTAGTCAGCTGATTAGTTCTCTGCTTATTTCTAGGCTTAATTCTGAACTTTGTTTCGGCGGTTCTGAGCTGCCGTTCTGTTCCGAGCGTAACAGGGCTCTGGCGACGGTCAAGACTGATACTCTCTCAGCACCCGCTGCAAGCAGAGCTTCGGCACAGGCGAGGGCCGTGGCGCCGGAAGTAAGGACATCGTCGACTAAGATTGTGTGCTTCCCTTTGACTCGGTGATTTGCGCTAAAGGCGTGGCTCACATTGATGGCGCGCTCAGTTTTTGTCAGCCCGTATTGCGGCGATGTCGCCTTACATCTTACTAGCGACTTGGTATCGCATTTGATGCCGGTGCGCCTGCTTAGTTCGTTTGTGATTAACTCGCTTTGATTGAACCCACGTTCGTCTAGCTTCGTCTGGTGCAAAGGCACAGCTATAAGGACGACGTCTCTCTGCTCATTGCTAGATTGCAAAAGCGATGCTATACCCCCTTCAAGTGCTCTAGCTAGATCACCAGCGAGTTCTTGTTTGTCTTGATACTTGAAAGCGCGAATGGCTTGTCTGGTCATTCCTTCATAGGGGCAGATACTGATGCAATTTACTTGACTATCTGACTCGTGGTTCAGATTCAGGGTGACTGAGATGGGAGCGACCGGTCTGAGTGCGCCAATGCAATCTTGGCAAAGAAAGCGAGATTGATAAACTGGTTTGAATGAGATGGCCGGTGGGTCAATCGTTCTATCGCAAAGTAGACATGGTCTCGTACCCAAGCACTGAACTAGGCGCGCTTCTATATTTAGAGCAATCGAGCAAATGCTCAGCCATGCATTGCTGGCCATACTCTTAATCATTCGCATACCCATTCGCATCTTCCTCATATTTTTTTGATCTGTGCTTCTTATACAAACGTTGGAAAGCCTCTTAAAGTTCAGTTTTTCAAAGTGCTAAAGGTTAAAATATGGGTGCTGTAATTAGTATGCAATTAGGTGAGGCCCGCGGTGCAATTCGAAAATTTGATTGAGCAAGCAGAAAGCGAACTAAAGGACGCTTTCACTAGAATGGATCGCATCGCTCTCATCAATCAAAAAAGAGTTTTAGATAGTTACCGCGAGCACCAAGTTACAGAAGAGTATTTTGCCGAGCGCACCGGATATGGTATCGACGATATCGGCCGCGAAATGATCGATAAAGTGTTTGCCTCTGTTCTGCAAGCAGAAGCGGCCGCAGTTAGAGTGCAGATGGTATCTGGTACTCATGCTATTGCTTGCGCTCTCTTCGGCAATTTGGAACCAGGGGATACACTTGTTGTATTAACTGGCAAACCTTACGACACTTTAGAAGAAGTAATTGGTGCTGGTGGCACCGAGCAAGCGCCTGTTCGAGGCTCTCTAACTGCTCTTGGAGTGAAGTACAAAGAGCTGGCTTTAGATCCAAAACTATCTGTTGATGAGCTGGCCAAGCAGATCAAAGCCGCTGCCCCAGCCAAGCTTTATCACATTCAGAAATCACGCGGGTATTCTATGAGTCGCCAGACTCTAAGCAATAGCGACATTGCAAAATATATTGCCGCTATCAAATCTGTTGATGCCAATGCCTCCACCTTTGTCGACAATTGCTACGGCGAGTTTGTTGAAGAGCAAGAACCAACTGCAATTGGTGCTGACTTAATTGCCGGCTCGCTAATTAAAAATCCTGGCGGTGGCATGGCAATTACGGGCGGCTATGTCGCTGGCCGCAAAGACATGGTCGAAGGGGCCCTGTTGCGTTTGACCGCACCGGGTATTGGCGGCCATTTAGGTATCACCTTTAATCAAAACAGACCCATACTGCAGGGATTGTTCCTTGCTCCATCGGTAGTGAGCCAAGCCGTAAAAGGCGCTATGCTCGTCGCCAGTGTCTTTGAGAAGTTGGGCCTGATTGTGCATCCAGCTCCTGCTGCCGATCGCTACGACATTATTCAAGCAGTCGAGTTTGGCAATCGCGAGCGCCTTATCAATTTCTGCCGAGCCTTGCAGAGCTTCTCGCCTGTCAACGCCCACGTATCGCCTGAGCCAAGTTCTATGCCAGGCTACGCGGACCAAGTTGTTATGGCTGGTGGAACCTTCGTTGAGGGTGCAACAATTGAGCTATCAGCCGATGGCCCTCTGCGGCCGCCATTTGCTGTCTATCTACAGGGCGGTCTTTCGTATCTTCATGTTAAATGTGCGTTATTGGGCTCACTCAATCTTTCAGCAGATGGCGTGACGCCCTTCTTTTAGTGCGGATACAATGAAACCGGTTGTACTTAATACTTTCCCTCCAACCATTTTCGCCATTCTGCAGGGGGAATGACTTCGTGGTAATAGATATATTCGTTAGCTTTAATTGTATGAGCAGTTTTTCTTCCTAAGACAACCCAAGAATCACCAACTGCATCGCCTGGACAATTCATTTCTTTTATTTGATCACTAGAGATGTCGGCTACCGAAATGGTGGCACCTGCGGGTATGTCGTGAGCAGCGCGAAGAATTGGGACTAGTGCTTCGATACTACGATTTATGTCTCCTGGCCTTGTGAAAAAATCACCCTGCATTCTTAATACAGCATCTCTATTTGGTGCCTCCAACATATCTGGAGAAAATGCATCGCTAAAGTGCACCACTTGTCCCTTTGCTAAGGACTTATTTGCCTTCCTGCCGATGGCAATCCAGGGATCGTATATTGCGTCAGCTGGCCTTTCCGTTTTTGTGACTAGGACCCTCTTAAGATAATCAGAGGTTATGGTTGAGCCTTCGGAGATATTTTGGGTGCAGCGGAACATTGGCAGTAAATGATTGGTCTTCGGCTGCTCCGCGTATACGCAACCTGGAAACAGTGACGAAATGAGAACGGCGATAACAAAACGCTTACTCTTTGAGGTTGGCGCCTGTATTGATTTTGTATAGTGTGTTTGATTCATTGGGTCCAACAGATTTCTCTATCCTTCTGCTACAGACAGAAGTCTTTGTAGTAGACGAAGTCACCTCTTTTTACTGATCGCCGCAATTTCCTTGGGCATACGTCTCTCGATTTTAGTGCCTTGCGCGATATCACAAGTTGCGTACGCAACAACAACTTTGTCATACGCTCTAAGTTCAGTACTTCCAGCATTTCGATAGCCCTCAAGCGCGCCATCATATTTGGTGTTTGCCCAGAGTTCGGCTCCTAAAGCGCCGATGACAGCGCTAGTGCACATGGTGGCGAAAATTTTTAAGTTCGAGCTGATCAATGAATTTCCTGCTCTAGTTGCTTACTTTGGGAATAGTTATGCTTGAAGTGTTCCTCTATAAAATAGTCGACTGGGAAAGCCATGAACCTAGATCATTGCATGAACAATTTTCGAGCAGCAAGTAGAGATTTATTCAATCGCTATTTTCGAACGAAAAAGGGCTGGAAGAGCTGGGATGAATCTTGGGCTCTGCGCGAAAACTTTAGCGAACTAGAGCTTGTAATGTTTCAGACGATGGTCTGCAATCCACTAGGACTTCCTAATACTTCGTTAGGCCAAGTGCAGGAGCGCATAAAGGTAGTTGCCCATAACTATCCACTTCCAGCTATGGTGAATAGGGACATTCATTCCGGCTATTGGGATTTTCCCGTTTGTGAGCTGGGAAGCCGAACCACACTGCTTTTTATTAGCTTTTTTGATTGGGACAATCTTGAAGGGTTCGATAATCAATACGTACGAGCTCTAATACTGGATTGTCCAAGGCATCCTGAGATTAATGGCAAACATGCACTTATTGAGGCTGAGCTGGTTAAGTTCAGGGAAGCACGAGTCCGGGACGTTGGCACTTAGCTTGGTAAACATCTCCTCTAAAATATATCGATTAACCGCCAGGTTAATAAACTTATCCATATTATTTGGCTCTGGTGCTGCCGCATGGCGCTTTACACTTGCATGAAAGCGTAATACTTTGGCCCGGTTTGGTTGTCAGAATAGAAGTTCCGTTATAATTAGACTGCCCATATACATATTCTGATATCGACTCTCCTTGGGGATTAGCATGGTTGCTCAAATGCCTGCCAGACAGACCTCTTTACCCGGCGTAAAGCCTGAGTTGAAGATACTCGCGGGGACCGCCAATCCCGAGCTGGCCAAAGAAGTGGCCGATCACCTGGGCCTGCCGCTCACACCTATTAAAATCAAACCTTTCTCTGATGGTGAGATTTATGTGCAGCTGCAAGAAAGCGTCAGAGGCATGGATTGCTTCATTATTCAGCCGACTTGCACTCCCGTAAATGAAAACTTGATGGAGCTGCTCATTCTTATTGATGCCCTGAAGCGTGCTTCTGCTGGTCGCATCACCGTTGTAATGCCTTATTACGGCTACGGCCGCCAAGACAGAAAGGCCGCTGGGCGCGAAGCTATTACCGCTAAGCTTATAGCCGATTTGCTCACAACTGCCGGCGCCCAAAGAGTTGTTGCCCTTGACCTGCACGCACCGCAGATTATGGGCTTCTTCAACATTCTGGTCGATCACTTATATGCCAGCCCAGTCTTGCTTAAATATGTACACGGCCTCAATCTGAGCGATATGGTTCTTGTTTCACCTGATGTTGGCGGTGTGTCACGCACCCGTGCCTTCGCCAAAAAGCTAGATGACGCCCCTATCGCCATTATCGATAAACGCCGCACCAAGCATAACGTTGCGGAAGTGATGAGCGTGGTCGGTGACGTCAAAGGCAAAACAGCCATCATGGTTGATGACATGGTCGATACCGCCGGTACTTTGGTGAAAGGCGCTGAGCTTCTTATAAAAGAAGGCGCTACTCGAGTATTTGCCTGTGCTACTCATGCTGTACTTTCTGGCCCAGCCAATGAGCGCTTAGAAGAATCACCAATCGAGCAATTGATTGTCACTAATTCAATTCCGCACGACATGACCCACATGTCCAAAAAGATTGTTGCTCTCTCAGTGGCTGAACTGCTGGGCGAAGCTATTTGGCGCATTCATGATGATTCATCTGTTAGCGAGATGTTTGAATGAGTCTCATTCTAGAAAGTTTTCCTGTTGGTCCGTTGCAGTGCAATTGTTCAATAGTTGGTTGCAAAGAAACTGGAGAAGCTGCAGTTATTGATCCAGGCGGCGACGTCGACGTCATTCTTGCTGCCCTAAAGAAACACAATCTCACCGTCAAATATTTGCTGCATACTCACGCGCACTTCGACCATATCATTGGTTCTAAGGCCATGAAAGAGAAGACTGGTGCCACCATTTGTTTGAGCAAAGGTGATCAGTTTCTCTATGACAATCTCACTATGCAAGCGGGAAGATTTGGATTCAAAGCCGAAGACCCGCTTCCAGTAGATCATTTTCTTGAACACGAAGAAGAAGTGACTATTGGTAAGCATAAGGCAGCAGTTATTCATACACCTGGCCATACACCTGGTTCTACATGTTTTTGCTTGCAAGACAAAGATAGTGTTTTGTTTGCTGGAGATACTCTATTTCAACGCTCAATCGGCCGCACTGATTTGTGGGGCGGTTCATTTGAGCAGATCGTTGACTCAATTAAAAGTCGTTTGTTCACTCTTGATGACAGCACAAGAGTGGTCACTGGACACGGACCCGACACTGATATTTGGACTGAAAAGAAAGAGAATCCATTCGTTGGTTCTTAGTAAGGCTCTCTGTTAGAGTCTGGTATCTGATTTTGGCATCTCGTGAACGTCTTAGGTGAGAAATTGAAATCGAAAGAGACAACGGAGTTAGACTTTAGACCATTCAATTCAGATGGCGTACTCAAGGCCCTCTGTAGTGTTCTGCGCAGCAGTAAACATCTATCGTGGAATTATGCTGGTGACATTCAGAGTGTTATCGAGCGTATCGGTAAGGTGTTTGAATCATCACGCTGTTTTATTTTTGTTACCTCTCCCGATCGGCCTGACATCGAAGTCTTTGAGTACATGGCCAGTGGAGTTGGTGCTATTGCGCACCATTTTGCTAGCCCTATAGGACAAAAATTAGCTGAGCAGTTGATTGCTAATTCTGATGAACTGTCAACGGTCGAGAATATCGCAGAATACTCTCAAGACATTGATGAACCTTTGCGTGAATATTTTGTGCGAGTATGGGAAGGTTTTGGCACTCAGAAAACATTTTTGATTCCGCTGAGAGTACAGTCAGAAGCCACCGGAGAGCGGCGCGCTGGTTTGCTGGTATTGCAACAAGGCGAGCTTGGTGCGTGGAATAAACAGGTACTCGATAGCTTACTTGCTATTGCAGATTATCTGGCTAAGCTGGCCGAAGTTGAGCAGTTGGTGGCAAACCTAGAAGCAAAAGAAACAATTGATAGTGCTACCGGTTTACTAAATCGACGCAGTGCTGCAACGACTTTTGAAAAAGAAGTTGCTCGCGCTAAATATTGTGGCTATGAACTCAGTGTGGCCGTGATTGATCTTGATTTGAACAAGCGCTCCCCTGATTTATACGGCTCGGCCAGTGGCGATGCCATTATTAAAACAGTAGCTCAATCTATAAAAGCCAGTGCCAGACCGATTGATGTTATTGGTCGCTGGGGAGTCGATGAGTTTATCGTTTGTCTGCCCCATGTTGCCGCCGATGAGGCATTTAAGATTATTGACAGTACCCGCAAGCGTATTAATGAAGCTCTGATGAATCTTGGCAAGACCCTGCCTAAGCAAACTGACCTTTGGTATCCTCAAACTGCAAGTATTGGCATCGCTGCTATGGCCGAGGGGCGAGATAGTTTTGATACTTTATTTGCCGCCAGCCAACTCTCGCTGGCTGACGCACAGTCGGCGGGTGGCAATGTTGTCAAAAGCAACAAGCCTGCTTGATAACTGGCGATAATTGTTCTCTTTCTAATCCTGCGCCTATACCAGGTATAATTGGTATGTACTATCACCTCGAAACAGTAATGATTCTTCGGAAGGGCAATATGACAAAGAAAAATTCAGTTGTGGCTACTCTCGGTCGGTTTGCTGTCGCAGTTGCGTTAATCGGTTACTGTGCCGCTCCAGTTTTAGCAGAAAGCGAATCTGGTGGATTCATTATGGGTGGTGGCAACGAATCTGGTGGAGTTTACAACAGCGGCGCCGAATCTGAGTCTGGCGGAGTCTACAACAGTGGTGCTGAATCTGAATCAGGTGGCGTTTATAACAACGGTGCTGAATCAGAATCTGGCGGACTGGCTGAAGTAGGAGCTAGTAGTGAATCTGGCGGTGTATATGGTAGCGGTGCCGAAAGTGAGACTGGTGGCTTATACAGCACCACTGCTCCAGCTCCTGCTGCCTTCGATCCACAGTATGGTATCAAAACCTATAAGTGGTAGTTTTTAGATTTAGTACTTTTGTTTAAGTGCTATAGCTTCGGTTTTAGTGAGGGCTCTTCTCGGAAGGGCCCTTTGCTTTTGCCTTTAGTTTATGTGGATGGTTAACTGTTTTATGAGTTTTTGCATTGGTAGTCGCTGCCACAGGTTGTTCTTTTTTCGCGGGCTGTAGATTTGGTTTGTTTATCGGCTTGCTATTCGGCTTATTGGCCGTTGGTAATGCTCTTGCCGCTTGAGGTTTGCCAGCAAAGTTTAGGTGCGGATAAATGGCACAACCGACAACACCAATACCGTATAGAGCTATAACTACTGTCGCCATGAGTGGCATTGGGCTCTGCGAAATATCGGCGTTTAGGTTTTTTCCGGGCTCTTCTGCGTGTCTCATTACCAACTTCAAAAGCAAGATGCCACCAATGAAGCCACCGATGTGAGCGAACCAACCCACTCCATTGTTCTCTCCGATTAGTCCGTAGAGACAGTTCATAGCGAAGAAGACACCAATCAAAACCCAAGCTGGTAGCTTCGGTCTGAAGTACCAAGTGACCCAAGTTTGTACTTCAACGCCAGGAAAGAGAATGAGGTACGCAGCCAATACTCCTGCTATGGCACCACTGGCACCAAGAGAAGGAATACTAGAGGTCGGATAAACCAAGATGTGCGTAAGAGCCGCGAGAATGCCGCAGCTTAGGTAGAAGAGTAAATAGTTTCCTTTGCCCATCCGATCTTCGACATTGTCGCCAAAGATAAATAGGTAGAGCATGTTGCCAAAGAGATGAGCGAAGCCTGCATGCATAAACATGGCCGAGAAGAAGGTGCCGAATTCGGCCAAGGAAAAATGATTGAGGAAACGAGTTGGTACGAAGCAATAGGTGCTAACTACAGTTTCGCTGTTGAAGGCGCCGGAGAAAAATTGCCAGGCAAAAACTGCAATGTTTGCGGCAATCAATAGGTGATTCACAACCGGGTATGAGTGGGTTGGATTGTCATCTGAAATTGGAATCAATTTTGTCGCCCTTTTGACGGTATTACCATCCTAGCGATTGCACGTGACAACCCGCAGGTCTTAATACCGAATTCAGATTTTGGAGGAAAGCAAAAGGCCCCCAGTTAAGGAGGCCTTTTGAATTAACTTAAATCGGACGATTATTTGGTTTCAAGATCGCTCTTGAAGCCCATGTCTTGTGCAATTTTGAGGTCTTTGCCAGACATTGCTTTATAGACAGCGGCGCGGTTGAAGTAGGCTGAGCCTAATTTGCTGTCAAGCTCAATAGCCTTGTTGCTGTCGCTTAGAGATTGTTCTAGCTTGCCGAGATGGCGATAGGCTTTGGCTCTGTTGGCGTAAGCACGGGCAGAATTGGCGTTCAATTCGATGGCCTTGTCGCTGTCAGCTACTGCTTTTTCGTACTCTTTCAAGCCGACATAAGCATGGGCGCGGTTGACGTAAGCTGGTGAAAATTTGGGGTGCAACTGTAATGCTTTTTCGCAATCAGCCACAGCTTCTTTGTGGCGGCCAAGTTGATTTAAGGCGCGGGCGCGGTTTGCATAAGCCATGGTCAATTTGGGCTGCAAGGCAATGGCTTTGCTAGCATCGTCAGCGGCTTTTGTGAATTGACCTAATTCAATTTCAGCCCATGATCTGTTGAGGTAGGCCATATAAAGTTTAGGGTCTAAGCTGATGGCCTTAGTGCAATCTGCCTCTGCCTGTTTGTAGTGACGGGCGAGCATATGAAGGTTTGCTCTGTTAGCGTAAGCGCGGGCATAGTTGGGGCTAAGTTTAATTGCTTCGTCGAACTTGGCTTGGGCTTCTTGGCCTTTATGCTCACTCAGTAGTCTCACGCCTTCTTTTAGCGCGGCAAAAGCTTCTGGATTTTCTTTACCACTTTTCTTCGCTGGCTTGGCTGCTTTGACTGCGGATTTAGCTGCTTTGGCTGGAGCTGCAGCATTTGCTTCAAGACTCAATCCACCGTTGAATAAACCTAGATTGGCTAAGGCGATGGCTGTCAAAACCTGTCCAAAAGAGATTTTAGTGACGCCAAAGTTGAACTGTGTTGCCAAGTTAGCTGAGCATTTGAAGCCTGTAAGCATGTATCTTTCTCCACCAAACTGTAAAAAGCTTTTGAATTATCCCATCTATTGCATGACAGTTCCATCACCCTTGGCTTGCCAGTGACAGATGTTATAGTGAATGACAAGTTTATACCAAGAGAGTTGGATGGCATGTCAATTGGTATGTTCAGACAACCAACTATAGCTAGAGAAGCACTGCTTGCAGTGGCCCTTTTGCTTGCTTTTCAGATTGTCTTTGCCTGCCTGATTGTCTACCTTTTGCATGGTGTCGAGACCCAGCTAGCAGCTGAGAGACATCGCCTGGCAGTGATTTCTACGAGCACAAGAATTGCTAATTTGACTCAGAAGTTTGGCATCTTGTTAGACTTTGATCTCTTTGCCGATAGGCGCTATTCGCCTTCTGACACAGAGACCATGCAGTCAATTTCAGCGCGCCTAGAAAATGAGTTTAAGCGCCTTAGTAGCCTTGCTCAAGGTGACCCTATGGCCGCTGAAATTCTCAAAACACAAGAAATTATCTTTCGAGCTGCGGAAGATTTTCATAAAAAAGAGGGTGTTCAAACCTCATCTACACCTAGTTTAGGTAACATCCAGATAAATCCGTTGTCTTTGGTTTTGGGTCGTGAAGTCTCGGACCGCTATCAAGAGTTATTGACTCACTACAAAGCTGCATCTGATAAACAGCCGTTTTATGAGTCTAACAATTTGACGATTGTCAAGGGAATCCTCCTCAGTGTCCTCATGCTCGATGTCGTTTTTACCCTGGTTGTATTGGCTCGCTTTTTCAATCGACTTAAAAAACGTATAGCCGCATTGAGTGAGAATGTTGATAGATACATAAATGATGAGCTGTTAGAAAATTTTGTTTCGCCAAACGATGAACTGGCAAAATTAGAAAAGCTATTTCGCGAAATGATTCAAACTATAGATAATTCTGCTCGTTATGAAACAACACTGGTAGAGGGCACTTCAGATGTTATTTTCAAGCTTGATGCCGGTGGTCGCATTCGCGATTTAAATGCCGCTGCTATTAACCAGTGGGGATATCAACCTCGCGAGCTTGAGGGAGCGCCGTGGCAGACTGTTGTATCGCCAGAAAGTCAGAATGTACTGCGCGATTTTCTTGCTAGTTTGCCGCGGCTTGAGCATTCCTCTGCCATAGAAGTTGCTGTTAAAGTGAGTGATGGAAGCCTCATCGTAAGTCGCTTCTCAAGTTATTGGTCGGAGGCTGATCAATCTACTTTTTGCTTTGTCAGTGACATCGAGGCCGCCAAACGTACAGAAGAGGAACTCAAAGAAAAGGAAAACGATGTGCGCATGCTGATGCGCAATCTGCCCATTGGCCTTCTTGTCGTTGATCAAGTTGGTGCATTTATTTCCACAAACGAACGAATGGAACAGATGCTCTTGGCTTATGGATCTTCTTCTGGCTCTTCTTCTGACTCTTCTTCTGGATCTACAAGCGAACGCACTGTTGATGCAGTTTTTGCTGATAGCGATGTATTGCTTAAAGCTCGGCAGACAAGCCCGTTGCGTACGCGATTGGGTGCTAGATCGGCATCGGCAAATGGGTTAGCCTGCGAGTTAACAGTCGTTGACCTTGGTATTGCTAATGAGACTCTGGTGGTTGTCGAAGACATTAGCGAAAAGGCAAAGCTCGAGAATTTGCGCAAAGACTTCTTGCAACTGCTCTGGCGCAACCTTGGAGAGCCAATCTTGCAAGTTAAACAAATGCTTGCTGGCATCGAAGTTACGACCGAAAAAGAACGGGGGCGGGTGCAAAAATTTGAACTCAACGCCAACCGGCTTTTGCGCTTGCTTGATGAGCTCTTGCGCCTAGAAGAGTTGGGTCCTGGTAAGTTAGTCGGGGCGATGGTGCCAACCAAGGTGTCTGATTTAGCCGATTCGTCAATCGCATCATTGGCTGATTATGCCTTGAACCAAGGTATGAACCTAGAGGTAGATCTGATACCGCAAGTAGTACTGGCCGATTTTGAAAGAGTAGTGCAGGTTCTAATTAACTTGATATCGAATGCTATCAAGTTTTCTTATAAAGGTGGCACGATACTTTTGCAAATCAGGCAAGTAGAAGATCAAGTTGAATTTAACGTGATTGACTGGGGGCGTGGGGTGCCTCTTGCTAAGCAATCTCAAATATTCCAAACTTATGGTCAGGCCTCGGCTAGCGACGCCCGCACTGGTACCGGCCTGGGCCTAGCTATTTGTAAGTCGATTATTGAGGCCCATGGTGGCACCATCGGGGTTGAGAGTCGTGCTCGCGCCGAGAATTCTGTAGGCACCGATCAGGCTCAATCTGAGCCCCAGGCCAGCGGCGGCAGTAGATTTTGGTTCAAGCTACCTTGCCTAGAGGGTGCTAGTGAGTAATTGGATACCAGCTCTGCGCTCTGCTTTGGCCAAGAAGGTCACGCTTTTGTGGGCATTGATTCTGGCTAGTAACATGGTACTTTTCTTCTCCTTCGCCCACGTTATGTCTAGGTTCGAAGAGAGCTTGCGGCAAGAGCATGAAGCACGTCAAGTTAGTGTCTGCCTCTCTCAATTTTCTTCTGCCATTCAGTTTGCTACTTTTGCCTTGGTAGATCGCAGTCGCACTGAGTCGAATACCGATGACCTCTATTCTTCGGTTTTTGGCAACCTACCTAGAATATTTGCAGAACTGAAGCATTCATTGAGAAATCATCCTGAAGAAAATGCTCGACTGCAGGAGCTTTCTTTGGCTCTTGATGAGGCTATTGGACTCGTTCGCAGAGTAGAGGTTTCGTATTGGAAGCAACGTAGCCCCAACCGAAAACTTGCACACTTGCAGTATTGTTCTGAGTTGATTACCACCACTAACACCATTAGCAATTTGCTTACAGCCCTTGACGAAAAATATAGAGGGTTAGAGACTGCCGAAGATTTAGGTGCCAACCTGCGCACCATCGGCTCTGTCTATGAGACTTTGCTACTGGTCCTTCTTTTCAATACCGTAGTTACCTGCGCTGCTTTTCTGTTGGTAGTTGCAGCACTACTCAAACGCATCAAAGTCATATCGCAGAACACTATAAATACTGGTCTGGGAAAATCCTTGATGCTATCAGTGGATGAAGAAAGAGAGGGTGATGGGGTAGAAGAGGTTAAAGATGATGAGCTAGGTGCTCTAGAGCAAGAGTTCAGAGATTTAGCTTTGCACCTCAGTTCTGCTAAAAGTCGCGAAGCACTTGTGTTAGAGCATGCGGCTGACTTCATCTGCTTGCTAGATCAAAAAGCAATTATTTTGAGAGTCTCAGAGCCAAGCTCGAAGCTTCTCGGTTATCCCGCTGGTGATCTGATTGGTCGGCGTCTCAATTCAATTGTTGAACCCGGCAACGCCGAGACTCTAGTACGGGCCATAAAGGCACTGACACAGGCTAATAGTGCAACAACATTTGAATGTCGCATGAAACTTGGGTCAGGAGAAAAACGGGATTTCTCGTTTAGAGCTAATCTAAGCCCCGACAATACAATTGTTTGTGTTGGTCATGATGTTACAGTGAAGAATCAATTGAGCGCAAAGATTCGAGAGAGTGAAGAGCGCTTCCGCACGATTCTCAATAGCCTTCCACTTATGGTTATTGGACTCAGTCAATCAGGGCAAATTATTTCTGTAAATGATTTTGGTGTCTCACTTTCTCAGTATCCAGAAGACGAACTTCTGGGGCAATCGCTTGAGAGTTTATTCTCGACACAGAAGCTGCTGCGCAAAGATGGAAGCTATCTAGCTGTGGAACTTGTATTGAGCAATTATGCAGAAGAGGGCCAGAGCGACAAGAAGAGTTTAGCCTTCGTAAGAGATATTTCGGTACGTGAGCAAATTGAATCGGCCAAACGCGACTTCGTTAATATGATAGGTCATGATCTGCGTTCACCGTTAATGTCTCTCTCAGCCACTCTTAGCTACATTTCAAAAGCCACGAGTTTGCCGCAAGTAGTTGAAGCCGAGAGAACATTTCGTGATCTAATTGCCCTCACCACTGATTTCTTGTATCTCGGAAGGCTTGAGGCCGGTGAAGAAGAGTTAGCTATTGTTCCTGTGCCGTTTTCAAATGCACTGACTGGCTTGGTCGAATCGATCACTTTGTGTGAGCAGACGAGCGCTTTGGCGCTGAGCAGTGATAGTAAGACGCTGACCATTGCTGAACTGCCTCAAGATTTTCTAGCTTCAGTAGACAACGAGTGCTTTAGTTTAGCCTTGACCCATCTACTAAGAATATTGTGCTCAGTAGGTTCAGCTCAGTCTCGATATGTGATTGATTTTCGTTATCAGCCCTATCAACTAGAAATTCTCATTGCTGGAAGCAACTTGAGTTTGGCGCCATCGACCTTGGCAAGCTTATCGCAAGGCTACGTCTCGTTCTCGCAAGCATCTGGTGATCTGCGCAGCGGGCTCAGTCTAGGCTTGGCCATTGCTATTCTGAATAAGCATGGATTTAATCTCAAGCAATATCAAAGTAGCAAGCAGCAAGGTTTTCACATCGTGCTGCCATTGCTTAGCTAATTTTGCGCCTAGGAATTAATTGTCCGTTTAGTGATTAATTGTGCGTTCAGCAATTAGTTCTGGGCTTTTGGTGCCTTTTCAGTATTGGCGGCACTTTTTGCCAGCGGAGCAGCCGTTCCAGATTTGCTATCGGCAGCTGATTTTGTCTCTGAAGTTTTTGTCTCTGTAGTTTTTGTTTCAGTCGGTGCTGCAGGTGTTAGAGAATACGCGCCTGAAGCCACCGCTTTGTTGAATTCGTCGGTTAACTTGATGTCGGCGCTCTTGCGGTGCTGAGCCATCCAATCAATTTCTGCCTTTTCTTTATTCTTGGCTGAAATCATTTCTTCTAGTGGTTTTTTCACTTCAGCTAGGGGGATGTCGCCTGCTGCTTGTCTTTCAGTAACTTTGATAACGTGGTAACCAAAATTGGTTTCGACGACCTCTGGTACCACCTGGCCAGCTTTAACCTTGCCTACTGCAGCCATGATCTTCAATTTGTCTGGACCATTTTCAGTACTGAGATCGACAAATCCCAGGTCGCCGCCGTTTTTCGCCATGCGCGCTGGTTCGTCTTCGGTGTAGTTGTCGGCTAGAGTTTTGAAGTCGGCTCCTTTAAGAGCTTGATTCAAGTAATCTTTGGCTTTGTTGTACTGAGATTGCTTGATCACTTTTACTTCGTCATCTAATTCTTTGGCTGTCAGTTGAGGCTGTTGCTCGTGCAACTGGGTTCTCACACTCTTCAGAGGGCCAGCATCGAGGGCTGGTGCTGCTACCACAATGTGCGATAAACGCACGCGTTCGCCGTGTTTGAGTTGGGCTTTATTTGCTTCGAACTGTTCTTTGACTACTTTGTCACTAGCAGCTGGTGCAGATTTGGCAATGCTATCTAGCAACATTTTGATCATCTGCGAAGAGATTATCTCTTCGCGAATCTGATCAGGAGTTTCTCTTGCTGTGCTCACATAGTCTTTGAATTTTTTAGATTCTTTAATCTGCACATAGCTGTTGGCTGCCTTCTGGTAGAAACCGGCTTTGTGGGCTTCTTTTAGGGCAATTTCACGATTGATAAGCTCACTTAGAAGTTGGCTCTCAATTACCTTGGTGCCACATTTGAAAGCTAGACCAAGTTCTAAAACTTGTTCGTTAAATTGAGCTTCTGTCAGGTGTCTCTCTTTGAGGAATGTTGCCAGAGGTTTGCCCTCAAGAGCTTGAGCTGAGTGCGCAGACTCAATCATTTTCTTTTTCTCTTCAGGGGTTAGTGCAACACCCATCTGCTTGGCCTGCATCAATAGTTGGCCCATTTTCTCCGGCTGCATAGAGAGCATTGTCTGCAGCGATATAACAGCCGACTGGTATTCGCGTTTAAATCTGCTGACAGTGACTGGATTGCCATTTACGGTGCAAATAATCATGGTGTCAGGCAGCTTAATCAGGTTGACGCCTGCCAGTGGTTTCAATTGTGGGAGGTCACTCAATACTGGTGGAAGTTCTTGTGAGCCAGCTGCACCATTAGTGGTGTTGACAGTCGGTGATTGGGTCGCACCGGTCTGTGGGCTTGTTGTGCCCAAGCTTGAAGTCTCAGGCTTTTTTTCTGATTGACAGCCAGCAGTAGCGAGTGTAAGTGTCAGAGCAAGTAGCACGGTCAAGGCGCTGCCGCTTTTGTTAATTCGATTACTTGAGCTATTCACAGTACTGATTTCCTCTGTTGATACTTTAGGCTGGTTTGGCGTGAACATTTGACACCATAGCTCCGAGAAGCTCGGCCAGCAAATCGAGTTGATCTTCTGGATCATCACCTTGCGATTTTACAAGGATGTATGGGCTTGAACCTTGACCACCAGCGATACCTGGCTTGTATGTTGTGCGATTGGCCAAATGCTTGGGTAGACCATTTTGAATTGGAATCCACTGCTGCAGACGGAAGGGAACGTACAGGCGAAGGCCTTGCATGTCTGGCTTGATCGATTGAACATTGGCAGAGCTGGCAACGAGTCTTAGTTTTACAACTTTAGTCAATTGCTCGGTCTCTTTGGGAATGGCACCGAAACGGTCGCGCCATTCGTCTAGCAACATTATCAACTCACGATCGGTCTTGACGTCGGCAAGACGTTTGTACTCGATTAGCCTTTGTTCGTTGTCTTCAATATATGACTCAGGAATGAAGGCTGTTACGTTGATATCAACTGCAGTATCTGCCTCTTGTACAACGGCTTCGCCCTTGAGTTCAGCCACTGACTCTTCAAGAATTTTGCAATAGAGTTCAAACCCTACCGAAATCATGTGACCATGCTGTTCTGAACCCAGAATGTTGCCCACACCTCTTATTTCCATATCGCGCAAAGCAATTTGGTAACCAGAACCGAGTGAGGTAAATTCGCGAATTGCTTTCAGTCTGCCTTGGGCTTGTTCCGAAAGTACTTTCGACGGAGTGTACAAGCAGTAGGCATATGCCTGGGCGTCGGAACGGCCAACGCGCCCACGAAGCTGATACATCTGGGCTAGTCCGAGCTTGTCGGCATCATTGATGATGATGGTATTGACGTTTGGAATGTCTAAACCAGATTCAATAATGGTGGTGCAAACAAGAACATCGTATTCATGGGCAAAGAATGCCAGCATGACATTTTCTAAATCGCGTTCATTCATTTGCCCGTGGCCAATGGCGATGCGAGCCTCAGGCACTAGTTGCTTAACTTCAAAAGCAATTTGTTCAATGTTTTCAACGCGGTTATGTACAAAGTAAATTTGTCCGCCGCGTTCCATTTCGTGCAAAATGGCCGTGCGCACTAGAGGTAATTTGTACTCGCCAACAAAGGTTTTAATTGGTGCTCTGTTGATTGGCGGCGTGTTAATTTGCGACATGTCGCGAGCGCCCGAGAGAGCCATGTATAAAGTACGCGGAATTGGTGTAGCTGACATGGTCATCACGTCAACCATTACTCTTAGCTGTTTCAATTTCTCTTTGTGGGCAACACCGAAGCGTTGCTCTTCATCGATTACAACCAAGCCCAGGTCTTTAAAGGCAATATCTTTTTGCAGCATGCGGTGTGTACCGATTACTACATCGCATTCGCCAGTACCAAGTCTGCGAGCCACTTCTCGTTGTTCTTTGGCGGTGCGGAAGCGCGAGAGAAGACCAACCTTAATTGGGTATGGTGCAAAGCGCTCAGCCATGGTGTTGTAGTGTTGCTGAGCGAGAATTGTGGTTGGTACAAGTACTGCTACTTGCTTGCCTGACATTACTGTCTTGAAGACGCCACGAATTGCCACTTCAGTTTTACCGAAGCCTACGTCTCCGCAAATAAGTCTATCCATTGGTTTGGCCGATTCAAGATCGCCTTTCATGTCTTGGATGGCTTGCCACTGGTCTGGAGTTTCTTCGTATGGGAAGGCTTCTTCCATTTCATACTGCCACGGTGTGTCAGGCGTACACTGGAAGCCTTCTTGCTTGGCTCTTATAGCGTACAAATTGACCAAGTCTTCGGCCACTTGTTTAACTGATTTCTTGACGCGTCGTTTAGTTGATTCCCACTCGGCACCACCTAAGCGTGAGATTCTCGGTGGGTTGTCACCGGCTCCGCGGTAGCGAGAAAGCAAGTTGATCTGATCAACTGGTACATAGAGTCTGTCGTCGCTTGCGTAGGCAACGCTGAGAAATTCTCGTTGTTGGCCATCTACCGTCATGCGCTTGACGCCTTCGAACTGACCGATACCATGCTTCATGTGCACAACATAGTCAGTTACTTTGAGGTCGGCCACCGAGGTGAAGCGCTCATAGTTCTTTTCTGCGACAGGTCGTCTGTAAACCGTTGGTTTGCGCTTGACGCCAAACATTTCAGCATCAGTACACGAGACGAGTTCTACATCTTTTAGTTTGAAACCATGGGTAAATCCATGGCGGCAAACTAGCACTACTGGCCCTGTTGCTTGGTTTTGGTTCTGATTTATGCTTGGATTTAGACCTTGGCTTTGGCTCAGCTTGAGATCATCCAAACTCGGCATTTGGCCCGAGAGAATATCATCGAGAGCAGAAATTGAAAGGGATGGTGGTTGCGCTTTTGGCGAATTGTTTCCGTTGGCGCTTCCTGGCCCAGGCGCCCCGCCAGATGCTTGAGCTACTTCATCGAGAGGAAGAATATGAGTGTCGGCTTTGTCATCGGTTTGGGATAGATAGTTAGCCGGAATATCCCACTCTTTCATGATGCCGAGAATACGCTGAGGCTGTTCTGTTGAAATCAGAACATTGAGACCTTCTTTGCGCCAGCTTCTTACTTTCTCAGCCATCACATCAATTTGATTGCCGAAGCGCTCGACTGGTTGGCAGTCAAAATTGATTACTGAGTTAGCAGCACTGCTATTAGCGCTACTGTTACTAGTATCGATGCCATCTAATGCCATCGGCAAGGTCGAAACATAAATGCGCTGGTGGCGCTTCAACTGGTCTGTTATTTCACGGGCACTCAAGTGCAGTGGGCGAGGTAATGGTAGTAGACGCCCTGTTTCTAGGCCCTCTTTGAAGGCAGCATCAAGCTTCTCTTGATACGAAGAAAGAGCAGCTAATAAGGTATCCCATTCATCAAGAACTATCAGGCTGTTATCTTTGATGTAATCGCATATGGTGGCAAGCTTTTCGTGCACATATGGTGCATAGTATTCAACTGACTCTGGATAGCGACCAGCTCTCAAAGCTTCCAAATCACTTTCCATTACTGTCATCAAGGTTTCTGCTGATGATGGTTCTAAAGTTTCTGCCGCTTTCTCTGTCACCGCTCTTAGGGTGTCAACCAGCTTAACTCGGGCTTCTTCGCTTTGATCAGCGACAATCCACCAGCGTGGCACAATGACACAGCTCTCAAGCGATTCAATTGATCTTTGAGTGTCGGTATTGAAGACACGCATTGATTCGATTTCATCACCAAACAGTTCAATTCTGAAAGGCGAGCCGCATGATGGGTAGATATCGACAATGTCGCCGCGCACACTAAATTCACCGCGCAAGGTCACGAGAGATTCACGTGAATAGCCTAAATTGGCTAATCGGCGAGCTACTTCTTTGGTATCAATTGTTTCGCCTCGAGTTAGGCGTAAGCAATTAGCGGTTAATTCTTCTGGTGCTAAAACTCTTTGACTGAGTGCCCGAGCAGTGACAACACAAATAAATGGCTCATCTGGCTTTTCTTGGCAGTGGCGCAAGACTTCTAATTGAGCGGCAATGTTGTCTGGGCTTGAGAGCACTTGCTCATAAGGCGAGACTTCAGAACTGGGATAAACAAAAGTCGGATATTTGCTTAAGTTGGTCAACTCTTGGTGGTAGCGGGCACCAGTATGGTTGTCTTGCACAACTAAGAAAATCGCACGCTTGGTTTCGTGGCCCAAAACTGAGAGCACAAGCGATTTAGCTGAATCGGTCAAGCCGGTCAAATTCAGTTCGCCACTGCTGCCTTTTGCCGTTCGAGCAAGAAGGCGCGCATATTGCGAGCTGGAGATAAATAGCTGGTGCAGTTTTGCTGCGAGGTTACTGTTGCGCGTTAGCATTTTTTGCGGGGTTCCCTTCACCGTATTGCAAATCAGTAAAATCAACGCTCAAGAGAGCAGTATCTTGCCGATTTGGGAAACAGGCATTTTACCATTTTGTTCGAGCCACTACCTCCACGTGTAACGGGCTCTAAAGGGTTACATCTTGTATTATTGCTTTCAAAGGTTTTGGAGGCAAAATTGCAAAAACGAACAGGCTTAGCTTTATGCCTGGTCTTGGCTATTACCGCAAACCTCAGCTTCTCCACTTTACTAGTTGGGGCTGAGGGCAGCCGCTATCGTCCAGATACAGTGGCGCATATGCAGGAGGGCATCAAACTCTTGCGTGCAAAGCAGCTAGACAAGGCCCGTAGCCAGTTTGATATCGTTATCAAGATGGAGCCTTCGGTGCCCGATGCTTATAACAACATCGGCCTTTCTTACGCTTATGAGAACAAAATCGACAAGGCTATTCAGTATTACCGCAAGGCCTTAGACATTGAGCCCCTTTATGTACCAGCCTTGAACAACCTTGGCCTCGTGCTCTATTCCACAGGTAAGGCCGAAGAGGCCCTCTATTACTGGCGCCTATGCCTCAAGGTTTCTGGTGGCCAAGAGCCCGAATTGCATTACTATGCCGCCAACGCCATGCGCGACGTCAACCAGAAGAAAGAAGCGCGCGAAAACTATTTGATTGCAATAAAGCTTGACCCCTCTCATGCTGCTGCTCATAGCGGCTTGGCTGCCCTTGATCTTAGTGAAGGGCGATTAGATGAAGCTTTCAGCGAAGTAAACAAAGCCATCAAGCTCAAGCCCGATTCTGCCTTTAGTTATTATCATCTCGGCTTGATTGAAGAACGCCGCCACAATACGGCAGCTGCGGTCAAGGCTTTTGAGACCTCACTCAAATATGAATCAGTTAGTAAATACGCTCAAGAGACTAAGAACCGCATAGCAAAGCTTACAGGCGCGGCGGTTTCAGACAATAATCAGACAGGTCAGGGCCAGGCTGGACAAGGTCAAGACGGCCAGGGGCAAGGCGATGAGGACGGCCGCTCTGCAATGCAGGGGGCCATGCGGCAAGCGGCCAGAGAGGCCATGAAGCGCCGAGCCTGGTCTGAAGCCGTCCGTGACCTCGATTCGCTCATCAAGAACGGAGCGGCTGAAGACCCTGTTGTACTCAACAATTTGGGCTATTGCCAAGCCAACCTCAACCAGTTACCGAAGGCTGTAGAGAGTTATCGCAAAGCCTTGATGATAAAGGCTGACGGCTTCCCTGAGGCCCAATTCAACCTCGGCATGGCCTTGCGCCGCATGGGGGACAACGCTGGTGCGGAGGCTGCTTTCCGCAAAGCTATAGATGACTCGAGTCTACGCAAGAAGACAAATCCGTTGGCACAAAATATGCTGGGCATTATTCTCAGGGAGCGCGGTGACTACACTGGCGCCGACCGGGCTTTTCGCAAGGCGATTTTGCAGTCGGGTGGGGATGTGCCGGTGGCGCACTATAATCTTGCGGTTCTGCTGGAGCGCATAGAACGTAGTCGGGATGCGGTTTCTGAATACAAGACCTATCTCAAGCTTGCTCCCCGCGGCAAGAATGCAGCCAACGCCAAACTGCGCCTGCGTCGCCTTACTGGCATGTAGGGCTCGGTCTAGGCTGCGGTTTTTGATCGTACTTTTAAGCGCATATTGGAGCGTAGTATAGAGTGGGTATTAGTGAGTTTCTACTCATTTTGTCTGTACATATAGAAATGGTTGCCAACAGAGTTGCAATCCTTATAGTAAAATTCGGAAATGAGTACTGTTGAGACTGACATCGAACAAGCCGTCGATAAGCCGGTGAATCGCAATTTAGGCGAGGCGCAATCAGATATGCCCAGCGCTGAAGCGGTAGAAGCCGTTTGCGCGGTGGCTTCTAAACGGGTAGTTTCGCCAGTACAAGCCAACAAGACTCGTGTGGCTGTTTTGATGAGTGGTGGTGTAGATTCAAGCGTCACCGCCATGGAAATGATCAAAGCTGGTTATGACGTCATTGGTGTCACTGGCTGGCTGATTAAGTCTGGTAGCCGCTGTTGCGACACGGGAATGGTTGATGCCGCCCGAGTCTGCGAACAACTAGGTATTGAGCATCACGCTGTCGATTTGCGTGAAATGTTCAAGGCTGAGATTATCGATACATTTCCACAATCATATGCTCGCGCTAAAACTCCCTTGCCATGCAGTGTTTGCAACACATTGGTGAAGTGGGGAGCTTTGCTGCGCTACAGTCAAAAGATTTTGCAAGCCAGATATATCGCTACTGGGCACTATGCGCGCGTAGTCGAAACTGAAGACGGCTTTAGATTGGCTCGAGCCAAAGACCCTCGTAAAGATCAGTCGTATGTTCTTTGGGGCTTAACTATGGAGCAACTCAAAGCTACCCTGCTTCCCCTTGGTGATTTCAGTAAAGATGAAATTCGTGCCTTGGCTGATGAAGGTGGATTAGTCACTGCCAATAAGCCTGATAGTCAAGATCTTTGTTTCATCCCGCGTGGCACAACGACTCAGCAATACTTGGGCAACTTCCTCACCGCTGAGCCTGGGCCAATCGTTCATACGATTACGGCAGAAATGCTGGGTCAACATCAAGGCACATTCAACTACACCATTGGTCAACGCAAAGGTCTCGGAATTGCTTATCACGAGCCACTTTACGTGACTTCCATTGACCCAGATACTCGCACTGTATACGTTGGGCCACCTGAAGCTTTGTTGCGTAAGGAGCTTACAGCTTCTGCTGCCAATTGGTTGATGGAGACACCACCGGTGGAACCATTCGAAGCCCTGGCCAAAATTCGCTATAACTCAAAAGCTGAACCGGCCACTGTCTACCCCATGCCTGATGCTCAGGTGCGGGTGGTCTTCCATGAGCCTCAGCCAGCTATCACCCCAGGCCAAGTGCTTGGTATATACGATTTGACTGATACCTATATCTTGGGCGGTGGCTGGATCGACTAATTTAGTCGACCGTTCAGCAAAAAGTGTGCGAAGACTGAAACTCAGTCGTTGCGCCATTGCTATTTATATTTTATAATATTGGTCAGTGCTATGGGTGGTGGCTATTTATTTTGCTTTGCACCCAGTTGGTATAACTCGAAAGATTCACTCTGATTGTTTGAATCTAGTGCTGTAATTTTAGTATTTAATGTGTGGGGGACTGCCGCTTGTTCGACAGCTTGAATTTAATAGGGCTTGAGAAAGCAACGGGTACTCAATTTATTTCTCGCTTATTGCCTGTTTTGTTGGCATTAACATCGCTTGTTTTTATTCCAAGTGAAGTTGAAGCTAGAAAACACAGCAGCGCTTCTTCTAGTCATTCTGTTCGCACTTCGACTACTAAGGGTCGCAGTGGCAAGTCTGTAAAAAGTAGTAGAAGCAGTAGATCAACCAGAGTTGTGGCAAGCCGTTCCCGTTCGAGTCGAGTCGTTGCTAGCTCCCGTACCAGCAGACGTGGCCGCGGTCGCGCCGTCGCTGCCCATACCTCGAGACACCATCATGCAGTTGCGCATGCTGCGCCGAAACCAAGATATGCTTATCCGATCGGTCTCTTTATGAGAAACGCACCAAGTTTTGATACTTCGCCACTCGACGCACAAAATGCCAACGCCATTGCCTCTGCATTTGATAGTGGGTCAGCAGATGCATACGCCGCAAGAGTTCTGGTGCGTGCAGGTGTGGTGAAATATCATCCCCTTCATGGTGGCATCTTCTGGCGCAGAGAGCCGGTCAAATATATAGTCATGCATTCAACAGAAACTGGAATTCCCGTTTCTGGTGTGCGAGTGATTGATAGCTGGAGTTCAATGGGAATCCGCCATCCTGGTGCTCAATATGTGGTCGATCGCGACGGCACCATCATTCAAGCAGTTGATCCAGATTTAGCGACAGTACACGTCAATATCTTTAAGACTCTTCCTGGTATCAATAACGACAACAGTATTGGTATCGAAATAAACCACACCGGCTCGCAGAATTATCCACAAGCGCAGCTTCGTGCTGTAACCCGCTTGGTGGGCTACTTGCAGACTCGCTACAATGTTGAAAACGACAAGATCATTACCCACCGATATGCTCAGCAAGGCGACCATACTGATCCTGTTAATTTCGACTGGGACGGTTTCATTGCTAGCAAGAATAGCTTCCGCAATCAAGCAATTGCTTACCGCTCTAATAGAATTAAAGACGAGGCTAAGCGTTGGAAGCATGACGTAGAAGTGCCGGTCAATACTTACATGAAGCCGCACACTCAGCTATCCAAGCCTGTTTCGCTGCCTAGCGATATTGAGGCCCCGACAACAACTGTAAATACAACTGTAAATGCAGTCAAAACAACTATGACCAATACTATCCGGGTGGAACCAGCTGCGGTGCCAGCCTTTATGCCAGCGAGTGTAACTCCAAGCTATATTCCTGCTGGTCCTGGCTATAACTCTGGCTCAAGTGCCGGCAATAGCTCTGGAAGTACTGGCGTACGTTCATTTCGCATAAATCCAGCAACCATTCCACCACCTGGTTCTTTGCCACAGCCTGGCCAAGTAATCGAGTCACCAGTACCAGAACCTAGTCAGGCAGATCCTTCTGTTCGAAACAAGCCATCTAGTTCTGGTTCTTCATCTAGTTCCGGTTCTGCAGCCGGCTCTCCTGCTGGTGCACCAGCTCCTACTCGCTCGCAGACACTCCCACCTGAAGGTGCCCTCGGCACCCCTGGTAGTGCACCACTGCCGGGCGAAGATATCTAAAGCACTATAGCGAAAGCTCTACGGCCCGAAGGTTCAACAAATCTAAAATTACAAAGCGGAGGCTATGCAATTATTGTGTAGCCTCCATCGCTTTCAATCAGGCGAATGCTGTCTATGCTGATTGTTTGTTTTACTGGGCTCAAATTTTCAAAGTGAGGCAGCAGGTCGATTGTGCTCTGGATGCCAGTTTGACTAATTCTATAAAGAGTTACATGTGGTTTGAATTGAGGATAGTTGTCGATACTTTCCTGATAGCCAGCTAGTGACTCTTTGATTTGGGCTGCGACGATTGACACCTCTGGTAGTGTCTTCGACGGACAAAGAACGGCTACTCGGGCTTTGTTTGTGCTGGGCCATAGCTCTAGGTGATCGTAGGTAATTTCTGTCACTACGCCAGCGATTTTCTCTTTCAGTCTTTTTCGAACTTCGGTCAGGTTGTCTGCTATCTGGGGTATAGATTCGCCTCTAACCATGCCTAAGAACAGCCAGGTGATGTGCAGCTTTTCTTTGGGCAATGCACGAAGACCCGGCGAATCTGCTCGCGTTTGAGCTATTGAGCTAATTCGTTCTGCCTCTGGGAGGTCTAAAAAGCTGCCAACGAAAAGCCGAGGCATGTCAACGGGTGGTGCTTGCAGAAGTTGCAGACGGCATTATTTAGCATCTTCGCGATTGGGGAGGCAAGTTTTAACTGCTTCCATTAAACCCTGCGGCCCACCCATACCCTTCACGACAAACGCGCTACCTATGGCAAAGGGCAAGAACATTAGCACTGTTTGCATCAGTGATAACGGAGGAAATCCGAAATTCAAAGTAAACAGAATTGCTAGAAGCATTAAGGCACAGCTGCCACCAGTGACGATGCTGCCCCATTTATTTTTGTAGTTGTAAACCATCATGCCTATGCCAGCTAGGAGCGGCAATAAGAAGAGAGCTAAGCCGCCTCCACCACCCATTAGCATGGCAAGAAAACTGCTGCGTACAGTGACGTGCATAGCTACTAAAACCATTCCTAATATCAACAGAGCAAAACCGCCAAAATAAAAGCCATCCGACTTGTTCAAGGGGGCGCTGCCGCTATTGCTGCCACTGTTGGTCATGCTGCTGCCGGCTGAGCTGCCTCGACCGTTTGCCATAGCTCCACCCTTTTTGCCGGTGGTCAAATCGCTACGTCCGCCGCTCACAAGCTCCACTTGATCTTTGAGGACTGAACTTTCCAGCTCCAGCAACTTGCGTTGAATTTCCTCTTCCTTTTTATTCATTGTCTCTCTTGCCTTGGCTAGTAAGATTAATGTGACTGAATTCCAGCATATCACCCACCTACATACCCACAGAGGGCCCAACTCTTGCAATCTGCCCGCGTGACTGATAAAAGCGCAAGTGAATGTGGAATATATATACTCAAAAGATTCATATTTATGGTCCTGAGGGCCTTTTACAAACGCAATCGGAAAAAAATAGATGGCGCTTGATTGATACCACATCTATACTAGAAAAATTAGCATCCATATTTAAGACTGGTAGCCATGATTAATAATTCTCTTCTGCGCAAGTCAAAGCTTACTACCGCAGTCTCTGTAACCCTTTCAGCGTTGAGCCTAATTTTTAGCTCCGGGCAGAGCGCCACAGCCAGTGGTGGCTTACCAGTAGAAAGGCAACCACTGGTAGTTTCCAGTATCGTTCCTGAAAATGAAGCTAACCCTCCCGGGATGGCTGAGGGTTCGGGCGTCTGGGTTAATCTTTGGAATTACCCTAAAACTGACGTAGAAGGATATTGCCAAAAGCTTTACAGCACAGGCATTCGCAACCTTTTTGTGCAAACCTCGCGTAGCACCACCGAGGCCATCACTCAGCCTACTGAGCTGGGTCAATTAATTGAAGCTTGCCATAAGTACAAAATTAGAGTCATCGCTTGGTCGTTTGCCGAGTTAAAGAGCCCGATTTCAGATGCAGATAAGATGATTGTCGCGGCCCGCTTCCGCACACCTAACGGTGAGCGTTTGGACGGAATTGCCCCTAATTTGGAGAACAACCTAAATAAGGCAGTTGTTGAAACCTACAGTAAACATATAAGAGACGCGCTCGGCAATGGTTATCCAATGATGGCCGTAGTCTATAGCCCCTTGAACCGTGCTCCTATGGTGGCCCTGACTCCATGGAAGAGCCTGGCTAAATACTATGATGTCATTGCTCCTATGGCTTACTGGAATGGCCGATATCAGACAGTCGACGCCTACACTTATACAAAGCGGACAGTTGAGCGGGTTAGACAGCTGACAGAGAAGCCAGACGTCGAAGTGCACGTGATTGGCGACGGTATGGGTACTCGGGCAAATGAAATAACTGAGTTTATTCGTGCTTGCCGCGATGTAGGCGCCCAGAGCGCTAGCCTGTATCCCAACCAAAAGACCACTGAAGAACAGTTTGGGGCCATGTCACGCTACTCTGATTTGATGCCAGCCAATGGGCGCCATCGCCTAGTGGTGTTGAGAACTCTTCTTTCTCGAGGCGTTGTCGCCAATCCGCCAACCTTCGACCCAGCTAAGGCCTTGAGCCGTGGTGAGTTTATGAAAGTAGTCGCTCACGGTTTGAAAGTGCCTAACATTAATGACTCCAGCGAGGCATTCGGTTATTTCAAGCGCCTAGGAGTTGTGGACTTGGTGGCAAGCGAATATCCTGAGATGGCTGTAGATGACGATTTAATCTCGCCAATTAGCTTAGAAGCTGGCCAGAAGTTTGTGACTGTGGCCAAGAAGGCTGTTATAAGTCAAAACAAGGCACATCATAAAACCAATTTGTTTAGGGCTAATCAAAAGCAAGCTGCACCGGCAGGTTCAAGCTCTAGTTCATACCTGTCGATGAACCGTCCAACTCGCGTGGAGAGACTCTTCGTTGCCCCGGTGTATGCCGCTGGAGAAGCCAAGTTGTTGTCGCCTGCTGACGTCAAGTTTAGTGGCAAGCAACATCACATCAACTACCTTGATGCCGCCCAGCTATTTGAAGACCTAAATCACTAAAAATGAGCCGAAAAATTGGTTTTCTGCCAATATGGTTATAGCGGCTCTCAAGCCGGGTAGGAAATTATCGGAACACCGTATCGTCGACTACTCGTTTGGCTCATTTAATGAGCACTCTGCTTTAAACAGCGTCAGGGATATTTCTTTTGAAGTTGATTTAGATCTTCGCGAATCCTGCAGGCCAGTGTGCTTGTGGGATTTTATGCTTGATTCTTGCTGAACTTGAACCAAAATATTCTTGATTATGTTTGATGCAAATAAAGGCCAGTGCCGCATTCGGATGTTTTATTTATCCCTTCGTCTCGGAGGATAGTTATGCTAGTAACCGTAACTGGACGCAATATTGAACTAACACCCGCTCTCAAGGAGTATTTGACTGAGAAGTTGCAGCGAGCCCAAAAGCACTTTGATCACAAGCTCGATTGCACAGCTTTATTGAGTGTGGCGAAGAACCCTTCCATTGCGAAGAGCCAGAAGGCGGAAATCACAATTAAGGTCAACGGCAACGTTATTCGGGGCGAAGAAGCCACCGAAAATATGTACGCTTCGATTGATTTGGTCGCCGATAAGATCGAGCGGCAATTGCGTAAGTACAAGACTCGACATTACACCAAGACTGGGAAGGCTAAGGAGTACGACGACGAAAGCCCAGAGTTGTCTGATGATGATGATCTCGAGCCAATTGATTTCAACGTTGGTAAAGAACCAGCAAATGGTGCTGATGTTCGACCGAAGATTGTGCGTTCAAAACGCTTCCCGCTCAAGCCTATGATGGCTGATGAAGCCTGTAAGCACATGGACCTTCTTGGACATGACTTCTTTATGTTCATAAATTCTGAGACCAATCACGTCAATACGGTCTATCACCGTCGCGACGGCAACTATGGGTTGATTGAGCCGGAGGCTTAGGTTCAGCCCTGAATGGGTTTCACAGGGCGCTACTTCGGTGGCGCCCTTTCGCTTTATTTCTCGTTTGAGCAGCTTTGCGGTTAGCTCATATATAGCGAGTTCTAGCTTTTATCTACTTGTGGAGGTTGAGTTTTATCGCTGCCAAAAATAGTGAGCAATCTCTCAGTCGGTTTCTATCACTGGTGCTCAGGCACAAGCCGGAAGTTATCGGATTGACCTTAGATCAATCTGGTTGGGTTGACGTGCAGGTTTTACTTGACGCTTGCAATGCTCATGGAAGAAAAATATCAGCTGATTTATTGGCCAAAATGGTGGCAGAAAATAACAAGCAGAGATTTGCTTTTAGCCCTGATGGCAACATGATTCGTGCTAGTCAGGGACACTCACTTGATGTTGAACTTGGATATGAACAGAAGCCACCACCAGCAGTTCTATATCACGGCACTGCTTCTCGCTTCGTTCAATCAATTCGTGAGCAAGGTTTGCTTAAGCAAGGCCGTCATCATGTTCACCTATCGACTGCGACTGACACAGCACTTGCCGTTGGGAAACGTTATGGTCAGCCGGTTTTGCTGCAAGTTGATGCGGCCCGAATGCACAAAGACGGGCATCTTTTCTTTGTTAGTGAAAATAGTGTTTGGTTGACCGATGCAGTGCCACCACAATATTTATCAATTCCTGATTAGCGGATGATCGTTGTCCTGACTTTCTTGGTTAGACAGTTATTCGTACATTTGGCCGAATAGAAGGAACCTAGTGAGAAATGCCCAAGGCAATTCGTCGTCTAGAGATTGATCTTTAACTAGACCAGCATTGGCGCATTCCAGAAATGCATACGGGTCAAAATTGTGCCAGCAGTCGCCACTTAACGTGCTTTGGCCTTCATAAAAGCCCTCAGTATTTGCTATCTCGATGAGATTACTAACTTGTCTGAAAATAGTTAATTGCCATCCCTTGAAACCAAGTTCTTCGATGCCTTCATATTCAAGTTCGCTAATTGGCTTGAGTACGCTTACCTCTATCGACTTTTGATTGGATGGAACAAAGCCAGCTTTCAAAAGCTCATAGAATTCCTCGCCGGATACCGTTTCGCTATCTTGAAATTTGAGAGATAGGTGCCAAAGTGCTGACAGATACTCTATTAAGCTGAGACTGGTTGCCTGATTTTGATCATGCAGAATGCATATTTCGTCTTTCAAAAGCAAGTCATTATTCTCCCAGGTGTTCTTTGAATAGTGGCAGGTTGCCAGATTATTCATAGTATTAACCACAGCGGAGAAAGGATATCAATCGTTGTTGACGGTTCAACTTTGTCTATTGAATTTCAGCACATCATTGGTGGTCCAAAGATAGTCTTAGTCACACTCGTAAAATAGGTGTATATACACGCAATTTACAAACTTAGAAGCTGAAGCTCCCTATTCATTTTTTGAAAATACTTGAGTACTCAACAATTTCTCAAAACTAGAAACTCTGAGCGCTTGTAAACCGCAAACGGCAGTAAGCCCTTGGCAACATTTTCCCGCGGATGTCGTCCACTTATCAACTGCGCACGCCTGCTTTATTCCGGCCCGGCGCCAGACCACTTAAAGATCAGGCAAAATACTGTATCTAAGAGGAGGCTAGAAAGCTAAAACAGGTAGTGAATAGAATAGAATCCTAAGTACTTACTATTCTTAGGTCTTTGTCCTAGGTTTTCGGCCCAGCACTTGGCTTGCTCATAGTCCCGGTTTCGATAAATTTGATAAAAAAGGAATTCCCGAAATTGTCTCCTAAATTCTCTGAAATTCTTGCACTGGCTCTATCTCTAGGCCTGGTTACCACGAGTGTGGTTGATGTCGCTCCTGCCTACGCCGTAGACCAGAATGTCTTAATCGGTCTCAACAACGACGCTGTCAGAGCCATTAACTCCCAAAACTATCAGCTCGCTATTGAAAAGCTAGAGCAAGCAATAAAGCTTGATCCTACCTACAAGAACGCTAGAGCTAATTTAGCTATTGCTTACAACAACTACGGCTTGGTCTTTCAGAATAATCCTATGGAAGCTATCAAGTACTTCCACAAGGCTGTATTACTCGATGCCAACAACGCCACGACTTTGCAAAACCTTAGTGGCATCATTCAAAAAATGGGCAAGAACCCCAAATCATTTGCTGACCGCGTAGCAATGGGTGATGCCAGTCGCAAATCTGCTGACTTTGTCGGTGCAATTGTCGAGTATGGCGAAGCTTTAAAACTCAAAGATGATGGCCCGTTGCACGAAAAGCTGGGCGATGTGTTTCGTGTGCGTGATGAAAACGACAAAGCCATTGAGCAGTATCAAGCCGCTGGACGAGTGGCCGACAGTGCCTCAATTGAAGTTAAATTAGGCCAGGCCTACCAAGCAAAGAAAGATATTGCTAGCGCCATTGGTGCTTACAGCAAAGCTATTTCGATGAAATCTGATGACCCAGACGTACAAGACGCGCTTGTTGCCGGTTGGGAAGAAGCGCTCAAAGATAGCCCAACTGAGCCTAACAACCACATCGGTTTGGGTCAGGCCTTCCAATATAAAGGCGACTTTGGTCAGGCTGAATCTGAATACAAACTTGCAATTTCGTTGTCTCCAGGCCGTCGCAATGCCATCGCTGAAAAGCTTTTGGCTGCTCTACCTGCTGCAAAAGCCTCGCAACAAATTAGCAAATACATCGATATGGGTGTTGATTTGCAAGGCCGTAAACAATACGGTCCTGCTCTCGATTCTTATAAGCGAGCCCTTGGCCTGAGCCAAGATCCAAAACAACGGTCGCAGATTCTCACCAACATGGGTACAGCCTTCCAGGCCACTGGCGACTATGCAAACGCTATCAACAGCTATCAACAGGCCCTTCAACTTGACGCTTCTAACCAAGCTGCGTCGCAAGGCATTAAGACTGCTAGTTCTGAGCAGAAAGACAAGGCTGTGGGAGATCTTTCAGCAGCTGCTGATGCTCTCTTCAAGGCTGGCAATTATGATGGTGCTATTCAGAAATACCAAGAGTTGCTCAAGAACGATGCCAATGACCCAGCTGTTCACTTCAACATTGGTGCTGCTTACCAGCTGAAGAAAGACTTCGATAATGCCATTGTTGAATACAACATGGCGATTAACCTCGATCCTAAAAACAAGAGCTACCAAGAGTCTCTAGCCAAGGTTAAAGACCTGAAAGTCCAGCCGATTATCAACAATGCCGTAGCTAAGCACCAAGCTAAAGACTACGCCAGCGCAATCATCCTTTATCAACAAGCACTAGATGTAGTGCCGAACAATGCCAATCTTTGGTACAACATGGCATCGGCTCAGTATGCTGCCCAAGACTATGCAGGAGCCCGCCGTTCTTATACTAAGAACATAGAAGTTGACCCAAATAGCCAGCCAGACAGCTTGTATTTCATTGCCACCATTGATGAGAATGCTGGTAATGGTGCCCAAGCCCGTGGCGAGTATCAACAGTACACGAACAAAGCTAAAGCCGGTCCTTACCTCACCCAAGCAAATGCGCGATTTGCTGCCCTGAGCAAAAATCCAAGCGACTGCATCAAGATCAAATCTGAATCTGACCTTGCTCGCGATAAAGAAGCTACTGATTCCTACGCTAAGGCTGTTGATTTGCAACGTTCTGGTCAATACGACCAAGCCATTGCTCTTTACTCTAAAGCCATTGAAATTCAGCCGCAAAACGCTGACTTTAAGTATGCCATCGGTACTGCTTATCAGCAGAAAGGTGACATTGATCAAGCCCTTGCTTCTTATCGCTTAGCGTCAAATATGATGCCCGCTAATGAAGACTATAAGAAGGCAATCAAAGACGCCACTGTGCTCAAGGCCGGCCCGCTAGTTAAACAAGCCTATGACAAACAGACTGCTGGCGATCTTGCTGGAGCAATTGATGCTTACAATCAAGCTCTGCAACTTGATACCGATAACGGTTCAATCTACATGAACTTGGGTGTTGCCTACCAAGCTTCAGACAACTTCCAAGGTGCTTATACTGCTTACCAGAAAGCTTTCCAATATGACCCTAAAGGTTGCGTTGATTGCTTGTTCTTCATGGCTCAAATAGAAGAGAACAATAACCAAGGCTCAGCCGCTGTTGGGCATTACTCGCAGTACTGTCAAAAGGCACCAAGTGGCCAGTATGTCGCTGCTGCTAAAGCGCGTATGGCGGCCTTGCAGACTAATCCGAGTGCTGTGCAAAAACTTGCCACCACGGCTGATGTGAAGAATGCCCAAGCGGCTAGCGATGCTTACACTAAAGCTGTGAAGATGCAAGAAGCTACCGATTACGACGGCGCTATTACTCTTTATCAGCAAGCAATTCAGATGCAGCCTAAAGAGCCTGCCTATGTTTATGCTTTAGCTACTTGCTATCAGGCTAAAGGCGACTTTGATAATGCCATCACCAAGTACAAAGAGGCAATCGCCAAAGCTCCTGCTAATCAAGTTGATCAGTTCAAGCAAGCTCTAGCCTCGGCACAATTGGCTCAGGCTACTCCAATTATGGATCAAGCTGTAGCTAAACATAGCGGCGGCGATCCTGCTGGAGCTATTCCTCTTTATGAAAAAGGTCTGGCACTTTACCCGCAGAACGCTCACGGCTACACCAACTTGGCCGGAGCCTATCAAGCTATTGATGACTTCAACAAAGCGAAAGCAAATTATCAAAAGGCAATTGATCAAGATCCTAAAGGCGAATCAGACAACTGGTACTTCATGGGCTTGATTGATGAGAACAACGGCCAAGTGCCATTGGCGCTTTCTGATTACGGCAAATATATTGCTGCTAAAGCGACAGGTACTTATGCTGGTGACGCTAAGGCTAGACTAGCTAGACTAAAAGCTAATCCTGCTTCGGCTCAAAAGCTCTCAACACAGGCACAAGTGAAAGCCTCGACTGCTGCATCTGGCGCATACACCGAAGCTGTCGAGCTGCAGAAGGCTCAGAAATACGACGAGGCCATTGCTAAATACAAAGAAGCAATCGCTGCTACTCCGAATGAAGCTGGCTACTACTACAGCATGGGTACATGCTATCAAGCCAAAGAAGACTTCGACAATGCTCTCGCGGCCTACCAAAAGGCCAGCCAAATCAATCCTGCTGAGCCAGCCTACAAACAGTTAGCTACCCAGATGAAGCAGAGCAAGGCTTCGCCTCTAGTCAATTCTGCTATCGAGAAGCAGACTAAACCTGATGCTGCAGGCAAGTTTGACCTAGCCGGTGCGATTGCCGACTACGAAGCTGCTCTGAAGATAAATGATGATGGCACCACCCACAGTTACCTTGGTACTGCCTATCAGGCTCAAGGTAATAACCAGAAAGCACTGAGCGAATACACTAGGGCTCTAGCTCTCGATAAAACTTTGGTTGATACCTACTACTACCTTGGAACTGTCTATGAAGCTCTGAAGCTTCCAGCCAAGGCCATTGAAGAATATCAACGCTTTGTGCGCACAGCGCCAGCCAACAATGGCAACATGGCTGCTGTGAAAGAACGCCTGAAGCTACTTGCCCCTGGTCGCAAGTAGAGACCGAGTAAGTCTAGAGCGAGTAAGTCTAGACAAAAAGAAACGCAAGCAATTGCAATGCCTGACATAACCGTAAGTAAAAGAGAATTTCGTGCTGTTAGCTGAACCTATAAAACGGATGTTGAAGACCTACAATCAATGTCGCACCTACAGTGACCAAGGTTCTTTTTATAATTCTTCCGGTCCACTGTGTCTTGAATATCAAACTGAATTCGAGCGCACGAAGCAATTCAAACTAACTTGGAAGCAAGTGAAAGATGACCCTGCTGCCGAAGTTATGAGTGGCGAACTGCTCGCCAGTTCTACTGGTTCGTCAGTGACCATGCGCTTAGACTCTCTTGGTGCCGAAACAAAAACCAAAACTCGTGATTACGTCATGGTGTTTGACGCTCTAGCAGACATCGAGGGCGTAATTCAAAGCTTGGTAATCGTGCCTCAATATCTTTTCTATCCACCTGATGAAATTGTTGCCACAGGCCAGTTTGAAGATTTCGAAGAGTTCGAAGAAGTTGTCTTCAACGACGAGGCCTGTGTCAAATTTAGTACCATGAATAATGGTATCAGGCGCGAACTTGTACTTTCGCAAGTTGATGGCACCATGCGCCGCCACTTTATGGGCACTGGCATTTTAGAAGGTGGAGAAGAAGTGCTTTCAGCACTTGGAGCACCTATGTCAAATTGTCTAGATATCAGATCGGTCAAGCTAGAAGCTGGTATTTTCGGTTAGCTACTTGTCGAGCATTATTTGCACTGCTTCGCTTTTTTGGCGGTTAGTGTGGCCGGATACGACATCTCTGATAGAAGCAGCTCTTCTAAAGCCTGATGGAACAGAAAAGAAACTAGGTGTCACCGATACCCTTTCGATTTTGCCTGTGTCAAGGTTCATTTCTCGCCTGCCATTGTCTTGCATGCCTGTTATGAAATCGGCTGTCCCATGCGTGCCAGTATATGATATCGGAATGCCGCCATTGGTTGGTAGCTTATACATGGCATAGAGGATTTTTTCGATTGAGGGGGAAGCCACACCATCAAGTTTCATAAATTTCATGGTAGTCCATGGTGAAGTGAGGCGCTCAATCTTGAAGCCGTTAAGCATCATCGTTGATGTTCTTAGTGGGCGGTCTAGAATTGCTCGCTCTTTTCTGCCAATTAGTAAGTCTGACAACAGCCCTGTATCTTGGAAGACCTTTAGGTCTTCAGTGAAATAGGTTTTGTCATCACGGCGAAAGATAGTCACTTTCCAATCGGGAGCTTTGGCTACCAGCGAGAAACCGAGCTGCGCTGTATTGTCGACGCGAAGTGAATTGGGTGTAAAGGTGACTACTTGGGTGCCCATAAAGTAGTGAGTGTGATTTAGGCGGATGGCCTGAAGCATCTTTCCACTCGGCTTTGATTCAGCACTGGTGGGAATGGTGCTAGCGATGAAAATTGCTGCAAATAGAACCACGAATTTACTCAAGCGATAAATCAAAATCATCTAGTGTGACCTTGTCGATTGCAGATTCACTTTGCTTTTTACATCTTTGGTGGCAGCGCTATGGCTCTCAAATAATTCTTGGTAGTCTGCATCCTGAGCCCGAGTATTAGCGGCTGTTACAACTTCACCAATTGATTTGGCCAGTTTGTAGCCCGTCGGGGCTTTGAAGATATTGGGGGATACATCTACTTCTTCTATTTTTGAAGTGTCGATGTGCGTTTGCCTGCGGCCAGCATTGTTCATACCGGTAATGTAGTCTTTGCCTTCGTGAGTTGTCTGATATCCGATGGTAATGCCACCATTGGTCGGCAGCTTGAAAATGGCGTAGTCTAGGCGTTCTATTTCGGGGGTTTTGGTGGTAAGGGGCATATATTTCAACATTTTATCAGGGGCTGTCAGCCGCACCAACTTTTGCCCACCGAATTCAAAATCGGTTCGCCTAAATGGTTTTCGCGGCTTGCCAGACATGGTTCGCTCGCGAATGGTAATAATGAAACCAGACAGAAGCCCTGACTGTTCAAAGACCTTTAAGCTCTGGGTGTAATAGCTTTTATCATCGTTGCGAAAAATAGTGACACGCCAGTCTGGTGCCTTTGCTACAAGTGAATATTTTAAGCCGCTAGTATTTTCTAGACGAAAACCGCCGCTGTTAAAGGTCATCACACTGTTGCCCATTACGTTGTGAGTCTGGGTAAGCCTTAAGGCTTTTTCTGCCCGAGCACAGGGTGCGGTGGCCGTTGTGAAAACTAGTGAGGTGCTGCACGCCGAGAGTGTTAGCAATAATTTTGCTAGAAGTGAAATGCAATCATTTTGGGTTACCGACATTTTTCAGGTAAATCCTCAGCATCACACATAACGCTATTCCCATTGTACCTGCGCTCACCAAAAGCGGAATAGGTACATTCATATAGTTAGCGATGCTATCAACCCGTAGTGGTTCAATCAAAACTCTGCCCAGCGAGTAGCCGGCAAAGTAGACACAGCTTGTCATTCCCGGATACTTCGCGGCCTTAGGTGCCACGCCAAAGTAGAGTAAAAGAAAGAGTGCGAAGTTCCAGATGCTCTCATAAAGAAAAGTCGGGTGGAAATAATTGAAGGTGCGATACTCCATCGGCCGTGAGTCAATGGGGATAAAGAGTTTGAGGAAAAAGTCATCACCAACCGGATGCCCAAATGCTTCAGAGTTGAAGAAATTCCCCCAGCGCCCAACGGCCTGAGCTAGAGGAATTGCGGCGAAAAGAGTGTCTGCGTACATTAGCAGCGGCAATTTCTCTTTCTTGAGATAGACATATGCGGCGATTGTGCCACCAATTAGGCCACCATGAATAGATAAGCCACCTTTCCAGGTCGCCAAAATTTCTCCTGGATGGAGGAGAAAATAGCCAGGATTGAGAGCTGCATAGTAAAGCCGGGCGCCCAATACACCGGAGATAAAGCAAATCAGAGATAGATTGATGAGTTTGTCTGGGTCAAGCCCGCGAGCTTTGCACATTCTCACTGCAGCAAGGACGGCGAGAATAAACCCGGCCGCAATCATTACCCCATACCAGCGCACAGTGAGCGGGCCTAGCTGGCAGAGTATGGGTCCGGGAGATGTGAAAACCATAGGTTATAACTAATAGGGTGCCTGGTCGTTCGGGTAGTGGCCGCCGTATACATCTTTTGGCGCTTTGCCTTGGCTGCGATCTTTGTTAGCCGGAAGATTGGCGTCGTGCTGCTCATCTCTTGGGTCGTCGCCGTGCGGATCTGGACCTTTAGGGTCGCCGCCATATTTTTGTAGCTGAACACTCGCAGGCGGTTGAGTCGAGGATGGCTCGCTTGTGCTTGGCAACGGAAGCAGTTGTGCTGTACCTGTAAGAAGTGCGGTGCTTAGGCCGGCGATTACTGTGCTTGAGATAGTTGATGCTCTTGACATGCTTTCCCTCCACTAACTTTTTAAGGTCTTGGCGAACAAGCAGCCAGTATAGAGTAGACGCCCTTGATTAGCGTTAAAATGTTGGCTTAGAAAGAGGGATTTGTTTCGCATGGCTAAGGGGAAATCGCGCTGGGTTTGTCAGCAATGCGGCTTTCAGAGTTCGCGCTCAATGGGGCGTTGCACTGAATGTGGCAATTGGAACTCGTTTGTTGAAGAGCTAGCGCCCGAAGATGAAGGTGCTAAAAAAGGCTTTGCAGCAAGGCTTTCAGCTGTTTCCACAGGCTCGGCGAGCGGTGCTATAACTTCCGGCCAGGCGAATAGAGCCTTACCGCTGTCGCAAATCGACACCGACGAATCTGGCCGCCTTGAGACCGGAATGATTGGCCTAGACGAAGTCTTGGGCGGCGGACTAATGCCGGGTTCTGTCATTTTAATTGCTGGAGATCCAGGTGTCGGTAAATCGACTTTGCTTATGCAAGTGGCTAAGAATCTCTCCCGCTCTCATCAAATTCTTTACATAACCGGCGAAGAATCGGCTGCTCAAGTGAGCCTTCGCGCAGGCCGATTAGGCGTTACTTCTGACAATGTGCTCGTGGCTGCAGAACAAAATGTCGTCAACGCTGCTGAAATGATGTTAGCTAGCGATTCGGCTGTTTGTGTAGTGGATAGTATTCAGTCTGTCTATCACCCTGAAATAGCTAGCGCTGCTGGTTCAGTCAGCCAAGTGCGCGAAGGAACTCAGCTTCTCATTCATGCCGCCAAGCGCAAGAATATTGCCACCATATTAGTTGGCCATGTCACTAAAGAGGGCACGATTGCCGGGCCGCGCGTATTGGAGCACATGGTCGATGTGGTTTTACAGTTTGAAGGCGACCGGACCAGGCAACTGCGTATTTTGAGGGCGGTGAAAAATAGATTTGGTTCAACTGCTGAACTTGCAATATTCTCAATGTCAGAAGAAGGCTTGTCTGAAGTGGATAATCCGAGCGCTCTGTTTCTTGGTGACCGTCTCTCTAAAGTGGGACAGAAGCAAGCGCCATCGGGCACAGCTGTAATTGCTGGCGGCGAGGGCAGTCGCAGTTTATTATTGGAAGTGCAGGCTCTCACCGTCGCTACTCCAAACCCTTCGCCTCGTAGAGTGGTAAACGGCTGGGATTACAACCGCTTATTGCAACTGGTTGCAGTGCTTGAAAAACGCGCTGGACTGCATCTAGCTCGCCTTGATGTTTACGTCAATATTGTCGGTGGCCTCGATTTTAGCGACCCTGCTGGCGACCTTGGTATTGCTTTGGCTATCGCTACTTCCTTTTTAGATCGCTCCATTGATCCGGGTTTGGTAGCTGTGGGCGAAGTTGGTCTCACTGGGGAAATTAGGCCAGTCTTGAATCTCGGACAACGCCTGAAAGAGGCTTCGCGCCTAGGCTTCAAGAAGGCATTGGTGCCCCAAGCGTCGCTGCCACTGAACAATATTCCAAAGGGAATGGAAGTAATTGGTGTCGACAATATTTCTGAAGCGCTGCATAAGGCAATTCCTAATTTAGGATCGGGCTCGCGTTCTGGTTCCAGTTCTGCTTCCAGTTCTGCTTCCAGTTCTAGCTCCAGTTCTGGTTCAGGCTATGGCGCCAAAAAGAATTCTGAAAAAACTTTGGCAAACTCACAGGAAATCAGTCCAAAATTAGAAGATGAAAGCATACTCACCCTCTGAGCATCTAGTTAAACTGCTCTCGGGACTGCCAGACAGCCCGGGATGTTACATATTCAAAGATGACCTCGGCGACATTCTCTATATTGGCAAAGCCCTGAGTCTGCGCTCGCGGGTGCGTTCATATTGGGCCGATATCTCTTGGCGCGAGCGGCCCAAGCTTGCTGTAATGATTCCAAAAGTTGCGAACATCGAGACCATTCTCACCAACTCTGAAAAAGAAGCACTCTTACTAGAAGCCAATTTGATTCGGCAAAAGTTGCCTCGTTATAACGTCTCACTCAAAGACGATAGGCGCTACCCATGGCTAGCCATTACTTATGATGTCGCCTATCCTCGACTAGTTATGATTCGCGACCCGGTGCGTTTCAAGAAAGACAACCCGCGGGCCAAAGTGTTTGGACCCTATGTTGAAGCAGGTCAGATGTGGGAGACCATGCGCATCTTGCGGCGCGTATTTCCGATGCGACAGCGCAAAACGCCTCTCTTTAAAGATCGCCCTTGCATGAACTTTCATATTGGTCTTTGCCTAGCGCCTTGCCAGAAAAAGGTAGAGGCCGAGCCTTACGATCGCATGGTCAAACAGGTAGAGATGTTTTTGGCTGGGCGCCAAACCGAAGTAATTGACCAGCTCAAGGCTGATATGGAGAAGGCCTCAGACAACCTTGAGTTTGAGCAAGCGGGTAAGATTCGAGACCGTTTGGTGGCACTTCGAACAGTAATTGAAAAGCAGCAAGTGTTTTTCCAGAGCAATAAGGTCAGCAATGATATTGTTGCTGAAGCGCACACTGAAAAGATGATGTCAGTCTGTTTGATGAAAGTGCGAGAAGGCAAGCTAATTGCTTCTGAGACCTTTGCTATTCCGTTGGTTGAGAAGACTTCTTGGGACGAAGCCTACCAGGCCTTCGTCGACCAGTACTATACTGCTTGCGAAGATGTAGCCATTCCTCAATCTATACTCTTGCAACACGAGCTTGCCGACATGGACGTTTTGCGCGAATTTGTCAGCGGCAAGGCAGACATGGCAGTGAAAATATTGGTGCCACAGCGTGGTGGCAAAAACGATATGGTCGATATGGCAATCAAAAATGCTGAACATTCTCTTGGACAAGAGGTGACTCGGGTCACTCAGCTAGATGCCAAAGTGGAGCGCACCCTCACTGCGCTGAAAGAGGGTCTGGGAATTAACAAGCTGCCTAACCGCATTGAGTGCTTTGATATTTCCAATATTTCAGGCACCGATAACGTCGCCAGTATGGTTTCGTTTGAAGCGGCCAAGCCCAAGAAGACTGAATATAGAATGTTCAAAATTCAGAGTGTCGAAGGCGAACCAAACGACTTCGCCTCTATGAAAGAAGCAGTGGGAAGACGCTATTCAAGGCTCTTGCGAGAGCAGAAGCCCTTTCCTGATTTGATTATTATTGATGGTGGCAAAGGACAATTAGGAGCTGCCATGGAAGCTCTTAGCGCCCTCGATTTAGCTCAATTAAAAGTAGGGGATCATGAATTTTCTATTGTTGGCTTAGCCAAGAAACAAGAGGAAGTCTATTTTCCTAATCGCTCGATGCCTGTGTATATACCGAGGCGCTCTGAGGCTCTGCATTTGCTTCAAGCAGTGCGTGACGAGGCTCACCGATTTGCTGTTACCTTCCACCGCAAACTACGTGCCAAGCGAGTAATTGCCTCACAGTTAGACGTTTTGAAAGGTCTGGGCGCTAAGCGGCGCAAAAAACTAATCGATCATTTTGGTTCGTTCGAACAAATTAAGACAGCCACTTTAGAAGAAATAGAGGCCTGCGAGGGTATTCCTAAGAAGCTCGCACTTGAGCTATTTACATTCATGCAAGACTTGAAGAATAAGCCCAAGGCTAAGCCCTTGCTCACCGGTATGGAGCCGAATGTTCAGCCGATCGATAAAGGCCGTAAGAAGAATCCTCCGCGTCTAGTGGCAGAAGCTGCTGGAGAATACGCGGACGGCGAAATCAAGGACGTTTCAATTCTCGATCAAGTTGATGAACAAGAGTTTTACGCCGAAGATGTCGAAGACGACGAAGAGCGCTTGCCAGAGAGTGATGAGGATGAAGGAACCTAGCTGAATTTTAGGATGTTCGACATGAACGGTCCTGGTTATGCGAGATTTCAGAAAATGGAATGTTGTCTGGCATTTTAGGCCTCCTGCGTTTTTGCCAGGTGTGTTATCGCTAGATTCACAGTTTCTTGACGGGTATCCCACTGCGCTTCATAGAGCATCTGAAAAGGAATGCGATTTCTCTCTATCAGGAGCTCAATAACCCGGTGTCGACAGATACTACAGGGAGTGGCATCGTGTATCCATTCAAGTAAATTGACAGTGGATTCATCTTCTACTTCTTTTGCTATTTCGATGGCGTTCATTGCCGCACTGTGCAGCGCCTGTGCGTGCCTAAATTTGGCCAATGCTTCTTGAACAAGTTTTAGGTCTGTAGGTTGAAAGTTCTTTCTAAGCAGGTCGATACCGCGCGCTTTGTTTCTTTGTTTATTGTCCTTTAGGAGGGTCAGCGCCACTCGCCGCACAGCGGATGCTTTGACTTGCGACAAGGCATTCTGTGCTGCTCGACTCAGGTTCAGGTTTTTACTGAATAAGAGACTTATGACTTTATTCGAGACCTTTGGTAACTCTCTGTCTGCAAACATATAGAGATAGAAGTAGAGCCTCGTTTCGTCAGATTCGGTCTCGATTTTTGCGGCAATTACTGCTAAGTCTTGCGGGCTTGCCTGCTTTGCAAACTGTTTATAGGTTCTCACGTACCGGAGTGGTTTCTCTTCGGCTTCTATGGCTTTCATGAACTGGCTTAGGGTCAACTGTTCCGTCGGTGTTCGTATCGGGACCTCTTTATTTTTGCGTTTTTCTTCCTCTTCTGTTACTGCTTGGATGAAGGCTGCGATGGCCTGGTTGTCTTTTGCTTTCTCTACAAGGAATTTGTCAATATCAGACTTGTCATCGAGGTGGGTGCAAGTGTATTCATAAAGTAAATGCCTCTCCCAGTTTTCAACTTTTTCGGATTCAAATAGCTCTGCTACCAGTTCAAGACCAAAATAGGCCCCGACATCTATGAGAGCTTCTGCAAGCACGTACGGTTCTTCTTGTACAACTGGATGTTTGCAAAATTTTATAAGGAGGCTTTGAAATTCCCCAAAACCTCTGTTGAATAACGTTGCTCCTAGGTGGATGAGTTGTTGCAGGGCGTATTTTGTTGTATCGCTTGTGCTGCTGAGCGCGGCTTCCAGGGCTGCTTTTATCGGCCCGGCGTATTCTTTAATATCGCCTGCTAGGTCCAGTATGTATAAAATCCAAACACTGCGGCCGCCTTCAAGTTGACTGTCATATTCCAGACAAGTCAGGCATGCTTTCAACAGTTCTTCTTTTATTCCTTTGTCTTTGTCTCCATATTCTTTGACGTGCAGAAGGGCAGCACCGCGCCCCTGACTGAGGGCGCGTGCGAACTCGCGCCTTGTTAGCTTCTTAGGTTTCATCAGCAAAAACTCCATGTCCCGTAAATAAGCATTTACGGGCAAAAAAATAGTTGGAACACTTGTTTATGACTGGGGCAAAGAGCTAAGGTGCACTCAGTAGCTTCTGTACGTGAGCGCCCAGAACGATTTGTCCCCTAAGAACAAGTAGTTGCTGATTTCTATAAATGAAAACTGAATTGCTAAAAGCAACCTGTCGAGAATTTTTTGTTAAGCATGGTCATACCCTCCACGCGATTCGATATTTTTAGGTTACCACGGAATTCGGTGCTGAGGGTATCTAAATTTGCAACGTGACCATTTAACTAAAGTCTAGTTTCGGTCGCTACTGAGCCGGGCACGGATAACATACGGGTCAGTAACAACCCTTATGGGTGAGCGCCGAATCAGGAAACCCGAAAGTACCTGCCGAAAAGAAAACGCTGATTGTCTCTAATAGCCGTCGAAAATCTTACTAAGACTTACCGGCAGGGCAAAGTGAAGGCTGTCGACAATGCCTGCTTTGAAGTGCAAGAAGGCGAGGTCTTTGGCTTGATTGGCCCCAATGGAGCGGGAAAGACAACGATATTTGGTTGTCTTTTGGCGCTCACTCAGCCGTCAGCCGGAACAATCAAAATAGACGGTATGTCTCCTTTTGACCTTGATGTGAAAAGCCAACTTGGTTTTTTGCCCGAGCGACCTTGCTTTAATCGCTGGATGACGATCAAACAGTTTCTTGCTTACCACCACTGGATTGCCGGGCGACCGGCAAGCGAGCGCGAATCTGAGATCAAACGGGTCTTAGCGCTAGTCGAACTTGATATTGATATTAATCGACGCAAGGTAAAAGAAATGTCGCGAGGCATGCTGCAGCGGGTTGGCATTGCTCAAGCGCTGATTGGCCATCCACGAATATTTTTCTTGGACGAGCCAACTTCTGGTATGGACCCTCTTGGTTTTATTTTGATTCGCAAGCTTCTTTTAAAATGCAAAGAAGACGGCATGACTATTGTGCTTAATTCGCATCATCTAAATGAAGTTGAAAAAGTTTGCGATCGCATTGCATTTATTCGTAAAGGCAAAATAGAAGAAGTGGCAAACGTTGCAGCTCTCTCTGAAGTAAGGCAGGTACTCAATGTAAGTTGGTTGGCTGGTGTCAATGAGAGTACAGCATTGGAGGCAGCAGCAGAAAGCACAGGCTGCAAGTTGCTTGAAACAACTGGCGAGACAGCCAAATTCGCTGTTTCTGGTAACGAAAAGGCTGCCGATATTATTGCCAGCTTAACGGCGAGCGGGTTGCGGGTATACGCGTCGCATTTTGAACGGCGAGAACTAGTCGAACTATTTTTAAATGCTCCAGAACCAGAGAGCGGCGGAGGAGGTTCTAAACATGCAAACTAGTAAGACCCTCTTTAATCCAGCAGTTTTTGCCTATACGCTTTATGTCAAATTTTCCGACCGACGATACTGGCTGCTGCCGCTGCTGTTAGTTATTGTGCCTAGTTTTGGCATTGTAATTTCGTTCGTTTTTCCCCATGCTGCGCTCAACGATGAAGCTAAGAAAATGATTGCAAAGGTTGTCCATGGCTACATCTTGCAGCCTACGGTGTATCTGCTTTTAGGCTATATCTTCATCAGTGACGGTCCAGCGAGCGGAAAAATTGTAGCCGAGTCAGACACTCTAGCATTGCTGTTTACCAGGCCGTTGACGCGTTTTTGTTATGTTATATCGAGGTATCTGGCTGCCGTACTCGGAACCAGTGTCTTTATGTTCGCCGCTATCTTGCTTGCCTACCTAGTCGGCCTCTGTTACGGCGTGCCATATATTGATATCGGCCTGCTTACAATCGCGTCTATTATTTTGAACGCTGCCAGTTGGTGCTCTCTCATTATCGTTTTGCATAGTGCACCACCATTGGTTGCTTTCCTCACTCTATTTACCTTGATTGGTTGTGGTGGGGTTGGCAGTATATATTCACAAGTTGAGCAGTCGAAAAATGTATTTCTTGAATTGCTTAAAACTATCTCGCTATTTGTGGATGAGTGGTTCGGAGATTTTCTGCCATCTTCAGTTGATTTGGTGGCTATGACTGCCGCATCTGCCTTTGATACCTATGAGTTTGCTATCTTCATTTCTAATATTGCTTTCTTTCTCTTAATTGCTGCTTTTGCCTTATCCTGTCGGGAGTTCTCTTATGGCTCAGACTAAAGGCAAAATCAATACTCTGACAATTCCTGTTTGGTTCATTGTTTTGGTGTGCTGGCTCTTGAGCTTTCGTGTTTATGCGAAGCTGACTCAAGCGACTGCACCTCTCGATAAAGGTGTGGCTTGGGTCACGCCCACTCAACTTGATGCGATGGCAAAGAAACCTGGTGGCCTCAGCAAAGAGTTGATTTTGTATGAGTTTACAGCCGACTGGTGCCCGCCTTGTAAGAAACGAGAGCGCACAGTATTCCGCGCACCAGCTGTAATATCAGAAATAAACAATAATTTTATACCAGTGCGTGTAGACCTGACTAATGATGCACTTTGCAATATTCCTGCTGCCAAGAACCTGACTCAATTATTTGGCGTCAATTCTATACCGCGCTGCGTAATTACTCTGAAGTCAGGTGAGAAAGTCGATGATGATCGCTATTTATTTGGCAATAGGTTTGCTAATTTCATAACTAAATCGAGAAACTCCGCAAATACTGTTAGAGCGAAAGTGGCTCTCGCTAAAGGTCATAATGATCAGGCTTTGGCCCTATTGAGCGCAGATTTAGTTAAAGGCAATATCTTGATTGATAGAGACAGCTGTACTGACTATCTCATGTGCCACCATTTGTTGCTGGTGAACAAGCGTCAGGCAGAAGCGGAACCAATGATGCAGAAAGCCTTTGTAAAAACCTCTGACTACCATAGACAGACATCTGAAAAAGACGGGCTCGGATGGCTAAGAGAGCTAAACAAGTATCTGCGCGATGAGATTAACGATGAGCAATTGCTAAAGAAGATAACGTATGAAGGAGACCGTTCAATATATTATCTTGCCATCGGTCTGAAGGAGTTACGTTTAGGCAACAAAGAGAAAGCCATCAAAGCCTTGCACCAGGCTGCAGTTCTCAGCGCCAAACATTACGATTCTGATGGCCTATCCGAGCCGTTAGTGCACGAGCTTGAAAAATAGCCAATCTGGACGTTGGCCGTTGGACGGGTTCTAGCTTCACGGCAATTTTTTATTGTGCTTGCACAGGATAGCCCAGCTCAATGGCCCGCTTCTCGTCAGCGCTGAACTGGCTCGTGCGGCCCTGCAACTTATGCAAGACGGCGCGGTGGTAATAGGCCTCGGCATAATCATCTTTATGCTCAACGGAGCTGTTGAAGTCTTTCATGGCGGCGTCATACTGCTTCAAGGCCATGTGTATGGTGCCGCGAGTGTCATAGGCTTCAGCCATCTCAGGAGCCAGTTCAATAGCTTTGTTTACATCAACCATAGCGGCATCTAGATTTCCCGCTTGGGCCATCATCCAAGCGCGGTTATTGAAAGCTGGGGCGTAATTCTTATCTGAGATTACAGCCTCGTCAAGATCGCTTATGGCCTTACTGCGCTCGCCGATTAGAGCAAGACAGGTACCCCTTTGGTTTAGAAGTGCTGCAAGTTTGCGGCTTTGACTGGCAGCCATGGCACGCTCAAACATTTCACGTTTTTGCGGAGAAATTTTGGTTACATTTGGGTCTAAATTGAGCTTGGGCGCAGCAGCCGAATTTTCTTGCATCTGGCTAATTCGTTCATTGAGCAGGCTGACATTACTCATTGCCTGCATCTTTTCGGCAGTACTGGTGCGCACGACAAAAAGGTTAGTGCTTGGTGAGCCGGCACTTTTTGCTCCATCTTCGGCCGCTGGGTCAGCGAAAGTAGATGGCAGCTTTGCCATGGCAGATTGGGCGCCGAGAGAAGTAATGGCGACAGCTGCGGCAGCACTGCTTGCTACCTGCCCAAGGCGTATGCCTATCTGTCTCATCAAAAACCTCCCACTCATAACTTATATATGAAGAGTCTAATTATGAAGCTTACAGGGCTTTCTTCAATATTAGGAAGGAAAAAAACATGAAATTCATCTGTTGCCACTTTTCGATTCTCTTGACTTGTGGAATGATGGATATAGTTGGTTAATATCAGACAGGGATAGGAGCTTAGTCTTTTGCTGGCTGGCGCTGGCTTTATTTTGTTTCAGGTATAGATATAGATTTAGATAGCTTTACTCGGTCGCACATCAGGATAGGGGCGCTTACGGACAACATCCCGTGGGCGCTTTTATTCTTTTGCATGGTAATATCTTGTCATTCCAAACCATAGAGATAGCCATGGGCCTTTCATTCAAGAACTTTCAGGGCAAGAACTTTCTGCGCAAGAATTTCAAGTATATTGTCGTCTGGACAATGATCTTGCTATTTCTTGGAACTCTTGTGCCATCTACGTTCTTCATGTTCATGAGCAACTAAACCAATCGAATGACAGCTCAGAAAAATAGACCGCCCCTTGCCGAGCGCATGCGCCCGAGGGAGCTAGACGAATATTACGGTCAAGAGAAACTTTTGGCAGACGGTGGCGTTCTGCGCACAATGCTGGCCGGCAATACTTTGAGTTCTTTCATACTCTGGGGCCCGCCCGGAGTGGGAAAGACTACTCTTGCCCGCATTATTGCCCGTGAGACTGACAGCAAGTGGATTGCATTCTCGGCTGTTGCTTCTGGCATGAAAGAGATTAAGGGTGTCATGGCCGAAGCCGAAGCCTTTATGAATCTTGAAGGCCGCCGCACCATTATGTTTGTGGATGAAATTCATCGCTTCAACAAAGCTCAGCAAGATGCTTTTTTGCCATATGTTGAGACCGGAGTAATTTGCTTAGTTGGTGCCACCACCGAGAATCCTTCGTTTGAGATCAATTCGGCATTACTTTCTAGGCTGAAAGTTTTTGTCATGGATGAGCTTGATTTGCCAGCTCTTCTGAAAATCATGCAAACTGCTTTAGTTGATAAAGAGAGAGGCTTGGGCGACCTTGAGTTAATTGCGTCTGACGATACTCTCAAGCTCATTGCCGCCTACTCATCGGGCGATGCTCGCACGGCCTTAAATTCTCTTGAAATGGCAGCCAATCTGGCGTCTAAGCGCGGACATAAAGAAATTAGCGAGAGAGAAATTCGCTCGGCAGTGCAGCAAGCGGTACTCAAATACGATAAAGACGGCGAGAATCATTTCAACTTGATCTCGGCTTTGCACAAATCAATTCGCAATTCGGATGTGCAAGCAAGCATCTATTGGTTGGCGCGCATGATGGAAGCTGGCGAAGAGCCGATGTATGTAGCACGGCGCTTGGTTCGATTTGCTTCAGAAGATATTGGCTTGGCTGCGCCTCAGGCTTTGACCCAGGCAGTCGCTGCTATGCAGGCTGTGGAATTTATTGGTGTGCCAGAGGGTAAGTTGGCTCTGGCTCAGTGTGTTGCCTATATGGCTTTAGCGCCAAAATCAAACGCACTCTATAAGGCTTATAGCGAAGCTGCTCAAGATGCACTAAATACGGTGCAGCATCCAGTACCTTTGCATTTGCGCAATGCGCCTACTAAGTTGATGAAAGAAATTGGCTATGCCAAAGGCTATCAGTACGCCCATGACTTTGCTGCAGGCAAAGCTGATAACATGCAGTGTCTGCCATCTGAGCTAGCTGGGCGCAAATACTATCAACCCAGTGAGCGTGGCTTTGAGGGCAAGATTCGTAAAGCTGCTGGTCGAGAAGTGGTCGAGACTTAGTGGTGGCGCTGAGCTTGCTGGCATAGAGAACTAAAAAGGAGAGATTGCTAGTCAATCTCTCCTTTTATCGAATCTGTCAGTAGCTCTTAGAAGCTCCTAGTTGGGCTTAGCCTTTTTTGAGGAAGCTTTTAGGAACGAAACTGTGCCACCATTTGCGTGCTTGTACTTGTGCTAACTCTTCTCTCGTGCTGTTTAGGATGCTCGACAGGCGTGAGTTTTCGTCTTCGCAAGTAACTAAGATGTCTTCTAAATAGTCGCGTTCTACTTTGACTTTTGCCAATGCATCCATCAAGTAGCGGCGCTCTTTAACAGCAGCATCTTTTTCGTATTCGACAACCTTTAACACGCGTACTTGTTCTTCTAGCACGGGAATTCTTTGGATAGCCCAGAATTGGCTAACCATAATTTGTTTAACCGCTGCATTCTCTTCAGTCAGTTCTTGCATCTTTGAAAGCAGAGCAATTACTCTTCTTTGCAAATAGGCAACTTCATCCTGGCTCTTAGTAACGACGCGCTGTTCTCTATACTTTTGAACAACGTCAAGAACCTGATGACGAACACGCCTGTCTCTTGCTTGGCGTACTCTCTCATCTTGAGGATCTGACACCGCCTCTGATGCCCATTTAAAGATGTGCTCTAAGCCGTCGATGGCAACAGCATCCTCATGTTCATCATGATTTGGCGAGAAATCTAAATTATCGGCAGTATTTTTTTTATGAATGCTCACACTTATACCCCTTCCGTGAAACCTACTATACCGATAAACCGCGATTTTGTAAAAGTAAATTTGCCATTGCCAATGGTGCGGGCACCACTTACCTCTTGAAAGCACCGCTAATGGTGTATGGGTGGTGCCTTTCGCTGATACTGTCAGTGGTGACATAAGTTAAACGATGTGGTGGTTGCCTGGTTTGTGCTGGTTGTTTTGCCTTGATCGTTGATTAATTTCACCTATTGGCTTTGATTAATTTCTACGAAAATCGCTTATATAAGGATCTATCGGTTTTATCGGACGCAGTCTTGAGTAGTCGAAGTGACATGACGCTGACCTACCGTCTGTGTGGTCAGTGATCAATCCTTCAAGTTCATCTCGTAGCAGATTGTAGGTTCTGGCAGAGAGCGGTCAATCTCATAGTCTGGGCAGCCGGTCTCCGGTAGGGCATACTATTTATATAGACAGTTGTGCGCTTTGCTGGGTCAGGCAAAGTGACTGAATCTTCCACAAAAATATTTTTTTTTGGCCTAAATGCCAGTCAGTATTGACTTTCGAGGCTTTTGGAAGCGAAAAGAGGCCGAAATAGTGGGAGAAACCGGGGGGTAGTACGTAATTACGCGCAAGACAAGTGCCTGCCGAATCTATAAGGTAGTGATAAGCCAAATCCATGGCCGGGAGATAAGTTCGTGAACAACCAATCGGCAAAGAAAATAGCAAAGGCAATTTCAACCGCTCTTATGGCTGGCGCACTTCTCTCATGCCCATTGTTCGCTACCTCAGCTTTCGCCTACGGTGAAGCTGACATGATCAACACGCTCAGAACACCTATTACCTACGGCACACCCAACAGCCCAGCCTGGGTGCCAGCCCAAGAAGGCGCCCCACCACCCTGTGGTGACGGATTCATGCCTCCAGCAGTTACCCCTGGTGATTGCAGCACTCCCTTCAGCCCACCATCGGCTGTATTCGTACCACTCACAATGGGTGGCGACAAAGACGAAGTAAACGCATGGGCAATGCCTTACCTCACTCCACCGCCTTCAACTGCGGGTTATGACTCAAGCTCCATTAATGGTTCTAGTGGTGGCTACGGTCTACAAGCTCCAGTTTCGGTAGTTAACATCTGTCCTCAAGGTGGAATGGTTGGAGATGCTCCAACACAAAGATGGGGAGGCCAACGTTCATACGATTTTGGTAAACCCAACAATGTTCGACCAAACAGTTCAAGAATGAACGATTTCGGCCAAAAACTCTCTGAAAAGCCTGACCTTAAGATGTGTCCGCAATTCTCGCAAGACGGACCAAGGCAGAGAGGAGAATACCGAGGTCAGACCACCCAAGACCTACACGGTAACCGAACACTTTTCAGAGACAATCAACGCTCCCAACTGACCATCGCTCCCTATTAATGCTCCCGCGAACAACCAGTATTCCAGCCATTCAATCTATTCTTTAAAACGGCTTCAGGAGGCCAGACAATGTTTAATCGTAAGTTCATCCCCGCTGTGATTATGTCAATCACCCTAGGCGCCCTCACTGCGTCAGCCTCCTATGCGCAACGCTCTGGCCCATTCCCAGGCAGTCCGCCCCAAGGCACGCCTGCTCCATTCAGCCCAGTGAGCACACTGCGTACACCACTTATTCAAGGGCAGCCAACTGGCGCTCCTTTCCAAGCTCCAATCGAAGGCGCTCCACCAGCAATTGGTGATGGCCCTACTCCAGCTGGCGTTCACCCCGGCATGCTTTCATCTCCTGAACTAATGCCTTGGGTTCCAGCTATTCCTGCCAACCAAATCGACAATGATTTTTCTGGTATCCCTCTGGGCATCAACCCTGCCATCGTTTCTCCTCCTGGAGTACTTGGACCATCGCTGACCGGCATCGTGCCAGCACCTCCATCAACTCCTGGCGCTGACCCTGGTTCGTTGACTGCACCTCCTGGATTCATCAACGCTTCGCAGCAAGTAAATATCATCCCTACCGGAGGATTCGCCGGAACTGGCGGATACAACACAAGCATTCCAACCCAACGTCGTGGTGGACAAGAAACCCACCAGTGGGGATATCGCGGTCGTAACTCCATGATTGGTGGTTTCGGTGGTGATGGCTCACAAGACAACGTGGTACGTATGGGCCCATGGGCTGGTTGGGGCGCTGTAACTGGCGTACCTACCGGCAACGGCTTGAGATCGAGTTCTATCGACCTGGGCGGCGGTCAACGCTTCCAAGCTGGTGGAGCAATCATCCCAACTGGTTCGACAATCCAAGACTTCGGTCTGTCCAACACCAGAAACAACCCGATTGGTGCTCTTGAATCTAACCAGTCTTATGAATTCGGCCAAGGTATGCGTCGCATCCCTATGTACAGCCACAAGACAACTGACTTCGGCTTGCCCTACACTCAGTTCTCACCAGGCAACGTAACTGCTCAGAAAACTGGCCAACGCTTGCTCCCAACTGGAGTAATCACCAACTTCTAAAACAAATCCAGAGAATCTAATCGATTCAATTCTGGCTGCGTTTGACCCGAAAGTCGCGAAACGCCCATGGTAAGGGGCTTGCGGGTGACAATTAGATAAAACCCTTCGGGGGGATTGTCCCATGACTATGGGAATCCCCCCGATTCCTTTCTGGCTATACGTTTCGTAGTATGTATTTACAAAGCAGTTCACCTAAGCAACTGGCACCCAACGGAAAACGGACCTGAAAATCATGAGAAACGCCCCAAACAACAGAATCGCCAAAATGGCACTGAACGTGGCCCTAGTCTCCTGCCTATTCGGACAATCCGTCACTCTGCCAGCGATGGCACAGTACAGCCTACAGGCCGAGACTGATTCATTCCTTCCACCAGAAGTTGTGCCTCTAGACCCAGCCGTAGCCCAGAAGATGTCGCAAGCTCAAGCTCAAGCTCGTCAAGAAAATGCAAACTCTAACTCGTACGGTCAGAACTCAGCAATGAGTGGTAACCCCGCTGGCTCTAACGACCCTGGTATGAATAACTCGGGCATGAACAATTTCAACAATCAAAATAATTCACAACAAGCTCGCCAAGACATGATGAATCAAATGAGCCAAGGTGGCATGAACCAAGGCCAACCTAACTTCAACTCAAGTATGGGTGGGCAAGAAGTACCTGGTAACACTGGAACATCAGATTGGATTATGCCTGGTCAAGATCAAAATTCACAAACGACCGCATATGGCAATGTAAGCCAAACTCAAACTCTTACAGCACCACCTTCCAATCCTATTGTTAGACGCACCACTCGCCGTGCAGGCATGGGTACAGCCGTAAGCGCTCTCGCCGGTTTCGGAGCTGGAGCATTGGTTGGCACCATGATAAGACGGCCAAACAGCCTTTACGGCTTAGGCGCAACCGGTCTGATGATGACTGGCTTCGGTACTCGTAACGCATTCCGCTTCTAATTTTTCTTTTGTTTGGAGACAAGGCAATGAAATTCAAGATTTTTCTTTCACTGATAGCATTTGCAACCACAGCTCTATGCACTCAAACAGCTGCAATTGCCGGTCCTCGATTTGAATTTGAACCAAATGTCTGGAAAAAGGAATCTGTGGGGCCACGTTCGGCCTGGACTCCAGCACCAGCAGCTCCAACAGTAAGAGCCGGCTCTGTACCTAGCAGTTCATCAATGCTCGGCATTCCTTTAGCCAGCATCAAGAGAGCTCCAGCCCCAGTGCATGCCGCCCCAGTAGCACAGCCGAGTATTATGGCTCAGTTGATGCCAGCTCAATTCAGCAATGCTTTCGGTAAGCCAGCTGCACAAGCAATTCCATTAACTGCTTCGCCAAATGCAATGGCACCGGTTGCTGCTGCTGCTCCTGCTAAGACTATGAAGATGGCTTCTGCACCAAGATCTATAAACCGCTCACAAAATGGAACAGCTCATTTGAGACGGCCATCCTACCCACAGGCTCGTGTTGCTCGTGCCAATCCAATTCAAAGCTACAACACCGGTTATGTACCTGGCTCAACTGCACCAAGCGCGTTCGGCAGCGGAGCTTCAACAACCACAGCTGTTAGCGGTGTTGTTAAGTACAAGCACTAACTTTGACTCTCTGAAGCACCCAGCATGCTGGGTGCTTCTCTCATGAGGCATGTGCAAATTGGTGTTTTCTTTTGTTGTGAGATGTGGCTATGAAAATCAAGATTCTACTTTCGCTTATCGCTTTTGCTGCAACAGCTGCACTGGCTCAACCTGCTGCCCATGCTGATGGTCCAAGATTTATCATGGAACCCAACTACTGGCCTAAAGAGCAATCGGTTCGTCGTAACACTTACAACAACTTAGCGCCAGCAGCGTTAGCGACAGTGAGGTCGGGTTCTACTCCAAGTAGTTCTTCGATAATCCCCATGCCACTTGCAAGTATTAAACGGCCACCTGTTCAAATGCAGATGGCACCAGTAATGCAACCAAATGTTATGGCTCAGCTCTCAGCTCCGTCGTTCAATTCAGCCTTCGGCAAACCAGGCGTTTTGCCAATGACAGCCAATCCAAACTTGATTTCAATGCCGACTCAAAGACCTGTAGTTAAGACTGACAAAGTGGCTCCTTCGCCAGTTATTTTGAGCCGTTCTCAGAATGGCTTCCCGAAAATGGTCAAGAGAAGTGCTCCAGTTAAGGCTGCTCCACAAACACAAATTAAGAACTACCCAACTGGGTTTGAGTCTGGCTCTACTGCTCCTTCTGTCTCCGGTTCTGGAATGAAGATAGAACAAAGAGTAGGCGGCAAACTTCTTCCCCGATAGCCTGAAGATCTCAGCTAAACCAATCTTTTCAAGCCCGTCTTAAACAAGCTTTTAAATCCCATCCAAAACTCTTCAACGAACACCCTAGGAGTTCCCAATGAAAAATATCAAAGCACTGACCAAGAAAATCGCCGCCTCGCACTCGTTCAAAGTTGCATCGCGCCTTGGTTTCCTCCTGGCCCCACAATTAGTTCTCTTGGCCTTCGGTGTCTATGACCAGGCCGCACATGCTCAAGGTTTGGTTGGTGCTCCGGTCGACCCACGTTATGGACAATCAAATGAAGTAGGCCAATTGGCTGACTATGGTTATGACTGCGCAAGAGATATTTCTCGTGTTGTAACTGCTCTATCTACAGTTCCTTCATCTTTAGCTGGCATGAAAATTGCCTTTGGCCAAAGAGATGGCGGTGAATCGGCAATGAACGTTGCTAAAGGTCTCGGTATCGGTTTCGGTGGACCAACTGCAGTGCACTTGCTCGGTACATTCGCAATCAACGACCTCGGCGGTCTAGGCGGCGGTCTTTAATCGGCAGCCAGTTAGATAAAGATGGGCTGGCTTGGCTAAATGCCCAAGCTCTAAGCCTCCCGGTGATGAAACGTAGTTAGCGAAACTGAATACATATATAGGAAGTTCGAAGCCGGGCTCAGCCCGGCTTTGCCTTTTCTAGAGAATCAATTAAAAGCACACCCTGTCTGCGTTTTGGAAAGAGCAACGGTTGATTCGGCCGTAAATACTGCCGCATTCAAAAAAATATTGAAATTGGCAAAAATGCTTTGCGTGGCCGGGAAGTGCCACAGGGCTGACGCTTCGGGGCTTTCTTTGCCTGAAAGTGTCCCCTTGGCTTCGTAAAAGCACCATGAAAATCATCGAAAAATGAGCAAAAACACCGTCTGCCATGGGAATTACCACATATTCAAAGCCCTGGGAAAGTTTTATTGTTACTCCATAAGCCGGACGAAAGCTAGGTCAAAGCCCAAGTCTGACACCCGCTCCAAATGCTTCCACGAAATACCCTGAGGTTTCTTACGCCATGAATAAAGTTGCATCCCTCGCTAAAAAAGTTTCCGCATCACACTCCTTCAAAGTTGCAAGCCGCTTGGGATTCCTTTTGGCTCCCCAACTGGTTCTTCTAGCCTTCGGAGTATATGACCAAGCCGCTCACGCACAAGGCCTGGTAGGTGCACCAGTAGACCCACGTTACGGTCAATCAAACGAAGTAGGCCAATTGGCTGACTACGGTTATGACTGTGCAAGAGACATCTCCCGCGTTGTTACCGCTCTGTCCACTGTTCCTTCCTCACTAGCCGGCATGAAGATTGCTTTCGGTCAGAGAGATGGTGGTGAATCAGCGATGAACGTAGCCAAAGGGCTAGGCATCGGCTTCGGTGGACCAACCGCAGTTCACTTGCTCGGAACATTCGCTATCAACGACCTCGGTGGTTTGGGCGGCGGTCTTTAATCCAAAGATTCGAAAGTTCAAAAAGGAATCCGAGATATAGTTCGAGAAGCATTAAAAGAGTCAGGCCCAGCCTGGCTCTTTTGCTTTTCACGGTATTGACGCATATGGTCCTGGTCACATCGCGCTTTTGCTTTGCACGACGATGAGGCATATGTTCCTGGTGACTTGGCGCTATCGCTACGTGCTTAGGTACAGACATCTATCTAATTTGTTTAACAGCGTTTTTCAACGCATATAAAGGTAGTTTCGCTATAGAGCTAAGTTCGATGGGATAACCCTGAAATGCCTTCAGTGGCCAGTTCCTGCGATTCTTGAAGTTGAACAGCCTGGATTTCCAGAAAAAACTTTGAAAAATAAACAAATTCTCCGTCTTCCATGGGAATTACCACATATTCAAGGGCGTGGGAAAGCCTTATTGTTGTCCCATAAGCCAGACGAGCGCATCGGACAAATCCGACAGCCAAATAAAGTTTTCAGTCTGACTAAACAACTAACTACCGACAACACGCTACCTGAGGTTTCTTACATCATGAATACAGTTAAATCCTTCGCTAAAAAAGTTTCGCAATCTCACTCCTTCAAAGTAGCTAGCCGTCTGGGATTCCTTCTGGCACCCCAACTGGTATTGCTCGCTTTCGGAGTATATGACCAAGCCGCTCATGCTCAAGGTTTGGTAGGCGCACCAGTCGACCCACGTTATGGACAATCAAACGAAGTAGGCCAATTGGCAGACTACGGATATGACTGTGCAAGAGATATTTCCCGCGTAGTTACTGCTCTATCAACTGTTCCTTCGTCACTAGCTGGCATGAAGATTGCCTTCGGTCAGAGAGATGGTGGTGAATCAGCGATGAACGTAGCTAAAGGTCTAGGCATCGGGTTCGGCGGACCAACCGCAGTTCACTTGCTCGGAACATTCGCTATCAACGACCTCGGCGGCTTGGGTGGCGGTCTTTAATCGAAAGATTCGAGAATCTGCACAAAGCTCACCGAAAAACGCAACGAAGAACGCAGCTGAAACGCTTCGAGAAACGTAACGAGTTAGAACGAAAATCAAGACGAATAACTTTGAAAGAGCCAGACTTAGTCTGGCTCTTTTGCTTTGGTGTCAGCGTTGCCAAGCCTTTGGTGTTTGATGTTGAAGAAGATCAAAAAGGGAAGATTTTTTCGAAAAAATCTTCCCTTTTTCATTGCGCATTGACTAACTAACCTTGGCCAATTTCGGAACTCGTGAGAACGTTTTGAAACTCACGGAACACAGGACCATCCGTAATCTATCTGATCTTGTCACATTTGCGCCTCGAGGATAGGGAATACCGTGGTCCTAGAATGGCTCTAGTGGCTTAAAGTATAGTTTGGAATATCTTTATAGCTTGAATTTGTTTTCTGGAGAACTTGTTTTCTCTGGAAGTCGACGTTTCGCGAAATCTTTTTCTTGAAACGCTTTCTTAAAGCAATTTCTTGCAATCAGTTCCATTTTTCTTTTTGCCACAGGTGGTGCGTCATGATATATCCATCGAGAGTGCTCTCTGCTGCCTGTGCGCGATTAGGATGTTTTTTCGAAATAGCCTATCCGCAAAGGCGTATCAGCACTGAGCACTCTGAGCCCAGCATATGGCACTTCGCTACTGCAGGCCTTTTGCTGACTCCCATTCCTTACTTCGTTATCTGCATTCCGTTTCTAATACTCTTTACCGCAGTGGATATAGCATTCAACCCACCGTCCCAGTATTTCGCGCATGGTACCTGGGTCTGTCGCGATTCTGTGGGATATCGCGAAACTCCTTTGTCGCCACACAATTTGTCCCGGTGTGTTGCTTCTTCTTCTTCTTCTTCGCTGGAATATATCAGTGTCAATGCCGTGCCACCGACCTATCTTGCCGGCTCGACCAGCCTATGTAACCAACAACCAGAGTTGGGCACTGAATCGGTCGCTCAAAATATAGGGAGTATGCTTTTTCCGGATTATTTTCCAAGTAGTGAACGCCACTATGTTCCAGGCAGTTTTGGCGGCGAAGATATTATCCAAAACTGCATTGACGCCGCTGCGTCACCCATAGGCTTCTGGCTGAGAGAAGGTAGTCTTGTCATCAGAGAGGCTCTCACTCCTGGCAAAGTCGGGGGTGTGTCATGATTTATAGAACAAATCGATTGCCACCGACTCCAGCCAAACTGAAGAAACATATCTGCTATGGACGCCCAGCTGCGGTCTATTTCAGCAACGAGAAAGAATTGATTCGCTGGTTGGCAATAGCGTTTTTGTCGAGTTGGTTATTGCTGTCAGTTGGAGCTGGGGGCGTAGTTAACTCTGCACTTTGCGGAAGCCCTACTTCATTTGAGAGGCAGAGAACTGAAAGCTTAGTCGAAGAGTACGAAGTGCAGTCGCCTCAGCCTGGTGTCGATCCAGTCATTGGCCCCCCAGCTGCGACAAATTTGGTGACAGAGCAGGCTGAACAAGGAGTATCGGCAGTGGCTCAGGATTTAGGAGACAGACTCTGGCCAGATTTTTGCCCATACAGCCAGTGCTATTTCCATGGTTATCCCGCTGGTGAATACGATGAGCTGGGAGCATTTGTCGGGGATGACATTATTTCCAATTTCTTTGCCAACATTGCAATGCTATTTTGGATGTGGTTTCGCAATGGTTGGCTAATTGTGGGACCGTTGCCCCCTCTTGTAGGTCTCTTGGTGGTTAATTCTTACCGTAGTTCCTATGGCTTTCTGCGGTGGCCAGTAGCGAAAATTGGGGCTAAGAAAACCATATCGAAAACAGCTACAGCGCTTTATTCTAGTCGACAGCGCTGGTGTGGATGGAGGACAGACTCTCGCTGAATATCCTAAGTGATTGCACCTGGATACTTCTCTGAAATGCTTCAGTCATTCCGTTGCCTGCAATCAGTTCCATTTGTCATTGTGCTTGGCATGATTGGACGATTCGCCCCTGGTGGACCTAGTCATTGATTCAGCAGCATTCGTTTCTCCAATTCCAAAACAGTCAGTTTTTCTTCAGAAAATATGACACATTTGAAATCGGCTCAGGACTCATAAGCCGAAAATTCCTGCGCTAAGGATGGGGAAGACCGTGCTGTCAAAAGCGCCTTGGCGCAGTAGATTAGAGTTGAGGACAGCTCTTAGTTTTAAATACAGTTCGCATTTCCTCATTTTTCTTTTTCCATGGTGGTGGCAGAATGTCTAATCGCGCTAAATTTTTGCTTGCTCGCTCTGCCCATCTACCTACGAATCAGAAGCCCAATTCCGGAATACTATTATCTCAATGGGTTGGTGTAGTATTTATCACTGCGGCGTACCTTTGTGTAATTATTGTCCCCGCGATTTTGCTATATTCGAATTTTTGCTACAGCAGAGAAGCGGCTATTTCTCCCGCGCCTGTCGTTGAGCAGGTGACTTCTGTCCCTGAATTTGTCCCGAGCAAATCAAAAAACGTCAATCTTGTCACTGAACAGGCCGAGCAAAACACAGAGGCTGTCGCTCAAAACGTCGAGCAGCAGCTCTGGCCTGATTTTGGTGCTTATAATGAAACCTATCAAGGAACTCACTGTTTCTGGAGTGAACCCGCAATAAGTTATCCAGCCTGTTGGACAATCCTCCAAATTGCTACAGCTATGTTTGCCTGCGCAATTTTTGGCCTTCTACAAATATCCAAGGTCCAACAATCACTCAGATTTATCCGACGCCGCATAGCCTTTCAACTGGGTTTTACTTCCCGCGGCGGCTCTGCCGCTTTCCGCAACAGACGCAAAGGCCAAATCTCATATCTCACGAAACACTTTTTTGACCAACAGTTGGTGCGTGTTGCTCTCTGTTTGATAATGATTGCCCCGGTTGCCGCTGCTTTTTGTCTCAGCCAACCGACTCAGGCAGTGCAATCTGCTCAATCAATATCAAAAGAACAGGAGCAAGTTGTCGCAAGCTGGCCCCTTTGGTCTTTCAATCAGTCGAAATACAGCGACTTTTGGGCCGATTGGCAAGCCTCTCCCTACGGCAATGCCTCAGCTGCCGCCCATGCCTCTCGCGTTAATTGGCCAGGAGTCTTCCTTCATGTGGCCACTGTACTCTGGGCGATACTGACTGAGTGGCGCCTAGTTGTTCCCATGCTGATTGTGCTTCTCTTTTTCCGTTCCGCCCGACAGGCGAAAGTATCTGGCCGTCGCGCTGATCTAAAACAGAATCTATTCCAGCTTAGCCAGTATTTCTTACCTATCGTGCATAAGTTTGTGCCGGTCTTTCATCGTGCCATTCCAGGTAAACAGTCTTTGCAGCCGATGGCCTCCGCGCCAGTTTTGCAAATTTCTGGCAAGCAGCAGCGCTTTGCCCAGTGGAAAATCAAATTGAAGCAGCGCGCCCTAGATTAAATACGCTCTGATCGCTTTTAAATTGCGCAAGATTTTCCCTCTAGGATGGGAAAGACCGTGCTCCCAAAAGGGTCTGAGCAAGCTTAAAGTATTGTCAGGAAATTATTTCATTCCTTTTTTCTTTTGTTGGTGGTGAATTATGTTCGACTCTGAGCGCATAACAAATGTTGCCAAAACGCTTAACAGCACATTAAAAGATGGCTGTTTTGCCCGCAGAATGGGAATAACCACACTGACAGGATTTTATATTGGCACTACAGTGTTGCTTAAGAGATACGCTCGCCAGAGTGTATTTGGTCTGAATTACCTTTCTTTCTTCTGCAAGCAGTCAACAGTGGATAACGGAAACACCTTAACTAACCTCAAATATCGCTTTCACAAGCAATTAGTCGCGCTGGTAGCAGTTTTCATGCTAGTGGCGCCATTCGCATTTTCACTAGCGGCTGTGGCCCAAACTTCGGTGCCTGCGCCTGGTGATGACTTTGTCAGCCCTAATGCTGGTGACCCCAGCCAAGGTGCTAGCGCCACACAGGCTACCGCGGAAAACATTTATGACGCTCCTGGCCAAACCAATTTGGTGACACAACAGGCCGAGCAAAATACTGAAGCTGTCGCTCAGAACGTCGAGCAACAGTTGTGGCCTGACTTTGGTGCTTATAACGACACCTACCAAGGCTTGAGTGCATTTTGGGGAGATGACATCATCTCCAACTTCTTCGCCAACATCGGTCAGCTGATCGGTAAGTGGTTGAGTGAATTTATCAATGGTTGGGTAGCCGATGCTGTGCAGTTCTTGACTGGCTTCTTGCGCATCTTCGTGCTTAACCCTAACATCGCTGTTAACGGTCTCAGCACTACACCTGGTGGTCCTGGTGCGGCTGTTGATGACATTTCACCTTATGTTCGTCAAGGTGCCGACATCATGTACGGCATCGCTGTTGACCTTTTGCTCTTGCTTTTCATTCTATGTATTTGGAAGTACTGGGCAGATGCAGCCATCCGTGGCAGCGGCAACATGATGGGAGCAGTTGGTCGCTTGATTTTCACTGCTGGCCTCTTGCTTGCTTGGCCAACAATTTATGCCTTTGAAATTCAGATCACTAATGAAATGATCAAGGCCCTCTACTTCAACTCGGCCGACCAAGTGGCCATGCTTGATGCGGCCATGGCTGCCGCTGTTAAGGGTGGTTTGGTTGCTGGTGCTGGTTTGCTCGCTAATGCCACAGCTCCTGTAGCTGGTCAGGTCTTAGGCGGTATTCTCGCTGGTGGCGCTGGCGGTATTGTTTTAGGAACAGTCGGTACTTTGGTTGCCTTCGTTGGTTTGATTATCTACCTAGTGTTAGGCGGCATTCTTATTGCTGAGCTGATTTACATTCTCGTACTCAAAGCAATTCAGACTGCTTTGCTTACTGCTCAATATATGTTTGCTCCTTTGTTCTTGGTCTTCTTCGCCTTACCTGATACTGAAAACGTCTGCTCTGGCTTTGTGCGTTCATTCGTTGAAGTGAGTTTGTGGACCTTTGTGTGGGTTGGCATGCTCAAAATTATGGTGATTGTGGTCTTATCTGACTTCAACCCATGGGGCAAAATTGTTATGGCTGTGGGCGTATTGCAGCTGATGATTCAGGTGCCATCGTTCTTGGCTCGTGCTCAAATTTCTCCAATGTCAGACTTCATCTCTGCTGGTTTGATTACCGGTGGTTTGCTCTCTGGTGGTAAGGCTCTGGGTGGAATGCTCGGCGATCGTGCCAAGCACTTTGCCAATGCTGTCGGTAACTTTGGTTATGCTGGAGCCAAGGGTGCACCTAAGTCGCAAGGTGTTGAACTGAATGGCTTGTCTAATGATGTAGCCAATCCTGGACTACTTAAAGATATTCGTGGCGCTGCCGCTACTGGTAAGGTTGAGCCCGGCGGTGGTAAGGGCAAAGGTGGCCCTGGTGCCGGTGGTATCGGCCCTGATGGTAAACCAATCAAGCCACCAGAAGGTCCTAAGGGTCCTAAAGATGGCAAGGGCACTGGACTTGGTCCCGATGGCAAGCCTCTCAATCCTGCTGATCCGACTGCTGGTAACAAACCTTCAGACAAGAGTGCTCCTGGCACTGCTGGTGCCGTACCTCCGGGTGGCAAACTAAACCCTGCTGCTGGAGCAGCTGATGCTCTAGCTAGTGCTACCAAAACTGGTGCTGGTGTAGCACTGGGTGCTGCCGCTGTGGGCGCTGGAATGGCTGCGATGGGAGCGAGTACTGGTCTCAATGCAGCTAACAAAGATGCTGCAGCAGCAAATGCCGGTACTGGCGATCAGGCGAGCAAAGAACTCAGTGCTGCTGAAGCTGCTAAGGCTGCGGCTGCAGCTGGTAGCTTGGTCAATGCCGCTGGTAACTTGACTGATAAGAACGGCAAAGAATTGCTTGATGCCAAAGGTCAACCTATTAAGGCAGGCGTCACTCCTCCTTCTACTGGAGACAAAGGCAAGGCTGGCGAAGTTGTCAAAGACCAAGCTACAGTCACTGGCAAAGTTGTTGATCCTAAAGCCGATGGTAAGGGTGTCGAGGCAACTGGCAAAGGCAAAGACTTGGCTGCTGGTATCAATGCTGCTGACCTAGCTAAGGGTGCAGTTGCTGGTGCGGCTGCTGGAGCTGCTTTGAAAGCAGCTGGAGACGAAGTTGAAGTCACTGGTCAAGGTGATGAAGCTGGTAAGGCCGTGGCCTCATCGGTGGTGCCTGGTTTGAAGATGGCTGGCAGTGGTGCACCTGGTGCACCAGGCTCGAATCTCAATGCTGATGGTTCTGTAAAAACTACTGTTGATGCTGGTAAAGGTGGCGCCGGCAAGCCACTTGATGCAACTAAAGGCGATGCCAATGTTGTCGCTAAACCTGGTTCAAATCCAGTCACCACAACTGGTGATAAGTCGGTTGTTCCTCCAATTAACTCTTCTCAATTGGCTGCTGTTACTGGCAGTGTAGCCACTGGTAAGGGCACTGACCCAACTACAGCTATCGTCGCTAATGAAGAAACACTCAATCCTGCTGACCCTGGCGCACCGGTTGTCGCCAGTGCTAAAGAAGGAACTTTCAATAACAAACCTAATACAGCTGCTACTCTTGCCGCTGCTGCCGGTGGCGCTGCCGCTACTGTAGCTGCTGCCCAAGCACTTAAGAACGCTGGCGTCACCCCTCCTGGGCAAGTGACAACTGATGTTAATGGTAAGGTTGTCGGTGCAACTGGTACTCCGACTGGTACCACTCCAGTTACGGGTCAACCTGGTGTAGTTGCTCCAAATATGCAGTCAGCGACAACTCCGCCGACTACTAACCCTGCTGGCAATTCGCTGGTCAATGCTGAATTGGTCGAAGAAGCTGCTGTTGCTGGGGCCGCTGGTGCTGCTGTGGCTGGTGCTATTAGACCAATGGGTGCTGTCAATACTGGTAACAATGCTGGCAAGGTTGATGGCGTAAATGCCACCGGTACTGTCACCGGTCGTGTCGTTCCTCCTGTAGCTGGTCAGCCTGGTGTCAATGTCAATCCTGGTACTGTTAATGTCACTCCTGGTGCTAAAGGTGTAACTCCACCAATTGCAACTCCAACACAGTTCACAACTACTGCTGGCGGAACAGGTGGTGCACCTCCCGTTAACGGCGCTCAAACAGCCAACTTTGCTGGTGGTGATGGCGGCGACGGCGATGATGGTAGTGGTGGCGGTGGTGGTATGGGAACTCCTCAAGGTGGTCCTGCTGCTCAGCCTACTCAACCTGGCACACCTGGTCAGAAAGCTTCTATGTTTGATGGCTATATGCAAGCTGGTTATAGACACGTCCCTTACCGGGTTGCTGCAGCTGCTATCAGATTGGCTCAAGGCGCCACTCTCGGCGTGTCGCGTAGCGGCAAGCCAGAGAACGTATACGATAACCAAGGTCACTTGATGCACATTCGTACAGGCGAAGGCGCCTCCGATGAGCAGAAAGGTATGCAAATCATGGCCGGTGCTTATGGCGAATTGATGAGCACTGACGCAGAAGCTTATGACGCGGCTAGACAGTCATCTATTGATGCTGGAGAGCACAAACCGAAAGGTATGGCTCAAAGAGCTGCTGCCGGTATCTTGGCCTACAATGGTAGTTCATGGACGCAAACCGCTGCTGCTAAACAGAGCTTTGCTCGTTCAATGGCTAAGCATGCTGCTCTTGGCTCGCAAGCTTATATCAATGGCGAAGAAGGTAACGCTTACACTGAGCACTTGGTCAACAGATATGGCCCGATGAGTGAAGACCAGCAAGCCTGGGCAGCGCACATCATGACCAGCACTGATTCACCTGAATCAGGATGGAGCTGGAGAATGGGCCCTGCTACTGAAGCACTGATCCAAAGCGGTCTTCCAATCACACCTTGCAACAGAGCAGTTGCTGCTAACCAGAGCGTTCTCAAGGCTCAGCCTTGGTTGCGTGGTGCCACTATTCGTGGTGGCGGTGAGTACATGCAAGCAAGAGCTGCTGCCGAAATTCCTGAAGGTACAAATGGCCTGGTTCAAGATGCTTGGTACGGTAACCGCGCTCAAGCTATGCCTGCTGAAGTTGTACAAACTCTGGGTGCCTTGGCTCAAGCCGGTATTCATGACGAGAATGGCGTATCGGTATGTCGTGACTTCAACACTGTTGACCAAGTTGCTTCTATGGTTGGCGCTAACGCTCGACCAGAAGACTATGTCGGCGCTTACAATTCGCTGAAAGGCGGAAACGTTGTTATGGCCAACCTGCAGCGCTCCTACGGTGGAGGCGGCGGCGGTGGTGG
>JAKFVU010000009.1:13457-71066 GCA_021732025.1 Candidatus Obscuribacterales bacterium | reverse complement strand
CGACAGCAGCACAGATGCAGTGACTGTGAACGCACCTACAGCATCTACGGGCACCTTGTCGGTAGCTTCGCAAGCATCTCAGCTCAATATTCCACAAGCTGACTTCACAAATGTGTTAATCAGCAACAATGGATTAGTGGGTAATGTCTTGCTCAATTCTGCCAATAACGCTCTAGCCGTGCTCGGCAACGGAGCTGGTGCTGTAACAGTAGCAGCCACTGGAAATATTGATGCTAATGCCAACAACACAGGCATAAATGGAACAAGCACAAGCTTTACAAGCACAAACGGCTCGATAGGTTCTGCTCGCAGGCTGCAAGTTAGTGGTGCCACTTTGACAGCTCGTGCTGCCAATGGTTCTGTCGATGTCGAAACAGCACAGGCAACCACTGTTAATGCTTCTGCTGGCACAAGCTTCAATCTGATTGACACGGTTGCAGGGGCCGTCACTGTTAATGGCCCAATAGCTGCCAACAACGTCAATATTGAAGCTGTAAATGCTTCGAACGTCGCGCTCAATGGTTCACTTGGAAAATCTACTGCAACGCAAGTCAATGTTCAGTCTGGTGGCGGCATTGCTTTGAATGCTGGCTCTTCAGTGACAGCGAGCGACATCAATCTCAACTCTGCCACTTACACAGTTGCGCTTGGGAACGGTATGACTACCGACAGCTTGCATCTGGCGACAAACATCGGTGCCGTGTCAATTGCGACTACCGCAACTCCTGGTGGTACAGATTCGATTACTGCTGGCGGTAATTTGGCCTTACTCAACAATTTTGTTGATACCAATTCGCTGAACATCGTTGCTGGTGGTGACCTTTCGATTGGAAGCCCCAGCAATACAGCTGTGAATGTATCTGGCGACAATGTTGCACTCTCTGGTCAGTCTGTAACTAACTACGGCACTGTTACTGGAAACAATCTCACTGCATCCGGGCAGCAAGTCACTAATAACGGCACCATGAATGGTGTGAGTGCTATTAGTGCAACAGGAGCTGTTGCCAACACGGGCACGATAGCAGCTGGTGATTTAGCCGTCACAGGTGATACCTTCACAAATTCTGGTGCTATAACAGCAACATCAGCTTCGGTAAATGCTCAAGGCATTAGCAATTCTGGTTCAGTCGCTTCTGGTGGTGCGCTTTCTCTTATTGCTGGCGGTGCAGCCGGTATAACGAATAGTGCTGGAGCCTCTCTGACAGGTGGTGCAACGACACTTGATGCCAGTGCTGCCAACGGTCCGATTTCGAATGCTGGAACTATAAGTGGTTCAGGCATGCAGTTGTTGGCTGGTAGCGGTACTATCACTAACTCTGCAGGCGGTAACATCGCCAGTGCTGACAGCCTGAGATTGCAAGCTTCGACCGTCAATAATCTTGGTTCAATTTCGGCCGCAACACAGATGGCATTTGAAGGACCGGCAAGCGGTGATCTAACCGTCAACGGGGCAACTGGTGGATTCACTACTGGTCATGGAGCAGCTCTGACACTTCAGTCGGCAGGAAACATTACAGTCGGTGGCGGCGTTAATAATCCGTTCTCCAATCTCAATCAACTCGGTAATTTCTCTGTAGCAGCTGGCGGTAATTTCACAAGCCCGCTCAATAGCATTGTCCTAGTGCCTGACAGCTCCGGCAACGGTGGAGCCATCAATATCAACGCCAGTAACATTGTCTACAATGGCTCGGTCGTAAGAACTACTCCTTTCTTGCTTTCTGCCAATGGTGGCACGAGTGCTGGCAACAATGGGGGCTCAGTTGATCTCAATCTCTTTGGCTCAACGGCTCAAGGTCTGACTGTCGGTAATAGTGTCGGCAACTTCAAGATCTCAGCAACTGGCTTCAACGGTGGTCAGGTTAACCTCTCGACCCCAGGCAACCTCAAGGTTGCAACGGCTCAGTTATTGGCCAATGCCACTGACTCTACTGGTAACGGCAGCTCCATTACTTTGAATGGTGGTCAGAATGTACTTCTTGTCGGCAACCTCGACACTCACACCGGAACCGGTTCTGCCGGTCCAATCAGTATCACCTCTGGTTCAGCAGCAGCGTTTACGATTGACGGCACTAAGACAAATACCGTTAATGGTCAAATTGGTATCAGCAATAACCAGGGTATCTCTGGCAACACAGTAACGATTAACAACGCAGGCGGCGTTCTTCTCGCTAACAACTTCGTGCTATCTGGTCCTGATGCCATCAATATTAACGGCAGTGGTTTGACCAATAACGGCAAGGTCAATACCGATAATTTGAATATTATCGCTAGCGGCAATGGCAATCTTACAACTGGTGGTACTGGCACTTATCAGAATCCACCGATGCAGACTCTGTCACTCACCTCTGTCAACGGCAACTTCAATGTCAGTGGCAATGTTCCAACTGCGAACACTGTTAACATTTCAGCAACTAACGGTACTGTTGCCTTTGCTGGCAGTACTGGTGCAATCAACGCTGCCGTTGATGCTAGTGGCAACGGTGGCACAATCAATATTGCTGCTAAGACTCTGACCTCAAGCGACCTTGAGTTGAACGCTCGTGGTACTACAGGTAGCGGCGGTAACGTCAATATCAATCTCACTGGCACCACTGCTTTGAAGGTTGAGAACGGCGAAGTTGAGATTGATGTTAGAAATGCCAATGGCCAAGCTGGTGGGAATGTCACCATCGCTAATGGTGGCAATATCAGCATCGATGCTCGCTACCTCGAAATGGGCAGCAACTTTGCCGCTGGTCAAGGTGCCAACCTTTCGTTGACCGGCGCCAAGGTCTACATGGATCACACCAACGAATTGCCTAATACCCTGCATAATCTAACACTAGCTTCAAATAGCTCAAGTGCCTTCAATTTGGGCGGTGCATCTAGCAGCGGCAACGGTATCGGCGACAATAACAGAACTTTGAGAGCCGACAATATCGTCATAAGTAATAGCAACGGTGCCATTGTCCGAGGTAACAACAGCAGCGTGGCAGCTGGAACAGTGAGCTTGAGCGCTTCTGGAGACATTGGTAAATCTAATACTCCGCTTGTCGTCAATACCCCCGTTCTCGCCGTTAACTCGACTGGCGGCGGTGCCTACATCAATCTGCGTACCGCGCCAAATACCGATTTTGTTGCCAGCGTTGCTAATACCCTGAAGCTTGACTCGACAGGCAGCATCAATACAAACGATGTGGTTTCTGCCGGCGCACTTGATTTGAAGGCCAGTGGCATCAATGGTGGCAATCTTCTCTCTACGACTGCTTCAACTATTGCAGCCACAACCACTTTGGGAGACTTGAGACTTACTTCTCTTCAGGCCGGGCCTACTAGCCTTGGGGTGTTGAGTGCACCTGGTGTGATTGAGGTTGAAAGTCAGGGCACAATTCAAACCAGCCAGGCAATTTCATCTAGTTCTGCTATCACTCTCAATTCTATTGCTGGTGGAATAGCTGTCGGTAACACTATCACCACACCTGGAACAGTTTCTCTTGCTGCCCATGGTGGAACCATCGAGGATGTTTCAGGCGGCAGCGGCGGCTATAAGGTGGCTGGTCAATCGGTCCAGCTGACCACAGCCGGGTCCAACATAGGGTCTGCCGGTCGTGCATTTAGGACGAGCGCCCAGTCGCTTGTCGTTGATACAACATCGGGTGGTGATGTTTACCTGACCAATACCAATCCAGCTGCTAATGGCACAGTCATTCTCGCATCAGTAAATGCAGGTAGTTTGCATTTCAATGAGGCCAACAGCGCAAACAATAACCATGGAATACTTGTGGTCGGTGCGGTGCATACTAACACTGGCGAAATATCGATCAGTTCGAAAGACCAAGTTTTGCAGGTGAGCCCCGGTTCCTTAATCACAACTGACGATGGCAATATCACTCTCCAGAATACTTACAGTGCAAACGGCTCCAATCGTCCATCTATCGCCATTGGTGATAGTGCCTATATTCATGGCTCATCCTTCGGCAGTCTCAATACAGGCAATGTTTACATTGTGCTCGGCAATGTGCCTTCTGATTCTGCTCTGAGACCAGGTGTGGCACCGACTGGTGGTTCGCCAACAATTAATGGTACGGTCTTCTTCGGCACTGCAAGTAACCCGAATGGATCTATCACTACTGGTGAAGCTGTTGGTCTTTACGGATTGGATAGAAACCTTGTCTTCAATACGGGTAATCAGCCTTCTAGCCAGATAACCGTCGGCAACAACGTTAATATCATTGCTGATCCACCGTTGGCTCCTGGAGTGACAGTCGCTGACTTCGGCACTATGCATTACTCCCCAACTGGGGTGAATGCCTCCATTGCCGCAGCAGCTACAGCAGGTGCTAATACAAACAATACAAGTAATGCTCTGCCAGCAATCACCGCAAGTTCAATGCAATCGGCCAGTTCGCCTCTGAATGCCGGACAGACCGCAGCTACTTCTGGGGTGCGAAGCTTGTCTGAAGTGGCAAGCGCTGCTCTGAGCACTTTGCCAGAGGCCGTCGGTTCTGCACTGACACGTTATCTCAGTGCTCCGAACAACAATTCGCTCGCAAGTCTACTTTCAGTTAGCGGAATCAACCAGATACCGCAAAAGTCTAGTGTCATCAGCGGCAATGTCGCAAGCTCACGCACAGACACTAAGCTTGCTGGCACGGTATCAAATGCAGTGCGCCACCAAGTCGATACTGGTGCCATGCTACTTGCACCTGAGCGCAATACAATCATCGAAACACCATACGGGTCTGTCGGTATTGCAGCCGGTTCTGTGGCCTTGTTAATTGCCTTCGATAAAGGTCTGGCGGTCTATGACCTCCACGATAATCGCAAAGATTCTGTGGTGCTCACTAGTGGCAATCACAGCACTTCGCTCATTCCAGGCCGCAGTGCAGTTCTGACCCATTCATCAGTGAAGACTTTTGAAGATATCAACCCCGTTAGATTTGTCGGCTACCGTCGCATGTCTAGTCGTGCCGTCAGCGAACAGACCAAGCTTTATCAAGCCGAGTTTGAAGTTCTTTCGATGGTTCGTGGCCTCAAGCCGCTAAGCAGCTTATCTTCATCGACTAATCCTAAGACTCGCAAAACTGTAGACAATCTGCTCAAGACTGCTGCAATTCTGCTTGAGATGGGAAGAGGCGGAGAGCACTTCAGCTATTACGTGCCGAAAGAAATGATGGCTTACGCTGGTCGTAAGAATCACTAGTGTCAAACAACCCTGGTGACTTGCTGCGATTGTCTGATGTTTGTGGTCGCTGGCCAATTCATTACGGGATAGGACTACTTTGCAGTTTGATGCTGGCAAGCTTTTCACTTCCGGTTGCTGCGCAGTCGGTCGGTGATGCAGTAAGGGCAGCACCAATCAATGTGCCTTCGTTGTCGGCGCCATCGCCTGGCGTTTTGCCAACAGATGCTACCAAGCCTCCTATTAACGAAGATAGGGCACTGATAAATCCTGGTTGGCGACTCAGGCTGAGGCAAAGACTTCCGGCAAGACTTTGGTTCACATCAGTGACCGAAGTCTCAAATAGACTTGATACTAACGTCTTTCTCCAATACAAAGAGCCGCAGCCCGACTATGTTTTTCGTGTGCAGCCCAACATTACTGTTGGCTACAATATTTTTGATAAAACCAGTGTCTATGCCAACTGGTTTCTAATAAAAGATACCTATACTGTTCATCCCAAGATTCTCAATTTTCCCACTACCCAGTCAGTGTCAATGGGCCTGAGGCATCAACTCTATTCGGGCAAGAAATTTGGTGTGCAGTTAGATTGCCAAGCTCGCGAATTGTTTCAGAATAAAGGCTTAAGGCAGGCCGATCTTTTACCATCTGTCAGCATGACTTATTTTCTTACGCCAAAAAGTGTGTTGTTTGCCAGTGTGCTTTTACAAATGCGCAGTGGACAGCTGTTTCAAGGGCCAACGCGTGAGCTAGACCCGTTTTACACTGTCGGCTATGTTGCGCGCAAGGGACAGTGGACTTTTACTTTTACCGACACCCTCGTGACAAATTTTCGGGAGCCACACTTTCCTTATAGTCGGCCCAGGCATGGCAACGTTAGCATGATCGCTGACTTTGAAGTGGCGAGGCCGGTTATGAAAAAGTATCCTGGTTTGCAGGCTTATCTGAGAGCTGAACCTGTGTTTAACTGGCGCTCGGCAAAAACTCCTGGCTTGAGTGGATTTGATTTCAGACTTTATGGTGGTCTTAGACTACTTGTATCTAAGCCATCTTACATCGGCACAATTCACAAGCTAAAGCAGCAATTGCGCAAACAGGAAGAAGAAGCGAAGAAGCTTAGAAGTGGTGCGGGAGCTATGCCGGGTGCTGCAACTGGAGCTGTGCCGGGAGCAACTCTTACTGCGCCAAGTATTTCTCAACCGGCACCAAGTGATGCTGATAAACCAACAGGAAGTACTTCTGAGACACCTGCTGGAAATACTTCTCAACCTGCTCCAAGCGACGCTTCTGAGAAACCAGCTGGAAGTGCTGTTGATAAACCAGCAGGAAGTACTTCTGAGACACCCGCAGAAAATACTCCGGAAGCGCAGCCTGCACCCGCGGCTCCTCCTAAGGCTGATCCAGGAGCAAGCGAAGACTCAACCTCTATAAATGTGCCCTTCGATACACCAATAAGGTTGCCGCAGAAAGAGTCGCTGTCGGTCCCGGAAGTACAGTCTTAGTAGTTTCTATTTCGCAGTATCGATAGGCGCAGTGGGAGTGATACCAGCGAGAGCCAACTTACGCTTAATTTCTGGCATGGCGGCGCGCGCTGCTTCGATACCAGCATCGATACCACGCTTGCCATCAGATTTCTTGAATGAAACCAGATTGATGCCTGTGGTATCAGGGTGAATCAAAATATCTGCCTTCGCACTGGTTGGCTCGTCAAAGGTCGCTAATTGAATGCGAAGGGCTTGTCGAGCCATAGAACCAAGGGCGCGGAAATCTTTGATTGGACGGTCTTTTAGGTACTCATCGATGTTGACTGCAATAACAATATCAGCGCCCATTTCGCGAGCATGATTAACTGGAACGTTATTCACCACTCCACCGTCGCAGAAGAGGCGGTCGCCAATTTGTACAGGCTTTCTCAGCTCTGGTACCGCGGTGCTTGCCACCAGAGCGACGCCAAGATCTCCTTTGGTCAGCCGGCAACTCTTGCCTGTAACAACATCTGTCACAACGGCTGCATAGGGGATGTTAAAGTCTTCGATTTTTTTGTCGCCGACAGCTTTGTCTGCGTAGTTTCTAAACTTGCGACCATAGTAGAGGCCGTCGTATGGACGGTAGCCAAACAGTCTTAATGTCAGCGCTGTTGGCTCAAGCATCAAGCGCAATATTGGCATTGGAGCAAATTCTTTGGTGAATGTGTTTTTCTCAAACACTTCGGCAATGTCGTCCATCGGCATTCCAGAAGCATAAAAGCCGCCCACTACAGAGCCAATACTGGTGCCTGCAATAATATCGATTGGAATATTTTCTTCGAGGAGCACTTTCATAACGCCGACGTGTGCTGAGCCTCTGGAGCCACCGCCACCGAGAGCTAGACCAACGCGTGGACGCTTGGAGTTGCTAACTTGCGCAGATACTTGGTTGATAGCAAAACAGCTAGTCAAAGCCAGCGATATAATGGTGGCAAACGCTTTGCGCATGAATCGACTCCTTACAGTGCTTTGAAAGAGTAACCGATACACTACCAATTGTCCTGAGTTGCGTTTGATGTAAAGAGGCTGCTGGTCATGAGTCGGTTTCTATATTTAGCGAATATCGCACGCCGAATAATGCGTGCCATTGGCTTGATGCGTATGGCTGCAATGCCGGTTTTAGTGGCGGTTTCAATTACAGTTTCGATTGCGATTTCTACTGCAGTTTCAATTGCGGTGTCTATTGATTATGCTCAGCCTGCCATTGCATTTAAGACATTTAAATATGTGGGCGGCGCAATTCACCAAGAAATTAGTCGCGAGGCTCTGGTCAATAGCTCGATTGGACTTAACGAGAAAGCTTTCGCTTTGGTCAGTAAAGCCAATACTGGCCAAGATGAGCCGCCCAATATTTTCATTGACTCTCACCATTTTGATAATTGCAAATTTGATGAGAGTAAGGCCTTTATTGATAAATGCTATAGCGAGATTGCACACGATGCGGCTAAGGCAGTAAACGACAAGGTAAAGCGAGAGAACATTCTAAAAAGTTTCGGTGCACTTTTGCATCCGATTCAAGATTTTTATTCTCATGCAAATTATATTGAGCTGAAATTGAAAGAAGATAGCTCTCTCACGCCTGAAACAATTCCGCTTGTGAAATGGTCGGAGGTTAAGAACTCTGCAATTACTGCCACCACACCTAGTGTTAGAACGGGGTTCTTTACCACCTTAGAAGTTACTGGCTCGCGCTCTTTGGCTATCGCCAGGCTAAAATCGCAGAAACTCAAAGTCAAGGATAGCGACTATCTTGACACTGCTAAATACAATAAATTGCAAACCTTGGACGAACGAATCGATTTTGCTACAAATGCAAAATTATCCCTTTTGCATAGTGACTTAAATAAAGACGATGGACAGACCGATGAAGGCAAAGTCGTTTCTAAAGTAACTAAGAAGTCGCTCTATGAATACGCAAGAGCTTTGGCGGTCAGAGAAACTCAAAGACAGTGGCAAAGGCTTGATACAACGGTGCGGGCAGCTTCTGGAGCGGACGCTGATCGTTTGATTAGTCAGCTCAAGGATGGGCGCTAGGGCCTAAGATTGCCTTACTTTGCAGCAATATCGACCATTACACCATCGACCCATTGTTTGTTTTCGTCGGTGTAATAGAGATATGTGCGGCTGGCAGGGCCAGTGTAAGTGCCAGGAACTGCGGCAATTAGGCTGAGTGGTATCTCAACTTTTGCTTCAGCTGGCAGTGTGCGCCAGTAGAGCACCACTTCGCGACCGCGCACTTCGTAGGCATCTATGGTGCCTTTCTTAACTAGCTCTTTCAGTTGATCGTGCCGAGGCTCAAGGCCACCAGGTATGCCGATAATGGCAACAGGTGTTGGCACCACTGCTTTCTCTTTGTTGGTGACGATCACTTTGGCTTCAGTGGCACTACCTTCGGTGAGCTTGTTTTGGGCTAGAGATACTTTGAGATCGAGTTTGCATTGGTCTGAACTAGCCGGTTTGATGGCATTGTAGTTTACCGCCATCGAGTAGGGCATCGGTGCGCCCCCTTCCATGCGCAACTCAAGCTTGTGCTCGCCGGGAGTCAAAAGTTCGCTGAGATCTGGCAATTTTATAGCACCGGTTGTAGCTGGTGTGAAATCGGCCCAGTCTCCAATTGATTGTCCATCAACAAAGACACGCACTCTCCCCGGTGCCTTAGGCTTGGCCCGCTGTTTGTCGTAAGTGACTATAGCGCGCAGTGCTAGCACAGTTGATTGAGTAGAACCATAGCGACCAGCTTTGCACGAGTCGGCCAGGAACTTCACTGACTTTTCCACATTACCTGCGTACTGTGGTTCTCGCATCCAGGCGAGAGTAGTTAGTGCGGCCCCCTCTATGGCGAGAGCTTCGCCTTCACTGCCGACAATTGAACTCTTCACGTCACCGATACTGCCATCCGCTTTCTGCTTGGCGGCCAGTCTGTCCATCAACTTCTTGGCTTCAACTTTATCGCCTGATAGATAGAGAGCGTTTGCCGCGAGGGCTAGCACATAGCTATTTTGACTGCTGGCGGAGGCACTTTTGATAGAGGCAATTTCATTGGTCAAATCTGCAGTGGGCTGACCGCTCTCTAAAAGCGACCACAAGATGTATGCATTCGAGCAGTCTTTGTCTTCTGTCCAGGTGTGCAATGCGCGGCGTTTACGCGAGAAGCCACCTTTGCCGTCTTTTTGTTTGAAGAGCCAAGCGCGGGTGCTGGCAACCATTGTTTTGTCAACTTCGCGCACTTGAGCCATGTCATTGAAGTGCATCAAGCCAAATGCCGTTAGCGCTTCGTGACCAGGGTTTTCGCCGAACCACTCGTAGCCTTTATCTGGGCACCAGAAGCCGACTAGCATTTTGTAGCCAGTGTCTAGCTTCTTGCGCGAATTCTCTACTAGTTTAGGGTCGACGCCTGTGTGAGAGAGGAAGTATTGTTGAGCCATGGTCAGCGGATAACTTGTTGAGCAAGTCTGCTCAAAGCAGCCACAAGGGTCTTGTATGAGCCGCTCTAAAGCCTCGGTCATATTGGCTAGAGGTGTTGGATAAACGGCTGTGTTAGAAGATATGCTGCCAGCGATTATTTCTTTGGGAATGGTGATGGAATGCACCATGGGCTTTCCTGGCTCAAGCATGCCACCGAAGCATTTTTCAATGGGGAAGCCCTTCGCTTTGACACTCAATGTTCTTGTTACTTTGTCTTGGAACGGCCCAGCCTTAGTGGTTAAGATGAATGGGAAGTTTCCTTTGCCAGAGCCAATTCGTACTTTGCCTACATCGATTGTTTGAATCACGCGTACTCTGCCGTCTGCACCGAGTGCGGTGCCGGTGTTCGCAAGAGGCAGAAGAGTGAACTGCCCGCTGGAACCGCTGATGACATTAGCGCTTGTATTTGAGCTTAAATTGCCAGTGCTGTTTGCCGGTTGGGTTTCGACGCCAAAATCTGCTTTTATTTCGGGGGAGGCAATTTCACTAGCAGTTGCATTGACTAGGCTGATAGGCAGAAGTATACGGTCTCCTGAAGTTACCTCAAGGGGCATCTTCAGCTCGGCATAATATGGTTGCACCGACTCGACACCGATATTGGTAGCACCAATGGCGCCATCTGGGGAGAAGGCATCGGCAAATACCTTGAAGGTACTGACACTGTCGTTCAATCCAAAGCTAACAGTGGCTTCGCCAGTCTTCGCATCGGTTTTGACACCGCTATTCCAAAACAGTGTTTCAGTAAAGTCGACACGATCTGTGGGGTTTCTGTCTTTGCGCACAGCGAAGGCGAATTCGCGCACCATGACGAAATCATTACGTGAGCGAGAATCGGCCATCTCTTCGTCTGCCTCTCCTCTAAACATGCGTTTGCGTTCAGAGGCAACTGCCCTTCCCATCGCCTGCTGCAAGTCGTCTTTAGCGGCATTCAGGGCCGCGGCTTTCTTGCTTGGCTCGGGCATTGGTTTAGGTGAAATAAATCCAGCAACAACCGATTGTGGTGCCATAGGTTTGTCTTCGGCCACTGCCATCTTAGCTTGCAGCTGGTCAATTGGTTGTCCGGGCATTGCCTGGACCGCCGGTGGCATCGGTGGAACCATTTGCTTCGGTGCAGCCATAGGCATTGGTACCCCTGCAGGCATGGCCATTGCCATTTCATTGACAGCCATTCCTCCCAAACCGCCTTTGAATCTTATTGCCCCACCTTCTTTCATCGCTCGCATTAGCTCATGCTGTGCCTGTATCTTCAAGGCGACCACGCGGCGAGCTTTGTCACCATTGGTCTCAATAAACTTGGCCAAGTCCATAAGAGCAAAACGCCGCCAACCTTGGGTGCCAAGTAGCAAATCAGTGGCGAGCGCTGCCTTGCTATTAGCTGAGTCGAGGTAGACATGAGCATCTGCTAAGTCTGAGACTTCGGGCTCTAAAAAGGCCATTACCGGTAGACGTGGTGCCTGCTCGCGCTTCTCAATCATCTCTAGTACACTGTCATCAGTGACTGTGACGCCAACGACTGCTGCTACTGGTTTGCCGTTTTCATCAGTAGCTTTTACTGTGAGCTTGGCATTGTCTCCTGGCACATACTTTTTCTTGTCTTGAGTAATGCTTACCTTTAAGGGATGCTGCGGTGCGCGGAAGATTAGTCGCTCAGCCAGCGGCACATCTTTGTCACTCCAGATGGTGGCAGTCAAAACTCCTTCGGCGTCGTCTGGAACAGTAAATGTTATGGGCAAAAGTGTTCCTGCCTTAACATCTCCGCGCTTACTCAAGTCAACATGACACTCTGATAGAATGGCTTCGCGCTTTGCTAGAGTGACACTAAATTTCTGAGAGCTAGAGCCGACAAGGACTGTCACTGGTTGTCCTTTGGCAAAGGTATCTTGCTCTGAGCGAATGAGGGCTCCGGCATCTTTGACTAACGGCAGTGGGAAAGTTGTTTTGATTCCAGCTGGTTGATTGATAGTGAGAAAATACTCTTTGTTTGCTTCAGGCGTAAATTGTATGCGCCCTCTGCCTTCGTGTTCGGTGGCAAACTCAGCCAAAGTGCCACCAGTAGACTTCGAGACTAGTTTTCCTGCCAGATCTGCTGGTTTACCATTAGGCAATGTGGCTTGAATATATAGTCGATTGGGGAAGCCGGCGATAAGGTCGCCTCCTTCGGGATACATTTTTAAATCGACTGTTTGCAATAAAATTGGAATGGTTTTGGAAGCGGTCTCAACCACGCCACCATCTTCGATAATTAGGGCAATGGTGCCCTCTCCCCGCGGTATGTCGTGCGGCAGATCGAGGCTGACAGCGCATAGACCATCACTATCTACTTTTGCCGTGCCACCATTGATAGTCACTCCATCAACCACAGCAGTTACTGTCACCTTAGCACCGGCGGGAACACCACCTTCGGCTCGTTTGACATCGAGTGTGGCATTTACTTTTTCGCCAGGTCCATAGCCATCCCTTAAGAATGTGATCTGTGACTTCAAGCGTGGTGCGCGGTAGGCGCGAATGTCAAATTTTCTTTCTGCTGGCGCGTGGCCATGCCACGGGTAGGTCGCCTTGAACTTATACTCACCACCAGCCTGACCATCTGGCACAATCCAGCTGAACCCCCAGGTGCTATCTTGGGCGGTGGCATTTCCACTTGCCACCACTTCACCTTTTGGTCCGGTAATTTCAATGGTGGCACTTGTGCCTTGTGCGTCGGCAATTGGTTTGTGACCATTGGCGCTGAGTAAGACTCCTCGCACATAGACCTTTTCGCCGGCGCGATAGATTGGTTTGTCGGTACTTATATATGTGAGGTAGCGATCTTTGCCACCAAGAATGTCGGTGCTTGTTTGACTTTTGTGCAATGTAATTTGCTCCGCTGTGCCTTTTTCAGCCCTCGGCAGATTACCGAGCGAAAGGGTTCCGCTGAGGGGGCTGGCGTAGCTTCTATTAATAAAGAGTGATCCTAAAACCGCGATCGTGATGCCGCCAAAAATCCATGGGCGAGACATAGTCAGCCTTCCTTTTTTGTATCGGGTCAGAAATAGGGGCAACGTTTTTGTTGCCTTTGTCATTTCCCGATTATGGCATAGGGCAGTTTTGGCGAATAAGACGGTAAAGGCGGATAAAACTTCAGGGTTAACCGCAGGGTCGATTCAGATACCCCGACAAATGGCTAGTTTGGCGAAAAACAGATAGAGCAGATTGCTAAATGGTGTTTAAGATTTGCCTTGGGGCATCTTCAGTACTACAACAGTACACGGCGCCGCATCGACTATTTCGTCAGCAACACTGCCGAACCATAGGCGGCTGAAGCCGTGGCGGGCATGGCTAGGAACAATCGCTTCATCAGCATTATGCTGCTTGCAGACATGTGCGATCGTTTGCGCTACTTCGCCTTCGACAATTTCAGCTGTGGCAGTAATATTGAGATTTTGTTTGAGCTCAGCAGCTAACTGTTCGAGAACCTGCTTCTCTTCGGCTCTTTCGATGGCGACGGTATCAGGAATTCCGGGGGTTGAGACATCGGCAAAGCCAGGCACGATGACGTGAACCAAGTGAATCTCAGTGTCGCTGCCGTATTTTTTCGCCGTAATCTCTGCCAGTGCGCTTTTGGCGCTATCTTCGCCATCGATTGCCACGACAATTTTCATATTCTTCCCCTTGGTTCTGTTACTTTGCAGCGATTGAGTCTTTTACTCTATCAATATCTTTGAAAATTTCCCAGGAGCTTGTGGGCGCCACTTGGCTTAAATTGTCGCCAGTGGGCCACAGGGCTGAGTCTTCGTCAATTTGCAACAGACCATAATAGCTGTGGGTGAGCACATATTCGTTTTTAACTTTCTTAAGCATGACCAACACCCGCCCGGGGTGGAAAGATGGCTGACTTCAGGTGTAGCGATATTTGATTGCCAAGTTCTTGGGCATGTGCCCCTTGATGTCGGAGCCGCTGGCCAGATTGATAGTGGCGTAGTGAACGTTCTTGCCCCCAACTGAGCAGGCGTTGGCCGGTGGGAGGTCCATGCGCAGCAGGTTAGCAAAGGCAATGATGTCAGAGTCGTTAATCAAGGCTCTCTTGCTCTCACTGCCGTTGTGGCCGATGAGGTAGAAGGCAAGAAAGGAGAGAATGATAGCCGCGAAGATTTTCTGCATGTGCGACAGTGCCTCGTGAAGCTTCTGAGGGGTTGTTAATGAAGCAATTCTTCCCATCATAGAAGTACCCAATTAGCACTATGAATACTCTTAGGTTTGCTTAAGATTGCCAAGTGGAGACGGGGTTTTCGGTTTACGGCGTCTTTGTTCGGGAATACCATTGAGTGAGGCATTGGATGGATGATCTCGTGAGTGATAGCGCGGCAAATGACAAAGACAAAGAGCGCCACAAGCCTTTAGAGAAGCAAGGCTTGGAGAAGGGCGCGCTAGATAAGGCAGACGTGCACGATGCCCGTAATGCCGGTGCTGCTGACATAAAATCCGCCGAGGCTGTGCGAACGAATGCAAGCAATGGATCTCTCCAAGACCGCCGGCGATTGATGGCACAACAGGACGAAAGTATTGAAATAGTCGGTTTTCAAACGAGTGCATCTAGGCATTCAAAGTTGAAAGAAAAGGATCTACTCGCTAGCCACATCATTGAGCGCCAACCAGAGCAAGTCGGACCACAGACTTTTTCGTTGGGTCTTGCCTACGAGGAGCATCGTACTTTTAGCCAGAAGTTCGTTGATTTTGCCGAAGCTGCCAGCAGACGTTTGTTCAATGCTGATGAACAGAAAGCTTTTGCTCAAGAGCAGATCGACAAGATTCTTGGAATTGGTGAAGGTTTGAATATTGCTAAAGAGCATGCCAAAGAAAGTGTGAAAGTCGGCGCTGGAAAAGCGTGGAATGCATTTGCTGATGGAACGGTGGCTAGTTTTCTTGCTCGACCAAACGCTATCAATGATCCTCTATTCAAGGCTGTTGGTGGCACCTTGGATGCTATGTCAAAGGATCCTAACCTGGTCAATAAAGTGTTAGTTGTAATTGAGCATCAAATAGAGCGTGAGAACGCTAGATATAGTTCAATGGAACCACACGAAAAAGGTCGTTTCATTGGCGAGATCATGTTCAACATGGTTAACCCGGAAGGAAGCACTGAGGCTGCTGAGGCTTCTTTGAAGATTGCCGACAGGTTGGCTATTGGTGCGGAGAAGAGTGAACGGTTTGTTGATGATTTAAGAGGCGTGGCTAAGGCCGGAGCGGGAGGCCGATGGGATATTCTAAACGAAAGGCCATCTCTGGATGTTGTACAGCAAACTGGTAGAATGTCGTGTGTATCCGCTTGTGGTGAAATGCTTATGCAAGGCGCTGTTAAGCAAGGTGAGTTATTGCAGCAATTGGGTGAACCAGTCGCAACTAAATATCTAGCAAGAGCTCTTGGCCCGAAGTGGGATGGCGGTCCTGTCGATGAAACGGCTCTCGATTTACTTTTGCATCGCGGCAGTTGGGTAGCCGATTTGAGAGAGCGTATGGGTGTGCGCTATTCGCGGTTGGAGCCGGCCCATGCTGTGGTGGTCGATGGTATAGACAGTTCTGGGAACATAATGATCCGCGATCCGGCACGGGCAACGAGGTATGAGATGACTCGAACTGAGTTTATTAGTACTTGGACTGGAACTGCCGTTTTTAGGAAATAGCTTCTAACATTGAGGATTTAGAATATGCTGACGATGCAGCCTCTGAACATACAAACCCATGGAAAAGATAACGATGGCTTCGAAAGTTACCGAGTAGCCTTCGAAGCAGAGGAAGGCGCAATCGAATTTGTTTTCACCATTGATGATAGTGATATCCCAGTAGTGAGGGTGGCAGACGAATTTACTAATGCGACGCTTAGCGATCCGTTTGCTCCGAGTCTATACAAGGCGATTATCAATTTTCACAATGCTAGGCGCACTGCCGCCTCCGGTGGCCACGACTAGGGTCCGTTGTTCGCCAAATCCTTCGCAACCTTCACCAGCCCGTCGGTGACGCGAGCCAGGCAGTCGTAGTTGATTTTGTCGGCAGTATCTTGGTTGGTGTGGTAATGCGGATAGCGGTAAGGCGCAGTGTCAGTCACCATTATTCCTGGGTATCCGCATCGCCAGAAACTAAGTTGGTCTGAGAAATCGACACCAGATAAGTCAGCCGGTGCAGCCAGTGTTTGAGTGGGAAATTTGGAAGCGTCAATGAATGTAGTGGCGCACTTGGTTAACAACGCTTTTGAGTCTAAATTACCGATGAAGGTAAGAAAGTTTCCGGTTTTGGGATACAGCAAAGCTAAAGCTGCAACGGGAAAGCGCTGCGAATCTGGTTTGTCGCTGTAGTAACCGATGGTCTCAAGTGACAACATGGCGACGATGTTGTCTCCGCGCTCTTTGCATGACTCGGCATAGCGGTAACTGCCCATGTCGTTGCTGCGAAAGAACGGTGGTTCTTCATTGGTGAAGGCAACGAAGCGCACTGTGCGAGCAAACTTTTCTTTGGCTAAGGCTTTGGCAATTTCGAGCATAGCGGCCACTCCGCTGCCATTGTCATTTGCGCCTGGACAATCTTGTACCGCGTCGTAGTGCGCGCCGATGATAATTATCTCGGATGCTTTATCGGGCTCGCCGCCAATTCCAGGAATTTCCACAACAATATTGTGTGCGCTCTGAGTGGCATGGGTTGCGCCCCATAGACCATCGTTAAAGTATCCGCTTACAGAGAATGTTTGTCGGGAAGGTTTGTATCCGGCAGCAGCAAAAATCTCTTCTGTATAAACAGCTGCACGCTCTAATCCGCCTGGATTTTTAGTAAGGCTGCGCGCACCGATGTCGCTGGATAGCTTTTTAATATGGCCGCGCAAACTGCTCGCCAAACTTTGTTGAGTCGGCGTCAACGGCTGAATTGTTCCGCTGTAAGCAGGTAATTTCCATGACACTATCAGCCCGCCGATCAGTGCTGTGACTGAGGCGAGAGCGATTGCAAGCTTCTTTTTCATTGACTGCATAGTTTGGCGATTGTAGCCTATTTTCTCAGGTCGCTCGATGATATATTGATATTCATGTTGCAGTTTCCATTGAGATTCTTATTGGTTCACCCTGGTATTGAAAATGAAGTCATTCAAACGGTTTTTCTTTTTTGTGGTGGCGTCACTAGTCGCTTTACCTGCCACAGTCGCAGGCGAAATTTATCCGGTAAATGTGCCGACTAAATACCCTAAATCATACGCTGCATTCAAGGCCATAGTGCCGAAAGCTTGGAGGAATGCCGCTTGGGTTTATCGATTGCAAGGCACGGCCGGACCAGTGCGCACCATCGACTATAGCGGTAAGAAATTTGTATTAGGCACCGTTTGCAAACCGCATGATTGTGGCGGAAATCAATTGACGTTTCTTTTGGCCGTTGATGGCAGCGCTGCATATGCACTGGCGAATAGTTTTGATTTGACGCAGACAAAAGATGTGGTCGTTGGCAAGCCTGATGCTGAAGGCCTGAAGATTTTGACGAAGGGGCTGGAGTAATAGTAGGGAGATCAATTGGATAAAAGTCTCGATGAAATTAAGAAGAGTTTGTGGCTTTTGTTTGGCTTTCAATTCGTCTTTAGTGTTGTTGTTTTCAGCCTATTCGTGATTGTGGTGGCACAGGGACATTTGCCTTTGCCCCAGCCTATCATCGACACCTTTCGCATGCCAATTTTCGTTGCCAGTCTCTCCGTTACCGCCCTTCTATCATGGGTGATTTGCTTTGTCATTCTTTTGAAAGGCTTTGAAGAAACGCGCCAACTAAGCAAGAAGGAAGGCAACGCAGAGTCGTGGGTGGCGGCAATTGGACCGGGAGCATTTTTCTCTCCTAGCCTATGCTTCATGTGGAAGAGAGGGGCTTCTGGTGTGCGAGTGGAAGGCACAGAGCGTATGCTTTTTTGCATGCCTGCAAGCAGTAAAACTGGTGCCACTTTTTCTGCGCCAATCGGTCAATTGAATGCCAAGGATGTCTCTGCTTTCTTAGATGCATCGGGCAAAGTGCGTTTGATTCGCACTGAAGATAACGTGTATCTAGTTATTTTTTCGTATCCGCCCGAACTGGCGAAGACGATTCTGAGCACATCACAGCAAAAAATGCTGCCGCCCAAATAGGTTTTTAAACTGTCGAGGCACCAGCAGCTGCCTGGCAATCATATACGGTGGCAGTTAGCCCAGTCTGCTTCAAGTATTCAACGGGAACGCTCGCTGTATATCCAGGCACAGCAGCTTTCTCCATCAACGCCACGATGCATCCGCCAAAGCCACCACCGGTCATGCGTGCACCGGTGACACCAGGATAATTTGCAGTCAAATCCACCAATATGTCTACTGGCTCGCAACTCACTTCAAAGTCTTGTCTAAGTGATTGATGCGACGCCTCAAGTAACTTGCCGACGCGGGCCAAGTCGCCAGTCTCAAACGCCTCTACCGTGGCTGAGACACGAGCGTTTTCAGTGATGACATGGCGACAGCGCCTGAATATAATTTCAGGAAGCGCCATGGCACATTCGTCTAATTCAAGCTCTTCTATTTCTCGCAGACTTTTCACTTCGCGCTTAAGGTGCTTTGCCAACAGTTGAACACCTTCGGCGCACTGGCTTCTGCGCTCGTTGTACTTACTGTCGACCAGGCCGCGCTGCACACCACTGTGCACAATGACCAGGGCGAGTTCGCGGCCTTTTAAATTGAGTGGAATAGATTTGTAGTCGAGGGTACGGCAGTCAATAAGTAGCCCAGAGTCGGGCTCTCCAAATGCTGAGATAAACTGATCCATAATGCCGCAATTGACACCAACGAAATTGTTTTCTGCTTCCTGGGCAAAAAGAGCCGTTTGCTTTTTAGTCAGTGATAAATTGGATAGTGTGCTGATGAGATAGCAGACAGCTACTTCGTAGGCGGCTGATGAACTGAGGCCTGCTCCTTGTGGCACATTGCCTGTGCTGACTGCCTGAAAGCCACCGAACTTGTAGCCGTGCTTGAGCAGCACCGCTGCGGTTCCGCGCACATAGTTTGACCAAGGTTTCTCTTCTGTTTTGATGATGTCGGCAATTGAGAAGCGGTCTTTCTGTTGGTAGTCTTCAGAATAGATTTCGATAAAATTGTCGTCGGTTGCTCTAGCAGCGATGATGATGTCTCTGTCGATAGCGACAGGAAACACAAGGCCATCGTTATAGTCGGTATGCTCGCCGATGAGGTTGACTCGGCCTGGTGCTCTCACAACGATTTGTGGCGCGCCGCCGAACTCTTTAGCAAAGCGCTCATGTAGCGCTGTCAATCGGTTATCTTGCAATGACGCGCTCATGCTTGCTCCAGGTGGGGAAGGACATTACGCAGTTCTTTTGATGTAACTTCTGGATGGGTATCGTTTATATAAGTACCGGCACCAGATTCGACACCAGCAAGATACTTGCGTTTTTGCGGTGTTCTCAGGGGCGGATAAAATTCAATGTGGAAATGTGAGCCTGGATAGTCTTGATCGTCGGTCGGTCTCTGGTGCATGACCATCATGTAGGGCAGAGAGATATTCCAAAGGCCATCGAATTTTTTTAGCACCACATGCAATATCTCGGCGAGATCTAAGTCTTCTTGCTTGGAAAATTCGTTGATGGCCGAGCGGTGATGTTTGGAATATAGATGCAGCTCATAGGGATAGCGCGCGTAAAATGGCACAAAGGCAATGAAGTTGTCATTCTCGGCCACCAGCCGCTCATTGCTCTTCTTCTCGTCGGCGATGATTTCGCAATGAATGCATTTGCCGAATTTCTCCATATGCTCGCGTTCGTTTTTCAGCTCACGCTCTATCAGTGGTGGCAGCTCAGAGAAAGCATATATCTGGCCATGGGGATGGTGAATGGTTACTCCAACAGCCTCACCTTTGTTTTCAAAGATGAATACATATTTGATGTCGTCTCTAGCAGCCAGCGTATTGTAGCGATCGCGCCAAACTCGAATAAGCTCCACTAATTTGTTTGGTGGCAAGTCGGTGAGGGTGGCATCATGCTTAGGCGAATAGAGAATAACTTCGCACGCTCCGCTAGACGGTTTCACCGGGCAGAGAGCGGTGCCTGCAATTGCCGGCTCTTCTGGTTCTCTCTTTAGGCTGGGAAACTTATTTTCAAATACGACAAAGTCATAATCTGGCCGTGGAACTTCAGTAGGAAAGCCTCCATCCGCTGTTGGACAAAGCGGGCAGTAGCCCGCTGGTGGCAGAAAAGTGCGGTCTTGTCTGTGAGTGGCAGTGATTACCCATTCGCTTAGAAGCGGGTGCCAGCGCATTTCGGACATGGTTACTTCGCCTCGGCTTTGGTTGTGCTGGGAGCTTCTTTGCTGTCTTTGGTTGCTGCCCCTGTGGTTTCTTGAACTTCACCAGGCTTGCTAAAATGATAATAAGTGAGAAGTCGTCCGTCTTCTTTGACTTCAGTTTCGATGCACATTTCGTCTTCGTGCTCGCAGCTTTCGTTCATTTTTTCTCCTGATAAAGTGACATCGAGGTTCCAAGAAAGTGTTTGTTTAGCAGGCACAGTGCCATACTCAGCAAAACGCTTGTAGGCTAGGGTGAGGTCGTCTTGCGCGCCTATCGCTGGCTCAAGAGCAATGTTGTAGTAAGTTTTGCCATTGTCTAATCCGGACCAGCCGTTTAAATTTACCCATAAGCCTAAATGAGTTACTTGAAGAAAAGACAGTCATTTCCTGTGTTGGGAAAGATAGCTTCATGCCTGGTTCTACTGCAAATATTGGATGCGAAGACCAGATGAACGGCATATCGTGATCGGAGAGATTTTCGACCGAATATTTCAATGACATTGTGCTGTCATTCTCGTTTATTGAGATGGTGCGCTCAAAGCGATAGGGAAGGCCAACACCTGTTGCCACCATATTTAGTGCAAGTGTTCCCTTGTCACTAATAATCTCAGTCTGCCAAGGCTGCGACCAAATTTCGCCATGATCGCCAATCTCCACGCCTTCCCATGGGCTTTCTGGATAGGTAGTCTTGGCTACGCTGGGAAAGCATTCATCCCAACCGCCCAAATCAAATTTGTCGGTATAACAGTCACCGTGCTGAGCTGGTTTGACGGTCGAATAGGGGTTAGACCAGAGCCATTCTCTCCCGGATGGTTTGTAAACCATGCTGGCAATCTTAGCGCCGAGAGTGGGCACGACGATTAATGCTATCTGCGAGTTTTCGAGCCTGTAAGCGATAAAGCCGCGCCATGTGGTTTTAGATAGTTTGCAGTCTGTCATATTTTGTACACATGGGGAAGCAACCGCAGGCAGACCTTGGGTGGCCGGGTTTGGGAGCAGCTAGGACCGGAAGCGGCTAGGCAAGTGTAGCAGTCTACTCTGGGGATTGAGGTAAAAACGTGTCGATTTTTAGCCTAAATTTCGACACGTTTTCGGGATATGTCGATTGGATCGACAGGTCAATATGACGTGTCGAAAAAAACGTCTTTTTTCGACACGTTTTCTAGGGTCGGCATAAGAGATGCCACCGGGTGCGTCCCACGATTAATTTCCGGCCCCAAATGGCATATGTAATTATGCCGCAACCCGAGAACCAGGCTTGACCAAAGACCGAGCTAACGATAGCGATGACAAGGCAAAGAAGGTAGAAGCACCTTCGAGGTCTGATCGCGTCAGCGAAAGCAGCGTGGTTGATAGCGGCGACAAGGCCAGAAGATTAAGAGCGCAGTTGGCGGCCTATGGTGACCAAGACGCCTCTGCGACTCATATCGGCAAAAGCGCAGCAGAGATTGCTCAGCTAAAAGCGAGCGGACTGGCCTCAAAGTTTGAACTTGTTGACGACGAGAAAAGTTCAACCCTTCTGAAGGGCTCCGTGCAAGAAACCGTCAAGGTGCAAGAGCGTCTTTCTGCGTCAGATCCGACGTTGTACCAAAAGCTAACCAAGTTTGTGCAATCTGCAGAGGCGCGGTTACTCGACCCAGCTGGTCAACAAAAGTACTTTCAAGGCCACATAGATCAAATTCAAGGTATCGGCGATGGCTTGAATTTGGCCAAAGAAGAAATGAAAGACGCTGGTCGTAAGGCCTGGGAGGCGCTACAAGATGGAAGCGTCGCTAAGTTCTTGGCGCACCCAAATGCAATCAACGATCCGCTATTTCATGCCATTGGCAAGAGTTTCGATGCCATGAAGAAAGACCCACATACAGTCAATCATGTGCTCGAACATTTGGGCAATGAGCTAATTGCTGCCAATGATAAATACAATACACTCTCTGATCACGACAAAGGAGTCGAAATCGGCAAGGCAATGTTCTTCTTTGTTAATCCAGAGGGAAGCACCGAGGGCGGTGCCACCGCTTTAAAAGTTGCTGACAGGGTGGCAACTCATGTTGATGCCGCTGCAACAAAAGCAATTGAAAACACCTTAGAGGCTTCAACTAAATTGACAGGTCGTGCTGCAGAAGCCGCACAAGACGCCAAACAATTTATCGCTGAATCGATGCAGCAAGGGCAAATGCGGCCAGCTCTGGCCGGCGGTCCAGGCAATGCCTTCGAGCCCCATGTTTCTCAGCCTAGGCCAAAGCTGAATGACCACGCTATGGCCATGTCGTCAGATGGTATTGGTGAGGGAGCGGCAGGGGATGGTCTTGCCCGTGCAGGGAATGCTGGTGAGCGATCAGTCGGTGACGCAGCAGCTGGAGATGCAGTAGCAGGCGGCGCGTCTGGAAGACCGAAGCAAGTTTTTTATGTGAGAGAAGCTGACAACAGAATTCTCAAGGAGCCAGACATAATACTTTTTGGCGGTTTGGAGAAACTGGAAAATACTACAGTAGAAGAACTGGCGGCAAGAGGGCTACGAAAGTTCGAGATGCCGGAGTTGATTGCGGGGCGGGACGGTCAGGCAATGACGATTCGGGCAGAAGGTCATCCTCGAGTCTACTTACGCGCAGAAATGAAAGTTGAAGGCGAAGTCACAATCACCGACTTGTTTGGTCAAACACTCCCAACCGGCACCGGAAATTTTCTCTTATCCGAAGGATTACGAAAGCACAGCATATTACCCTCGAGCAGACTGATCCTTGAAGGTGTAGTCAATGAACCGACTATTCAAAGTTATAAATTCGGAGACTCAGTGGAGCGAAGCTTGCTTGGGAAATGTGCTACGCGAGCGCTAAAATCGTTAGGGGTGGTACCAATTAAGTATGAATGGCAAGAAGTTGGCGATGCCCTAAACATCGTTATAACAACGGGAAGGTAGAAATGGAAGCTGGATTCAACGACCAAGATCTAGAACTAATCAAATCGCTAAAATACGACCCATCGCTTGAGCCGAACTTTGAAGCCTTGAAAGGCTGCCTAATTTGGGATGACGAGAGGCCTATGGGTCTGTCATCGGAGGCTTATAGAACCATCAGTAGTCTTTTGGTAGCTAGGTCGCTACTGCATAAGGGGCTAACACTCGACGATCACCCAATCAATGCAGATTATTGCAAAAAAGTTTGGGCGGCAGCCCAGCAGCAGATTAGCGATTGGCCTGGCTTTAAGCGACTGACACTAAGTGATGAAGACAGAAAATACCTGGAAGATGAAATTGCGGCATCTTTCAGAGAAGACCTCTAATCAATTTAAACTTCAACCAAACTTGCTGTAATGCTCAACAGCAAATAGGTGATTGCCCGGGTTTCAAAAGCCTGTCGTTGAGCGATAAAGATAGATAGTATTTTGAAGATGAAATTGCCATCGCATCAAAGAATGAGTTCTAGTATAAAAAAGTTTGAGGTACGCCGCCAGGAGCAAGCATAAAATGCATTTTGAATTTGTTGGAAAAGATTTGGAACTCATGAAGTCATTGAAATACGATCCGGACCTTAAGCCGAACTATGAATCAATTAAAGGTTGCCTGATCTGGAAAGATGAGCGCTCTGACGATCTTTCACCAGATGCTTACCATATCGTTAGCAGTTTGTTTGTCGCCCGCTCCTTACTACATCAAGGGCTGTCCCTTGAAAATCATCCAATAGATCCAGAACTATGTAAAAAACTATGGGCGGCAGCCCAGCAGCAGATTAGTGAATGGCCAGGTTTCAAGAGATTAATGCTTAGTGCTGAAGACAAAGATTATTTCGAAGACCAGATTGCTCGGGCAGAAAGAGCGGATCTTTAGCCATTAGCTTGGAGACTAGTTAAAGATGGAAGCTAAGAATCTATTTGTTCTGCAGCACTTTATTGGTGAAACCGCCTTCTGTTTGCTTGCCATTGACTTGCACCATCCAGTCTGCAACCAAATTTGCTTTTAGTTCCAGCGGCTGTCCTAACTTGTAAGTAGGCGACAAGTTAGAATCATTGGCGCAGTGACAATTTAGCATTTCTGGTTTCTCCCACTCGCTCACAAATGCCCAAAGAAACTCGGTCTCTCCTTGGTATTCATGGGGGAATTTCACTGCCAGACCCGCTCCTTTAGGAAGTTTACCTGATATAAATCTCGCTCTAATTTCAGGTAGAGAGGCTCTCGCTTTGGCCATAGCAGCTTCTATTTCTGATGTGCGTGTGGTTAAGAATACTCCGCCGTCTGTTTGGCCAAATAAAAGTTTGCAAACTGAATTGAGATACTCACCAGTGCTTGCCACTTCACCTGGTGGCACGATGATTGTGAGAAAATCTGGTGTGTCGGTTGTTTCTTTGTCTAAGCGCAGATGAATGGTTACTTTGCCTTTGGCTTGCGACACTTCCTGACACGCCTTGTCTATATCGTCAGCTGTTAATTCTATCGGTGATGGCAGCACGAAGATATCGCTGTTACTCTCCTTCTTGCGGCTTGTCGATAGTGAAACGAGCTTCCACGCTAATCCGTTGATGATTCTCGTCAAATTTGGTGAAAGATATGGTGGTGCATCAAATAGTTGTAGCTCTGGCAAGCCGTAAAGATCCAGGCCTTTTGTTGTATACCACTCGCCAGATTTACTCTGTGAGGCTAACAACGTGATGCAATCAGTGAAACGCGGTTGGCCGTTATGAGGGAGAACATTTTTTATAGGTTGGCTTGGTGCGCTCACCTTCAGCAATCTCAAATCTAGAATCAAACAAATATGGTCATGAGCAAATGCACTTGCGGCCATGCTCGTGTAGATTTCTCCAACTGGTGGCCATTCTGGCTTTGATTCTACGAGAACCAAGACATACTTTTGCGCTCCTATAATGACAGCTTCTTGTTCTTTGCTGCAACCGCTTGCTGAGAGTAATCCACTTGGTGGCAGCGGAGCATCTTTTGCTGAAAATTCTCGAACAGACAACTCACCAGATTCGATTAGCTTTCTGATGGCCTCATAGCTTTTGCTGTCTAAGTTCTTTCTTGCAGAGTCAAGTACGGCTTGCTTGAGATTTGCCGGCGGATTGTCCAGGGGCATCAAGTAAGCGCTCGTAACGTGCTTTGGTATTGTCAGTTTAATTGTGCCAGAGCTTGTAATTTTTCCACTCCTATTGTGCGAGTTGTCGTTCCAGCTGTCGCTGTTTGTTGAATCGATACTGGACTTGTCGTCACCGTGGGCTGCACAGCCTGCTGTGGCCAGGACAGTTAGGCAAACCGAGCATAAGACTGTCGATAGATGTCTGTTAGGCATGAGTTTTAGCGTGAATCCTGGTTTTGTAAGCTAAATATACACCCCTCGTGTTGATATTTATCTTGCCGGCCTCCAGCCGCTATAGTGTATAGGCATCCGTACACTGGCATGCTGGAGAGTGGGTTAGGCCATGATTGCATTCAATAAGATATTTTGCTTCAAGTCGCTATCAGCTAGCAATGAGTCACGATTGCCTGCCATTTGGTCGTTGATTTTCGTTTGTGTTTTGAGCTTTGCTCTTTCAGCTGAAGCGGCGCCCGTATCATCGGAATGGTCGCGATATTGTAAGGCCGGGTTGAAATCAATGAAGGCGCACAATTATTCGGATGCTGAAAGAGCTTTTCAGGATGCCTTGGAACGTGCAGAGCGTGACCACGAGCCTGTTGAGATACGGCTTGAATGCCTATCGAACCTGGGTAAGCTGTATGCGGAGAAAAAGAACTACTCGAAGGCGGCATCAACATTTAATAGAGCTGTAGCATTGGCAGAGAAAGAGTTTCCTCGTGCTGGATTGGCTGAGGATGACTTTGACGTGTATGTTGCCGACGTTAGACGGCGTGTTCGTCGCGCCTGGATTCCTCCGAAAGATGAGACTGCATCAGCGGTGATAATAGTTTTTACAACCCATCAGGATGGTCATATTGATCATCCTAGTATTATTCAGTCTAGCGGTAGCGAACTTGTTGATTCTTCTGCCGTAAAAGGTATTTTGGACGCCTCTCCATTTGAGTGCTTACCCCTTGGTTCACCCAAGTCTATAGTCATAAAGCTTAAGCTAGATCCGAGAGTTGATTTAGTGCCACAAGTCGCACCCTCACCGATAGGCAAATTTCGTAATTTTTAGGCGGAGGGGAATCACGCGCCGCTCAATGTGTCGAACATTGATGCTAACTTCACCACCTACTTCAGCGGCATTTCAACCTGCGTAGGTTTTGTCACGACTGGGAAGATTGATTTTAGGTTTTGGCAAGCAGCTTTAGCTGGAGGTCCATTTGGAGAAAAGTCTGGCTCAACTTAAAAGATCTATGTTGTTTTTGCTGTGCCATCAGCTTTTTTCTGCCATTGTCATATTTCTCATTGCTATAGTGTTTGTAAGGGAAAGGGCGCCTAAGCTTACTCTTGATGCGTCATTCATGCCACTATTTATGGCCGGCCTAGGTGCTGTTTTATTCTTTTATTTGGCAATCTTTCTTGTATTTCTTTTAAAGATTTTTGAAGAAACCAGCCAGATAATCAAGCACAAAGACAGCGCAGAGCCATGGATGGCAACAATTGGACCGGGCGCGTTTTTCTTTCCTCGTCAATTATTGATTTGGAAAGAAGATGCTTCTGGCAATCGGGTGCAGGGAAGTGAGCAGATGCTCTATTGTTTGCCTGCGAATAGCGTGGCAATGAGCAGTCTGTCTGTACCGCTTAGTAAGGTGAAGCCGCAGGCTGTTTCTATATCCGCTAATTTCTCTGGCAAACAGCGTTTGATTTATTCGGAAGACAACATTTACATGGTTGTTTTTGCTCTCCCGTCATCGGTGGCAAAATCAATGCTGAGCAGTTCGCAACAAAAATTGCTTCCACCGAAGTGACTCTAAACCTCCACCGCCTTCATATTTCCCCCCAACAGTTTGTCAGTCATTTGATCAGTGCTCGACAATAGTCTCGCTGCCGCCTCGATGTGTAGGTCGTTAATGCTAACCTCCTCTCCCTCTTCAGCTGCAAATAGAGTTGCTTTCCTGAACAACTCACGAATGTATGCAGCGCTGACACCCTCGGTGCCTTCAATGAACTTATTCATGTCTGCAACAGCCAGCGGCAATCCTTTTGAATACAGCTCGAACAAGCGCCTGCGACACTCTTTATCTGGAAGTGGTATCAGAACCGCCAGATCAATTCGCCCTGGCCTTGATGACAAAGCTGGCTCGAGTATCTCGGGCTTGTTTGTCGTGAGAAGAAATAGCACATCAGCGTCATCTGCCAGACCATCCATTTGATTCATGAGTTCAAATAGCAAAGGGTTCGAGTTCTTAGCGGTACGGTCTTGTGCCACCAGATCGACATCGTCGATGATGACCGTGGATGGCTGCAGCCCGCGCGCTAGTTCGCAAGCGTCTTCTAGGTGCCTTACGTTATTGCCTGTGAGCAAAATGGTTGTTCGCCCGGGCATAGCGGTCAACAGATGCATGATGGTTAGCGACTTGCCTGTGCCTGGTGGCCCATAAAGCAGCAGCCCGCGCTTTAGGTGACGGCCACGCGAAACCAAAAGCTCTTTGTGTTTAGAGAAGCCAGCTGTGTGTCGTTCGATTTCTTCAATAACTTCGGGTTGCAGAATCAATTGCTCGCGCGCAATCTTGGGCATGTGATGAAATTGGAAACCAACTTCTCTTCCCTTGCCTTCTTTTAGCGTAACGACCTGACCTTTGTAGATGCTCTGACGGTCTGCCTCAAAGGCCACGCGATGCAAGAAGTTCTGCGCCGCGCGTTTATCTTTTGTCATAACCTCTAGCACGATGAAGTCTTCGTACGATGGTTGGTGGAGGCAGGCCGCAAATTTGTTGGTGCCATCGTTGATTAGGTACAATGCCTTTTCTGGACAACTCAATTTTGTGCCATCGCTGAGCACCACGTCTTTGTATTGTATGGGGCCGACGGTGTGTTGGTCGAAATAATCTGGATTTATCATATCGCTGAAACTCAATTCGTCATCGGTGGATGCGATACCAACAATAGAACCTCGTCTGGGTCTGCGGTTAACGATGTAACTGAGAGCGCGGTTGACACAAGTCTGCCGTGAGCAGTCGTACTGAGCCTGCACGATGGCATGCTTGCGCGGGTTGCGCCCGAAGTAGTTTTTCAGAACGTCGAAAATTGGTTTGGGCCGATTCGAAAGAAGGGCCAATACTGTTTTGGTTAGTAGTTCGTTCATGGTGTTTCTCTTAGTGTATGGTTTTAATCGGTTTCGTTATCGAAAAAATGCGCGAGAAAATATACCAGTGAGTCGTTGGAAATCTGACTATCAGAAATCTGAATATCAGAAATCTGGCTGTCAGACTTCTGGCTATCAGACGAACAACGATATCTGCACTGGGACTGCTTCCCGTCAGCTATCTATATTTGTGTGCAAGTGATATGCAAGCAAAGGTTCAGAAGTTTTCTGAGCTCAGCAAAATCAATAGCAGCTTGATCAAAGTAGAAGACTTTTGCGCTCGGGCTGACAAAAATCTTGAACTCGTCGACGTGACGAACACGCCTGGTTTTTCTGTTATTTCTTACGCATAGGGCTTAACTTCCGATTGACTGTTGGCATCTTACCTGAAATTGCGCGAGTTGCATACTTAAAAGTTACAACGGCAGCTGGTCGGAGATTCTTTCCTGATAGAACTACTCCGGCTGATTATTGTCAGTTACGCGCAAGGTGCTGTGGATTACGCGCAGCTATTGTGGCTTACGCGCAAGGTGCTGTGGTTTACGCGCAGCTATTGTGGCTTACGCGCAAGGTGCTGTGGTTTACGCGCAGTTATTGTGGCTTACGCGCAAGGTGCTGTGGTTTACGCGCAAGGTGCTGTGGTTTACGCGCAGTTATTGCGGCTTACGCGAAAGGTGCTGTGGTTACGTACAAGGTTCTGTGATTTACGCGCGGTTATTGTCCTATAATTGCAGCCATTGTTCACTGCTGGTGTTTCGCTGCTCCCTACTCCCAGTAGGTCTATCAATCTCAATTAGTTCAATCCATCGAATTAAGAGGGGGTCTCTGGTAGGCGGGCCTCTTGTGCGGTTTAGTTGGGTGCTGGAACTCTGATAATCTTGGACGCGCAAAGGCTTCGACGGCTAGTTCTTCTCAAAATTTATGGAATAAGTTTGTGTTCTCTCGCTCTTGCGAGGATGTCTTCTGTGCGCAGCAAGCGACTTTTGCCAATACGAGCAATTGCTTCTCTTTCGAATCTCCTTTTCTCTTCGCTGAGAATGGCATATCCGCGATGCTGTGCTATGGCCAGACACGCTGCTTCACCTGATTCAACTCGTCTACTGATTTCCATAAACAAAATTAGTTCAACGTGTTCTGTTATCGAAATTTGTTGTAAGAGTCTATCTGAGATTGCTTTCAGCGTTTGGACTCTTTGATCGGGATATGTGACCTCTGCTACAACTTCGTCGGGCACAACGAAATGGATGTTTGGAATATTTCCTATGATATGAAATTGGTTGTTTTGGATTAGTTTGATTATTACATTGGTGTCGACTGCAATGGTTTCCACTGCGTCCAGCGGCATGGTACTAAGTCTCTTTAAGCGCCAGCGCCTCAAGCTCGTCGGGTGCAATGCCGACCATGCGCGCTAGCTGTTTGAATTTGCCATCAGAAATTTCTTCGCGACGAAGCGCTTCTAGTGCTAGGCCAACGAAGCGATGATTAGAATCTAAATGCACCATATCTTGTGGCTCTTCATTCAGGCCCATCAGGCGCGCATATTGTCGCCCAGCTATCTCGTTCTGTTGGGCTAAGCTCGTCTGTTCGTTGGAAGTGATAATTCCCAAATTCAATAGTCGATAGAGAACCGCTGGCCGACTAACTCCAAAATGGCTGGCTAACTGAACGACATCATAGAGTTGTATAGCTCGATTTGGAGCGGAGCGAACATCGACGTTGACAGAACTCTCGCCGTCAAATATTTGCGCTTGTGTTCGCGTCACGCGCTCTTTTCCTAAGCTAGCTAGGAACTGGCGAACACCTTTTTCTGGCATCAGAAAATTCGCGGCAAAAGAATTTGCACGCATTTCGAGTAGTTCGGCATGCTGCGACTGGCGACTAACTACACCGAGGAGTTGTTTATCCATCAAAACGTGTGCGTATTCATGCGCGAGCGAATAGCGTTTGCGAGCCGCCTTGTGAGCAGCGTTAATAACAATGAATGGTCCGACTTTGGGATCATTCATTGTGAAACCAGATACTTCTTCAGCTAAGCTAATCTGCCTCGTGCGGATGCCATCGCTTTCTAGCAACTCTGGTAGGTTTTCGATTGGTGCAGTGCCTAAACCAAGTCGCTGCCTTTCTTCCTCAGCTACTCGTTCGCCCTGGCGAATGGCGTCTCCTTTTCTCGTTGGCGTCGTGCAGGCGTAATTTGCGACGGCCCAAGCACGGTCGATTTCTAGAAGCTCTTCTAGGTTCGTCTGCTCACGCGCAATCGCTACGCAGTCTCGCAGCGTCTTGGCGATGTCTTCGCGTTCGGCCATGCTGGGCTCTGCGCGAAAGAGTGCTGCCAGTGCATCTTTGTCTGAAAACTCGGAAGCGAAAAACTCAGCCATGTCTCGGCCGTACAAGTATGCGAGTTGAGCCAATTCGGTGCTGCTTACTGCGCGGTCGCCAGATTCTAGCTGCGTGACCGCAGTTCTATTTAGTTTTAGTTCTGTGGCGACTTGCTGCTGTGTCATGCGAGCACTCTCCCTTGCTGCTTTTAATCGGCGGCCAAGCTCTTCTTTCGCAACCGACATGATTACTCGGGCTCCTTGCCTAAAGTGCATAAAGGTTCCAACTAGCCCAACGCATAGTTGGCGTTATTTGGAAATATATGTTCGATTATAGAACACGGCATGACTTTTGGCAATTAGTGCATTTCTCTCGCCCCCTACTCCTAATACGCATTTCAGCCCCAATTAGTTCAATCTCTCCCAACCGCCCTACCCCCAACTGGGTAAATAGAAGAACCGATCCTGCAGCTAACCTAACTTCCCAAATGCCACCCCGCCCCCAGCACACACCATCAGACTTGATTCACTTCATGGAATCAGACTTCATCACGTGGATGGACCGCTACCATCGCGAGCATCCTGGCGAACTCACACCAGACGAAACAGACGAATCACTCATGATTCTCGCCAAAAAGGGAATCGAGCACGAGAAGGCATTCCTCGCCAGTCTGCAGGCTGAAGGAAAAGCAGCGACTACCACTACGAGCCCTGGGACACAAAACTCGCCCTCAAGCCCAAGCCCTATTACATCATCCAACTCTGCTGCTACGCCGAGATATTGCAGTCGATTCAAGCAGTCCTCCCCGCCACAATCTCTGTGGTGCTCGGCAGCAAAGACACCAAAGCATTCAGAACCGAAGACTACTACTTCTACTACAAGCAACTTAAAGCCCGCTTCCTGACCCAGCAAGCCGCCTTCGACCCCACTCAACGGCCAACGCCAACCGTTCGAAGACCACGGCCGCTGGAGCACTATAGCTAAACAAATTCTCGAAGACAAAGACGACGTCAGCCGCGTCGCCAACATCCGCAAGACCCAAATCAAACGCCTCAGCCAAAATGGCATCACTACCCTGCGCGCCCTGGCCGAATCAACCGCAGCCTACCTGCCCAAGATGAATCAATCGACATTCGAAACACTGCGCGCCCAGGCCAAAATTCAAGTGGCATCAATCGGCCTGCCCAAGCCAAAATATGAGCATAGCCAAAGCGAAAACTCCAGGCGCGGCCTCGCCAGCTTGCCACCACCGTCACCCCACGACGTGGTCCGACATGGAGGGCTACCCCCACATTCAAGGCGGCCTAGAGTATCTATTCGGAGCCACTTACCTCGACCCACAAGGTCAGATGCTATTCATCGATTGGTGGGCGCATGATCGCGCACAAGAGCGCAAGGCCTTTGAAGATTTCATAGATTGGGTCTACGAGCGCTACAAGCAAGATGCCACCATGCACATATATCATTACGCCGCCTACGAAGTCTCAGCGATGCGCAAGCTGATGGGGCGCTTTGGCACCAGAGAGATGGAAGTAGACAATCTGCTGCGCAATGAAGTATTCGTGGATTTGTACCGAGTGGTGCAGCAGGGTCTGAGAGTTGGCGAGCCCCGTTATTCGCTCAAGAATATCGAGCATCTGTACATGCCAAAGCGTGCCGGAGACGTAGCCAAAGCCACAGATTCAATTGTCCACTATGAGCGCTGGCTTGAGCAGCAAGATGGCGATGTGGAGAGTGGAGTGTTTGGTGGGTGGTGTTTGAGTGTGGTGGCATGAGTGGGCGGTAGCTGATTGACGATTTTTTTGTTGGGTGAAGTGGCTGAGTCTGATGTGCCACCATTGGTGGTTAAGGCATTTGGATTGGTTAATTGATGGGGATAAGAGTTCAGCTTGGAACAAATTGATTGCGCTATACTGTCATGTTCGCACGTTTCGTAAGTGGTCGGTGTGCGTCGAATTGAGGGCATCTGCTTTTCGCATGGTCATGATGATGGACGCGGCAAGGTCAGCTTTGCTTGCATAATTCTAGTCAATACTGCGGTTCTACTCAGGCGCTGAAACACGCTTCGTTAGTGATTCAACTTTTCCAATACGTCCAAGTGCGGCATAACAAAGTATTTGCTCGCCCAGGATTGGTCTTTGATAAACCATTGAAAGTGGCATGCCTTGACGTGCAACAGTTAACGCCTTCTCGTAATAATCAATTGCGGTATAAAAATCTTTCTCCAGTCGATAAGTCGCGGCGCGATCGGCAAGAGATCTAAACATGATGTATTGATTCGAACCCTTGAGTGTTGGCGCAAGGGTTAAACATTTTTTGCTCAAAACCTTTGCTGTCTCATAGTCTTTTTGAGCATTGGCAAGACATATCCGGGCTGATAAAGTATTTAAATAGGTTTTCAAGCCAAGATAGTCTGAACTGCGCGCCAAGTCTGATTCAACTATTTTGGAGAGCTCGTTTATATCAACTGAAGCCTCGTTGACTCGACCTTCTTGAACTCTTAGTCGAGTAAGCCGTTCAGCCGCCAAAGCTTGGATATAAAACAAAAAATCTCCAGATAGGCCTTTCTGCATATCGACTATGATTGTTTCCGAGCCGGCGTTTTCGCCAGCTTCGGCAAGAGCATCAGCTATGAGTAGTTGAGTGTTTACTGCAGTGGTTACAGCGCTCGCTGGTTCTGCCGGATTAGGATGAGTACTTCTTCGATTTGCTTCCCTCGCGATATTTGCAAGGACAAGATGACATCGCTTAGCCAATGACATTTCATCGGTCATTTTGTATAGATATGCAAGTCTAATTACTATGTCTTCAACATGGAGTTTATCTTGTCCTAGATTGCCTGCGTATTCAAGTGCCCTGCGGTATGTTTTTGCAGCTTCAGGCCAATCGCCTGTAAGATCTTTTTGTTTTGCGACACGTACAAGCACATCAAATTTTGCTCTGTCGATTTCGTCTTGAGATACAGAGCCAGGCTGCAGTGAATCAACATATGGATCACCGAATTTTTCAGGCTTAGTGCCGAATCTTCTGACATATTTTTCTGATTGTTTTAAATTCGAGCTATCTGACCCTATCGAATTTTTTGCATAGTCGCGATTGAATGAGGAATTGGATTTTTGGGATTCAATTCCTTCGATGGGCTGAGTTTTGTTGGGAGGAGCCTTGATAAAATCAGTATTTTCGTCAATCCAGTCTGAAGATGGCATCTCCTTTGAGTTAGCCAATTTCGATTCTGAATTTGATTTAAAATCGTTATCACTTGGAAGTGTACTTCTCCCAAGGCAATCTACTGGCCATTGTGCAATGGTAATTACGGTGCAGGCTGTGGCCATTGGCACCAAACGAGTGTGAATTCTCGCAGGCAATGAACTGTACCTCGCAAACGGATGGCGATTCACTATCATAGAATATTACCATTAGAGACCGGCTTACGTGTTTGTATCAGTAGTCAGTAACTTGGTCTAGATTCATTTGTTGCTGCTGCAACTTTGTACGCCAATCCTAACTACACTTCGATGCCTCCCAATGCAGCTCGAGCGCCGCGACACTAGGTTGCTCTTCTTCGTCCTTCGGCACATTGATCACTTTTCCTTCCAGCTCCGCATATGGTGTCTCCAGCAGCGCCGGAGCCACGTCGATTATCATCATTTTTGCCTGCACGGCCAAGAGCCCCAGGTCAAATAGCGTGTGAATATCAGCGCGCAAGAGAAGTCCATTGCAGATATGGTGGCTTTCTTTTCCTAAATAGCCGAGAATGTGCGCTGCTTCAAGTGCGTCAGCGGCATTGTAGTCACTAAATGCGCACTTGCCACTATAGGCATTGAGTAGAGATTGGCGAAAGGCGTTTTGGCCTCTTCTGCTAACGATCGAACTTGCGATGCGAACCCTGGTATCCTCTCTGGTTTCAGTTTGGAATTCAGTGCTCTCTGATTCTTTGACTAGTTCGTTCACTGTATTTTGCTCAGTGGCTTTAAGGTTAGCTCTAATTTGTGTGGCGGCTTGAGCGAGCGCATATGGATTGTCTGCAAACTCGTCCCAGATGACTTTGTCGTTCTTTCCGCCGCCTCTTAGGCCTTTGCCGGAGTAGTTTGGATCTAGTGCTGCAAAGTTGCCTAGCTTCATGGCTACGCCATTCGGGTTTCGGAACACTTGTGGATTAATCTGTTCAACTGCAGCAAGCTTGCCGAGCTTTTTGCTTAGTTCGATTACTTCTGCTGAGCGGTCGTCGACAATGCCTCTCGCTAAATACAGTTCGAGGGCCAAAATTAACTCTTCGCGCGACCAAGCCGGGTTTCTTTTAATCAATAGTTTTCTCTGGGCGCGGAATCTTAGTAACTAACTACCCCTGATTTACCCCGGGCAAACTGGTGGAGTGATAGATTGACCAGCCCACCGGCTCGCCAACCACGCTTAGCGAGCTGCTCGATGGCCTGGAGAAGGCTTCGGATGGTTTTCGCTTTGAGAATCGGGACATTTAAGTCTAACTTGTTGCCTACCCAACGTTCATTGTGACTCGAATCGGGTATTAGATGATAGAGGCTAGGGGCCGAGCTCACGGGGCGGTGCGTACCAGCAGTTACGTCTGCCGCTAGATGGTTTTTCGATGTTGTCCTAGCGTTTACGTCATGCTAGAAACCTCTTTTTCACACTGTATAATCACTCTGCGTGGTTGAGACAATTTCTATTGGTTTTTCTCTCAATGCAAAAGCGGCGCCAATCCGATTTCGGTGATAAGTAATGTGGCTAAGTGATCTAACGATAAAGGGCTATCTTGGCTGCGATTTTGATCGCGGTATGGAATTGAGAGAATTAGGACATTTGAATGTTTTGATTGGTCCAAATAATTCTGGTAAATCAATCCCATTCAGATTCATGCTTGCTTACTGTGACTTATTTAAGAACAGGCCTTCAGATGAATTCACTTATTTTTATAACATAGAGTCGCCCCAGTTGACGCCAGTGGCCTGGCATCAACAAGATACTAGCAAGTGGCTTGTCGCTGCGGTCCGAGTAACTTTAAAGGATCAAGATCTTTTAGGTTATCCCTCAAGTCTGGGCGGCCATAAACTATGTTTATTAAATAGCTTGCAGTCAGGCTGTAAGGATATCGAAGTTGAATTTCGTGTCGCTTGGCTCAACGCTATCCCTCATATTTACATCAATCCCTTAATTCAGGTGACGCACGATCGCACGTCGTGGTTTTGGACGTTTTCAGAAAGACTTGGAGATCCTGATTACGAAATTGATCAAACTGGGGTTGATGTACCGGGTCGTAGAGATCTTCAACAGTTTGGTGATGGGCCTCAGTATGTGAGGAGTTTGCACAAGAGACTTCGTTTCTTTGATCCTACAAGAGCGATTATTTCAAAGGTCAAGGCTGAACAAGAGAGCGCTGGTAGCACTAATCTGATCGACGGTACCCAATCAATTTTGAAACTTAAGGGACTAAAGAAGTCTGGTCTCAGAGGTGATAGCGATCTTGTGCGGCAGGTGTTTAAAACAATAAATCAAATTTTGTCTAACGGCAACCAGGAACTTCTACCTGATTTAGATGTCGCTGAGCGTGCTGATGGTTATACACTTTCGTTCTCAGGCAGTGGTGGCGAAACTATTGACCTAACAAACGCAGGTACAGGGATCGCTGCAATTGTCTGTCTCGTTGCCGAAGTATTGATAGAAAAGGAACCAAGAATTTTCTTTTTAGAGGAGCCGGAGCTTCATTTGCATCCCGGCTTGTTAGCAAGGCTCGTCTCCTTCCTCCGTTCTTGCACTAAGCATCAATTCATTATTTCCAGCCATTCGAATGCTTTACTCGATTGTCTTGGCAAAGAAGATAATGTCTATCGCGTGTTCAAAACTGCCAGGGGTAACTCGCAGGCTTCTATTTGCAGGGAATTTACTGACTTCCATATTACCCTTGATACTCTCGGTATTCGGCCTACAAGTTTGCTTCAGGTCAACACAATTGTCTGGGTTGAAGGACCATCTGACATTGTCTATTTGAGATTTCTACTTGAGCAGTTTAGTAAACACTTGCCTGGCGGAGCGCTTGTTGAAAACAGCGATTTTGCGTTCTGCATGTATGGAGGTTCGAATCTTCAGACTTTGTGTGCCGATGAATCTGATCCAGAGAATCAAGAATTGGTCTCGATCCTTCGAATATGTAGACGAGCTGTGCTTATCGGTGATAGAGATAGCAGTGCAATGGAAAAGGATCGGGACGATGGAAATGACTTAGACATTCCTCCTGATGAAGCCTTGCTGAAGGCAGCCGTTAGAAAGATTAAGGCAGAGTTTGAGCTCGATAAGGTGCATCGATTGTTTTGCACGTCTGACGGTCGAGAAATTGAGAATGATATTTTTAATGTGTCCAAGGAAGTTTTCGTAAATGCACTCAAGGCAGGATTTCCAATTAGGCTTAAGAGTTTGAGTTCGGAACGGCTTGTGCCTAGTGACTCTGCGCGGTTGCCATATTTTATTGCTTCAGCTGCAGATGGGTCTGATGATAGAGCAAAGTCTTTCCAGAATTCTTTTAACAAAAAGAAGTTCAAACTAGCCCAGTTATGGACAAAAGAGATTGAACTCAGTATTGAGCGTAATGAGGCCTGTTCTCTGCCAACATATCTGGCTTCTGTAATTGATTTTATAGCTAGTGGCCGAGATACAGAAAAGTTATAGCTGGTAATTCTTGGTACTTGATTTGGCCCTATAGTCTGAGAGCAAGCACACTTCAAATCTCTTTGGTAAGCTAAAGTGATTTCTAGATGCTGAGCTCAGACAACTGCGATCGGCAGCCGCTGTGACGTTAGAATGAAAGTGCACGGCCTAACTTCTATTTGCTCCTTAGCATAAGCGTGCAACTGATTCTCATTCGCTGGTGGTTTCTGAAAACTTCTCCTGCATTAAACTGAGGTTTGAGCAAAGGCTTCTAATCGCCTGAATGTAATCGTTAATGTGCTCAACGTCTCTTTGCCCGTTGTGAATTACATTGTTGCGCTCTGCTATTGCTTTGCTGCATGTTCTAATAATGTTGGTGGGAATTTCAGACTCGGAAAAAAGTAGAGGCAGTAAGTACTCAACCGTTGCAGTCAGGCCAAGGCGCTTTTGAATACTGTAGAAACTGGTGGTAGCCAGTCTCAAGTTGCTTGCTGACATTCTTCGTGTCATAAAACCTTTTCCTAAAGTAGAAAGGGACATTTCTAGTGCGGTCGCCGCTTGTGTTAAAGCAACACGATTATGACCTTCCGTTGCTAATTGCTCAGAGCTAGTTAGCAGTTCCAGTGCCAGGTTTGGGCGACTTTCTGACTTTGCAAATTCCCAAGCTTTACGAATATCGCAGATTGAAAGACCTCTATCTGCCGGCAATCTTTCAATAAATAGTGCTTGCTCAGGTGGCGCCCATTCAAATTTTGTGCCGTTTATCCATGCCTGTAGATTATCTACATGTGCATAACCTGCAGGAACAGAGTTAAGTCGTTTTACTGGATGGGCGCGAAACTCTTCAAGCCAATACTGGCCTTTTTCCGCTCTGAACCATTGTATTAGTCTATTCGCTCGGTGGAATATCGTGTCGTAAAGTCTGATCGCTAAGCCACCGTATTCTTCGAACAGCTCATCCGGTGCGCCCCAGCCTGATTGGTCTAATTTTAAATATTCCAGTAGTTCTGTCGAAGCATCGGTTATGTAGATGTCTGCATAGAGTGCATCTATGTACGCGTCAACGTGATTTCTTAGTTCTTCAACTTCGTCGGGGTGTGAGGTTGGCTTGCATGAGGCGTCGTACCAAACTCTAATTTGCCACTGGTCTTCATCGAATATTGGAAAATCATCACGACCCAACTCAAGCCAATGACCAATAAAGATTCGGCCATTCAGGGCTAGTCTGGCTCGAATAAATATAGGGCTGCTTGGAACATCCAAAATGTTTGTTGAGTTGTACGGTTCCAGTGATTTCACATCTGTGCTCACATACCTCTCCTTTTTTTTTGTGCATTGGCACGATTTAGCGTAAAGTTGAATTGTAATTAAGTGCTTCGCTATATATCAACTAATGAGGCTAGACAAGCAGTTTCTGAACTTACATAGCCTCGCTTTTTTGAGCAGAGTTTCTGCTAAATTACAGAGAATGAGCTGTGTCCATCGGCACTGTCCATTCTCTAGCGTCAGCGGTATCGCACTGAAAGCCCATTTTGTCTTCACTTTGGCCGTAAAGAGTCAGATGAAAGGCTTTTTTGTCGACAATTAGCTCTATGCCAGATGGGTCTGTCATCGAAGTCACAGTCCGTCCAAATTCTTTACGAAGTTCGTCGTTTTCGCATGCTCTATTGCCATAGATAAAATCTATAGCAAGAAAGCCTAAATATGCCATGCCTGATTCGAATATTTTTTCACCAATTGGTATTATGCGCATGGAAGTGATACGTTCGGAATTGGGCTTCGGAGTGAATGATTTTAGTTGAAGAGCCACAAGCAAAATGTTCTGTGCATCTACATAAAAAAGATAGCCAGGAAATTTGGACAAAATTCGAAATTGAAGAGTCTCGAAAATGGCACTATTTTCAAAATCTGAGTAAGTAATTATTGGTGTGTACATTTCCCCTCCGTATCAATCCAGAGCTCGTAGCCTGTTTCTGCTAACATTGGCGCAATTGGAAGACACAGCATATTGTTATTACTAGTGACTCCAATAGCCAACCCAAGCAGGCTTCCATCATTTGCTATTACAGGTGCACCTCCGTCTCCAGTCTGAGTGAATTGGTCTAACTTAGGGGCAGGAAAGTTAACTTCGAAAGTGTCTTGATACCAAATTAAAGAGTTTCCTCTAGTTATAGGGAGCAACATCTGTATGCCTATAACTTGGCCCTTTTGAGCATTTAACTCAGAACCGATTTTGGTTACATCGAGACCAATTTCTGGGAAAGCAATTGTTCGTATCTGTGGGACATTTGCGCACATGTAAGATGGAACGATGAAGCTATCTAATTCTACAAGAACATAATCCAATTCATTTGCAACTATCGTATTGGTTGAGAGTTTTGAATCTTTGTGAGCTTGAGTCGGAAATTTAGTTTTCGCTATTTTTCCTATTACTACAAATCTATCTTCAACAGGAACGCACACTTCGTCACCTTCTCTGGGTAATGAAGGTTCAAGCGCCAGCGCAGTAGCTGAAGTGATCAAAAACAGGTTGCCAGCCGGTGATTTTAGAAAACAAGTAATAGAGCTTAGTTTGTTTGGAACTGTGCCAGGAAATTTAGCAAGGCTTATCTGCTGGCCTGCGGTAATAACAAGAGGCGTTTTCTCTCTACTTATGGTTTTAATTGATAAGGCAACTAGTGTGGGGCTATTGACCGTCGCTACAGCAATTAGTTGCTTGATGTGATTTGCTTGTTCGGGTCTCATTTGAGCAAATGGCCACTGCGCTTCAAATTCTTGCTTCTTTCGCAGCCATTGGGGGTTGTCGTAAATACTCGATGGGTATAGACATTCGGCTGTTTCGTCCCTCATCATGAAATTTGGTTTGCTTATTTCACTAGCCGTCTCTGCTGGAAAGAGACTTAGCAATGCTGAGTCGGCTCCGTGGCGAGCAACAATTTCGTCTGCAAAAATTCTTTCTTGTGTTGATACATCTCTTTCAATGAGAATTATGCGGCCTTCATAAGGTTTTTCAATAGTTTTAAGTCTGCCAGGCGCGTAGTGCAAACGACCATGCTTACGAAGTAAATAGATAAGGAATCGATTTACTAGCGAACTCTTGAAAGAAAGAGGAGACGGTCTTGAGTCATTGAGAGTTACAATCGTATCTTTCCTTAGTCGTTCTCTTATATTTGAAATGATGCTTGTTGGGACGGTGAGTTTGTCATATTCTTGCCAGTAATAGGCACCAATAAATTGGTCTAGGATGGTGGCATCGCTTGCATCGGCTCCTGATATTTCTTTAGCCTGTCGAATAACTGCAGGGTCCGCTAAAACTGAATTGCGTGCATCTTCCTCTATTTCTATTAATCGATCACGAATGTGGCTTAGTTCATCAATCGGCATGAACTCGTCAAGAAATCTTGAGTGTTCGAAATCCGTTAGGCTAAGTCTTATCGCATCTATACAGCCACCGTCGCCTGTGCCACTTACTACGTAGGCTCTAGGTACTGGCATTGATATGACCGGCCTTCCATAATTGTCGTTATGCCAGTATGAAACGAACTGCGATCCTTGTAACTGCTTTTCCACTCCAAAACCAACTGCTGCAATAACACAATCAAACTTCTTTTGAGAAAATGCCGGTGCACTTTCACTTCCGAACCCTTCCACTCTCAGAAGTGGCTTTTCATCCTGCAAATACTGAATTTTCTGAACCGCTGATCTGCAGTGAACTTGAATAGGTCCTTTCAGTTCGTTCCATTGTCGTAATACTTGTTCGACTACTTCCGCTGCGCTGCCAGCAGACCAGTTTAGGCATGGAAAGTTAGTTTTGCTTTTCTCGTAGCCTGGCCTAGGCCAACTCAAGATATTGGGGTGGATAAAGCGAAGGTGCGATCCGCGTTGTAAGTGTAATAATTCAGGCATACGCTCGAAAAGATGAACGTGTGCGCCGAAATTCATTGCCGCAAGGGCTGCCGTCATACCGGCGAGGCCACCGCCAACAATTGCTACCTCTTTACCTTCTGAAAAGACTCCTGACGCCTTTAGTGCCCAAACCAAGTTGAGGGCTCGTTGTTGCTGTGCGGAGAAAGTTAGGTTTGAAGCGCTTTTGCCGATGTAATACACATTGGGAAAATGCTCAACAGCCATAGCTAACATGATTGCTTGTACTCTCGCGGTCTCATCGGCGTTTGCAAGGTTGCTAAGTTTCATCTGTTTCTAATATTCCTATCGGCCTGACATCTATTCGTCTTTTGTTATCATTGGGCCTAACTGCCGTAGCCTCATTCTTTCTGAGTATTTGACAATTCAGCATTGCTTTTACTTTGAGTTGCTTATTCCCGGTTTACCTGCATTTCCTGATCCAGTGAGTTTAATCTGTTGCTGTTGTCAATCAAACCACCCCCAACCATTTACTCCAAGACCAAACTACTAGATAATTGAGCGCCTTGGGTCTGTTCTTCAGAAAATGGCCGCAATGCATGAATAAGAAAGCTCTTACAGAGCGTGACATCTGTACGAAGTATATAAATCCCTCCATTGTCAGCGCCGGCTGGGATTTGGATGTCCAGGTTCGGGAAGAGGTCTACTTCACCAAGGGCCGCATTATTGTTCGTGGCAAGCTGCATTCACGGGGCAAGGCCAGCAGGGCTGACTACATCCTCTACTACAAGCCAAATTTACCGATCGCGGTAATCGAGGCCAAGGACAACAATCATCGGGTTGGCGAAGGCATTCAGCAGGCTCTTGTGTACGCAGAAGCTTTGGACATTCCCTTTGTGTTTTCAAGCAACGGCGATGGTTACAAATTTCATGACCGTACTGGGAATGCCGCAGTAACAGAGGTAGAGATTTCGCTAGATGAGTTTCCTTCACCGGAAGAACTCTGGAAGAGATATTGCCAATGGAAAAATATCGAACGCGAAGCTGAGGCTGTTATTGAAACGCCTTACTTTGATGACGGCTCTGGCAAGATGCCGCGCTATTACCAAACGATAGCTATAAACAGAACTATTGAAGCCGTGGCCAAAGGGCAGAAGAGAATTTTGCTTGTGATGGCTACTGGCACCGGCAAGACATACACAGCGTTTCAAATCATTTGGCGCCTTTGGAAATCAAAGAAGAAGAAACGCATTTTGTTTTTGGCTGACAGGAACATTCTTGTTGATCAAACCAAGAATAACGACTTCAAGCCGTTTGGCCCTGCTATGACCAAGATTAGCAAGCGGCAAGTAAACAAGGCTTTTGAGATTTACCTTTCACTCTACCAAGCTGTCACTGGCAATGAAGAAGAGCAGAATATCTACAAGCAGTTCTCTCCAGATTTTTTCGATTTGATTGTTATTGATGAATGCCATCGCAGCAGCGCAGCTGAAGATTCTGCATGGCGAGACATTCTCGAATATTTCTCGTCTGCCACTCAGATTGGAATGACAGCTACTCCGAAAGAAACTAAAGATGTCTCCAACATTTACTACTTCGGTCAGCCGATTTATACATACAGTTTGAAGCAGGGCATTGAAGATGGCTTTCTCGCTCCGTACAAAGTGGTGCGTATAGATTTTGACAAAGACCTTCAGGGATGGCGGCCTAAGCAAGGAAAGACCGACAAGAATGGTCATTTGATTGAAGATCGAATTTACAATCAACGCGACTTTGATCGGAACTTAGTTTTAGAGAAACGCACTCAACTTGTTGCCGAAAAGATCACGCAGTTTCTAGAGGCCACAGATCCATATCAGAAGACTATTGTGTTCTGCGACGACGTCGACCATGCCGATAGAATGAGAAGCTGTCTAGTGAATCTCAACCCTGATAGAGTGAAAGAGAATCGAAAATATGTAATGCAGATTACCGGTGATGAGCCAGAAGGTAAGGCTGAACTGGATAATTTCATAGACCCAGAAAGTCGTTATCCGGTTATCGCCACGACTTCCAAGCTTATGTCTACCGGTGTTGACGCGCAGACTTGCAAACTCATCGTGCTAGACCAGCGTATTCAGTCGATGACTGAGTTTAAGCAGATTATCGGCAGAGGCACGCGCATAAATGAAGAGTTTGACAAGTATTGGTTCACAATCATGGACTTCAAGCGAGCCACAGAGTTGTTTGCTGACCCTCGCTTTGACGGCGAGCCTGTACAAATCTATGAACCTGGCCCGACCGATCCAGTAGAGCCACCAGAGCCTGAGCCCGGCGATGATGAAACAAACCCTGGCGAACAACCTGAACCCGGTGATCGGCCAGAGCCACCAGCTCACACCGGCTCAAATCTGCCAGAGGGTGGGCGAATTAAGTATGTCGTTGATGATGTGCCTGTGTATGTCATGGACGAGCGTGTTCAATACTACGGTCCAGACGGCAAGCTCATTACTGAGTCTATGAGAGACTACACACGAGCTTGTGTGACTAAGCAGTTTGCTTCACTCGATGATTTCCTTCGCAAGTGGAGTGATGCCGATCAGAAGAAAGTTATTATCAAACAGCTTGAGGAAGAAGGCGTTTTCTGGGAACCGCTTGCTCAAGAAGTTGAGCGTAAGCTTGGTAAGCAGTTTGATCCGTTTGACTTGATTTGCCACGTCGCTTACGGTCAGCCGCCGCTGTCTAGAAAGGAGCGTGCCGACAATGTTAGAAAGCGAGACTATTTCACCAAATATGGTGACCAAGCTCGTAAGGTGCTAGAAGCGCTGCTAGATAAATATGCTGATACTGGCATTGAAAACATTGAAGACCTCAAGGTTCTTCAGTTAGAACCATTTTCTCGGATGGGCACGGCACCGGAAATCGTAAAGTCATTTGGTGGCAAGCCAGAGTATCTCAAGGCACTCAAAGAATTAGAAGAAGTACTGTACGCGTAATTTGAATAGGAAGAACCATGTCCATCTCATCAACTATTAAATCGATTCAAGACATCATGCGCAAAGATGTCGGCGTTGACGGAGATGCCCAGCGTATTGGTCAGCTTGTCTGGTTGCTATTTCTGAAGATTTTTGATGACAAAGAACTTGAGTGGGAGCTTCTCAATGATTCCTATAATTCGCCTATTCCGAGACAATTTAGATGGCGCACCTGGGCAGCCGATGCTGAAGGAATTACCGGCGACGAGCTGAAAGACTTTATCGACAATCAGCTATTTCCTGGCTTGCAGAATCTTGAGTCAAAAGGCAAAGACAAGCGAGCATTTGTAATTCGCTCTGTATTTGAGGATGCCTACAACTACATGAAGTCTGGTCAATTGATTAGGCAGGTTATTAATAAGATTCAAGAAGGTGTTGATTTCAATAGGGCGCAAGAGCGGCACCTATTTGGTGACATGTATGAGCAAATTCTGAAAGATCTTCAGAGTGCTGGCAATGCTGGTGAGTACTATACACCTAGAGCTGTTACAGAGTTCATGGTCAGAATGGTCAACCCAAAGCTCGGTGAGACCATTCTTGACCCTGCATGTGGTACCGGTGGCTTTCTAAGTTGTACGCTAGAACATATTCGAAAGAATGATGTCAAGACAGTAGAGGATGAGCAGTTACTTCAAGACAGTATTCATGGCGTAGAGAAGAAGCCACTTCCGCATTTGCTATGCACGACAAATATGATCCTGCACGGCATCGAAGTGCCAACCAACATTCGCCACGACAATACGCTTGCTCGACCGCTGCGAGACCAGACTCAGAAAGATAGAGTCGATGTGATTCTGACGAACCCGCCCTTCGGCGGCATAGAAGAAGATGGCATAGAGAGCAATTTCCCAGCCACTTTCCGCACTAGAGAGACAGCTGATTTGTTTTTAGTGCTAATCATGCACCTGCTGAAAGTTGGTGGTCGTGCTGCGCTAGTTCTGCCTGACGGCACCTTATTTGGTGAGGGCATTAAGACGCGCATTAAAGAACAGTTGCTTGAGACATGCAACCTGCACACGATCGTTCGGCTACCTAAGGGGGTTTTCAGCCCCTACACTGGCATCAACACTAATCTTCTGTTCTTCACCAAGGGAACTCCAACGAAAGAAGTTTGGTACTACGAGCACCCGTACCCGGCTGGCGTGAAGAGCTATAACAAAACTAAACCCATGAATGTCGATGAGTTCAAGCCAGAGGAAGCATGGTGGGGCAGTGAGGCAAAGGGTTTTAAGAAGCGTGTAGAAACAGAGTTTGCCTGGAAGGTGACAGCCGAAGAGATCAAGGCGCGTAACTACAACTTAGATTGCAAGAACCCGCATGCCCCTCAGCTTGAATCGCATGACCCAGAGAAGCTCTTGAGTGACTACCAGTCGATGCAACAGCAGATTGCCAGTACACGTGAGCAACTTAAGAATATAATCGCAGCTGCTCTTGAGGTGAAGCAATGACGGCGCTGCTTGTTGAACATCTACCTGTTATTGCCTCTGCTCCCAATGGTGTGAAGAAGCTCCGTGACCTGATTCTGCAACTTGCTGTGATGGGTAAGCTTGTGCCGCAAGACCCGAGTGATGAACCTGCGCTTCAGCTCCTTCGAAGAGTTGGCTTGCCATTGAAGATGGCTACTCAACGGGAGCCTTTACGTCTTCCGGCTTGTTGGTGCTGGACAACAATTGAGCACATTGCATCGCTAAAGAGTGGTACTTCTCTTCCTTCTGCATTGGAACTGCCAAAGGGGGATTACCTCTATATAAAAGTTTCAGATATGAACCTGTCCGGAAACGAGATTGAGATTACTTGCTCTTCAAGGTACGTGAGCGAATTTCCTGGTGTTAAGGACAAGCTCATTCCTGCCAACAGTATCATTTTCCCTAAAAGGGGTGGTGCAATTGCCACCAACAAGAAGAGACTTGTTACCGGTCCTTTGCTCGCCGACTCAAACGTAATGGCGCTGAGCTGTCCTGAGTGGCTTGATTTGCGCTATCTCCACTGTTGGTTTCTGTCAGTAGATTTGTGGAAGCTCAATAGTGGCACTAGTGTCCCACAAATCAACAACAAGGACATATTACCGCTTAGTTTTCCACTGCCGCCCAGGGCGGAACAGCACCGCATCGTCGCAAAGGTCGATGAACTTATGGCTCTGTGTGACCGACTTGATGCTCAGCAATCAGATGCTGAGGGGGCACATAAGCAGATCGTCAAAGCGCTTCTGGACAGCCTTCTTCAGAGCATAAATCAAGCTGATTTTGCTAACAGCTGGGAACGCATAAAGCAGAATTTTCATGTCATTTTTACAACTGAATCGAGCATTCACGCACTGAGGGAAGCACTTCTTGAGGTTGCTGTAACTGGGAGACTAGAGGATCCTTCGAGTTTCTCGTGGTGCAATAAGCAGTCACTGTCGGAAGTGAATCAACCTACGTCTTTTGCGATAGAAGAGAATCTTCCGAACTTGTTAAGAATTAAGGGCGATCAACCTGATCTACATTTGCCGATAGGTTGGCGCTGGGTGTCCCTTCGTGACCTGGTCGTAAAGAGTGGCTCAGGTTGGAGTCCTAGTTGTGAAGGTCGGCCGCGTGTTGGGACTGAATGGGGCGTTTTAAAAGTAAGCGCTGTCAGTTGGGGAAGATTCCTGCCTGAGATGAACAAAGCTTTGCCAAGCCGTTTGTCACCAAGACCCGACTGCGAGGTTAACGAAGGCGACTTCCTTATCTCTAGGGCTAATACTAAGGAGTTGGTTGCGCGATCTGTCGTTGTTCGGAAATGTCCACCTCGCTTGATGATGAGCGATAAGATAGTTAGGCTCCAGCTGTCGGATTTAATAGACAAAGATTTTTTACAGCTCTACAACAATTCTAGTTTGGCTAGAGCCTACTATGAGCGGGTTGCCGGCGGAACTAGCAGCTCTATGAAAAATGTAACTCGAGATCAGATTTTGGCTTTACCTGTCCCTCTGCCACCGTTGGTAGTGCAGCAAAAGCTGGTACGTATTGTTGGTGAATGGTTTGATGTTTGTGACAACCTGGCATCGCAGATGGCACAATCAATATCGTTGAGCGAAGACGTTGCATCCGCGGTTTTGGAGAATTGCCTTCTATGAGAATTAAATCGATGTGGATTGATAATTATAAGAATCTGCACGATTTCAAAATTGATTTAGAGGGCGGCACCTTTATTGATATATTTGTTGGAAAGAATGGTACTGGTAAGTCAAATTTCTTCGAGGCACTTATTGAAGTTTTTCGATACCTATACGAACTAGATAGGGCTGCTGAATTGCCAAACTTTGACTTCAGTCTTACCTATGAGATTGAAGGTAAAGATGTGACCATGTTGCATGAGAATGGAAAGCTATCGATCGATGGGCGTGTCAGAAAAACTGTTAGTTACTCTATATTGCCAGACAACGTCGTTGTTTATTATTCAGGTCACAATCGATCAATTGATTCTTTAGTTGAACGTTATGAACAGAGCTTTAAAAGACGTCTCAAGCAAGCTTCTTCTGAAGACTCGAGATTTTTCATTGGTATTGGACCCAATTACAAAGACATCTTATTGGCGGTTCTTTTGCTTCAGCGTAGCTCCAATAAGGCTCGAAATGTTTTACTTCAAAAGCTTGGTATTAATGCGGTCGCGCCTGAAGTGAAGTTGGTTCTAAAACGGCCATTCTATGCAAATAAGCCCGAGTATGATATCGATTACTCGGATGGCGCGAGATACTGGCGCCCGGAGGGAATAACAAAGGAATTTCTTGACATTCTTTCTGAATGTATTTCATTGGCTCAGGGCGGAGCCGTGCGAGCGGAAGGGTATTTCGCGTCCGATGATCGCTACATAATTTATTGCAGTGTTGATAAGCTTCAGAATCATTTAGATCCGTTTGATGCTCAGTATCTTTTTCGAATGTTCGATAATTTGAAGACTATAGGGATGTTATTCGATATTTCTCTTGCCATTACAATGAAGGATGGCAATGAAACGTCAATTAGTCAATTCAGTGATGGTCAGTTTCAATCCATATACATTTACTCGATAATGGAAATTTTTAAAAACTCCAATTGCATTACTGTGCTGGATGAACCTGACTCTTTTCTTCACCCAGAGTGGCAACATGAATTTCTAAAGCAAGTCGGCGAAATCTCTGAAGTCGTAGCTCGACGAAATCACATTCTTATGTCTAGTCACAGCGCTGTTACTTTGATTTCTCACGAATCGCCACTTGTCAGATATTTCGATATTGTTAACAACAGAGTCAAGAGTTATCAACTGCCTAAAAAAGTAGCGATAAGAAAACTTAGTTCAGATCTAATCAGATATTCCGAGCAAGATCAGTTGCTCAGTATTATCAATATTATTCAGATTCAAAATAAGCCAGTACTGTTTACGGAAGGTAGTGTTGATCCGATAATTTTGAAGGAGGCATGGTTTCGTCTATATGAATGTGAGATGCCTTTTAATCCGCTTTATGCATTTAGTTGTTCGTATTTGTGTCAACTCCTTACAGATGCTCGTATTCACCATGAAATGAAAGGTCTTCCAGTTTTTGGGTTATTCGATTTTGACAAAGCCTATGATTATTGGAATGGAATGGCTGGTGAGAAATTGCAGCTTGATCCCTTTCGTGGATTGGTTAAGAAGTGGGCGAGCGGAGAGTCATACGCACTCATGCTCCCAGTATCTAAGCACCCTGATATTCAAAAGCAAGTCGTAAAAAGTAGGGGCTCGTGGGAGCATTTCGGTGGAGAGTCCCTTTGTGAGATTGAACATTTGTTCTATGGCTTGCCGTCGACGCAAGACTATTTTGAAACTGAGCCTTGTTCAGGTGGCCAGAGAATTAGATTCAAATCTGACTCAGCGAAAACTAATTTTGCTAGAGAAGTTATTCCCTTGCTAGATTCAAGCTCCTTTGAAATATTTCGCCCTATGTTTGATTTCATTCAGGATAAATGCTCACGAGCTTAATGTTGTGGCATTTACAAACTCTTTGTCTAGGGTCTACTACGGGCTGAAACCTTTTCACCTTCAGATTCTACACTTTAATCTTATCCTCAGTTTGAGCTGACGAGCTTCGAATTTTATGAGATGCCCTATGTTAGTTTTCTTGGTTGAATTGAATATTATGCAACTAAAGGTGGCGCTAAGGTCGTTGATCATCATCTACTTGTTCATTTCTAGAAGTCTTTCTTCAAGGGCTTTAATCGCGACAATTGCGGCTGTGCCTAGATTGGGATCTGCACCCAGTGTGCGCTTTAACAGCGTCAAGTCAATTGAATTTCCATACTTGCCGATAATTTGGAGAGCGAACTCCAAAATCTTTCGTTTGTCGGAGAATTTGAAATATCCGATTTGTGCAGTTGGCCGATTAAGAGCCTGTCGGCAAATTTCTGCTACTTCCTGCGGAAAGGTGTCAGCAATGGATTTTCGAACCGCTTCGGTATCCGTCTCGTTGTTTAGCTCGCGAAAGAGAAAGTTATTTTCGCATTGTGAAATTGCGCAGGCCGCCACCCCGAGAGCTGGTTGGTTCAAGACATTCATAAGTGGAGCGCATGCGGCACTTCTTTCGAGCCATGGTAAATCTTGGCGATTCATCCAGTACAAAATGTGAGCACACGCTAATACCGCCGAAGCAGTCGGGCTATCAATCCGGTGCTCGGGTAGTGTGCATTTGAGTCGGCCTAGCGCGATGTGGGCGGTTAGGAATGCGGCAAATTTCTCGTCGATGAACCCAGTGTCTTCCGGCGGTAGCGAAGTCCAATGAGTGATAATCTCACTGACAGAAGGATCATTTAAGTTCGTCAACTCGGCAATTAGAGATGAAATAAAGGATGCGTATTCATTGTCTCGTGCACCTTTAGCTGCCAGAATTAGTAACCTTTTGCGGTACGGCTCAGCTAATTCCGAGATTACTCTGTAATATGCACCGGAGTATGGATGGTCTACTTGTGCTGAGTAAACTCGATACGCTTTGGTGCAAGATTCTTCCGTTTCAGGATTGTCGAATATTGCGTTAAGTTGCTCAATTACGTCTTGCTCGTACCTCTCTTCATCCTCAGTTAGGGCTCCAAGTGATTGTAGCGCTTCGATAACAGAGGTATTTAGGAAGATGTGTTCCTCATCCAAGAGTGGCTCAATTACCTCAATCAACTCACGGCGGGAAGCATCGTCGGCTCTCCAGCAATAACTAGCGATCTGCATAAGTTCTAGGCGTAAATGATATGGTGCTGCCTTCCAGTGCTGTTTGATTATGCGAGTTAATGGTGGCGCTATCCATAATCCGGTTTCACGTAGACGCTGAGCAAGACTCAGTAGAACATAAATTTGGCCATGGGAAAGTTTCTCAGATTCAAGCTTTTGTTTCAGAAGATTTCCCGTTCTCTTTTCTTCGCTGACATTCGAGGACGATAGTCTTGAGCAGATGCGGCTAATTCCTGGAGCAACTGGAGACTGAAGCATGTATGTAGTGCCAAACATTGGGCCGCGCATAGCTCGAATGTTCCTTTGTTTTGCTTCATCACGAAGCCGATTCCATTCTCTAGTTATGCACTCGTCCATAAGGGCAACGACATTAAGCAAGGCATCCAGTTGATCAGCATGGTCAAGCAGCTCTGGAACAGCATCTAGAAACGCGCGCTCAGCATCAGTCCAATCAGCCAGGGAGTCGACGTTAAATGCAACATTCCACCAACCTTCGTCCGCAAGTTGAAAGCGTACTGATTTTGCTTCTTCACCTATGCGGCACCACATCCTAAGAGAATTGGCCTTGGTCCACTCTAAGGCAGGCTGACCGCAAATTCCAGCCATGCAGGCTGCGATAACGTGACTGTCTCTGACTCTAGATAGAACTTGCTCTAACAAATTGGTATTGTCTATGCTCCCAACCATCAGTTCTCTACTCTGGTGGTATCGCGGATCGGCTAATGCGTTCAGAATTGGTTCAGCGCGTCCTGCTGCTCGACGAATGATTGCTTCGGCTGAAAATGCATGTAAGTACATCTCGTGAGCAAAGCAAACTCGGTCAGCCCGTTCAACGAGCAATCGGGCTGCTCTCAATTTAGATATTATTTCTGGTTTAATGGATTGCGCTTCGGCCAGCCTGTCTAGCTCACGCACGGAAATGCTAAAGGTAATATCGTCTGACATATGTCCAGCAATTTTGGCCATTGTGCTAATCCCTTCGGAAGCATGCGGTCCCAGAAGGACTCGGGCAAATGCATCAAACAAACCATACCGACCAGTAAACGAGCTAACGTGCTTACCGAGCGCTCCAACTAGATGTGCTTCTAATCCGCTGCTAACTAAATGCGACAGTTTTATAATTTCTGATGTCAGCTGATCGCCTGCTGCCTTTCTGGCTATTGCTAGCTTTGTCTCGACAGATGGCGCCAATACTTCAATCTTGGTCAAATTCATTAAGTCACTTCGTTCTAGAGTTATCTGCGATGTAACCAAAATCTTCGCATCATATTTTCTTGCAAGCGATGAGACACTGCGAGTTAGCGACGTCCTCTGAGCTGCGACACATTCATTGTAACCATCCACCACCACCAATATGGACCGATTCAAGCGCCGTGCTATTGCGAACAGGGCGATGACTGAAGGCGCACCTAGCAAGCCTGCTTCTCTCTCTAGAATCTCCTTTAGGTTCCCGGCGTAATCCCTAGCTGGGAGGACGATGCTCAAACCACCGCCATTGGCGAAATCCAGTGCCAGCTTAGACGCCGCCATTGATTTACCACAGCCAGATGGACCTTCTAACAAGATGTCCTTATGTTCTTGTGATAGAAGATCGAATATTGTATCGAGCGAGCTCGCGTCCCCATCATTTTTAAAACTTGGTGCAACCAAGTTTGCGCAAGTCGGGGAATAGGTCTTTGCGAATGTCGCTATATACTGCGTCAACACATTTTCAGCGTGTAAAAGCTGCTCATCATAAGCTGCATCTGGCGTCGAAATGGGTATAAGATGATTGTCTTCTGAAAATCTTTGCCACTGCGATAGTGACCACGAACTCTGCGACTTTTGTGTTAAAGCCTGCTCCAGTTCGTCTAAGCTAATTACTGAGATTTTAAATCCAGATGAATCAATAGAAGATGACTTAGGGATTCGAGGCACGAACAGTAGTAAACCTGAAGGATAAAGTACATCCGTACCTGTGAAGGAGCGCATGCTGTCTCGGAGGTCGTAAACAGCATCGAGTGTTTGCCTATAAGCATTCGACGTTTCTTTCCATCCCCCTGCCACAGATTGAATTTGCCAAGGTCCATTTTGTCCGCCGCGTACTGGGCGTGTGTATCCCTTCGCTTCAATAACTAAAACTAAGTCTTCGCATGCAACGATAAGGTCCAATTGTCGTCGGTGTAGAGAAATGTTCGCAAGAATGATCGCAGAACGTTTCTGCTTTGTAAGTATTTCGATGACTGTGTTGAACGCGATTCGCTCAGACTCATACTCTATCTTTGCGCCGATATATATTCGGATTGGCTGTTGCGGTGTCATTTCTTGCAATCCGTTGACGAAATATACTGTTTGCAATTTCAGCTGGCATGAGTCAAGTTTTCCTCAGATTGCAGATGCTTCGCCTTTGGTGATAGCATCTTGAGCAAACTGAACCCCGAGTATCGGATTCTTTTACCCTCGAGTTTTAATGTTGATGATACCACCAGACCCAGTTTCTCTCGGCGATTCAGAGGTGATCAGAGCTTAAGAACGTCTGCAAACAAATCTTAAATGGCGTTTGTTTCGTCGTATTGCGTGCGACACGTTCCAATAAATCAATAAACGAGGCTGCACGTAATGTGAAGCAATAGGGTAATTTGAGAGAAAGAAATGACTTGTCAATTGCAGGCTTTCTTAGATTATCAATCTAACGGGCTATAGACTTAAAGCACATTGATAATTTCTTCTTATAACGCTAGAAGTTTTTAGGACAGATCGAAATATTGATGGGATAGGTTTTTTCAGAGACTCAAACTTGCGACCACCTCACCGTAAAGGAGCTGGTTATGCGTCTTCTTTCTTAATGTGCATTGTTTTTCTACCTTTGGAATTACTAATTTGACTATGTATGGTAGTGTGATTTGCAATTAAGAAAATACCCCATAAACAGAAGAGACCCGACAATCGTCGAGTCTCTTCTGTGGCACTAGGCCTTAGTGGTGGGCGAGAGAGGACTTGAACCTCCACGTATTGCTACACTAGATCCTAAGTCTAGCGCGTCTGCCAATTCCGCCACTCGCCCACGTGTGACGTTGCTGGGCAACGAGCTGCTCAGAATACCATAGCCAATTAAACCTTGACTACGCAGCCTGCCCGGCAGCTTAAACTGCCTTGCTCTGCACAACCATCGGAAACCTCCTTCTCTGCCATTTGATGCCGGTTATGCCGACTCTTTGCAAGTAGCTGCCGTCCCACGAAGTGTTAAGACCATTGCGTTTTAATGCCTCCTCAATTTTCTGGCCCACCTCAATGGCGATATCAAGAGCTTGCTCTGAGGTCTTATCCACTGCCCCAAAAGTGATGTTCAATTCGCCAGTGGCAACAGCATCATCAGTGTCTTGTGCGTGAAAGAACGCATAGCCCCAAATGTCACTGCCCTTGCGCTTTGACTGCGTAGTTTGCTTGGATAGCGATTTCATCGTCACTTCTATTTCGTGTTTGGATGTTCGTGTTCTCTTCGCATTGTTCTTCAATGCTCGCTCAATGCGCTTGTGGCCACAGGTGTTACAGCAACTGAAATTTTGTTTGGCCAATATTCCCATTTGATTCAATTCAAGAAATGCTCTGTCAAGCCGCTCGCAATCTGTGGGCGACACCCAATTGATTTCTTCTAAGTAGCGTTTAACGATGCGCTGATACACTAGCTTTTGCGCCACTGGCAGCAACTGTTCGCGTGCGATGTCGTCTTGAAATTCGATTATCGTTCTTTCTACGAGTTCATCAGGGCCGAGAAACCCTTCGATTACATGCAGTTCGATGAAGTCTGTCAGCATCTTTCTTCTCACTTTTGACCCTCTCAATTTTGTGCTCGTTTTGGTTGTGTTCACTTCGCTGAATTTCTTTCCTACCAGTTTTATTGATATCGATTTCATTCGTCTATCCCGTTTGAGTTAGCTAAAACAGTGAGTTGATTCTTGTGGGCCTTGATGGCGTTGTTGGCTAGTTTGTGACTGAGATTGAAGAGGCGCCAGTCGCTCTTCTTTTCTGCCTGTTTCTGCAACAATGCCTTCGCCAATATTCTTGAGTCAGCTTTTGGCAATTCTTCAATTGCATCAATCATTGGTGGAATGCCATCATTCGATAGCCCCAATGCGTAGGTCGTATCTAGCTTCTTCGGAGCTGAGTTGAGCACCAACCCAACATCTTGTGGACGCAATTTCGACAGGGCCATATTTGATGTTTGAATTAAAGCATCCGGATTCGCCAGGTTGATGCCGAGCAAAATTGCTACTCCTGATAAATAACTGGCGAAAGCAAAGCGCTGACGCTTGCCACTGAGAACGGTGGCGGCAAATATTGCGCACACTGTGCCTAACCAGCCCATGAACACGGTTACATAGAGTCTCAACTCTGACTGACCGAACTCTGTTTGATACAGGCCCATGCGCATCAGAGCTGATCCGAGAATTACTAGCACTAATGCAATTTGTGTTCCGGCTAATGCTCTGAAAGCGTATAAGCCCATCTTCGATTTGCGAATGAGCATGCTGTCTGCCATCAATAACATTGGCAGCACCAGTGCCACCACTGTGTTCAGTTCAAAGAAACCTTTGTGCACATAGTCAGCGTAACTCAGCCCTGGAGTGATTTCTATTAGGCTGGCTCCGCCGAAGAGATAGCGCAGTTGCACGGCCACGAATGTGGCAAACAGTATATTGACTGAGCCTAAAACTGTCGCCATCTCTGTTAGGCCGAGGGCGAGCATTGGTTTCTTCTCTGGCACTTCGAGGCTGAAGCGCGAGTTGCTTGTGTCTATATTTGAGCTGGCCCGCACATATTCTCGCTCATACTCAAAGCCATCACGTAACACCGGCCCCCGCGCTGGAGCACCTGCTGCAACGAGTGCATTGAGGGCTCCGGTTGAGCCAAACACACCGATGTCTTTTGTCTCTTTTATGCCTCTTAAATCGTTTAACTCTTTTATTCCTGTTAGCGCATTTGTCTCTTGTGCACCTTTTGTTGCCAGTTCGTATGTCGCATCGAGCCGCTCTCTCTGGTCGTCAAACAAGGCCGGATTAATCGTGTATCCGTCGCATCTGAAAATTGAGAGGCCATGCAAGAAACCAGCTGAGAGCCAGGTGAAGAGCGAGAAGATAATCATGTTGACGGACAGATCGCCTAAATCAAAATTGATCGACTTTTGTGCGATTGCAGCAAACGCTGGGTCGGCTGCTGTGAACAATCCCCAAAATATTCCCACTAGTGGTGTCGCTATCGCCAAACCTTTGAGCACCGCTGTGAGGTGCTTGGCCGATGTCTCTGACATCATTTCGCGCCAATTTATTTCGCGCACCAAAAGCTCTATCGTGTTAAACGTCGGAGTGATCGCTATGCTCACTAGGGCTGAGGCGTAGTGCAGCAAGCCTCCTTTGGCTAGGGGCGTGCCCATCAGCGAGTAGGAGGCGAAGGCGAGGGCGCTTACGATTACTGCGAAATCTATCAGCAGAAGAGTTGGTGAGTCGCGCAGGAGGAAGGCGAGGGAGAAGACCACCGCGGGGATGAGGAAGCCGAGGCCGTGGCGGCGTGTGCGCAGTTTGCTGGCGCAGGCGAAGAGGCAGGTGGCCAGGGAGAGGGCGATGGTGAGAGTGGGAACGCCGAAACCTACCATTGTGTTGGCGTGGAAGTTTTCCTTGAGCATGAGGTCGGCGAGCAGTCCGATTGTGGCTGCTGATGCCAGTATTGCTAGCGGGATGTTCATTGTTTTTTCTCTTGTGGAGTTTTTGACGAGTGTAGTGTTGAAGTATTGAAGTGTCGTATTGATCGTGTTTTGCGTGTTGAACTTTTTTGCGCGCGCTTGGTTCGATTTCTCCGTTTGTTGGCGCGTCTAGTCAGCGCACTTTGCGGTGCGCTTTTTGCATGTGTGACAACGGCCGAGCGGCGCGCTCACTGCGTGCCACCTAGCTATTGGTTTTTGGTTCAGATACCTTGGATGATAAATCCGCATGCTGCGAACTTACTTTCACTGTTATAGACCCGACCGGTTAAGACTCGCAAGTGGTTTCTTAACCTCGATTTGCTGTGTTAAGGCGAAAGCACTGTATGGTGCGGCTTTAGAGTGCTGCTGTTAGGAATAGTTAGGGCTTGGTAAATTCGGCGTGTGCGCTTGTACCAATTCGCGTTAGGGGCGTGTTTCGCTGTCTGAGATTGGCTGCGGGTGGGGTTTGTACGCTTCGCTTTTTGGTTAGTTGTGACTATATTTAGATGGTCGTGAGGGCTCTGCCGTGGCTGCTGTTTTAAAATCTATATTGGTTGCTGCGGCCTTGATGTTGGTTGGCTTTGGTGCGGCAGGGGCGGTGTGGGCTTTTGATTATAATGGTCCATGCAGGCTTAATGGTAGGCCAGCAGCTCCAAGCGCTCGATGGCCGCGTACTGCGTTGGCTCAAGATACGGCGATGCATAACGACTCCTCTGAATCGCCAAGCAAAATAAGCATCCCCAATAACTTCGTGGTGGTTGGTAATGGTCCCCCGGTCAACTCTTCTGCGGCAAGCTTGCGATGTCCAGGAAAGTCCAAGAGTACTTGGGTTCGCTCCATCTGTGATTTCGCCCCTCCACGGCCAAAACTTCCTGTCAACTTCCGGCGCCACAAACTTGATGCGTTGACTCCGACTGCAATATCCTTTCCCCCTAAATCCCGTCATGTGCCTGTGGTTGCCACGCCTTGTAGCATGACTTTGATGCCTAAGCGAACGACTCCTTCCTCTAAGTTTCGTATTATTAGGGCCGTTCCAATTCAGACCTATCAAGCTGGCTATGTGCCAGGTTCTGCCGTGAAGACCGGTCGCTAACCTTTCCGGAAAGGGCTAAACCCTTAGTTGAACACCAGTACTATTTGATCATGTATTGCCTGCCTGTCCCGACGCTACGTGGTATGTATCCATCATGAGCAA